>JAVWJP010000004.1:52812-131267 GCA_036638975.1 Hydrogenoanaerobacterium sp.
AGCAGCAAAAAAGCGAAGTCAACCTAACTAAAGGCTGCCTTCGCTTTTATATACTGCTTTAATACTCGCGTATTACGCGCTGAAGCGCGCCGGATTAATCTTGATGCCGGGGCCCATTGTAGGCGAAACCGCACAAGATTTAATATACTGTCCCTTAGCCGCTGCCGGCTTTGCCTTAATAATAGCACCCATCAGAGCATCAAAGTTCTGCTGAAGCTTCTCTAAGCCAAAGCTTGCTTTGCCTATTGGGCAATGCACTATGTTTGTTTTATCAAGGCGGTACTCTATTTTACCTGCCTTAGCCTCGGTTATTGCGCGGGCAACGTCCGGTGTGACAGTGCCTGCTTTTGGGTTTGGCATAAGCTTGCGCGGGCCTAAAATCTTACCTAAGCGTCCAACAATACCCATCATATCGGGCGTTGCAATAACAACGTCAAAATCTAAGAAGTTCTCGTTTTGGATACGCGCCATAAGATCCTCAGCACCGACAAAATCCGCACCTGCGGCTTCTGCTGCCTTTGCGTTGTCACCTTTTGCAAAAACGCAAACACGCATTTTTTTGCCTGTACCATTTGGAAGCACAACAGCTCCGCGAACCTGCTGGTCAGCCTGACGGCTGTCAACGCCGAGTCTTATGTGCATCTCTATTGTTTCATCAAACTTTGCTTTTGCTGTTTTGGTGCAAAGCTCCAGTGCTTCGCTCGCCTCATAAAGGTTAGCTCTGTCTATAAGCTTTGCGCTGTCTACATACTTTTTTCCATGTTTCATACTAGTTCTCCTCCCTCAGAAGTGGTATTTACGGATTTAGTTCCTCCCACCTGAGAACATTAGTCTTCTATTGTTACACCCATGCTGCGGCAAGTGCCTGCAACCATTTTCATTGCCGATTCGACAGAAGCCGCATTAAGGTCTGGCATTTTCATTTCAGCAATTTTACGAACCTGCTCTTTTGTTATGGTGGACACCTTTGTTTTGTTAGGCACACCGGAACCGCTTTCGATTTTGCATTCCTTTTTAATGAGGACTGCTGCCGGCGGCGTTTTTGTTACAAAAGTGAAAGAGCGGTCTGCGAACACAGTAATAACGACAGGGATAATAAGACCGATATCGTTTTTTGTGCGCTCGTTAAATTCCTTTGTGAAGGACATAATGTTTACGCCATGTTGCCCCAAAGCCGGGCCAACCGGCGGCGCCGGGGTTGCTTTGCCTGCAGGTATCTGCAATTTGATATAACCTGTTACCTTTTGAGCCATTGTTTGCACCTCCATAGTTTCGTGGTAAATGGCGGGGCGACCTCTAATTCGTCCCTCCCACAGACTGTGCCCTTGCACAATCTAAGCTGTGCATATAAAATGCACTGCCTTCTAAAAGTTTAATTTTCCAGTTGCGCTTGGTCAAGCTCAAGCTCCACAGGTGTTTCGCGCCCAAACATAGAAACAACAACTTTTACCTTGTTCTTTTCCAAATCCAGCTCCTCAACTACCCCTGTAAAGCCCTCCAAAGGCCCGTCTACTATGGCAACAACATTGCCCACAGCATAATTAACCTCTATCTGCTTCACATCTACTCCCAGTGCGTCCACTTCCTCATCGGTAAGCGGAACAGGCTTTGACGACGGACCCACAAAACCGGTAACACCGCGCGTGTTGCGCACAACATACCAGCTGTCATCTGTTAAAACCATTTTTACAAGAACGTAACCGGGAAAGATTTTGCGTTCCACTTCACGCTTTTTGTTGTCTTTTATCTCGGTGACGGTTTCCGTCGGTACGCGTACCTCCGGTATTAAATCGTGCAGCGAGCGGTTTTCGACAACTTTTTCAATATTTGTCGCCACCTTATTCTCGTAACCGGAATAAGTGTGAATGACATACCACTTTGCGTTTTCAGCCATGACTAAAATCCCTCCACGCCGCTAAATCGTCTGATTTAAGCGTTTCTTAGGACCACTTGGACCAACCATGAAAGAACAGCGTCAAGCCCCCAGATGCAAAGCCCGAACACAAGACACACCACTATAACAACAATAGTGTTGTTTATTATGGAGCTTTTTGTCGGCCATACTATCTTTTTGACTTCACCCTTCATGTCCCTAAATGATTTTGCCAACTTCTTAAAGAAACCGGGCTTGGATTTTTTTTCATTAGACGCTTGTTCAGCCATAAATAAAACCCCTTTCGCCTACTTGGTTTCTTTGTGAAGTGTGTGCTTCCTGCAGAATCTACAATATTTGTTCATTTCGAGCCTGTCAGGATCATTCTTTTTGTTTTTGTTTGTACAGTAGTTTCTCTGTTTGCACTCTGTGCAAGCTAAGGTAATTTTAACCCTCATATCGGCACCTCCTGATTGACGGAATTTTTTGCCTCCCTCGTAAAGGAAACGCTACTAAAAGTGAACATAAAAAAATAAACCTTTTAGAGGTAATTACCATTCTAACACAAGCTTTGCTCCACGTCAATTGTTTTTTGTAATTTTCGCAAAAAAATTTGATTCGTAAAGCCTTATGTGGTAAAATAGTATAGCATATCATATATTTAACAGACAACCGACCTCTAAAAGCTGAATTTTCTGTTTTAAGAAACATACTATCAGTTTAAAACCGTGCGCAATATAATTTATGCCTACAATACATTATAAAGGTGTGACGAGAAAATGTCAAAGCTTACTGTTGCCATTTTATTTGGCGGGGTTTCCAGTGAATATGAAGTTTCGCTTTTATCGGCGGCTTCTGTCATACGCAACACGCCGCCCGAGAAATACGAGATTATCATGCTTGGTATAACCCGCGACGGGCGTTGGCTGCGTTACTGCGGGCCCACAGAGCTTATAGAAAACGGCAAGTGGACAGACGACACAAAATATATAACCCCCGCTCACATTTCGCCGGACAGAAGCTGTCACGGGCTTGTTGTCGAAAACGGCGATAGCTGCGAAAAAATAAGGCTCGATGCGGTTTTTCCTGTATTGCACGGCAAAAACGGAGAGGACGGCACTATACAGGGGCTTTTTGAAATAGCAGGCATACCATACGTGGGCTGCAGCCCGCTTTCCAGCGCAATGTGCATGGACAAAGGCGTAACACATACAATTTTAAGCGATGCCTGTATTCCGCAGGCAAAGTGGCATACCCTTTTGCGCAGCTCTTACCATTTTGCCGACGCAGAGCCTGTTTTATCAAAAAAGCTTGGCTACCCCATGTTTGTAAAGCCCGCCAACGCAGGCTCGTCTGTCGGTATTTCAAAGGCACACAATGCCGCTGAGCTTGAGGGTGCAATTTCGCTTGCCTTTGGGCACGATGAAAAAGTGATTGTCGAGGAATTTATAGACGGCATAGAAGTTGAATCGGCAGTATTTGGCAACGATGAACCGTTTGTTTCGGTTTTGGGGGAAATTGCCCCCTGCAACGAGTTTTACGATTACGAAGCTAAATACAATGCCCCCGCAACAATGCTTTACATACCCGCCCGCATAAGCGATGATGCTACAGACGAAGTTAAAGCTTGCGCCGCAAAAGCCTACAAAGCGCTTGGCTGTGCAGGTCTTACCCGTATAGATTTTTTTGTAAAACGTGACGGCAGCGGTATTATACTTAACGAACCAAATACTATTCCGGGCTTTACAAGCATAAGTATGTACCCAAAGCTTATGGAGGCAAGCGGGGTTCCATACTCACAGCTTATAGACAAGCTGTTTACTCTGGCTATCAGCCGCGAAAACGAACGCCGCTGACCCGCCAAAAATAAAACTGGAGCTGATTATTTTGAACAACAAACCCATAGGTGTTTTTGACACCGGTGCGGGAGGGCTTAGCCTTGTACGCGAGCTGCGCCGCCTTATGCCAAATGAAAATATTATCTACCTGTGCGACACCGCGCGCGCACCATACGGCGGGCACAGCAAAGAGCTTATAGCTTCAAACACCATGCAGGGGCTTGAGTTTTTACAGGAGCACGAAGTAAAGCTGCTGGTTTGCGCCAGCGGGACAGCCGCCGCCGTGCTGCCCGAAGCATCAGTGAAACGCCTTTCCGTGCCGTATATATCGGGGCTTATGCCTTGCGCGCAAGAGGCGTGTGCAGTAAGCGTACATGGCACTATAGGGGTAATAGGTTCTGCGGCAACAGTCCACAGCCTCGCCTTTGGACGCGCCATACGCAATATACGCACCGATGCCCGCGTCATAGGAAAAGCCTGTCCGCTGCTTGTAACTATGTCCGAAAACGGAATGACCGACCCAAAGGATTTACTTTTAAAGCTCGCCATTAAAACTTATTTAGAGCCGCTTTTGCGCGAGGGAATAGACGCGCTTATACTTGGCAGCTCACACTATTCTGTACTTTTCTCGGCAATATCAGAGGTGTTCGATTATGGTGTAACCCTTATAGATTCGGCACACGTTACCGCAAAATATATTGAAAGCTACCTCATGCAAAACAACCTGCAAAACGATGAAGCGGGCGGTGTCAGCCACTGGCTTGTAACCGACGCGCCGCAATCTCTCGCCGAGCTTTCGAAAATATACTACGGCGAAGAAATTCGCGAAGCAATTAAAGAAGTTAAGCTGGGCAACTAAGCACAGCTCTCCCCGCGCCTGCGGCGCGGAAGAAACGAACAACTTAACACGGCGAAGAAATTCGCGAAGCAATTAAAGAAGTTAAGCTGAATTAGCACTCTCACAGCAGCGCTGCACGAAAGGACAAACAAATTGAAGAAAAAAGTTTTAATAAATATTCGCGGTATACAGTACTATGATGACGACAAAGAAGTGGTAGAGCTTACAACTGTCGGGCGCTTTTACAGGCAAAACGGCAGCTATTACATAAGCTATGACGAGAGCGAAGCCACGGGCTTTGAGGGCAGCAAAACCACTTTAAAAGTGGAGGACGACGGGCGCGTGACTATGCTGCGCAGCGGCCCTAACAGCTCTCAGCTTATAATAGAGCAGGGCACACGCCACCAGTGCCAGTACGAAACCGACTACGGCAACCTTATAATGGGTGTTTCCGGCAGCAAAGTTTCGTCGTCGCTGTCCGATACAGGCGGCGACCTTAACTTTAAATATACGCTTGATTTTAACGCAAGCATGGCAAGCGAAAACGAGGTCTTTGTAAGCGTAAAAGAGCAAAAAAAAGCGGAGGATAAAGCATAAATGGCAAATTATGATAAACTTGCAAAGGACGAAATAAACGAGATTATGATGGCGGCTTTAGGCGTACTTATAACAAAAGGTGATATCCCCGCCATTCCGCTGCCACCTTTCAATGTCGAAATTCCATCTGAGGTTTCTCACGGAGATTTTTCTACAAACCTTGCAATGGTTTCCGGCAAGGCATTTAAGGCGGCGAGCGCACGCTTTAACCCGCGCGATTTTGCGGCAAAGCTATGCGCGGCTGCCGAGCTTAGCGGCACAATGTTTACACACTGCGAGGTTGCAGGCCCGGGCTTTATAAACTTTTTTTTAGCACCAAAATGGTACGCAGCAGTGGTAAACACAGTGCTTACCGACAAAGAGGCATATGGCAGAAGCAACTTTGGCGGCGGAGAAAAAGTGATGATAGAGTTTGTTTCGGCAAACCCCACAGGGCCTATGCACATGGGCAACGCACGCGGCGGCGCTTTGGGAGATTGCCTTGCGGCGGCTATGGATATGGTGGGGTTTGATGTTTCGCGCGAGTTTTATATAAACGATGCAGGCAATCAGATAGAAAAATTTGGTCTTTCACTTGCCGTGCGCTACCTTCAAATATACAGGGGCGAGAACGCCGTGCCGCTTCCCGAGGACGCTTATCAGGGTGAGGACATAAAGGACAGGGCAAAAGAATTTGCAGATATACACGGTGACAGCCTTGTTAATGCGGACGAGAACGAGCTGCGCCGACAGCTTATAGACTTTGCTCTGCCAAAAAATATAGAAAAACTAAAAAGTGACCTTGAGCTTTACCGCATCTATTACGACGTATGGTTCCGCGAGAGCACACTGCACGAGGACGGAGAAGTTTCTGCCGTTATAGACACTCTTAAAGCAAAGGGCATGACCTATGAAAAAGACGGTGCTCTGTGGTATAAAAATGCCGAGGTCTTGGGCAAAAAACTGCTCTCGCAGGGCAAAACCCCAGATGAGGTGGAGTCCTTGGGGCTTAAAGATGATGTACTTATCCGCGCAAACGGCAACCCCACTTATTTTGCGGCAGACATTGCCTACCACTACAACAAGTTTGTCAAGCGCGGCTTTAAGCGCTGTATAAATGTGTGGGGAGCCGACCACCACGGGCACGTTGCCCGCATAAAGGGTGCTATGGACGCACTTGGGATTGACGGCAACAAGCTTGACATTGTGCTTATGCAGCTTGTACGGCTTTTGCGCGACGGCGAGCCTTACCGCATGAGCAAACGCAGCGGTAAAGCCATCACATTAAGCAGCCTTACCGATGAAGTACCAATAGATGCCGCAAGGTTTTTCTTTAACCTTTCATCACCTGCCTCAACACTTGATTTCGACCTTGATTTGGCGGCAAAAACCACCAGTGACAACCCCGTTTATTATGTACAATATGCCCATGCGAGAATTTGCTCTATAATAAAAAAGCTTGCGGGTGACGGAGTTACCCCTCGCACCTGCACAGAGGACGAGCTTTGCCTGCTTACATTGCCGGAGGAGCTTTCTATAATACGTCTGCTTGCCGGCTACCCCGATATGCTTATCGAAGTGGCAAAGAACTACGACCCCGCACGTATGACGCATTACGCCATAGAGCTTGCAACAGCATTTCATAAGTTTTATAATTCATGCCGTGTAACAGATGAAAACGAAGCACTCATGCAAGCGCGTCTTAACCTGTGCCTAGCTGTAAAAACAACTGTTTGCAGCGTTTTGTCGCTGCTTAAAGTTTCGGCACCGGAAGCAATGTAGCAGCTCTTACTAAAAGCTATCTGGCTGTATCATGCTTAATTTTACAAAAACTCACATATACTTCGCACTATAAGGAGCTGTAAAAGGATAATGAATCTCCATTTTTCTGCACCTGTTTTACCGAGCGATGGCGTTATACCTCTTAAAGAGGGCAGACTCCCTCCCAGCGGGCTTGATTGCCAGCCCTTTGGTGAAGCAACATTTTTGGAGCTTATGAACATATTTTCGCGGAATGCCCTTGCTCTAAAGGAAGTTGGAGCGGAATATTTAAGCCTTAATGATATGATTAGCTTGGCAGAGCTTCGCGCCGCAATTTTAGGCACATGGCACGCAGGGCTGCCAGTGCTGGTATGTATTGCGGTAGATGAAGATGGTAAAGCTTTTTTAGAATCGGACGCATTGGCTGTACTGCTTACCGCACAGGGTATGGGTGTTGGTGCTTTTGCGCTGCGCAATGCAAAAGGCACAAGGACAGCCGCAAAAAGCCAGCTTGAACGGCTTGCGCCCTTTGCTAAAATCCCGCTGCTCCTTCACGAAGAAAACGGCGGCTTTACAGAGTACAGCGGCAAAACAACTGCTGTACTTTTAGACGACGAATTTGTGCTGTGCAATGATAATGAGGTTTTTTACCTGTGTACAGATTATGAGCTGTCGCCGCCCATTGAGTGTGAGCTTGACATGACAGACTCAATAAAAGAAGCCGAGGACGATGGCTGCGATGTTTTGCTGGTGCACCTCGCAACAAATGACGATGCCTACGCGTTTTCGCAAAATGCACACATGGCAAGCTTGCCGGTTTGCTTCATAGCCGAAAACGAAGAGGCGTTAGAAGCGGCTCTCATATACTATAACGGACGTCCGATAATTGACAAGCGCAGCGAGGTTGCGCCGCAGCAGCTTAAAACCTTAGCCGAGGGCTATGGAGCTATTCTGTAAAGACACAGGGCTTACCCATTATTCCGGCTTGCGGAATTTTGAGTTAGCCCTGTTTTTTGTTTAGCTACGGCACCTTACAGAATAATACAGATAAGTCCCGTACAGCCCTCGTTTATAATGCGCTCTATGGTTTCTTGCAGCTTCATTCTGGCATCGTCCGGCATACGGTAAAGCTTGTTGTGCAGCCCCTCATTTACAAGCTCGTGCAGACTTTTGCCAAATATATTTGAGTCCCATATTTTAGCGGGGCTTTCTTCAAACTCTTTAAGCAGGTACATTATAAGGTCCTCACTTTGCTTTTCACTGCCGACTATAGGGTTTACCTCTGTGTTTATTGTAGCGCGCATCATATGTATACTAGGCGCGCTTGCGCGCAGGCGCACACCGTAACGCCCGCCCTGCTTTATAATCTCAGGCTCCTCCAACGTAAGCTCCTCCAGCGCCGGCATTACTATACCATATCCCGTTGCCTCCACCTGCTCCAGTGCACCGCGCACCTTTTCGTACTCGCGCTTCATCTGTGCAAGCTCTGTCATACATGGCATAAGTGCCTCCTCGCTTGCAACAGCTATGCCTGTAGTTTCGCTTAGCACCTTGTAAAACAAAGGCTCCTGCAAAACCACGCTTATCCTTGCCGCGCCATGCCCTAAGTCTATACCCGCCTGTCTTGCATCTTTTATGTTTTCGCACAGGCATATTTCGGCAAGCTTTTCCTTCATCTGCCGCATATGCGTTATGTCATTGCAAGCCCCGAATATAGAGCCCATAAGCGAGCTTTTAAGCCAATGGTCTTTACTAAGCGAAAGCACCCAGCGCGGCATTTCCACGCTTATTTCTTTTACAGGGAACTCATACAGCACAGACGAAAGTATCTCCCTTATATCGTCCTCCTCAAGCTCCAGACAGTTTGCCGCAAGCACAGGAACCCCGTAGCTTTGCGCCATTTCCGCCCGTAGCTCCTGCGCCTGCGCGCCCTGTGGGTTCTGGCAATTAAGCACCACCACAAATGGCTTGTTTATCCCTTTAAGCTCGTCTATTACGCGCAGCTCCGCCTCCTCGTACTCTGCCCGCGGAATGTCGCTTATGCTGCCGTCCGTGGTGACGACAAGCCCTATGGTGCTGTGCTCGGTTATAACCTTTTGTGTGCCTATCTCTGCCGCCATGTTAAAGGGTATTTCCTCGTTAAACCACGGTGTCATAACCATGCGTGGTGCATTGTTTTCAACATAGCCCAGCGAGCTCGGTACAATATACCCCACGCAGTCTATCATTCGCACCCTCAGTGACGCGTTCTCGTCAACATTTATTAAGGCGGCTTCCTCCGGTATAAACTTTGGCTCTGTTGTCATAATAGTGCGCCCCGCAGATGATTGCGGCAGCTCGTCTGTTGCTCGTTCGCGTCGATAATCGCCTTTGATATTTGGTATAACCAGAGTTTCCATAAATTTTTTTATAAATGTAGATTTACCTGTGCGTACAGGCCCAACAACGCCTATGTAAATATCGCCCGCCGTGCGCGTGGCAATGTCGCTGTAGATAGATTGCTCTGCCATTGTTACCTCCTCCTTTTTCTCAAACAACCTGTGGAATAAGCAAGGTTGCCTTTGCCTCAAGGTTTTCTTTTTCTATAGAGTTTTCTTCCATTACAGCCGCAACCGAGGTGTGGTAATGCTTGGCAATGTCCCACACACATTCGCCCTGCTGCGCAAAATATATAGTTAAGGCAGTTCCGTCGCTTTGCTGCCTTGGGCTTTCGCCGTCCACAGAAAGCTCTTGCATAAGGCTGTGTTTTTCGCTGACATACATAATACCGCTTATGTTTACCTGTGCGCGAAGCTCTATATTTCCCCCGCCGGCATCAGAAAATTCGCACGAAACAGGCAGCATAGTTATATCCGCAGCAAGGTTTTCTGCTGCTGCAAGCTCCGTTTTATGTACAAAATCTACAGCTTTTTCAAAATAAACTATGTCATTGTCTTTTTTCTCGGCAAACATACAAAGTGTAAGCTGCCCCGCAAGCGCGGCGAAGTTTTCTTCGGCTGTAATTCCCTTAAAAGAGCCTGTGCACCACAGGTGCAACACCCGCGAAGCATCTGCGGGCAGCTCTAGCAACTCTTTATAATCGTGCGCTTCGTTTACTGTTTTTAAAAGCCTTATAACCGTAACATGGCGCTCCTCAAGCTGTATTTCATATTCTGTAGAATATGCGTCGCACACCGGCATAACGGCTTTTGTGCGGTATGCTTTTGCCGTTGCACACAGCGTTACTTCCGCCACAAGCACGGTAGCTTCTCCGTCAAGGTCTGCCTTGGGCTGTATGTCTGCCGACATTACTCTAAAGCGCACATCGCAGCTGCAATCCTCCTCCGCACCCTGTAAATCTATAATCTGGCTTATGGGCAGGTTGTACTTCATAGCTTGCGGCTCATTATCAGCGGCACTGAGGTAGAAAATATCTAAAATAAGCTCGCCTTTTACCACCGCCTTGTTGGATATCACCTTGCATTCGGTTACAAGCGCCACAGCCTCCTTGCGCATTACAGTGCCCACCGGCAGCTTGCCATAACCCAGCTCAAGCTCGTCACGCACCGTAAATTGTTTTTCATTACAGCCCAAAATACAGGTGCTTTCCATAGTGCTTTTTCTTAGCTGAACCCCCGCTCCCTCTGCACCGCAGACAGCGCTCTCGCTTTTTTCTGCAAAAGCTTTAAGGTTCATTGTTATAGCGCCGCGGATATCGGCACGGCGGTTGTTTACAGCGCGGCAATTTATATAACCCACCGTAAAATAAATGGACACCGTCATGTTTTCAGGCTCCGTTTTTAAATCTATATTCTTTATAAACGGTACCTTGTGCTCGCTACAGTGCATTTTTTCGTCATCGCCGGTGTAGTACAGCTCTAAAAGTGTATACCCCTCTGCCGTAACAGTGCCGCCCTCGGCAGCGGTACGCGTTAATATAGGTGTAGCACAGCATTTAAGCAGTCTTAGAATGTCGGGGCAGTACTCAGGCAGCAAAACATCGCATTCTATAGGCAGTTCCAATGCAAAGTCGCAAACCGCTTCGTTTATAGCTACCGCTTCTTTAATAAGCTTTAAATCCATAAGGATACTCTCCCTTTCTTTTTGTTTCTACAATAACTATATTCAAGTCTTGTACCAAATATGTAAAAAAACAAAAAAACACGCAGAGCCATTGGCATCTGCATGTCTGTTTTGTTCTGCCTGCGTTTATCAGTCGTTATGTATACCAAACAACAAGCGCAGCAGTGGTGCTAAAAACCTTGGGCTTTTTATAACAACTATTTTCATACGGGTACCACCCTCTCTTTAAATGCGCATAGCTTAACAGCTTAGCATAAGCGCGCCCAGCACTATAAGCGCTATTGCAGCCAATGTGAGCAAAAAGTGCAAGGGACAAAACAGTACCAGCAAAAGCCCTGCCCCTATGGCTATGGCTATGGCGCACCAATTTGTACATTTGCCGCAGCGTTTGCGCATACCTAAGCCCTCCCTTTAGTTACTACCTTATAGTACGCAAAAAGCAACGCGCTTGTTACAGCTGCAACGCAAAAAGACAAAAAAACAGGCGTAAAACCTGTTTACACCTGCCGCATAATATTAATCAGTCGCGAGAAAGTATTATTAAAAGCCTGCCCTTGCCACAGCTTATTACGGCTTCTTCCGCCACAAACTCGTTACTTACACCTATAGGAAAATTGTTTGTGACTGTCGCATTTTGCAGCGGGTACTTTACACCGCTTTCGCACACACCGTCACAATTGTCGCCCAGCGCAAAAACCGATAGCTTCCACCCGTCCATACGTGGTATTCTTACCGTTTCGTCCGAGATAACTACGGCGAGGTTTTTTTCTTCAGCCAACAGCACAAAACAGCCGCGCCCGGCGCCGTAAGCCAGGGTTTGCAGGTTTGCAAAGGTGTGGTCCAGCCTGCCCCCCATACCGCCCAATATAATAAACTCGTCATAGCCCAGCTCTATGCCGCGCTTCAAGCACAGCATGGTGTCCGTGTCGTCTTTTTCCGGCGGAACGCGCTCTTGCGGTATATGCGACGGAATTTCTTCGGTAAATGAGTCGAAATCGCCAATTACAAGGCTTGGCGTTATACCCTCGGCAACCGCCGCCATATACCCGCCGTCTGCACATATAATAAAATCGTCCTCGCGCAGGTTTACCACACGAGATATTTTACTCTGCATATGTGCGGCTATAATGATGCAGCGCTTCATTTAATCTCCCACTCCTTTAGGTCCTTAACCTCACGCCACATTGTGTCGTAGCTTTCATATCTTGTCGGTTCTATCTCTCCGCGCTCCAACGCCATAAGCACACCACAGCCTTTTTCTTTGCTAGTGTGCGAACAGCCGCTGTAACGGCAGCTGCCTGTAAAAGGTGCAAATTCTCTAAAGCATTCGGCAAGGCTTTCTTTAAGCACCCTGTCCGTATGTGCCATGTCAACAGCAGAAAAACCGGGTGTGTCGGCAACATAGCCGCCCTGCGGCAACAAGAAAAGCTCTACATGGCGCGTTGTATGCCGCCCGCGTCCAAGCTTTTGGCTGGTTTCGCCGGTGGGTATGGTAAGACGTGTATCTATACAGTTAAGAAGGCTGGATTTACCAACGCCGGAGTTACCGGAAAATGCACTTACCTTGCCGCTCAACATTGCCCTTACCTCGTCTATTCCCTCGCCGGTAGTGTTAGAAGCCTCCAGCACGCAAAAGCCCGCGTGGCGGTAAATTTGTGCAAATATATGCGAGTCTGCCCTGTCCTTTTTTGTAAAAACCAAAACCGGTGTTATTTTTTTGCGCTCTGCTATAGCTATAAGCCTGTCTATTATAAGCAGGTTAGGCGGCGGGTCACAGGTAGATATAACTATAACAAGCTGGTCTATATTGGCAAGCGGCGGGCGCAGTAAAAAGTTTTTGCGCTCTAGTATCTCGGTGACACAGCCCTTGCCCCCGTCCGTCATTTCTACAACAGCCCTGTCGCCGACATAAACCTCTTGCCTGCGGTTTCTAAAAACCCCGCGTGCCCTGCATTCTATAAGCTCTGTGCCGCACTGCACATAGTAAAAGCCACTTAGTGCCTTTGTAATTAGTCCGGTTTTTTGCTCCATAATTTTCCTTTCCTTTGCTGCACAAGACCCGCGCTTTGGTTACTATTCAACTACTATAATTTCGTTATCGGACGGCTCTACTGTTATATCACCGGCGCTACTGCTTTTATCCTCGTGCTTACTGCTGCTGCTTGGCGGTACAACGGTAATACCTCCGCCGCTTGCAAAGTCACCTGAATAGTCCTTTACCACAGAGTGCTTGCCGCTTTTAAAGTTAAGCTCCAGTTCTTGGTACAACGCACCGTCAATATAAATATAAGCAGTTTCAACTTCGTATTCGCTCTCGAATAAAACAGGCCATTGCTTTTCTTTAGCAGTGTCTACCGACGCCGTCTTTACAACCTTATCATTAATCTGAGCCGTCATTTTAATTGCAGTGCTAAACCCCTGCGGCACTTTTACAGGCACACTCAGGCGCACTACCGTGCTGTCACCCGAATACACGCTCATGCTTACGGTGCTGCCCTCCGGAACCATGCGTCCACCATCATTTTCGCCGTCCGCAGTTGGGTTTTGCGATATTACCGTACCAACCTCCGGCGGTGCTACAGGCGGTACAACGCCACTTCCGCTGCTTGCTTCACTGCTTGCTGCACTGCTTACAGTGCTGCTTCCCTCAAGCTGTGAATAGCTTACAGACGTTATAGTACCGACGCGCAGTCTGTTCATCAAAATAGCCGCCTTCGCGTCCTCCTTGTTCATGCCTACAATGTTTGGCACAGTTGCCATCGGGCGCGAGCCGCCCGTGCTTACATAAACGGTTATAGGTGTTTCGGTAGTTATTTCGCTGCCCTTTGGCGGGTCTGTTTTTATAACGCAGCCCTTAGGTATATTTGGGTGCTTGATATTGGACTCCACAGCCTCCAGCCCCAGTGCTTTAAGCTTTACCATAACCTCTGACGCCATCATTCCGGCGTAATCCTCCATAATTATGGTTTGTGTGCCAAGGCTTACCTTTAAGGTTATTGTACTGCCCAAACGCACACGCCTGCCCGATTTGGGAACTTGCTCCAGCACCACTCCGCGCTCGTATTTGTCGCTGTATGCGTCCTCTTTTTCAAGCTTAAACTGCGCATGATATTTTTGGTCTACAGTGGCATATTTTTCGCCTATAAAATTTGGCAGCTTAACCTGTTCAACCTCTTTAAAGGGGTTATTGGTGTAAAACAGCCAAAATATAAACAGCGATGAAACCAGTAAAAATGCGCCCGCTACCCCCGCTAAAATAGGAAGAACCGGTGTTCTGTGTACTACCTTCATGTCGTCCTCCTCATTGTATGCCGTCTTTCGCGAAGCCGCCGGCTGCTGCACCGAAACCCTTCTTCGGCGCTGTACCGCCTGCTGCGGCAAGCTGCGTTTGCGGTTTATAGCACCCGCAATCTCCTGCGGGGCAGGCTCTGAAAGGTAGGTATATTCAAAATTAACACTTGGATTGCGTTTAAACTCATCAATATCCCTTAGCATTTCGGCAGCCGAATGATACCGCTTATTTACATCTTTTTGCATAGCGCGAATAGTTATAGCCTCAAGCCCCTCGGGTATATCGGGGTTAATTTCGCGCGGACGCTTAGGTATGGATTGTATCTGCTTTATAGCCACAGAAACAGCATTGTCCGCTTCAAAGGGCAGCTTACCCGTAAGCATCTCAAAAAGCATAACCCCCACCGAATATATGTCTGTTTTTTCATCGGTAGCTTCCCCGCGCGCCTGCTCCGGGCTTATATAATGAACAGAGCCTATAGCCCTGTCTGTTATCGTCTTTGTTTCTGCTCTGGCAAAGCGGGCTATGCCAAAGTCTGTTATTTTTATAGTTCCGTCATACAAAAGCATAATATTTTGCGGCTTTATGTCGCGGTGTACTATACCCCTATCGTGCGCGTGCTGCAAACCCCGCAATATCTGCACGGTAAAATACACGGCTTCCTTCCACTTCATAAGCCCCTGCTGGTCCATATATTCTTTAAGCGAAATTCCGTCTATATATTCCATCACTATATATTTTGTCGGAGATGCCATCATAACATCGTAGACCTTTACGATGTTGGGGTGGTTAAGCATAGCTATCGCCTTAGATTCGTTGTTAAAGCGGCGCAAAAACTCCTCGTTGTCTTGAAACTCCTCACGAAGAATTTTTACGGCTACGGCTCTGTCCTCGGCAACATCAAGTGCCTTATACACATTTGCCATACCGCCTACGCCCACAAGCTCTTGAATTTCATAGCGGCCGTCAAGCTTTTTACCGATGTATTTATCCATGCGCAATTGCCTCCTGAATGTGTGGTCTATGTGTTAAAGAAGCACCACCGCTGTAATATTATCTGAACCGCCTTTTTTGTTTGCCGTGTCAATAAGCCTTTGCGGTATGTCCTCAGGCGGGTTCTGCATAAGCTCTTTTGCAATCTCGTCCGCGCTTAGGTGGTTTGTCAGCCCGTCGGTGCAAAGAAGTAGCCTGTTACCGTCTTTCAGTAAGTATTCTCCGTACTCCGCATCAAGCTCCGGCTCTACGCCCAAAGCGCGGGTAATGTAATGCTTTTTGGGGTGAATTGCCGCTTCTTCTTCTGTAAGCTCACCCGTTTCAATAAGCATCTGCACTACAGAATGGTCGCGCGTAAGCCTTGTAACGCCTTTTTCATCGCCTATATATACACGGCTGTCACCTGCGTGCAGTATGTGCGCCATACCGTTTTTTAACACGCAGACTATGACGGTAGTACCCATGCCGCGCAAGTTTTCGTCCTTAACCGCCATATCATGCACTAAGGCATTTGCAACCGAAACAGCCGACATCATCATGTTGCGAATACCGTTTTCATCATAAATATCGCGGTAATTTGAGCATATGTTTTGTGAAATGATGTTTACCGCATTGCGGCTGGCAATGTTACCGCCGCGTTCGCCGCCCATTCCGTCGCAAACAACCGCCAAAATCACCTCATCAGAAAGGTTCTTCACCGTAAAATAATCTTGATTATTTTCTCTTACCCGTCCCTTGTCAGTTTTTCCGTAAGCTTTAAACACCATTTTCTTCCCCCTTTGCCTCTCGCCTAAGTTGCCCGCAGGCAGCGCTTATATCCGCGCCAAGCTCGCGGCGCACCGTAGCTGTTATCTTGTGCTTTTCAAGTATATTAAGAAATTCTTTTACTCTTGCGGGCGTACTCTTCTTTTGGCTGTGCTCTTTTACCTCGTTAATAGGTATAAGGTTTACGTGGGCTACCTGCCCTTTAAGCAGACACGCCAGCTCCACGGCACAGGCATCGCTGTCGTTTACACCGCTTATAAGCGAATATTCATACGATATCCTCCGCCCCGTGGCTTCAAAGTACGCTTTGCAGGCGCGCATAAGCTCTTCTATCTTATATTTTTGGTTTATCGGCATCAGCTTATCTCTTAGGGTGTTATTGGGCGCGTGCAGTGAGATTGATAGTGTAACCTGCGGCTTTTCTTTAAGCAGCTCATATATCTGCGGCACAATACCGCAGGTTGACAGCGAAACGTGCCTCGCACCCAAATTTATACCGTCAGGTGATGACAATATATCCAAAAAAGCAAGCACATTCCGCAGGTTGTCCAGCGGCTCTCCAATGCCCATAAGTACCACCGAATCTATACGCTCGCCCGCTTCTCTGCCTGCCGCATATATCTCGTCCAGCATCTCTGAGGCAGTAAGGCTTCGGCAAAAGCCCATAAGTGTAGAGGCGCAAAAGCTACAGCCCATTTTACAGCCCACCTGTGTAGAAATACACAGGCTTGTACCGTGCTTATAGTGCATCAGCACACCCTCGACGGTTTCTCCGTCACGCAGTAAAAACAAAAATTTTTGTGTGCCGTCAATAGCCGAAACCAGCTTTTTTTTAATGACTATTTCGTTTATATAGCACTGCTTTGCAAGCTTTTCGCGCAGTGCTGATGAAAGATTTGTCATTTCGTCAAAGCTTTTAACCTGTTTTTGATGCAGCCATGTAAATATCTGCTTTGCCCTAAAGCTCTGCTCGCCCATTTCTTTTATAAACGCCTCAAGCTGCGGCAACGTGTACGATTTTATATCTGTCAAGCGGCTACACCACCCTTTTCTAAATATATAAGTATTATAAACGACGCATGGTTGCAAAAAAGAACCCGTCAGAATTTAATTTTTCCGGCAGCAGCGTAACCCGCCAGTCCTCCTGCGCGCCCGTAAGCTCTTTTATTCTTAGCGGCAGAGGCTCAGCAGTAAACTCGCTGTGCTCTTGCAAAAAGCGCTGTGTAACTTCTTCGTTTTCTGCCTTGTGCAGGGTACAGGTGGAATAAACAAGCTTACCACCGCTTTTAACATATTTTGATGATATTTCCAGTATTTTATACTGTAGCTCGGGTAGACCCAACTGGTCCTCCTCGGTTTTATATCGAATCTCGGGCTTTCGGCGTATAATACCAAGCCCGGAACACGGAACATCACACAAGACAATGTCAAATTCGCCGCGTGCTTCATCATAAACTGTCGCGTCACCCGCCTGTGCCTTTATACATTTAAGCCCCAAGCGCTTTGCACCGTCTTTTATAAGCTTTGCTTTAAATTCGTGCAAATCCAGCGCTAATATTTCGCCCTCGTCGTTCATCTCTTGCGCTAAGGTAAAGGTTTTGCCGCCCGGCGCCGCACAGACGTCAAGGCAGCGCATACCCGCCTGTGCCTCCGCCGCCTGTACACAAAGCTGTGAAGAAATGTCTTGTACGGTAAAATGCCCGCGTTTATAAAGCACTGGGTAGTTTATTTCGCCTGTTTTTTCCGCCTCCAGACACTGCCCTATATCCTCGCGCACGGTAAGCTCCATACCTTTTTTTTGAAGCGCCTCTGCCAGTGCCTGCGCTGTGTTTTTTTGGCTGTTTACACGCAAATAAAGCGGAGGTCTGTCAACTGCCGCAGCTAAAATACCCTCGCAGCGTTCCTCACCGTAGTCTTTTGCCCACAGGCTTACAAGCCACAGCGGGACAGAATAATAAACGCTTAAATATTCCAATGGTTTTTCATTTTTGTCGGGTAATATCTTGTTAAGGTTGCCGCCGTCACGCAAAAAGCTGCGCAAAACTCCGTTTAAAAAAGCCGTGGCATGGGCGCACTTCATGGTTTTAGCAAGCTCTACCGTTTCGTTGACCGCAGCCGATTGCGGAACGCCGTCCATATAAAGTATTTGATAAACGGCTATGTGCAAAAGCTCTCGCACCTGCGGCATAAGCTTTTTAAGCGGCTGTCTGCAATATGTCGCAAGCAGTGCGTCCAAGGTAATGCGGCGCTCTAAAACTCCGTAAAAAATTGTGGTGCAAAACGCTTTATCGCGCGGCGAAAGCTCGCTTTTAGAAAGCTCGTTGTCTAAAACGAGGTTGGAATACCCGCCGTCAGTGTTCACCTTTACAAGCGCCTGTACGGCAATTTGTCTTGCACTTTTCATCGTTTACCTCTGTCTTTTTTAATTTTGCTAAGTTTTTATACAGTTATTTATATAGCAGCCGCACTTCGCACACAAAAAATAATAAGACTTGCAGCCTGCTCTACTATTAAGCTTATCTAGTCGCGGTCTCTGCTGCGCGTTATAAGCACCATGCGCAAAAGCTGTGTTGCCGAAACAAGAAGTGCCGCAACATAGGTAAGCGCCGCCGCTTTAAGCACCTTTTTTGCCCCGCTTATTTCTCCGTCCTCCAGCATATGAGTACCCTCCAGCGTAACCAGTGCACGGTGGCTTGCATTAAACTCCACAGGCAAGGTTACAAGCTGAAAAAGCGTCATAGTTGAAAAAAGTATTATACCCAAATTGATAAGCGAGCCCATGCTTAAAACAATGCCCAAAAATACAAGCGGAATAGAAAGCTTAGAGCCAATATTTGTAACGGGGATTATTGCAGAGCGCAGCTTCATAGGGGTATAGCCCTTTGCGTACTGCACCGCGTGCCCGCACTCGTGTGCCGCAACACCCACTGCCGCAACCGAAGCGCTTGCATAAACAGAGTCTGAAAGGCGCACGACATTGTCGCGCGGGTCAAAATGGTCTGTCAATTCCCCCGCAATATGCTCTATCCGCACAGACTGCAAGCCGTTTCCGTCAAGTATGGCTCTTGCTGCCTGCTCGCCTGTTGCCCCATCTATTGTGCGTATTTTTGAAAATTTTGCAAAGGTGCCCTTTACCTGTGCCTGTGCCCAAATCGAAAGAATAATAGCCGGAACTACCAACACCAAATAATAAATATCAAAGCCCATTATTTAAGCACTCCCCTTTTTTAATATGGTGCCCGTTCATAAATTCTGCACCGCTTACGCGCCTTGCGCCTTCCTCCTGAACCTCCAAAAGCTCTAATGCTCCTGTACCGCAGGCTATAATCATTCGCTTTTCGTCCAGTATCTCGCGCGCACTGCCGCCCTGTATTCCCTCGGCAACACAAGCCCTATGCACTTTAAGCCGCTTGCCGTTATAGGTGGTGTACGCCACAGGCCACGGCGAAAGCCCGCGTATTAAATTATGCAGCTCTGCCGCTGTTTTGTCAAAATTTATCTTTGCCATTTCTTTATTAAGCATGGGTGCAAGGCTTGCCTCTGCGTCGTTTTGCGGTGTACGCGGCACAGCTTTGCCGCTCGCAAAAAGCGCCATGGTCTTGGCAAGGCACTGTGCACCGACAAAGCTAAGCCTGTCATAAAGCTCCCCCGCCGTTTCGTCCTCGCCCACCGCTGCCTTTTCAGACAATATAATGTCACCTGTGTCGAGCCCCTGCGCCATAAACATTGTACTTACACCTGTTTCGCGCTCGCCGTTTAAGACACTCCACTGTATGGGCGCTGCCCCGCGGTACTTTGGCAGCAAGCTGCCGTGTACATTCACACAGCCATATTCAGGTACTTCAAGTATATTTTTAGGCAATATCTTGCCGTAAGCAACAACAACAATAAGCTGCGGTGCAAGGTCTTTAATAAGCGACAGGGCTTCATCATTTTTAAGGCTTGATGGCTGAAAAACCGCTATATCGTGCTGTAATGCAAGCAGCTTTACAGGTGACGGCGTAAGCTTATAGCCGCGCCCCGACGGTTTATCTGGCTGTGTAAAGACACCGGCAAGCTCGTGCCCGTCATCTAAAAGTCTTTGCAGGGACGGCACCGCAAAGGACGGAGTTCCCATAAAAACTAATCTCATTCAAGCTCCTCCGGCGTGCACATACGCGACACCAAATCTTTAAAAACTATGCCCTCCAAATGGTCTATCTCGTGGCAGAAGGCGCGCGCCAAAAGCCCCTCGCCCTCCATCACAAACTCTTTTCCGTGTCTGTCGTACGCGCGCACCGCAACCTTCTCGGGGCGTGTCACCATGCCATATTGCCCGGGGAAAGAAAGACAGCCCTCGGCGTCCTCTATACTGCCGCCCTTAGAAATAATCTCGGGGTTTACAAGCTCTATAACTCCCTCGCCCACATCTATTGTAACAGCACGGCGCAAAACCGAAACCTGCGGCGCGGCAAGACCCACACCGTTTGCTTCCACCATGGTTTCTGCCATATCATCTAGTAGCTGCCCCAGCTTTTCGTCAAATTTTGTTACGGGCTTTGCCACCTTGCGAAGGCACTCGTCACCCTCTTTTGCAATTATTCTAAGCGCCATTTTAAATTCCTCCACTTTATTTAAAACTCTAAAATTCAATTTTTGTAATTGCGGTTATTTAAAGATACTCTATATGCTGCCGTCAAAATATAAGTCGGCATATGCGGTAACTCCGCGCCCTTTTTGCGCCTTGCCAAAGCTTACAAGAAGCCTTGCAATAATGCCTCTGAACTCCTTGCAGTTTTTACATTTGATAAGTATTTTATAGCGGTATTTTCCATTTACCCTAACCACAGAGCACGGAGTAACCGGAAGCACGCGCATTGGCAGCTTTGGGTATTCGCTTTTTGCAAGCTGTGTAAGCTCTGACAAAAAGCTTTGCGCCCGCTCGCGCACCTCGTTTTCGTTTTCTCCGCTAAAGCCTACGGCACACATTGTACAAAATGGCGGGTAAAGCATAAGGCGGCGCGCCAATATTTCGCCCTCATAGAACTTGTCGTAATCTTGCTTTGCCGCCAGTGCAAAAACCTCGTTTTGCGGAAAAAACGTTTGGATATATGCAGCCCCGGGCAGCTCTCCGCGTCCGCTGCGCCCCACCACCTGTGTAATTAAGCTAAATGTGCGCTCTTCACTTTTAAAGTTATCACCAAAAAGTGTGCTGTCTGCGGCAAGCACGCCGACAAGGGTAACATTTTTAAAATTAAGCCCCTTAGCCACCATTTGTGTACCCACCATAATATCGTAATCGCCCTGTGCAAAGCTTTTAAAGCCCTGCTCATACGCGCTTTTTGCCATAGTTGTGTCCGCGTCCATTCGCAGCACCCGCGCCGAAGGGAACAGGGTTTTAAGCTCGTCCTCCAGCTTTTGCGTACCCGCACCGGAGTATTTTGCAAGCTTACTGCCGCACACCTCGCATTTTTCGTTAAGCTCGCGCGAGTAGCCGCAGTAGTGACACATCAGTCTTCCGTTTGCGCTGTGATAAGTTAAACCTATACTGCAATGCGGGCAAACTACAGGCGTGTTGCAGCTTTGACATTTTACAACCGTGTTGTAGCCGCGCCTGTTTAGCAAAAGTATTGTCTGCTGTTTTTTTTGCAGGTTTTCGGCTATTGCATCCGCCAATGTATGGCTTAGGCTATAGCTGTTGCCCTCGTGCGCTTCCTCGTCCATATCTACTACCTCAACCTGCGGCAGTACAGCGTCACCAAAGCGCTCGGTTAAAGTAAAAAGATGATAAATTCCTTTTTTTGCATAGTAAAAGCTCTCTATGCTTGGTGTTGCCGAGCATAGCACAAGCTGTGCTCCCTGCGTTTTACAGCGGTGCTTTGCAACCTCTCTGGCATGATAGCGCGGGCTGCCCTCGCTTTTGTAGGTGCCCTCTTGTTCTTCATCTATAATAATAAGACCCAGCTTTGTAAACGGGGCAAATACCGCCGAGCGCGTACCTACGGCAATGTCAACAGCACCTGTGCGTATGCGCTTCCACTCGTCAAGACGTTCTCCCATAGAGAGCCCGCTGTGTAAAATTGCCACACGCCCGCCAAAGCTTGCCATAAATGTATTTATAGTCTGCGGTGTAAGGGCTATTTCGGGCACTAGAACAATAACCTGCCTCCCACACGCCACAACGTCCTTTATAAGGCGCAAAAAAACGTTGGTCTTGCCGCTTCCGGTTATACCGTACAGCAGTGACACCGCTGCTTTGCCGCTTTTATAAAGCTGTAAAAGCCCCAAATAAGCTTTTTGTTGCTCGGCGGTTAGCACATAGTTTTTTTCTTCATCGGCTGCTGCGCTTTTAGGTATGCGCAAAACAGGGTTTTCGTAAAGCTCCGCAAAGCCTTTTTTGCAAAGAGCCTTAACCACTGCCGCCGTACAGGCGGTAAAATATGCTATCTCTTTTACAGACGCCGCACCGACATTGTAAAGCAGCTCGGTTACAGCTTTTTGTTTTGGCGTAAGCTTAGCCGAAGCAGGCAGCTCGTCAGCATACTGCGGTGCCATGCGCACCATGGTTATTGTTTCGTCACCAATATTGCGCTTTTGGCTTTCTTCGCGAAGCAACAGCCCTTGTGACATAAGCTTTTTAAGCACTGATGACTGCGGTGTAAGACCAAGCTCCTCGCAAAGCTTTTCTTGCGCAATGGGTGCTTTGCGGCTTGCGACATACGCAAGCACCTCGTTTTCTTGTACCGTAAGCCCCGTGCAGTCTGTGCTTTGTAAATTTGCGCGGTAGGTAAAGCCTAAGCTATAGCCCACACCCGCGGGCAGCAGGGTTTTTACGGCATCATAAAAAGTACAAAAGGTGTTTTCTTTAAGGTAATAAACAAGCTCTAAAAGCTCCGGAGTAAGATATATTTCTTCGTCCAAAAGCACCGACAAGGGCTTTAGTTTGCCGCAAAGGCTTTCGTCAGTGGCATCGGCTACCGCAAGCACCACGCCCTGTCTTTTGCGGTTGCCCGCACCAAATGGCACAAGCACACGGCTCCCCGCGCAAAGACTTCCGTAATGCTCCTGCGGAACAAGATAATCGTACAGCTTGTCAAAATGAAAGGCGGCTTTGTCAACCGCTACCTTGGCAATTTTACGTGTCACCAACAAAAGCCCTCCATCTCTGTACTTGCCGCCCATAAAAATTATTCTTCTATATTAAGCCCAATGTTTTCGCTTTCGACCAGCTTTATTTTTCCGTCTGCAAATTCCTCTATTGCAAGCTTTACAGGTTTATCTACAAGCGCCTTTTTGTCATGCTCGGCAGCATCTGTAATTTCTCTCGCGCGCTTTGCAACGCCCACCACCAGTGAATACGGGCTTTCGTTGTTTTTTAGTATCTGAGAAATCGACGGTCTTAACATATTCATTATTTCTGCACCTCATCTATAAATTCTTTCATGTATTTTGCACTGCACTTTGCGGCACATAATATTGCTTTAAGCCTTTGCGCCGCAGCATCAATTTTATCGTTAATTACAATGTAATCGTAATCGTACGCCATTTGTAGTTCTTTTTGTGCCGTGTCTATGCGGCGGCTTATGGCCGCTTCGTCCTCGGTTCTGCGCTCTGTAAGGCGCTTTTTAAGCTCGCACATACTTGGCGGCATTACAAATATCGTTAAAACCTCGGGGTAAGCTTTTTTTATCTGCATAGCACCCTGCACTTCTATTTCAAGTATAACATCGTGCCCCAAAGCCAGCTCGCGCTCTACCATCTCCCTCGGCGTGCCGTAATAATTGCCGCTATACTGCGCATATTCAAGCATTCCGCCGTCGTTCACAGCTTGCAAAAACTGTTTTTCGTTTACAAAAAAGTAGTGTGTTCCATCAACTTCGCCCGGGCGCGGCTTGCGCGTTGTTGCCGAAACCGAAACCTTGACGTTTTCATCGGTTGCAAATATATTTTTAAGCACTGTGCCCTTTCCGACACCGGAGGGACCCGATATTACAACCAGCAAGCCTTTATTATTCATCTTCGGAAATATCCTCCTCATCGTCGTCCGAAAGCCTGTTTGCGACGGTTTCCGGCTGCACGGCAGACAGCACAACATGGTCGCTGTCGGTAATTATGACAGCGCGTGTGCGCCGCCCATAGGTTGCATCTATAAGAGTTCCTCTGTCGCGCGCGTCTTGTATTATGCGCTTTATCGGGGCAGATTCGGGGCTGACTATAGCAACAAGCCTGTTCGCCGAAACCATATTGCCAAAGCCTATATTAATTAGCTTCATTGGGTGCTCCTCCTAGTAAAATAATAAATAAAAGCCACGGGCAGTACAGCACACGGCATATCTACGCCCCGCTATTCTATATTTTGTATTTGCTCGCGTATTTTTTCTATCTCGCTTTTCATATCTACCACTATGCGTGCTATGTCTAAATCTTGTGCCTTACTGCCTATGGTGTTCACCTCACGGTTAAACTCCTGTACCAAAAAGTCAAGCTTACGCCCCACAGGCTCTTTAAGCTCCATAATACTGCGGAACTGCGCAATGTGGCTGTGAAGCCGCACGGTTTCTTCGTCCACCGCAGTTTTTTCAGAGAATATTGCCGCCTCTGTAAGTATGCGCTGTTCGTCTATGTTTTTATCTGCCAGAATATCTTTTATTTTATTATAAAGCTTGTCGCGGTACTCCTGCACAACGGCAGGCGAGCGCTGCTCTACCTGTACAAGCATTTTTTCTATACCGCAAAGCCTGTTTAAGCAGTCGTCTTTAAGGCGCTTGCCCTCGTCCTCGCGCATTTGCACAAATTTTTCGCTTGCCTCGTCCAGCACCTTACGCACACTTTCCCAAATAACCTCCTCGTCCTCCGGCCCCTTTGTAACCATGAATATATCTGTAAAACGCGCAATTGCCGAAAGAGATAGGTCATCTGTAAGCCCAAGCTTTTTGCCAAGCCCGCGCAGCTCCTCTGCATAGCTTTTTGCAAGCTCGGTGTTTATCTCGACATGGGCACTTGCACCCTCTGTGTTTATAACAGTTACGCCAACATCTACCTTGCCGCGAGAAATTTTGCCTTGCAAATAGCTTTTAAGCTTTTCTTCAAGGTGCCCATACACGCGCGGTGTGCGGCAAGAAAACTCAAAAAAACGGTGGTTTACACTTTTAACCTCCACTGTAATATCGCGCCCGTTCAGTGTTTCTTGCGCCCTACCAAAGCCGGTCATACTTCTTATCATACTTCTACCCCATCTGTTAAATTACAATTAATTTTTATTTATAATGCTGCAAGCATATTTTACATATAAAACGGCTTCTTATGAAGGCTTTTACCCGCCATAATATTTAATTTCTACCTTTTCTATTTTACTATCTTTATGGAGCGAATGCAAGGTAATTAAGCAAAACAGGGGCTTTTCTGTAACTAAATTGTAACCTTTGTAGCATTACAGAGCTAATACCCACGCCGCACAGGTGCGGGTTCTTTTACTGCAAGCAAAAATGCCAACGGCACTTTTATTTTAGCCGTTGGCATTTATAGTTTATTTGTGTTTTACTTGTTTTCTTTGCCGTCCTCGGCATCGTCAGCGCTTTTTGGCTGTAATAAAGCATTTTTTATTTTTTTATTTGCTCTGCGGCTAAGCTTATATATAATTACCAGAGCTATGGCAGCGAGCACCGCCCATACAAGAATATACGGCAGATTTACAACTACCCATACAAAAAGGTTTTGTGCGCCCTGCCCCATATCATACATAGTTTGGCTCAGCCCGTTTTTCATGCGGCTGCCCAGCGTCTTTTGCTCGGTTGGCGTTACACGCAGCACTTCGCCCACATCAAGCGTAACCGTGCTGTAATCTATAAGATTGTCAAAGGTACGCAGCTGCGATTGGTAATTTTCAAGCTGATAGCGAACCTCAGAAAGCCGTGCTTCTATAGCTATTACATCTTCGATTTTTTCTGCTTTCTCAAGCAAAACCAAAAGGCGCTCCTGCTCTATTTTAAATGCCTTTGTGCGGCTTTCCACATCTACGTAGTTAAGCGTTATATCCTCCATTGTTTCTTGCTTTGATACAACATTGCTCTGCTCGTTTATCATGCTTACAAGCTCATCTGTTTTGTCCTTTGGTATGCGAATAACCATATGGGCATAACGCATTTGCGTACCGGCATCTGCCGGCATATACGAGTTGCCGCCGCCCGCACCGCCTGTAACAGAGCTTGTTTCAAAATATCCGCCAAGCTGTTCCACTTGCTTTGTCACTGCTGCCATAAGAACGTCAAAGGTTTTTGTCTGTGCGTCCATATACACGCGCCGTATAAGCTTACGGGTGCTGTCTGTCGGCTGGACAGAAGCCGTTTCTGTTTTGTTTGATATCCCGCCGCCATCTGCATTTTCTGCACCGGCGCTGTTCATTTGTGCTTTGTCCATAGCAGGTGCCTGCGCGGGTGCAGCCATTTCTGCCGCCGCAGACGACTGTGCAAAGCTGCCGCCTACCTCTGCATACTTGCTGCTTGTCCCGCACGCTGTAACGGTAAGCATTAAAACTGCCGCAAGAAACATAGCTGTCAATTTTTTTAAATATTTCACTGCTGTCAACTCCCTTGCAATTTTAAGTTTTTACAGGTTCTGTGTATTTATTTGTACTCTTAACATAACAGTGCAACTATTTATGTGTTTTATTGCAAGAAATAAAAAAATGCGCGAACCGATATAACATCTGCTCACGCATTTTTATAGCATTTAATTTTAAGCTTTTAGGCGCTATGGCTTAGACAGGGTGCACCTTGTTTTTGTCGTCTAAATGCTCTCCGTCTACACCGTACTTTTTAAGACGGCGGCTCTCGAAGAACTTAGGTGCAACCTGCGGGAACATTGCCCATGTTAAAAAGTCCTCGTCCTGCTCGTTGTATTTTGCAGGCAGCTCTGCCCTCATTTTCTCAACCTCAGGCTCAAGCAAATCGGCAGGGCGGCAGTCTATAGGTGTTTCGTCACCCAATATCTTTTTGCGGAAGGCGGGGTCTATAGGCGCGGGTGTTTTGCCGTATTCGCCGCGCACAAGCCCTTTAAACTCTTTGGTAACCATCTTGTAGCGTTCGCCCATTATAATGTTAAACACAGCCTGTGTACCAACAATTTGAGAAGTAGGTGTAACAAGCGGCGGGTAGCCCGAGTCTTTACGCACACTGGGGATTTCTTTTAAAACCTCCTCGAACTGGTCCTCTTTACCTGCATCTTTAAGCTGTTTTACGAGGTTCGAGAGCATACCGCCCGGCACCTGATAAAGCAGCGTATTTGCGTCAACTCCCATAACCTTAGGGCTGAGAAGCCCGCTTGCAAGGTATTTTTCGCGCAGCTTTGCAAAATGTGCGCGCACAACATCAAGCTTTTTAAGGTCAAGCCCTGTGTCGTACGGTGTGCCCGCAAAAGCCGCAACTATAGACTCTGTAGCGGCATGGCTTGTACCCATTGCAAGCGGAGATATTGCTGTATCTACAACGTCAACGCCTGCTTCGGCTGCTTTAAGTATGGACATGGAAGCAAGCCCAGAGGTGTAATGAGTGTGTAGCTGAATTGGTATTTTAACGTTTTTCTTTAAAGCTGTTACAAGGTCTGTTGCCATTGTAGGCGTCACAAGCCCCGCCATATCTTTAATACAGATAGAGTCTGCTCCGCTGTCCTCAAGCTGCTTTGCATAGTGCACAAAATAGTCAAGGTTATGCACAGGGCTTGTGGTGTAGCTTATGCAGGCTTGCAGGTGAGCACCCTCTTTTTTTGTAGCCTTAATAGAGGCTTCGAGGTTGCGTATATCGTTTAATGCGTCGAATATACGCAAAATGTCTATACCGTTTGCAACGGTTTTTTGCACAAAGTAAGCAACTAAATCGTCGGCATAATGACGGTATCCAAGCATATTTTGCCCTCTGTAAAGCATTTGCAGCTTAGTATTCGGCATTCTTTTGCGTATAGTGCGCAGTCTTTCCCAAGGGTCCTCGTCCAAAAAGCGAATACAGGCGTCATATGTTGCGCCGCCCCATACCTCTGCCGAATGGTAGCCAACCTCGTCCATTGCGGGTAAAATATCGTACATTTCGTCCATAGTCATGCGCGTAGCTATAAGCGACTGGTGCGCATCGCGCAGGACGGTTTCGGTAATTCCTAATTTTGCCATCATATTACTCCTCTCCTGCGGGTTTTTCACCGCTTTAGTTTAGCCTTATGCGGTGCTTACGAAAGAGAAACCAGCGGGTCGTTTGAATTAACCGCGGCGCCCTGTGTAACGTGTACTCCGGCAACTGTGCCGTCACGAGGCGACATAATATCATTTTCCATCTTCATTGCCTCTAAAACTACAAGGACATCACCTTTTTTAACAGCTTGTCCCGCTGCAACATTAACTTTTACTATAGTTCCGGGCATTGGTGAGTTAATTTTTTCGGCTCCTGCCGCTACGGGTGCGGGTGCTGCTGCCGGCGCTGCCGCCGGTGCCGGTGCGGGTGCAGGTGCTGCTGCCACAGGTGCCGGTGCTGCTACCGGCGGTGCTATAGGTGCGGCGGGTGCTCCTGCGCCCAGTTCTTCTACCTGTACGTCATATACATTACCGTTTACGGTTACTTTCATTCTTTTCACAATAAAACCTCCTAATATTTTTAAGAAAATGTTTTTGTATTTTTATATTTTACAGCGGTAAATTGCTGTGTTTTTTGCTTAATGTATTCACACGCTTGCCCGACAGAACATCGAGTGCCGATATTAATACATCGCGGGTATCTGCGGGGACAATGACATCATCTACATAGCCCTGCTCGCACGCCTTGTAGGGTGAAGCTTCCTCGGCAATATATTTTGCGGTTACCGCCACCATGTCATTATCTGCCGTTACATTGTCGCCCTGCATAATTGCGACGGCTGCTTGCGGCTCTAAAGCCGAAATTACAGCGGAGGGCCAAGCATAAGTTAAGTCGGCATTGGCACTTTTGCCGGCAAGCGCAATGTACGCCGAGCCGTATGCCTTGCCTGTGATAACCGCGACCTTTGGCGTAGTTGCCTCAGCATAAATATGCGCAAGACCCGCAGCATATTTTGCAAGCCCCGCAAGCTCTGCCTCGCCGTCTGCAACAAAGCCGGTTGCATCTACAAAGCTTACTACGGGTATTTGGTATGCATCGCAAAGCTGCATAAGTATAGAAAGCTTTTTGCAGTTTTTACGGCAAAGTGCGCCGCCGCGTGTTGCCGCAACACCGCAGGTAAAACCGCCAATGGTGGCTAATGCAGTATACGCGCCTTTTTTTCCGTAGCTTGGCATAAGCTCTACGATACTTCCCTCGTCAAACACATTTTCAACTATTACGGCGGCATCGCGTGTGTCGCTCTCGCAAGCGGAGTTAAGCGCCTCGGCTGCACCGTCATGTGCGGTGAAGTCGAATATAGGAAGTGGCGAAAGGTTGTTTTGCGGCAGCATAGAAACCAAATGCTTAGCTGTTGCAATAGCTTCCTCGGGTGTTTTTGCGGTAATATGTGCAACGCCCGCATCTGCTGCGTTAGATGCAGAGCCTGCGCCCTTTGCAGCGCTGCCCTGCGCTTTTTCTATAGAAGGAGCGGTAAGAAAATACTCGGCTGTTTCGCTCATAACAACAAGGTCTGCACCCGCTGCCAAAAGTGCGGCAGTGCCGGCACAGGTGCCTGCAATTACAGAAATTTGCGGCACGACACCGGAAAGGTTGCTGCTCCAAAGCATCATCTCACCATACGCCGCCAGCATATCGTTGCCCTCGCGCAGCGCACCGCCGAAGGAGTCATAAATGCCGACTACCGGAGAACCTGTTTTTAGCGCAAGCTCATAAAGCTTTTTAATCTTTGCCGCCTGAACCTTGCCCACAGCGCCGCTTGCATCGGTTTTATCCTGCGCAAAAGCAAACACCGTCACGCCCTCAATAGCACCATAGCCTGTCACAACTCCCGCGCTTGCGCCCTCTGCCTTTGCAAAAGCATCAAGCTCGGTAAAGCTGCCCTCATCAAACAACAGCGATATTCTATCTCGTGCAGGCGAAGCTTTTACCGCCTTTTTGCGAGCGCTTGCCAAAAAATCCATTTTAGCACTCATTGTTTTTCCTCCATTCCTATATAAGCATAAATTTTTAAAAAATTAAAACCAAAATCTAACCACTTTATATTATACACTTCACTTTTGCAATACACAAGTTTTTTCGCCTCTTTTTTGGCGATTTTTATTGCTTTTTACTGCAATTTTTACAACCGGTTAAAAATTTGTCAATGTCGGGCATAATTTTTTGCGTATAGCCGAAGCTTTGCAGCTTTTGCCATACCTCGGCACTTACGCCTGCGGCAAACTCTGCACGCAAAACACCTCTGGTTGCGGCATAGCTGAGAGCCGCGCGCGTAAGACCGTCGCACAGCTCTGCACCATATTCGTCCGATACCCCTTCGGCAAGTATTGTAAGCACCTTTTCGCTCATTACAAACAAACAATAGCCTATCACACCGCCGCAAAAGCTTGCGGCATATGCCATTACGTCTTCATCATATGCCACAGCAGAAGAAGCACAAAAGCTGCGCAAGGCTGTTTTGTCCTCTACAATATACATTTCTATCATAAAAATTCAAACCCTTCGTTTACAATTAGGCATTTTTTAGGCTTTTATTTTATTCTTTTAACAAAGCGCTCGCCCGCAGGCTTTTTTGGTGCACGGTTTTTGCCGCTGCCACTGCCCCAGCTTCTTCCGCGCGGTTTTTCAGAATTTTCTTTTTCAGCCTGCTGCTGCAACCCGCTGCGTATAGATGAGCTTAAAGAGCCCATTTCGCCGTCGGTAAGCTCGCGCCATTTACCCGCAGGCAGCATACCCAAACGTACAGGGCCTATACTTACGCGCTTCAGCCTTGCAACCTCAAGGTCTACAGCCTCGCACATTTTGCGAATTTGGCGGTTGCGCCCCTCGGTTATAACTATTTGAAGCACCACGCGCCCCGGCTCTTTGGTAAGCACCGTTATTTGTGCGGGTGCCGTGCGCACACCGTCTATAACAACTCCCTCGGCAAGCTGTGCCGCTTGTTTGTCGTTTATATCGGGGCGTACAGTAACACGATATGTCTTGTTTATATGAAACTTAGGGTGCATAACTCGGTTTGCAAATTCGCCGTCATTTGTAAAAAGCAAAAGCCCCTCAGAGTTTCTGTCAAGCCTTCCTATGGGGTACACCCTCTCGGGGACATCTTTTACAAGCTCCGCCACACATTTTCTGTCCATTTCGTCACTTAAAGTTGTAACATAGCCGCGCGGCTTATTAAGCGCGATATAATAACGCGTTTTTTTAATGTTTGTTATAAGCTTCTCGCCGTCCACCGCTATAAGGTCGCGGTAAGGGTTTACCTTTTGTCCTATTACGGCAGGGTGCCCGTTTACGGTAACCTTGCCTGCCGCTATAAGCTCCTCACATTTTCGGCGGCTTGCCACACCGCTGTCTGCCATTGCCTTTTGGATACGAATGCCATCACTGATTTTTTTTTCGTCCATTTTGTTTCCTCTCCGACGGATTAGCCGTCCTTGCCCGTAAATAGCCTCTTTATTGAAAACCCAAAATAATTTGGAGTCTTTGTAAGTTCCCTTGCCGCCACAGCTTCACTTGCATAAAGCGGAACACGCAGAAGCTCGTTTTTATCCAGTGTAAAAACAACCTCACCCAGCACCTGCCCCTTTTGCACCGGTGCTGCCACTGCGCGCCCCAACAAAACGCGCGTTTCTATGCGCGTTTTGTCGCCTTCGGCGAGCGCCGCCACGGCGGCGCGTTGGGGCGCGAGCTTTACCGTGGGCTTAACCCCACCGCCGACAGACAAGCTAAGCGGCGGCATAAATTCGCTAAGGCTTGTAGCTTTAAGCGTAGCAAAGCCATAGTCCAAAAGCCGTGTGTGCTCATGCCAATCATCGGGGCACGCAAGCGTTACGCATATAAACCGCACCCCGTCGCGCCACGCAGATGAAACCAAGCAACGCCCTGCCTCTTTGGTAAAGCCCGTTTTTACCCCGCTTGCACCTTTGTAGCTTTTAAGCAGCGAATTATGGTTAAAAAGCACCCGCTTAAACGGCGGGTTGCCAAAACACAGCGTCATGCTTTTTTGTCTGCATATTTTTGCAAAATTTTTGTTTTGCAGTGCTTCTCTTGCCAAAAGCGCCATATCATAGGCGGTGGAGTAATGCCCCTCTGCCGAGAGCCCCGACGGTGTAACGAAGGCGGTGTTCACCATGCCAAGCTCTGCCGCACGGTCGTTCATAAGCTTTACAAAGGCAGGCACACTGCCCGCAACTCGCACCGCAGCGGCATTTGCCGCATCATTACCCGATGCCAAAAGCATACCTACCGCCAAAACCCTTAAAGTAACACTGTCGCCGGCGGTAAGCCCCATGGACGAGCCTTCTACGCAAATAGCACCCTCGTCCACAACAAAATACTCGTCTAAATTGTCTTGCTCCAAGGTTAAAAGTGCCGTCATAATCTTTGTGGTGCTTGCCATAGGAAGACGTTCGTTTGCATTTTTTTCGGCAATTATTCTGCCGCTTGCCGCCTCTATAAGCACCGCCGCCTTTGCGTTTACCTCTGCGGCATAAACGCGCAAAGGACACGCCGCAAAAAACACAGCCGCAGCAACTGTGCATAAAACTTTTTTAAACATAAAACCACCCGCCTTATAGCTTAGCTATATGACGGATAAGCTTTTTTTATACGGCAGGTGTGCTTTTTTTACCAAATATATCTGCAAATTTGTCAATAACCTCTGGCACCATATTAACCGCACGGTCCATAGAGCCGTCAAATTTTTCCATTTGCACAAGCTTAACCGTACCTGTCGGCGATATTACAAGGAACGCAATAGGCTGTATAGAAACCCCCGCTCCGCTGCCTCCGCCAAACATATCCTTAGGCTTTGCCGTAGGTAAGTCAGAGCCGCCCGTGGCAAAACCAAAGCTGACCTTAGAAACAGGAATAATCACCGTTCCGTCCGCCGTTGTAATTTGGTCGCCTATCACTGTGTTCACGTCCACCAGTGTTTTAAGGTTCTCCAGCGAGGTGTTTAAAATGCCCTCAATATGTCCTTCACTGTTCATAAACATTACCTCTTTCATGCGGCACAGCCGCTTTTTTACTTTATCTAAATATCTCTCTACTGCTTTGCAAGCATTCTTTTAATAAAGCTCCCTAGCGTTTTAAATAAAACAGCAACAGCCGCACATAAAGCAATAAGCGGCGTTATAAGCACCCTAAAGCTCAAGTCGAAGCTGCCCTTGTCCACCAAAAAGTCAGGCTTTATGTCAATATCGGAGTTGTTTATTTTTATATAGTTTTGCAAGAGCGCGAACGTACCGTAGACATATGAGCTTGTTTTGCCGTATGCTATAGCAGTTTCGGCGGCGTCCTGCTTTGCCACAGTCATTTTAAGCGTCAATTCCTGCACCCTCAAATCTTTTATAAGCATCAAAACGCTCCCGCTAGCAGCTCTTACCGCATCAAGCGCAAGCCCCAGTAGCTCCACTAAATCGTCGGGGCTTTTTGGTTTTTTCTTTGTGCTTTCCTCGTCGCTTTTTTGCCCTTTTTTCGCCGCCTTAGCCGCCTTTTTTGCCTCTTTTGCGGCTTTTTTTGCATCGCGCTTTTTCTGCTTCTCACTTATTTCTGCTTTAGGTGTCACATCAAACTTAAAACACAGCCAGCCCAGCAAAAGCTTTTGCTCTGTACCAAAAGACACATAAAGCGAAACTGGTATGCACAAAAGCAAGATAAGCCCGCCCACAACACAAACAAACACCGTCATAATTTCACCATCGCTTCATGTCTAGTCCTCGTCCGCTTCATCAAAGCTTACCTGTCCTTCAATCTCCGGCTCTGCCGGCGGCTCGGCAGTATCATCGGTGGGCAGCGTGGGTAAGTTGTCCAGACTTTTAAGCCCAAAGCAGCGCAGAAAGCCCGCCGTAGTAACGTACGCCACAGGACGTCCCGGAAGCTCCAGCCTACCGTGCTCCTCGACCAATTCTTTTTCTACCAAGGTGTTTACAACACTGCTGCTGTCAACCCCACGAACTTGCTCTACAAACGATTTTGTGACGGGCTGATTGTAGGCTATTATCGCCAAAACCTCAAGCGCCGCCTGCGATAACGGCTGGTTTCGCTTTATCTCAAGCGCCGCCCGTATGTACCCCGCGTACTCGGTAGCCGCCGCTAGCTGGTAGCTGTCGCCAAGCTGCAAAACCTCTACCGCACCCGCCTGCTCGCGGTAGTATTCACGCAAATTATCAAGCACACCGTACGCCACCGGAATATCGCACTCGAGCACCTGCGCCAGCCTAGCCGCCGAAACCGGCTCTCCGCTTGCAAAAAGCACAGCCTGAGCTATTTTTTCAAGCTTATTTAGCTTCAATTTTTTTCACCCGACTTTGTTTAATGTTTTTTAAACGTAATTTCGCTGTTATCGTCCGAAACCTCTATTCGTTTGGACTTTACAAGCTCCAGCACCGCCAAAAATGTAGCAACAAGCTCGCTTCTGTCACCTGTTTCAAAAAGACTGTTAAAGTGCACACGGCGCTGCTTATAAAGCCTTTTAAGCACAAATATTATTTTAGAGGTAACACTCACAATCCTGTGCTTTACAATACCCGAAAATGCTGCAACAGGTGGAGGCATACGCTTTTGCGCCTTGCCCATTGCCTGTGTATATGCCACTATAAGGTCGTTGCTTGAGTGGCACAGGGTGTAGGCAAGCCGCGCCTCCAAAACAGCGGGGGTTCTGACAAAATAGTCGCAGGCAAGGTTTTTGCGGCGCAGCGCCTGTGCTACAAGCTTGCAGGCACGGTACTCCAAAAGCTGCCCTGTAAGCTCCTCGCGCAGCTTTTCCTGTTCTTCATCGTGGCGCGGCAAAAGCGAGAGCGTCTTCATGTACACAAGGCGCGATGCCATCTCTAAAAACTCGCTGGCAAGCTCCATGCTCCTAAACTGCGCTTCATCTATATATTCCAAATATTGTTCTAAAAGCTTCGCTATTTCTATCTCGTAAATATTAAGCTTGTGCTTTGCTATAAGAAACAAAAGAAGGTCTAGCGGGCCTTCAAATTGCTCCAGCTTAAATGTCAGCTTGTCCACCCTGCCCCCTCCTTCATGTTGTGAATATAGGGGCTAAGACAAAAGTCCCAGTAAAAACGTAAGCGGTAGCAATATGACATTTAACAGCTTTGTTATAAGCCCCGAGAAAAACATAATCGGGCGCGAAAGCACACCTGTAAACATAAGAAGAAGCATACCCAAATAGATATAACGCTGGTAATACTCTATCTTTGCATAGTACTTGTATGGTATGATATATTCTAAGAGGCGCGAGCCGTCAAGCGGCGGCACCGGCAAAAGGTTGAACACCGCCCAGTAAACACTGGTCATAGAAAGCGTTTGCAGTACCCATAATACGCCGTAAGCAAAGTTGTTCACAAAACCGACTGCACCAAAAACCGCGCTTAATACTGCGGTTAATGCGTTAAGCACAAGCGCCAGCAAAACATTAGAAGCCGGCCCCGCCATTGCAACTATCATCATGTCGCGCTTTGGGTTGCGCAGGTTACTGCCGTAAACAGGCACGGGCTTGCCCCAGCCGAAGCCGCAAAGCAAAAACGCAATACTGCCCCATAAGTCTAGGTGTGCCAATGGGTTTAATGTTAAACGCCCGTTAAAGCGCGCCGTTCCGTCACCAAGCTTATACGCCGTTAAAGCGTGGGCATACTCGTGAATGGGCATAATAGTAAGCAGCATTAAGGCGCTTACAAGTAACTGGGGCAGGTTAAATCTACCAAATAACAAAACAAATTCAGCTCCATATCTTTTTGATGTGTAGTTAAGCAGCCGACAAAGCAGCCTTACCGACAAGCACGACTACTATATAGCTATACTGTTATATTATACAGTTTTATGGATATAATTACAAGCAAAAGGGAGCTTTGGCAAAGTTTTTTACCGAAAATTCACATTTAACTTTATAATTTTTAAGAAAGCCCTTGATTTTATGCCGTAAATCTGATAACATACTAATGTTGACTTTATAAATCTGCGCGTTTTTTAAGCGTAGCGTTTAAATCTATCAAAGGCGTTAAGCACTGCGTGCTTCTGCTCGCATGAAATACAGCCGGAAAATTAGGTCGGTAAGGAGGTGCAGATATTATGGCAAAATGCGACATCTGCGGAAAAGGTGTTTCCTTCGGAATACAGGTTTCTCACTCACACAGACGTTCTAACAGAACCTGGAAGCCCAACGTAAAGCGCGTTAAGGCACTTGTGAACGGTGTCCCCACTCACATTTACTCTTGCACCCGCTGCCTGCGCTCGGGCAAAGTTACACGCGCAATATAATAAAACCTGTGTTTTTAAGCGGGCTGTTTTACGGCTCGCTTTTTTGTTGCCTTTTTTTAATCTATACTTTCTCCGACATCGTCAAAGCTGCTTTAAACGGTATATTCTCTGCAAGGCTTGCCCGCAGAGCTATAGTGCAAAGCTTTAAAAAATACAAAAAGCGGAGAGCCTATTATTGAGATTGGCTCTCCGCTTTTACAGCAATTCCGTCAGCAATATAGAAAAACCAAAAAATTGCTTGCATTACGGAACTGGTTTTGAAGCTGCTTCGCAGGATAATTGATAATTCATACTGCTAATTTAATATATGAAGTTTAGTTTTTTGCGTCGCTCTTTAGCGCCTTTTTAATTGCGGGAAGCACTGCAAGCGCCAAAAGCCCGCCTATTACAGCAGTTACAGCCTGCGGCCACGAAAACATTATAGTAAGCATTTTTGCCTGCTGTGGCTTTACACCCGGTATAAGCGTAAGCATTTTTGGCACGGTAAACCAAAGAAAACCGCATTTTACAATGGCAGCTACCAAAACGCCGCCTATTTTAACACCAATTTGTGCCCCGCCGTGAAGCCCGTTTGCCGCTTTAAACACAAAATATATTATAAGTACCAAAATAGCATTGCCTACCGCTATAAGCGGTGTTATTTGCGGGAATATAGGCCCTATGCCCAAAAGTGTTGCCAAAAGTGACGAAAGAACACCTATTGTAACGCCGGAGCCTACCCCGACAATTCCTGCCGCTATAACAAGCATCATGTTTACAAGCGAGCCCGTTATAATTTGCGAGGTGTTTACAGGCCCCAGTATTACCGCCCCCGCCGGTATAAGCTTGCCCACAAACTGTGCCACCAAAACCAGTGCCAGTAAAACGCCTGTGCGTGTTACCCAAAGTGTTTTGCTTTTCATATGTAATTCCCCTTTTCCGCGGATATGCCGCTATATGTATACTTTTTTAGTATGCTATAATTATATACCTTTTATTTTAGTTCATCAAGAGTAAAATTGTATGCGGGGAAAAATTCTTTTAAAAATATTTCTGCCTCAGGCAAGTGCATTTGTTCAATGGCTTTTTCGGTAGAGGCACGGGCTGTTGCAAACTCGCGGTTGCCGCCGCGCTCCTCCTCGACACATTTTATAAGTGCCGATAGCTTATCCGCCGCCTTTACTATAGCTAAAATTTCTGTATCTTTACAGCACAAAACCTCATCATAGTCCTCCTGCAAATCATCAGGCAAGCCGCTTTTTATGCTTTGCAGCGCTGTTTTTTCAAGAGCCTTATAGTTTTCTTTAAGCCCCTCACTGTAGTACTTTATGGGCGTAGGCAAATCCCCCGTGATAATCTCTGAAGCATCGTGGTACATGGCACAAAGCACAACGCGACCAATGTCGTAGCTTTTACCCAAGCGGCGGTTTCCAAGCAGTGCAAGCGCATGGGCAAGCTGTGCCACCTCTAAGCTGTGCTCTGCCAAATTCTCTTGACGCAGGCTGCGCATAAGCCCCCACCGCGATATATATTTTGTGCGCGCAAGCAGCGCAAAAAAGCTATTTTTCTTCATTTTTTTACCTCGGTTTTTATTTTTACGGCTACACAGCACTCTACCAGTAAACCATTATAATACAAAAAGGTACATTCTTCAAGCGCAGAAGCTAAAATATATCGGCAAACGGTGCGACGGCAAATTAGCCCTCAATAAAAACAACAAGGTCTAAAACTTAACAAAAGCACTGGTAAAATTACGGTTTTGTGTTATACTTTATTGTGAATTAGTTTTTGCGGGAGAGGTGTATGCGTGAACAATTTTAACAATAGTCTGCAAAAAAGCAAGCATTGGCTGGCATTTGGTATAGCCATAGCCACTGCAACTGCATTTTTTTTGCCTTTTGTAATTTATAACAGAGGTTTTTTTATATTTATAGGCGACTTTAACGTACAGCAAATACCATTTTACAAGCTGGCACACGAGGCGGTACGCAGCGGCGATATCTTTTGGAACTGGTACACCGACCTCGGCGCTAACTTTATAGGCTCGTACAGCTTTTACCTGCTTTTCAGCCCCTTCTTTTGGCTGACTCTGCCCTTCCCCACAGAGCTTGTGCCGTACCTTATGGCACCACTGCTTATTTTAAAAACAGGCTGTGCGGCTTTTACCTCTTACTTTTACATTCAGCGCTTTGTTAAAGATAAAAATTATGCCGTTCTGGGTGCGCTTCTTTACGCGTTTTCAAGCTTCACCGCCATAAATATTTTCTTTAACCATTTTCATGAGGCAATAGTGTTCTTCCCGCTTATGCTTGTGGGGCTTGAGGAGCTTCTTGTAAACAACCGCCGCGGAGTTTTTGCGGTGTCTGTCGCCGTAAATGCCATAGTAAACTACTGGTTTTTTGTTGGCGAGGTTGTTTTTATAGTGCTTTACTATTTTATCCGCTGCACAGGGCTTAAAGACGGCATTAAAAAAATAGTATGGGTGGCACTTGAGGGCATTTTGGGCTGTCTTTGCGCGGCGGGTGCACTGCTGCCCTCTGCGCTTGCGGTTATGGGCAACCCGCGCACCACCTTGCCTGACAATATGCTTAGCGGCTGGCAGTTTTGGCTTTATACACACGAGCAGCGTCAGCCCGGTATACTGGCAAGCTTTTTCTTCCCGCCCGAAACACCCTCGCGCCCGAATATGTTCCCTGACCACGGTGCAAAATGGGCGTCTCTCTCGGCTTGGCTGCCTGTGTTTTCAATGTCCGGCGTACTGGCGTTTCTTATAAGCTCGCGCAAAAACTGGCTGCGCAAGCTTATAATAACTTGCTTTGTTATTGCCATGGTACCGGGGCTTAACAGCATTTTTGTGGGGCTTAACCACTCGTACTATGCACGTTGGCTTTATATGCTTGTGCTTATGCTTGCCGCCGCAACCGTCATAGCACTTGAGAACCAACAAATTGATTTTGCCCGCGGTTTTAAATGGTGTGCCATAATAACAGGCTGTATTATAGCCGCGGTAGGGCTTACCCCTGTACTAAAGGACGGCGCCGTTATAAAAATAGGTCTTGCAAAGGATATGCCGCTGTTTTGGGTGTATGCCGCCGTTGCCGTAATGGGGCTTTTGCTGTGCTACATCATAGTTACATTCACCCGTAAAAGACACAACTTTACGCGCATAGCCATTGCCGCTGTGGCTGTGTTCAGCGCGCTTTACACGGGGCTTTTTATTGGCGTTTCTAAGCAAAGCCCCGGCGGAGATAACTTTATAATAGACAACGGAATTTTAGGACGCAGTAATATGAATATGCCTGTAGATGATGAATTTTACCGCACAGATATTTTTGACAGCGGCGACAACATGGGTATGTACTGGCATTTACCGAATATACAGGCTTTTCACTCCATTGTACCCGCTTCTATAATGAAATTTTACCCCGAAATTGGCGTTAAGCGAGATGTTTCTTCACGTCCGCAGCCGGAGTTTTATGCGCTGCGCAGCCTTTTCTCGGTTAAGTACCTGTTTATTGAGGATAATAAAGAGGAGCAAGAGCCGATGCCGGGTTACAAGTTTTCTCAAAAGCAGCTTAGCTTTAACGTCTACGAGAACGAAAACTTTTTACCCATGGGCTTTGCATACGACGCCTTTATAACCGAGGACGAATTTGCGGCAATGCCGGAGGAGCAGCGCAACCTTTTGCTTATGCGCGCGGTGGTGCTTAACAACGAGCAATCGGTACGTCTTGGCACAAGCCTTAACCATTTGATGGTAAACAATGCAACCCCGTTTAATTACAAAGGCTTTTTAGATGATGTTTCGCAGCGGCGAAGTATGGCCTGCACAAGCTTTAGCAAGGATAACCTTGGCTTTACTGCAAAAACAAACTTTGATAGACCGCGCCTTGTGTACTTTAGCGTCCCGCAAGATGCAGGCTGGAGCGCCACGGTAAACGGTAGCCCTGTGGACATAGAAACAGTCGATATAGGCTTTATGGCGGTACAGGTACCCGCCGGTGACAGCGTAATACGCTTTGATTACCGCACACCGGGGCTGTTTTTAGGGCTTACTGTAAGCGGTATAGCGGTTTTAATGCTGATACTTTACATTTTAATACTAAGACTAACCTCTCCGCGCAAGCACCGCAACCAAGCCTACGAGCTTTTTGAGGACGGAGAAGATTTTTTACAAGGTGAAGAAAATCAGCTTCAGCTTGATGCCCTGCTAACAGGAGAATCACCGCAAAAAGACATTGAAGATGAAGCTAGAAGCCCATATAATTTGTTAAACGAGCCTGACGAAGCCGGCGGCATAGACTGGGACGAGGGCGACTTTACGGGGCTGCAGCAAAAAAAGCCCACTGACGAAAAATAAGCTTAAAAAAACGGAGGTAAACCATGACGGCAAAAACCTTATATTTAGTTATACCCTGTTATAATGAGGAGGAGGTTTTGCCCGAAGCGTCCTCTCGCCTTTTGGCAAAGCTTCAAGGCATGATAGACGCGGGCACTGTAACGGCAGAGAGCAGAATACTTTTTGTAAACGACGGTAGCCGTGATGCAACATGGGGCATAATAACACAGCTTCACGCCCAAAACAAGCTTTTTGCGGGTATAAAGCTTTCGCGCAACAAAGGGCACCAAAACGCCCTTTTGGCGGGGCTTATGACGGCTATGCCGCTGTGCGACATGGCAATTTCTCTCGATGCCGATTTGCAGGACGACATAGACGTGATAGAGCTTTTTGTAAAGGAATATTACGACGGAGCAGAGATTGTCTACGGTGTGCGAAGCAAGCGTGACACAGACACATTTTTTAAGCGCACAAGCGCCGTCTGCTTTTATAAATTTATGAAGCTGTTAGGTGTGAACGTTGTAGAAAACCACGCCGATTACCGCCTTATGAGCCGCCGTGCCTTAGAGGGGCTTGCACAGTTTGACGAGGTAAACCTGTTTTTGCGCGGCATAGTCCCGCTTATAGGCTACAAGAGCGCCGTTGTAAAATACGAAAGGCACGAGCGCTTTGCAGGCGAGAGCAAGTACCCTCTGCGCAAAATGCTCGCCTTTGCCTTTGACGGTATAAGCTCGTTTTCTGTTAAGCCTATTCGCTTTATAACTGCCTGCGGCTTTCTAATATTCGCCGTAAGCCTGCTAGTAATGCTCTACTCGCTTATTGTTTGGCTGCTTGGCAAAACCGTTGCCGGCTGGACTACAATAGTAGGCTCTATTTGGATGATAGGCGGCATACAGCTTTTGTGCCTTGGCATAATAGGCGAATATATAGGCAAAATATACGGCGAGGTAAAGCACCGCCCGCGCTATATAATAGAGGATATTTTACAGTAAAAAACGCCGCGGCGGTTATTAAAACCACTGCGGCATCTGCTTTTTATTTAAGCTTATACTAATTCTATTTAAAAACACAGAATGCTTTTATAGTGGTACATAGCGCTTTCGGAACTAAAGAGCAGTATTAACACTACAATTTGACAAGTGTTTTATCAAAGGCAAAAAACACAGGTATTCCGTCCTTTGTAAACTCCTTTGTTTCACCCTGCACCAGCGGGCGCAAATACTCTATCATCTCCGCTGTGACATCGCAGCCGTCATCGCTTATCCACTCGCGCGGCACTGTTTTTTCAAGGTTAGCCACATTTTCTATATCAGAAACCCCGTAATTTACAAGGTACGGGTGGTTAGAAACCCTGTTGAACACAGCCATAACACCGGTCTTACCCCTTACGGCAGAGCTGACTGCCTCTGCCCCTATGCGGCACGCCTCGCCTAAGTCGGCACCGGAATACAAATGCGCCGCCGAACGCTGAAGCACATTAAGCTCTACGGCGCGAACCTTACAGCCTATGCGCGTGCGCACAAGCTCTTGCAAAAAAGCACCCACGCCCGCAAGGTATCTGTGCCCAAAGGCATCGACACTTCCGCTTTTAGCTGTGGCGACATAGCTGCCGTTTGGCAGGCGTACTCCCTCAGAAACAGCCACTATTATATTACGCGTGGTTTTGGCAAGCTCTTTTAATTTTTGCAAAAAAGCCTCCGGCTCAAAGGACACCTCAGGCAAATATATCAAATGCGGGGCAGCGCATCCCTCGCGCCGCGCAAGCACCGAGGCCGCCGTAAGCCAGCCTGCATTGCGCCCCATTATCTCTACAATGGTAACCGACTTCATATTGTAAACCACGCTGTCACAGGCTATTTCGGCAATGCTTGTGGCTATGTACTTTGCTGCCGAGCCAAAACCCGGTGTATGGTCCGTACAGGCAAGGTCGTTGTCTATAGTCTTTGGTATGCCCACACATTTTATGTCGTCGCCCATCGCCTTAAAATAATTTGAGAGCTTCTTTAAGGTGTCCATAGAATCGTTCCCGCCGATATAGAAGAAGTACCCTATGCTATATTTTAAAAAGACCTCACGGATTTTTTTATAAACCGCATCAGGCTCATCGGCAAGCCTAAAGCGGCACGAGCCAAGCGCCATGGCAGGGGTTGACTCCAGCTTGTCAAAATCCTCAACGCTGTGCAAATCTTTTCGTAAATCTATAATCTTTTCTTTAACTACGCCCTCAAGCCCGTTTAAAGCACCGTATATCTGCTGTATTTCGGGGTGCTTCATAGCACGCTTTATAGCACCCGCAAGCGAAGCGTTTATTGCAACCGTCGGTCCGCCGGACTGCCCTATAAGCATATTAGTTAGCATTTAAGCCCCTCCTGTACGACAATTTTGCCGGTATTTAGAACTTAGGCATTACCGGAGCCGGATTTGCAACTGCCGTAACAGCATCTGTAACAGACTCGGTGGTATGAAGCAGCCTTGCCATAACAACAAAGCGCTGGTTTTTGTTTTTTACCCCGCCAAACTTGTAGGTACAGGTAGAAAGCGTAACTATTTTGTCGCCGCCCGTAACATCTACATCAAAATTTGCAAGCGAGCGTTTTCTTGCCTCAGCAACAAGGTCTGTAAACTCGGCAGGTGTTTTAAAATCGGTTTTAATATAATCGAACTCGCGCCAATTTGCATAAAAAGTGGCAAATACCTTAAATACCATTTCGTCCTCAGGCGTTGTTACATAAACATAGGGGTGTGCCTTTGCATAATCTAAATTGACATAGTTTATAAGCTGGGAAAAACGCAGCCCACTCTCGGTATTATCGTTAAGGTTGTGCCCGTAAATTATTGTGTTTTTGCCCAAGGTGGCACGGTCTTTGATATTAACGCGGTAATCGGCAAAATAGCAGCCCTCCATTGCCCACTTTCCGTTGTTATCAAGACGCATATATTTGTTGTTGCCCTTAGGGTCTTTAAAAACGATATCGTCTATTTTTGTGCCCGGTATTTTAAGCCAAGCTATGGTTTCGGGGTTTTTTTCTTCATATTCAGCTATCTTCGTCACTATTTCTTCGTCAGGCGGGGTAGGTGTGTTGTCGTCGGCGATATTTGACGGCTCTGTAAGCGGGTTGTAAAAAGGGTAGTCGCTTACAACCAGAGGCACTTCGCTTTGCGAAGAAGCCGTTTCTTGCTTTTTGCCGCAAGCTGCCAGCGCTGCAAGCACGCTTAGCAAAAACACTGTGCATATAATTCGTCTGCGGTTAATCATATGATACCTCCAAAATAAAGTATAAACGCAAAGCACAAAAATTTAAAACAAAATCGAATATTAAACCTTTGCAGGCGTGTTGCAAACAATGCCTCTTTCGGCATCAATTGTAACAGCTGTACCGGATTTTAATATGTCGGTGGCGTTCTCAGCCCCCACTATAACAGGAATATCCAAGCTTAAACCTACAATGGCGGCGTGAGAATTAAGCCCGCCCGCCTCTGTGACAATACCCGACGCTTTTTTAAGAAGCGAGAGTATATTATTAGAGGTTTGCGGTATCACCAATATATCACTTTGCTTAAAGCTTTGCAACGCTTCCGCCTCATTTTTGGCAACACACAGGTTACCAAAGGTGCTCAAATTGTTTACGCCCTGCCCCGACACAAGGACATCGCCGACAATGTGCACCTTTAAAAGGTTTGTCGTGCCCGAAATTCCAAGCGGAACACCTGCTGTAATTACAACAAGCTCTCCGCTTTTAACAAGCCCGCCGCGCTGTGCAACCTCTACAGCGTGCAAAAACAGCTCGTCTGTAGAAGCCTTGTCCTCCATAAGAATGGGTGTAACACCCCATGAAAGGTTCATTTGTCTGTAGACAATAGGGTTTGTTGTGCCGCCTATTATAGGCACCTCCGGACGGTATTTAGATATCATACGCGCCGTCTTGCCCGATTTTGTGACGGTTATTACAGCGGCGGCGTTAAGGTCGTAGGCAGTTGTGCAGGTGGCATGAGAAATAGCATTTGTTACGTCCTCGCGCTCGCCCTGCTCGCGCTTAAAAAAGCGTCCGCGGTAGTCTATGTCCTGCTCGGCACGCACAGCTATTCGCACCATGGTTTTTACCGCCTCTACGGGGTACAGCCCCGCCGCCGTTTCGCCGGAAAGCATTATGGCGCTTGTACCGTCATAGATGGCATTTGCAACATCTGTTGCCTCGGCGCGGGTTGGTCGCGGGTTTTTCATCATACTGTCAAGCATTTGCGTCGCCGTTATAACCTGCTTGCCCGCAGAATAAGCCTTTTTTATAAGCAGCTTTTGCACCACAGGTACTTCCTCAAGCGGAATTTCTACCCCCATGTCGCCGCGCGCTATCATTACTCCGTCAGAAACATGAAGAATATCATCTATATTTGCGACACCCTCGGCATTTTCTATCTTTGCTATAATGCGCACTGCGTGGCAGTCTTTAGTTTCAAGTATTTTACGAATTTCCAAAATATCGTCGGCTGTGCGGGTAAAGGACGCCGCAATAAAGTCGAAGCCCTGCTCTATTCCCCACAAAATGTCGTCGTAATCGCGCTCGCTTACAAACGGCAGCGAGAGCTTTACCCCCGGCACATTAACACCTTTATTGTTGCTTATATGCCCGCCGTTTATTACCTTACAGGCAATTTCGCATTCGTTTTCTACATTAATCACCTTTAGCTCTATAAGCCCGTCATCAAGCAAAATGCGCGAGCCCGCGTCTACGTCGGCAGGCAGCCCCTTAAACGAGATGGTTGCTTTTTGCGCTGTGCCCTCGCACTCTGCGGTTGTAATAGTAAAAATATCCCCCGTTTTAAGCTCTGCTCCGCCATCTTTAAACTTGCCCAGGCGAATCTCAGGACCCTTTGTGTCTAAAAGCGACGCTATCGGCAGCTGCATTTCCTCGCGCAGCTCGCGCAATATCTCAAGCTTTTTAAGATGTTCGTCATGTGTGCCATGAGAAAAATTAAAGCGCGCCACATTCATGCCCGCAAGTATAAGCTCTTTTATTTTCTCCTTTGTTTCTGTCGCCGGCCCCAGTGTGCAAATTATTTTTGTCTTGCGCATATATATCACCCATTATTTATAAAATTATACAAATTTAGCTTTAATCCTCTGCAAGCTTACTTATTTTTGCACGGCTGTAGCCCTAAAAAGCTAAATAAATATTAAAAATCCCTATAAAGTATATCATAAAAAAAATAAAAAAACAATTAGATAAAAAAACCTTGCATTATTATCACAGCTATGTTAGTGTATTAAACATATTAGTACAGTACATACAGATGCAAAGGAGGAATTTTACATTGTTTGTCTTAGAACCTCAAAGCCGCGTGCCCATTTACGAACAGATGAAGAAAAAAATTACAGAGCTTGTTCTGCTGGGCGTGCTTTTACCCGACGAGCAGCTCCCCAGTGTGCGCAGCCTTGCGCGTAAGCTTGGTGTAAACCCCAACACCGTGCAAAAAGCGTACCAAGAGCTTGAGCACGACGGAATAGTATATTCTATGGGCGGCAAGGGCAGCTTTATAAGTACCGGTGCAAAAAACAATACTGTTATATGCGGGCAGACGCGCGCGGCGCTTGCAAAAAGCCTGCAAGAAGCGCGGTTGGCGGGGCTGGTGCGCGAGGAAGCGCAAAAGCTTTTAGATAAAACATATATGGAAGGAGCTGCACAATGATAAATGCTTTAAATGTAAAAAAATATTTTGACGGTAACATGGCGCTGGAAAGCTTTACGACAGAGATAGCAAGCGGCAGTATTTACGGGCTTGTGGGCAGCAACGGCGCGGGTAAATCTACTCTGCTTCGCCTTATAGCGGGAATTTACAGCTGTGACAGCGGAAGCATAACTATAAATGGCGAAAATGTTTTTGAGAATATAAAAATCAAAGAAAATATTTTTTTTGTTTCTGACGATTTATTTTTCTTCCCCGGCTGCAATATGAACCGAATGGCAGATTTTTACAGCGGTATATATAGTAACTGGAGCACCGTGCGCTACAAGGAACTGTGCGCCGCCTTCCCCATAGGTGCAGAGAAACGCATAGACACTTTTTCTAAGGGTATGCAGCGGCAGGCAGCGCTTATTTTGGCACTTAGTACAATGCCTGAAATTTTGCTCTTAGACGAAGCCTTTGATGGACTGGACCCTGTTATCCGCGGGCTTTTGCGTCGACTTTTGGCAGAGGACGTAGCAGAACGCGGCATAACCGTTATAGTTTCATCACACAATTTAAGAGAGCTTGAGGACTTGTGTGACACAGTGGGTGTTTTGCACAAGGGCAAGCTGCTGCTTCAGCGCGGGCTTGATGACATGAAGCTTGATTTTTGCAAGGTGCAGTGCGCTTTTGACGAGCCGCCCGCAAAAGAACTCTTTGCGGGGCTTGACCTTTTAAAGTACGAAGCGCAAGGTAAGCTTATAACGCTTGTGGCACACGGCGGGCAAAGTACTGTTATGGAGCAGATACAGGCGTTAAACCCACTATTTACCGACAGCATACCGCTTAACCTTGAAGAAATATTTATAGTTGAAATGGAGGCGGCGGATTATGACTACACAAACATCATCTACTAAGTCAAATGCACAAAAACAGCTTTATCTCTCGGCTCTGCGCCGCGGAGCACCTTTGGGCATTTTTTATACCTTGCTGCTTTTTGCATTGTTTCCACTTTTATATTTGCTTACCGGTTTTACAAAAAATGTAAATTATCTATTGGGCTGGGCAGCTATTTACAATGTTATATCAGCCATTGCCGTTCCGCTGATATGCACAATAATTCCTATAGTTATAGGGATTTCCTCCTTTTCATATCTTCACAAAAAAAGCTCTGGAGATGTTTTTGCGGCACTTCCCCTTAAACGCGAGAGCATTTTTAATTCAAACTTCTTTGCGGGGCTTACGCTGCTTTGGGTGCCGCTTTTAATAAGCTTTGCGGCTATTTTGTTAATTGGTGCGGTACACCCGCCTCAGGTACAAACAGACCTCGGCGGCTATATAAGCGTGTTTTTTCCTCTGCGAATATTGTTCGATTTACTGGGCTGGCTAACTGTGACAGGCACTGTTTATTCTATAACGGCGGCTGTAGCGGTGCTTTGCGGCACAATATTTGATGCCTCTATGTTTGCACTTACCTTTTGCGGAATATATCCGCTTATATATCTTACGATAATCGGTGCATTAGATATGCTTCTGGTGGGTCTTAGGTACATATCTTTGAATTTTGTTAATGTGCTTTGCCTTTCGCCATTTTCGCTAATGCTTTACCGCGTTTTCAGCGGGAGCAGCAGCTATGACACGTCCTACGGCGCCGGAAGCGAGGGCACACTTAGAGATTTGCAGATGATTTCCGTTTCTGTGGGCATATGGGCGGTGCTTGCAGTACTCATCTTTTTTGCGGCAAGAGAGCTGTATAAGCGGCGCAAAAGCGAGCTTGCGGGGCGTACGGCGCTGCGCACACCGCTTACAGCCATAGCAAAGTATGTTCTTACGCTTATTTTTGGCTGTGTCGGCGGGTTTATATTTGCAGTTTCGTTTGAAAATAAATTGATGTTCATTGTCGGCGCGTTTATAGGCGGGTGTATAAGCTATGGCGCTATGGAGGCTATTTTGGCGCGTGGCTTTAAGACCTACCCTAAAGCATTTTTGCATATGGCAGTGCCGGTTGTACTTGTAATGTGCTTTGGCGCTGTTTTGCTTACGGGCGGACTTGGTTTTTCCGGATATATACCGGCACCTGAACAAATTGTAAGCGCGGCTGTAAACTACAACGGAATATACGAAGCTCGCGAATGGCACGGCGCTTATACGTATGATGCATATAATGCGTACAACGAGGATTGGGAAGCAACGCACACGGACGAGGCAGAACAGAACCGTCAGCTTGTTACATTAACTTCACCGGAGGGCGTAGAAGCTATACGGGCGCTTCATGCAGCCGTTATAAGCGAGCAGCTTATTAATGGTCATCAAGACCTTAAAAGCTCTGCCGATTTTAGCCCAAGCATAGAGTATACGCTTAAAAGCGGCAAAAAAGTTATCAGAAGCTATACGCAATGCAGCAAAGAAACGGCAAGGCTTGCCTCTGCACTTGACGATATAGAGGAGTTTAAGCGGCAAACGAACCCTGCTTTTTTGCTTACTGCCGATGAAATTTCTGACGTAACGCTTATAAATTTAATTGGCACCCGCAAAACCTTGCTGGCAGACAAACTAAGCTATAGCAGCAGAGAAGCCTATGATGGCAAGGTGACAGAGCTGCTTGAGGCACTGCAAAAAGACTTTTTGACACAAAAAAACGCTGACATTTTAAATGATAAATATAAAGAGCTGGGTTTTATACTTCTTGTTCCAAACGAAAACTGCAAGCACGCTTTTGTAGCGCCAAGAAACACCGCACTGCTTATTACAGAGCAGCACACAAACACACTTGAGTTTTTGCGCAAAAACAAACTGCTGCAATTTATAGAGCGCGATGACGGCAATATAAAAAATGTGGCTGTTACAAACAGTACAGCTCTCTACAATCATTCCAATGCCTTTGCATACCAAAGCTCCTTAGATTTTTACTATCTCACAGAAAAAGACTTGTATACGCCGACAGAAAGATACGGCGGTTGGGTTGCAGCCGATGAATATGCGGCAGAGCTTTATAAAGCGGCGCGCACTGCGGCACCCCTTGAGGCAGACTGCTATTATGTATGCTTTAAAGAAAAGAACGGCACAGTGGGGATTAACGGACTTTTTGTCGAGAAAAGCAAGCTGGAACAGCAATTGGTTGCAAAGCTTGATAAAATTGAAGCTGCAAGCCTCAGCGATGATGGCACTAAAATGGCAGATGCCGCAGTCGAAGCTGATAAATTTGTATTTTAACACTATTTATACAATTAAAAAAATAACTACTAAAGGGACGGCAAAAGCCGTCCCTTTAGTAGTGTTAAACTATTTCTATCGATTATAGAAGAAGATTGTCAAAATAAATATTTTATGCTTACCTATAGCATACAACCAAACTATCTGTTTAGTCAAGTATTTTATTTTGTAAATATTCTGTTAAGACGCTTGACAAAATTTAAAAGTCGTGTAGAATAATAGTTGTTAGCACTCAACACAAACGAGTGCTAACAAAGCGAAACGAGGTGATAACTTGGAGCTTGATAACAGAAAACTGCAAATACTGGCAGCAATAGTTGAGAGATATATCCTTACAGGCGAGCCTGTCGGAAGTAAAACGCTGGCGCAAATGCTTGAGTTTCAGGTTTCTCCGGCAACCATACGCAACGAGATGTCGGCGCTTTTTGACTTAGGTCTTTTAGAGCAGCCGCACACTTCATCGGGTAGAATACCCTCGCATTTAGGTTACCGTGTTTATATAAACCGGCTTATGCACTGCAAACCGCTTACCGAGGACGAGCGTGACGAGATAGACGCTTTGTTTAATGTAAAGGACCCTGACCCGGACCGTCTTTTAGAGGACGCGGCCGGTGCACTTGCCGAATATACAAACCTTGCGGCAATCTCTACAACCATTACCCCAAAGCACGTCACCGTGCGCCGTATAGAGCTTGTGCCTATTGACAGACGAACGCTGGTGCTTCTGGTGGTAGCTTCTAACGGGGTTATTAAAAACAAGGTTACGCGCGTAGATTTTAACCTAACCAAGGAGCTGCTTGAGTTCTTTAACAAATTTGCAAATGACCGCTTTATAGGGCGCTCTATGGACGAAATTTCTATGATATATTTAAGCTCTGTAGCTGTGGCGCTTGGTGAATACTCGCGTATGTTCACACCGCTTTTGGGCGGTCTGTACGAGCTTTGCCGCAGCATAAACGACGGGCAGTATTTTACCCGCGGAGAAAGCAACCTGCTTGAATATAAAGAGTTTGGGCTTGTGGCACACGACCTTTTAACCACGCTCGCAACCCGCTCTAAAATTTCAGACATCGTGCCGTTTCAAAAGGAAGGCATCAAAATTTCTATAGGCAAAGAAAACGCGCTTGCAGAGTTTACAGACTCGTCCGTTATAGTGGCAACCTACAACATAGGTAATGACAGCTGCGGTGCCATAGGGCTTATAGGTCCGGTGCGAATGGATTACCAAAAGATGATTCCGCACCTTGAGTATTTTGCAAAAACCTTAGGCAAGCTGCTTTCGGACACTCTTGAGAACGAGGACGAAAACGAAGAATAAGCTAGCTCTTAAATACTCATCCCCACGGCAGCCGCGCAAAAGCCTATAAGCGCTTGCATATAACAGCAAAATGTAAGTATTAGAGCTTACCGATAAAAAAAGGGAGAGGTTCGATTTGTCAGCCAAAAAAGTAAATGAAGAACAAGAGGCAGAGCTAACCGAGGGAAAAACGACACCCGAAGAAGCCGCCGGTGCAGCAGAGGCAAACACCGTGCCGGAAGCCGCGGCAGAGCCGCAGTTAAGCGAAGCCGAGAAGCTTAAAGCGCAGGCAGAGGAGCTAAACAACAAGCTTCTGCGCACGCTTGCCGAGTACGACAACTACCGCAAGCGCTCTCAAAAAGAGCGAATGGAGCTTTACCCCGAGGCTATAGCCTCTACGGTAAGCAAGTTTTTGCCCGTCCTTGACAACTTTGAAAGGGCACTGCAAACCGATTGTGCCGACACCGAGTTTAAAAAGGGCATAGAGATGATTTTTACATCGTTTAAAGAATGTCTGAAAGGGCTTAATGTAGAAGAAATAGAGCCAACAGGCGAAAGCTTCGACCCAAACCTGCACAATGCGGTGATGCACATAGAGGACGAGAAATTAGGTGAAAACACCGTTTCGGCAGTACTGCAAAAGGGGTACAAAATAGGTGATAAAATACTGCGCCACGCAATGGTACAGGTAGCAAATTAAAAAGTGCAAAATAAAAATAACATATAAAATATATATTAAAAACGGAGGCAATTATTATGGGAAAAATTATAGGTATTGACTTAGGAACAACAAACTCTTGTGTTGCTGTTATGGAGGGCGGCGAAGCCGTCGTTATAGCAAACGCCGAGGGAGCACGCACCACACCTTCTGTAGTTGCGTTTTCTAAAACAGGCGAAAGAATGGTAGGGCAAGTGGCAAAAAGACAGGGCGTTACAAACCACGAGCGCACAGTAAGCTCTATCAAACGCCAAATGGGCACCGATTTTAAAGTAAATATCGACGGCAAAAACTACACCCCGCAAGAGATTTCGGCAATGATACTGCAAAAGCTTAAAGGCGATGCCGAGGCATACCTTGGCACAACCGTAACCGAAGCCGTCATAACCGTACCTGCCTACTTTACAGATGCACAGCGTCAGGCAACAAAGGACGCGGGCAAAATTGCGGGTCTTGATGTAAAGCGCATTATAAACGAGCCTACAGCCGCGGCGCTTGCCTACGGTGTAGACAAAGAAAGCGACCAAAAAGTTATGGTCTACGATTTGGGCGGCGGCACCTTCGATGTTTCCATCATCGAAATGGGCGACGGCGTGCAAGAGGTTTTGGCAACTGCCGGCAACAACAAGCTTGGCGGTGACGACTTTGACCAGCGCGTAATAGAATACCTTGCAGGCGAATTTAAAAAAGACTCCGGCATAGACCTAACAGGCGACAAAATGGCTATGCAGCGCCTTAAAGAAGCCGCAGAAAAAGCAAAGATAGAGCTATCGGGCATGACAACCGCAAACATAAACCTGCCGTTTATCACAGCGGACGCAACAGGCCCTAAGCATTTAGACATAACTCTTACACGCGCAAAGTTTAACGAGCTTACCTCCGACCTTGTCGAAAAAACAATGGGTCCTGTACGTCAGGCGCTGTCCGACTCCGGCTTACAGCCATCTCAGCTCGATAAAATCCTGCTTGTCGGCGGTTCTTCAAGAATCCCCGCTGTACAGGACGCAGTAAAAAGCATCACAGGCAAAGACCCGTTTAAAGGCATTAACCCCGACGAATGTGTTGCCATTGGCGCGGCTATACAAGGCGGCGTTTTGGGCGGCGATGTAAAAGGGCTTTTACTTTTGGACGTCACACCGCTTTCGCTTGGGCTTGAAACCTTAGGCGGCGTTTGCACACGCGTTATAGAGCGCAACACCACTATACCCACCAAAAAATCTCAGGTGTTCTCTACCGCCGCAGACGGGCAGACCTCTGTTGAGGTTCATGTTTTGCAGGGCGAGCGCGAAATGGCAGCCGACAACAAAACTCTTGGCAACTTCCGCCTTGACGGTATACCTGCCGCACCTCGCGGTGTACCGCAAATTGAGGTTACCTTCGATATCGACGCAAACGGCATAGTTCATGTTTCGGCAAAAGATTTGGGAACAGGCAAAGAGCAGCATATCACCATTACATCATCTACCAATATGTCTAAGGACGAGGTTGAAAGCGCTGTTAAAAACGCCGAGGCTTTTGCCGCCGAGGACAAAAAACGCCGTGACGAGATTGATGCACGCAACAGTGCTGACCAGCTTGTTTATCAGTCTGAAAAATCCATTACCGATTTAGGCGACAAGATAGACCCCGCCGAAAAGACAGACCTCGAGGGCAAAATTGCGGCTTTAAAGGAAGCCTTAAAGGGCACAGATGCAGCAGCAATAAAAGCAAAGCAAGACGAACTGCAAAAGAAATTCTACGAGGTTTCGTCCAAGGTGTACGAACAAACAGCACAGCAGCCACAGCCCGATGCCGCACCTCAGGGTGATGCAGCAGACAGCAGCACCGACAACAGCGGCGCACAGCCCGGAGCTGACGGCTATGTTGATGCCGACTACAAGGACGCAGACGAAAAATAAAATTTATGCGGTGGTGGGGGCGCGGCTTTTATGCCGTGCCCTTGCGCCGTACCCCTTCTTTGTGGTAAAATATACCTATCATGTGCATAGCACGCGACTTAAATAAAAATTAACAATAATTTGTGAGAGATAAAGGGTGGTAACTTTGCCGGACAAAAGAGATTATTATGAAGTACTGGGTGTGAATAAAGGCTGCACAGAAGATGAGCTTAAAAAGTCATACCGCAGTCTTGCAAAAAAATATCACCCAGATTTAAACCCGGGTGACAAAAGTGCAGAGGCAAAATTCAAAGAGCTTAACGAAGCTTACGAGGTTCTCTCCGACAGCTCTAAACGTCAAAAGTACGACCAGTTTGGCTTTGCGGGTGTAGACCCCAGCTATGGCGGCGGTGCGGGCGGTGCGGGCTTTGGCGGCTTTGGTGACATGGATTTTGACTTGGGAGATATATTCGGCAGCTTTTTTGGCGGCGGGGGAAGTGGCTTTGGCGGCAGCTCGCGCACGCGCAACCCAAATGGGCCTATACGCGGCAACAGCATAAATGTACAGCTTGTGCTTACGTTTATAGAGGCCGCAAAGGGCTGTCAAAAAGACATAAGCATACAAAGGCTAGAGCGCTGTGACACCTGCGGCGGCGGCGGCGCAGCAAAGGGCTCGTCGCCCGAAACCTGCACCGATTGCGGAGGCACAGGGCAGGTAAAGGTACAACAGCGAACGCCCTTTGGCGTTATACAAAGCAGCAAGCCGTGCCCAAAATGCGGCGGAAAAGGCAAGGTTATTAAAAACCCATGCCCCGATTGCCGCGGAATGGGGCGTGTACGCCATACCCGCAAAATAAAAGTTACTGTGCCGGCAGGTATAGACAATGGGCAGACCTTTGCAACACAGGGGCAGGGTGACCATGGTATAAATGCAGGGCCGGCGGGCGACCTTAACGTAACTGTAAGTATTCGTCCAGACCCAATATTTGAGCGCGAGGGCTTTAACGTATGGTGCGAAATACCCCTTACCTTTACGCAGTCGGCCTTGGGCGACGAGGTAACTGTACCTACTATAGACGGCAAGGTCAAGTATGACGTACCGGAGGGCACACAGCCCGGTACCACCTTCCGCTTGCGCAACAAGGGCATACCCTTTGTAAACGGGCGCGGCAGAGGCGACCAATATGTTAAAGTTACAATAGAAGTTCCTAAAAACCTAAGCTTAAAGCAAAAACAGGCGCTTAAAGACTTTGACAAGCTGAGCACAGAAAAAAACTACGAAAACCGCAAGGGCTTTTTTGATAAGCTGAAGGAAGCTATAAAGGGAGATGAATGACGGGTGGACTGGAACGACGTTACAGTGCGCGTACCCACGCAAAGCTTAGACGATGCCTCCGCTATAGCGCAAATGGCTGTGCCCTATGGCATATATATAGAGGATTATTCCGATTTGCTGACGGAAGCACCCAAAATTGCACATATAGATTTAATCGACGAGGAGCTGCTGGCAAAAAACCGCACACACGCCCTAATTCACCTTTATATTTCACCTGACGAAAACCCAAAGGAAGCAATATCTTTTTTAACAGAGCGTCTAAGCGCGGTGTCAGTTCCCTTTGATATCAGCGTAAACACCGTGCGCGAGGAGGACTGGGCAACAGCCTGGAAGAAATACTACCACCCGATAAAGGTAGGGCATCGCCTTGTGGTATGCCCCTCGTGGGAAGAATACCGCAAAAAAGACGACGAGATTATTTTAACGCTTGACCCCGGTATGGCGTTTGGTACGGGCACGCACGAAACAACAAGGCTTTGTATGCAGCTTTTAGAGGACTATACCACTTCGCAGACACGTCTTTTAGACATGGGCTGCGGAAGCGGAATACTCTCGGTTGCGGCACTGCTTTTGGGTGCAAAAACGGCTGTGGGTGTAGACATAGACCAAACCGCGGTGCGCGTTGCCTGTGAAAATGCCGCCTTAAACGGTGTAGAAAGCGCTTGCAGCTTTGTCTGCGGCGACCTTACCGAAAAAATAAGCGGCACCTATAACGTCATTTGTGCAAATATTGTTGCAGATGTAATAATAAGGCTTTCGCCTGTAATCCCGCGCTTTTTAGAGCATGACGGCGTGTTTATAGCCTCCGGCATTATAGCTACGCGGGCAGACGAGGTTGTAACAGCGCTTGAAAATATCGGTCTTAGCATCACACAGCGCAAAGAGCAGGGCGGCTGGGTTGCGCTTGCCTGCCGCTTTGCAAATTAACAAAGCTTTAAACCGCCTTTATTCATAATATTGGTGGTTTTTGCTTTTACCGGAGGTTAGCTTATGCCGCGTTTTTTTGTCGATACAATTTTTGGAGATACTATAACCATAAGCGGAAATGATGCGGCGCATATACGCCGTGTACTGCGCATGAACATTGGGGATAAGCTTGTTGTGTGCAGCACAGCTACAGACACAGAATATTTTTGCAAAATAAAAGAATTTACGAACGACACCGTTTTGCTAACGGCAGATTCCGCACAACAAACAGCCTCCGAGCCAAGCGTACGCGTAAAGCTTTTTCAAGCTTTGCCAAAGGCGGACAAAATGGAAACCATCATACAAAAGGCAGTGGAACTTGGCGTTTACGAGATTACGCCCGTAATAACCCGCCGCTGTGTGTCGCGCCCCGACGAAAAAAGCCTTATAAAAAAAGAAGCACGCTGGCAAAAAATTGCCGAAGAAGCATCAAAACAATGTGGACGCGGAATAATACCGAATATACAGCATACGCTGGAGTATGAAGCCGCACTTAAAGAGCTTGCAAAGTCGCCCCTTTCTGTGCTATTCTATGAATTGGGCGGCAGCAGCTTAAAAGCCCTGCTGCAAAACTGTCCAAACGAGGTTTCTATAATTATAGGGGCAGAGGGCGGCTTTGATGAGGCAGAGGTTTTGCGCGCAAATGCTGCGGGTATAAAAACAGCAAGTCTGGGTAAAAGAATACTCAGGTGCGAAACCGCGCCGCTTTGCGCACTTTCCGCAATAATGTACGAAACAGGCAATTTAGATTAATACTAAAAGGATGTGGGCAAATTGGCATATATACCGCGCGAATACCCCGGCAATGCAACAAGCGTTCCACTTAACGGCACGTCGGTAGGTAGGTATACACCGTCGCACAGGCGCAGAGGCAAGAAGCAGCACAGCATGGTTTTGCCGGTGCTTTTACTGCTTGCTTCACTTGCAGCTGCATCTTTTGCGGGCTTTACCCTCTTTAAAAAGTTTAGCGGAGGTTCCGGTCCGCAGCAAAATATGTCTGCACTTGCCCCTGCAAACAGCGAAAACAGCAAAAGCAATATTGACGAGATAATAGTTATAAGTGCTGATGAAAGCGGTGAAGCTTTGGCTGAAAATACCTCTCAGAGCAGTGTAGCAAGCAGCGCAGCAGCGCCCACCGCCATAGACAAGACAGACTGGCGACTGGTACTTGTAAACCCGACACATAAGCTGGGCGGCGACTACGACGTGAAGCTTGCCGCAGTAACAGGCGACTACAAGCTTGACGAACGTATAGTAGAGGACCTAAAGTCTATGCTTGCCGCGGCAAAAAAAGACGGCTACACCTTACAGATATGCTCGGCATACCGCTCTACCGAGCGGAGCCGCGTGCTGTACCAAAACCAAATTGCAAAGTTTAAAAAGGCGGGCTATTCTGACGAAAAAGCAGCCATTGAAGCCGCAAAATGGGTAGCACCTCCTGGCACCAGCGAGCACAACACAGGGCTTGCCGCCGACATAGTTTCAAGTACCTATTTTAGCCGGCACGAAGAGCTTGACCACGTTTTTGAAACCTATCCCGAATTTACATGGCTTTACAGCCACTGTGCCGATTACGGCTTTATACTGCGCTTTCCAAAGGACAAACAAGAAACGACAGGCATAACCTACGAGCCATGGCACTACCGTTATGTCGGCAAAGAAAACGCAAAAAAAATAATGGACGCTAAAATTTGCCTCGAAGAATACCTGGCATAAGCGCAAATTAAAATGCACTCGCAAGTTTAAAAGCTTTGCGGGTGCATTTTTTATAATTTCACAAGTTCATCTATAGTAATATTAAAAATTTTTGAAAGTGCTATAAGTTCTTGTTCAAAAGCAGGGCGAGTCTGTCCTTCCAGCTTTGAAAGACTTGAAGGGTTTATATCAACACCAAGGGTTTGCATTTGGGCAAGCAATTCTTTTTGCTTCATGTTTTTTTCATTGCGCAAATGTGTAATGTTTGCACCACAGCAATTTCGGTTGCCAAGTGGCTGTATACGAGGTTTCAATTTTTTCACCTACAATATTATAATTCTCTGTTAGAATAATAATATTGCATTTGCCCCTTGATATAATTCTTGTAAAGAATTATAATTTAATTAATTGAGGTCTATTTCAATTAATGGGGGGTGAATAAGATGCCGGATTATCAAAAGCTTTATACGCTTCTGTTTAACAACATTACAGATATTATAGGTGAATTGCAAACAATTCAACAGCAAGCAGAGGACTATTACATAAATGAGGAGAATGAAATAAAAAAAACAAATGAAATTACTTAAACTTCATAATACATTATTTTTATATTCTCTTAACTTGACAGGCGTGCAATGACAGAGTTTGAAACCAAAAAGCCCTTTGCTGTAAGGCAGACGGCTTTTTTTGTTATATTGCAAAGCCCCGCGCGTTCCATAGGCTCTGCCTTTTTTATAAGCTCCAAAAGCTGCACCTGCGGGTAAAGCCTGTGCAGCTCCGGCAGTAAAAGCCCCTGTGCAAGGCGAAGCCGCAGCATAATGTATTCCTCTGCGCCCGCACCCGCACCGCCGCAAAGCTGCTCTAAAAGCAGTGCTTTGTCATCGTCCTCGCGCAAGACAGCGGCGCTGTCGGCAATAAACCCGTTAAGGCTTCGTTTGTAGTAAAACCGCTCTCCGTTCATCATGCTGTGCGCAGAGGGGCCAATACCCAAATATTCTTCGCCTGTCCAATACTTTAAATTATGGCGGCTTTTAAAGCCCGATTTTGCAAAATTAGATATTTCATATTGCAAAAAGCCATGCTCTGCCAAACGCTTTACCGCACAAAGATAAAGCTCTGCCTGCTCGTCGTCAGAGGGGCAAAGCGCCGCTGTGTTGTTTTTTTCAAAGGCAGTGCCCTCCTCTATCTTTAAAATATATGCCGAAATATGCTTTACACCCAGCTCTGCACAAAAATCTACAGAGTTCTTTACGCTCTGCACCGTTTGCTGTGGAAGCCCCAGCATTAAGTCTAAGCTGATGTTGTCAAAGCCTGCGCTTTGCGCCGCCTTTACCGTCTGCGCCGCCTGCTCTGCCGTGTGCTGCCTGCCTAAAAGTAAAAGCTCGTCCGCATTGGCACTTTGCAGCCCTACCGAAAGCCGGTTTACACCAGCCGCAAAAAAGCCCTGCAAAAGCTTTTCTTGCACGGCTTTGTCACCCGTAGGGTTCATTTCTATGGTAATTTCGGCATCCTCGCATATGTCAAAGCAAGCGCTCGCGCCCTGTATAATTTTACTTATACGCCTTTCACCAAGCAAAACAGGCGTACCGCCGCCAAAATATACAGTGTCTGCACTTCGCTTAAATTTACCGGAAGCACGAAAAAGAGCCGCCATAACAGCAGCTGTATATTCGTCCATTTTATTGTCATTTTGCGCCGCCAGCGAGTAAAAATCGCAATACGGGCACTTACAGACACAAAACGGAACATGGATATAAAGCCCCATAGGGGCAAAATTTATATCTGTCATTTTAATACGCCAAAGTCTTTAAGCGGCCACACTGTAAAACGCGCTTTTCCCATAATTTTTTTCGCCTCTATATATGGGTTTTTCCAGTAGCGTGCATCAAGTGAGTCACTGCGGTTATCGCCAAAAAAGAGGTAACAGCCCGCGGGCACGTCAAAGCTTGCGGTATCTTCGCTTTTATATACCACATATGGCTCGTCTAAAAGCACGCCGTTTATGTACACGCTTCCGTCGTCTTTAATCTCTACTTTTTCGCCCGGCAAGCCTATGCAGCGTTTTAGCATATTTTCGTCCAGCTCATCGCTGCGAAACACCACAATGTCGCCTCGTTTAAGGTTTTTTTCGGGGTTATGCATTCGCGTAGTGATATGCCAGCTTCCCTCAGAAACAGTCGGCAACATAGAGCCTGTGGGGACAACAGCCAAAAACACCACAAACTTTATAATCAAAAGTACCGCCAAAATCTCAAGTGCAAACGGAATTATCCATTCCTTCATCACTTTTTTAAAAGCTTCCAAATTACTAATCCCCCAGCATAAATCTATTCATCTAACTTTAAAACCGCCATGAATGCCTCCTGCGGAACCTCCACCGTGCCAAGCTGCCGCATCTTCTTTTTGCCCTCTTTTTGTTTTTCAAGCAGCTTTTTCTTGCGGGTAATGTCGCCGCCGTAGCACTTTGCCAAAACGTCCTTGCGCATAGCCTTTACAGTTTCGCGCGCTATAACCTTGCCGCCTATAGCCGCCTGTATTGGCACCTCAAACATTTGACGCGGGATATTTTCTTTGAGCTTTTCGGTAAGCTTGCGCCCACGCGCATAGGCACTGTCGGCAAAAACCACAAACGAAAGCGCGTCTACAATCTCTCCGTTTAAAAGTATATCAAGCTTTACAAGGCGTGAGGCTCTGTAGCCTGTAAGCTCGTAGTCAAACGATGCATAACCCTTTGTGCGGCTTTTAAGCGCATCAAAGAAGTCGTAAATTATCTCGTTAAGCGGCAAATCGTAGTGCAGCTCAACTCTGTCCTCGTCCAAATATTTTGTGTCGCGGTACTCGCCGCGCCTGCCTTGGCACAAGTCCATAATATTGCCTATATATTGGCTTGGCGTAAATATACTTGCCCGCACAAATGGCTCCTCCGCCGCCGCTATCTGCCCGGGGTCGGGGTAATTTGTGGGGTTATCTATAATTAAAGTTTCGCCGTTTGTCATTGTAAGATGATAAATAACGCTTGGTGCCGTTGTTATAATATCTAGGTTAAACTCGCGTTCTATGCGCTCTTGTATAATCTCCATATGAAGCAGCCCCAAAAAACCGCATCTAAAGCCAAAGCCCAGTGCTACAGAGGTTTCCGGCTCAAAGCTTAATGAAGCATCGTTGAGCTGAAGCTTCTCCAGAGCATCGCGCAAATCGGGGTAGCGGGCAGAATCGGTTGGATATATACCGGAAAAAACCATGGGGTTTACCTTGCGGTAGCCTGGCATAGCGGCAGCACAGGGGTTTTCAACATCGGTGACGGTGTCGCCTACCGCGGTGTCCTTAACATTTTTAATGGACGCCGTAAAATAACCAACCTGCCCCGCCATCAGCAAGCCCGTGGGGTTAAGCCTAACAGCACCCATAGTGCCCACATCTATAACAGTAAATTCTGCGCCTGTCTGCATCATGCGCACAGTCATGCCGTTTTCTATTTTACCGTCAAACACACGTATATACACTATTACGCCCTTGTAGCTGTCATAAATGCTGTCAAAAACAAGCGCTTTAAGCGGCGCATTTGCATCTCCCTTTGGCGCGGGTATGCCCGAAACTATAAGCTCTAACACCTCGTCTATGCCTATGCCCTGCTTCGCCGAAATTCTGGGTGCGTCCATTGCCGGTATACCTATAACATTTTCTATCTCATGGCATACGCGCTCAGGGTCTGCCGACGGTAAATCTATTTTATTTACAACAGGCAACACCTCAAGGTCGTGCTCTAATGCAAGGTAGGTGTTTGCAAGGGTCTGCGCCTCTATGCCCTGCGAGGCATCAACGACAAGCACCGCACCCTCACACGCGGCAAGCGAACGCGACACCTCGTAGTTAAAGTCGACGTGTCCGGGTGTGTCTATTAAGTTTAAAATGTAATCTTCACCGTCAAGTGCAGTGTATTTAACCGAAACCGCGCGCGCCTTTATGGTTATCCCGCGCTCGCGCTCTATGTCCATGTTGTCCAAAAGCTGTGCTTCCATGTCGCGCAGAGCAACAGCGCTTGTTCGTTCTAAAAGCCTGTCCGCCAAGGTAGATTTGCCATGGTCTATATGCGCTATAATGCAAAAATTGCGCGTATGCCTGCGAATATTTACGTCGTCCATATAAAGCCTCCTAGGGAGTTTTATTTTAAATTGGTACTGTTTATTTTGTCATACTCGGGGCTTTTTACAACCTTTAGGCTGTCCATAAGCGCCTTTAGTTCTTCGTCAAGCTTAGGCCCTGCAAGCTCGGTGCAAACCATATTTTCAAGGGTTGCCTTGTTAGCTTCAAAGTAAGCATCGTCCAGCGGCAGACGGTTTATAATATGGATACCGAAATCACTTTTAATAATTCCGCTTATTTCACCGACTTTAAGGGCTTTTGTGCCCTCGTAAAACTCCGTCACCATTTGTCCTTCGGGGAAGATATACCCGTCGGGGTTAGAGCTTGCACCTGGGTCTTCGCCATATTCAGCTATAAGCGCGTCAAAATCTTCGCCGGCTTTTGCGCGTGCAAGAGCTTTTTCGGCAAGCTCGGTTTTTGCCGCCAGCTCCGCTTCGTCCGTTATGCCCTGCGTCGATATTAAAATATGCTTTGCTCTTAAATAATTCTTAATTAAGTAGTCTTTTACTTCCTCCGCAGTCGGCGCTATTGCGCTACCGGGGGCAAGCATAACTTTTTGCAGCTTCTGCTGCAAAAGCTGGTCCTCACGCAGTGCTTTGTAAAGCCCGCGTGTCATAAACTGCTTTTCCAGTACCGCATCATATTTTGAGGGGCTGCCGTTTTCTTTGATGCCATTATCTATTTCGTTTGTAACCGTGCGTTTTTCTTCCGCTGTCAGCTTGATATCATGCTGACCTGCGTATTTTTTTATGGCGCGGGCAAACACCATTGTCTGCAAAGATTGCTCCTTAATCATGTCCATCATGTCGGGGTTTTCGGTCCAAAAAGCTGCCGGGTCTTGCCCCGCCTGCAAAAAGCTCTGCTCATAATAATCCTTTGAATTTAGAATGTAATAGCGCAGCTCCTCCAGCGACACATTTTCGCCGTCAATAGTCACTATGGTGTCAACCTTAACAGGGTTTCCGTTTTCGTCGGTCAAATAGCTTTTCTTGCCTGACGAGCAAGCTGTAAACGCAGTCACACTTATTACCGCCGTAAGCAGCAACGCAATTATTTTTTTTGTCAAAATAGTAGCCTCCATTTTATTGTTTTATGCGCACCCTGCGCCATGTTTTTTTATGGTAGAGCCGTTTTGTTTTACCCGACTTTAATTGCCTTTCCGGAGTAAGCACCCGCAGCGTGTTTATGCGAGGCCTTCGGCTGTGCCGACGCCGTAGCGGTGCTGCTTTTAGCACTGCTTTGCGACGAGCTTTCTGACGACGAGCTTTCGCTGCTGTCGCCGGAGGCTTCTGTGCTGCTTGCCGCATTAGCATCGCCGCTTGCATCGCCGGTGCTCTCTGCACCGCTTGGAAGCTGCATGGGCATACCGTTTTCGTCAAGAAAAAGGCTTGCTGTAGTACCCATTCCGTCGGGCAGCTCTGCATTTACCGCAGTACTTTCACCCGGCTTTTTTGTAAAAGCATATATAATCATGGATATTCCCGCAACGGCAATTGCCATAATAATAATTTTTTGAAGCGGCGTAAACAACGGCTTTTTGTTTGGGTTTGGGTATTTAATACCGGCAACCACCAACCCAAAAAACAAGCCCACCAAAACACCCCCGCCAAGTGTTATCAAAACATATTTAAGCACGGTAATAACACCCGCGGCGCCCGCCATGCCCAATGCTGCTCCCGCTTCTGCACCTCCCGCGCCTCCCGCCATCATTCCCATACCACCCATTGTTTTTCCCCTTTCGTAAAATATACGACTAAACCCGCAGTAATTAAACCTACGCTTTTATTTTGCTGTAGTATTTTTGCTCGTAATAAGCATATTTTTCGTTATATTGCTCGGTTTCGCCCTTGTGTATTTTGCGTATATATTCGTGTCTGTCAAGCCCGTGGCTTTCGCCCTCGTGCCCCAAAAGATAAACCCCTACGTTAGAGCAGTGGTCGGCAATGCGCTCTAAATTTGCCAGCGTTTCTACAAACGGAAATGCCGCATCTACAGAGCAAAGCCCCTGCTTTAACCTGTCTATATGCCGCAGCTTTAGGGTTTCCTCCATTAAGTCTATATTCTCCTCCAAAGGCTCTATATCTGTCAAATTGCTAAGATTGCGCGAGGCTGTTGCATCTACCGATATAGCTATTATTTCGCTTACCGCCGCCGTAACCACATTAAGCTCGGTCAATGCGCCCTCAGAGAACCTAACGTCGTTTTCGTAAACCGTTTGTGCGCATTCAAGAACATTCATAGAGTAATCGCCTATTCGCTCAAACTCGCTCTCAAGCTGTAAAAGCTCTGATATCTGACGATTTTCCGGCTCTGTAAGCTCGCATTCGGCAAGCTTTAGCAGGTACGGCGCAAGTGAATCCTCCATTTTATCTATGGCGTTCTCGTTTTCGCGTATGCGTTCTGCGGCGCGTTTGTCGTACTTGTGGAATAAAACCGAAACCTCGTTAAAGTTTGCAGCGGCAAGCGATGCCATGCGTACAACGGTGTTTCGCGCCTGTGTTATAGCAAGCCCGGGCGAAACCATAAAGCGCTCGTCCAAAACACTTGCTTCCTCTGTCTGTACCTCGTCCTTGCTGTCCGGCACGGTAAGGCAGGCTATTTTTTCTAAGAGCTTTGTAAAGGGCATAAATAAAAGTGTAACGACAACGTTAAAAACAGTATGAAAATTAGCTATTCCGCCGCGCCCTATTGGATTGTTCCAAAACGAAAAGCCTATGGTGTACTGAAATGTATAAATGCCTATTAAAAAGATGACAGTCCCTATGACGTTTAAGTAAAAGTGCACAGCCGCCGCGCGCTTTGCGTTTTTGTTTGCGCCTATACTTGCAAGAATAGGCGTAATGCAGGTACCTATATTTTGCCCCATTATAATGGGGAATGCGGCAGAAAATGTAATAAGCCCCGTTGACGAAAGCGCTTGAAGTATGCCAACAGAGGCAGACGACGACTGTATTATGCAGGTAACCGCCGCGCCCACTATTACGCCTAAAACCGGGTTTGAAAGCGTAGCGAACATCTTGGCAAACTGCGGCAAGTCGCGCAGCACCATAACCGATTCTTCCATTTTAAGCATACCTGTAAACAAAATGCCAAAGCCCAAAAGTATTTGACCTATGTTTTTTTGCTTAGACCTTTTTGCGGTAAATAAAACAACTATACCCACAGCTGCCACCAACGGCGCAAGCGACGACGGCTTCATTATCCGTAAAAAAAAGTTGTCGCTTCCAATGTCTGAAAGGCGTAAGATATGTGCTGTTATAGTAGTACCTATGTTTGCGCCCATTATAATACCCACTGCACCATGCAGCTTTATAATGCCGGCGTTTACAAGCCCCACCACTATAACCGTTGTTGCCGATGAGCTTTGTACCGCCGCCGTTATGACAGTACCCAGCATCACGCTTTTTAAAACGTTGCTTGTCGCCTTTTCAAGCACCTGCTCCATGCGCCCGCCCGACAGCTTTTCAAGACCTCCGCCAAGTATTGTCATGCCGTATAAAAACAGTGCCAAACCGCCAACAAGCGATATAATGTTAAAAATGTCAAATGTCATGTTTGCCCTCCCGCGTTGCTAACGGTGTGTTTTTTGCGAACACAAATATTATAACATTTTTTACATAGTTTCGTCAAACAGCTTAAATTCAAAGCCCTTTTCCCTCAACATATCCACCGCTCTCGGCAATGCCTCGGTGTTTGCCTTAGAAATGGCATGAAGAAGGTAAATAGCGCCGTCATGCGCCGCAGATACTATTTTATTATACGCTTCCTCGGTAGTGGGCTGCTTGTTTTGGTCCCAGTCATTATATGCGAAGCTCCAAAAAAGCTGCTTGTAGCCCATCTTATTCATAAGCGCCACCGTCTGCTCGCTAAAAGCACCCTCGGGGTAACGAAAAACACTCATATTATAATTAAAGTTTTCTTTAACATAATTATGCAGGCTCATAGCATCTGCCTGTGCCGCGTCCAGCGGGATAGTTGTGTAATTTGGGTGCTTGTCGCTGTGGTTCCCCACAATATGTCCCTCGTCTATCATGCGCTGTATAAGCTCGGGGTTGGTTTTTACATAATGCTTGGTAACAAAAAATATGGCGGGTACTTTTTTGTCTTTAAGCACGTCCAATATTTTTGCCGTATAGCCGTTTTCGTAGCCCTCGTCAAAGGTTAAGTATATATTACCCTTTTCTTTGCCCACAAACCAGCAGTTGTATTTACCGAATTTTTCTTGAAAAGTGTCTATATCTGTCGGGTGATTGTTTGCGTCCTTGTGTCTGCCCGGCCCCCAAACCACCTGTTTCCCGTCAAGGGCGCCGATTTCAGCGAAATCGGCGCTCATAGCGGGTATCATTGATGAGCTTGTATTTGCCGGCGGCTCTGCCTCGCCCGCAGGCGGCATAGACGAGCCGTCCTCAGGCAGCGACGGAATAACGCTTTCTTCTCCGCTTGTCGTGTCCGGCTCTGACGACGAGATAGAGGACGAGGCTTCCGGTGGAACAGATGATGAACTCATACTGTCACACGCCGTACAGCCCGCAAGCGTAAGTGCGGCTGACAATGCAGAAAATAACATAACAGTTTTTAAAATCTTCACTTCTTTTATACCTCCAAGTGCACTACATACTATTAATACAGTGTAGCACTTTTTTTACGAAATAAGTTACAAAATAATAAAATTTCACGCTTATTTCACATTTAGTATGTGCATATAATAAGAAATAATCATGCCGGACAAACGGTATATTTTAGAATTTTTTTAAAACAATATAGGATAGCGCAGATTAAGCCCTATAAAAATTACTTTTTGACAATATTAATTTTAAAAATGAATGGAGCATTACTATGAACTACCCCTTTTGTATAAGTGCAGTGCATGGACGCGAAATACTGGATTCGCGCGGAAACCCCACGGTAGAGGCACAGGTGCGGCTTTCCGGCGGCGCAAGAGGTGTTGCAAGCGTACCCTCAGGTGCTTCCACAGGTATTCACGAGGCATTAGAGCTGCGCGACGGCGACAAAAAACGCTACGGCGGCAAAGGCGTTTTACGTGCGGTAAACAATATAAACGGCAAAATATCCAAAGCTGTATGCGGACTGGACGGTGCTTCTCAAGCACTTGTAGACAACACCCTTTTAAAGCTTGACGGTACAGAAAACAAAGAAAGGCTTGGTGCAAATGCCATTCTTGCAGTTTCGCTTGCCGTTGCAAAGGCAAGCGCAAATGCTATGAACCTTCCGCTTTACCGTTACCTTGGCGGTGCGGGCGCGCGCACACTGCCTGTGCCTATGATGAACATTTTAAACGGCGGAGCACACGCCTCAAATAACATAGATGTGCAGGAGTTTATGATAATGCCTGTCGGGGCGGCAAGCTTTACAGAGGGTCTGCGCTGGTGCAGCGAGATTTACCACACACTCGGCAAAATTCTTAAAGCAAAAGGGCATAATATCTCTGTAGGTGACGAGGGCGGCTTTGCGCCAAACCTTGCCGGTGACAGCGAAGCTTTAGATTTTATAGTACAAGCAGTAGAAGAAGCAGGGTATAATACTAAAAGTCAAATAAAAATAGCCCTAGATGCGGCAGCGGGCGAGTGGCAGCACGAAGGAGTTTACACCCTGCCAAAGGCAAACACAGTTATGAGCACCGAAGCGCTTATTTCGCATTGGGAAAACATTTGCGAAGAATACCCCGTCATTTCTATAGAGGACGGCGTGGGGGAGGACGACTGGGAGGGCTGGGTTAAGCTTACCGAGCGCCTTGGCAGGGGCATACAGCTTGTTGGCGACGACCTTTTTGTGACAAGCACAAGCCGCATAAAGCAGGGTATAGAGCTTTCGGCGGCAAATTCTGTTTTAATAAAGCTTAACCAAATAGGAACTCTCAGCGAAACACTGGCTGCTATAGAAGCAGCCAAAAATGCCGGCTACAGTACAATAGTTTCGCACCGCTCGGGTGAAACCGAGGACAGCTTTATAGCCGACCTTGCAGTGGCAGTGTGCGCGGGGCAAATAAAAACAGGTGCCCCCTGCCGCAGTGACAGAGTTGCAAAATACAACCGTCTGCTGCGTATAGAGGAGCACCTACAGGACACCGCCCTTTATGCTGGAGAAAATTTTTAATAGTTAGGCACTATAACATCATCTTCCGCGCCCGATTTGTCATTGTAGCCTTTAACCTCACTCCATATCAAGCTTTTGCTCTCAATATCGGTAACATCTACAGCAACCTCTAAATGTATGGTTATTCCGTTTCGTTTGATATTTCTTCCGTGCATCAAAAAAACTTGTGATTCATTTGGCATACGGAACAAGCGCGTATACATTTTGCCCTCTTCCATTTTACTCATAGAGCAAAATTCGCAGGGCTTGGTTCTGTGCATCAAAACCTCGTAGCATTTCTTCCCCCTGCACTCATATCTGTCCACACCCATAAACTCGCAAAGGCTGTTGTTTGCATATATAAACTCATATGTGTCTTTTTCGCAAACGTAAATGATATCCTTAACAACGTCTAAAACGCTCTCTGCATCATTCATCCATTTTGTAATTGAGGTGGCGACCGATTCTTCTCCGTAGACAGAAACAATGTTTCTCCCGCGGCACCTTGAGTTATATAAGGCTTTACCCGCATTGTTGTAAAGCAGATCGAACGAATGTGTATGCTTGTCCGAAACGGAAATACCGATAGAACAGCTGATATCCGCATTATTTCCGTCAATATTTATATCGCGCAGGCTCTTACAAAGCTGATGTGCCTTTTTTTCTACATCTCCGATATTCTTGATATTGCTGATGAATACGGCAAATTCATCGCCTCCCATGCGCACAATTACATCGCGGTTATTAAAGTGCTGCCTAAGCTTGTCGGCAACTGCACAAATAACCTTGTCGCCATAGTTGTGCCCGTAGGTATCGTTAATTTTTTTAAAGTTATCAATATCAAATATTATCATTGCGCAGGTTTCGCCGGTATGCTCTAAGCGCTGCAAAATAATCTTTTGTGCGCTTACACGGTTTACAAGCCCCGTCATTATATCGGTTTTAATCTGTGCCGACATTTCGTTGTATTCTCGTACCATCTCTTTAAAGCGGTGGTTAGCCTCCAGCACATTGCTTACGCGGCGCGTAACCACTGTCGGAATAAACGGCTTGACAATATAATCGTTCGCACCCAAAGAAAAGGTACTGCTTTGCAGCTCTGTGCTGTCATCGCCCGTAACCATAATAACAGGGATAGAATCAAGCTCTGTAAACTTCTTTTTATACCTTAAAAACTCTTTGCCGTCCATAACAGGCATATTGATATCAAGCAAAATTAAGTCTACGTGTTCTTCGTTTTCTTGCAAAATTTTAATGGCCTCCGCGCCGTTTTCCGCCTCTAAGAACAAGAATTTGTTTTGAAGAATTTTTTTAAGAATACTGCGGTTAATTTCGGAATCATCAACAATTAACACAGTACGTGTATTGTGGCTGCCCTCAAGCCACGCTTCTCTGTAGCGCTGTAGCTCATTGTCAACCTCTTTATGCAGCGTAATGTCCGTAAGCTCGCCTATGATGATATGCTTGTTGCCCGCTGTAGAGGCGTAGCTAAGCTTTGTGTGAAGCCATATAGACTCTGCGCCGACCCTGCTGCGAACATATTCACATTCGGCAGTGCTTTTTGTAATTGCACAGTTATAAAAGGCACTAAGCAGCAGGTTTCGGTATTCTTCGCCGACAAGGCTCATAACCTCGGGTGCATTTGCCAGCATATCGCTATGCCCCAGTAAGGCATAGTAAGCCTCGTTTACACGAATTATCTCAACCCTGTTGTCCGAAAACTCGTAGATAGCAGCGGCTTGCAGCGCATTACCGAAAAGTGATTTAATCTCTGCATTAAATGCAAACAGGTCATCATAATGGTAGTTATCGCGTTTTTTGTCTGTAAGCATTTTTCCGCCTGAGTATAAGTTTTTACAGAGCTTCTCGTAGTCCGGAATAGGCATAGGTCTTGCAAAATAATACCCCTGCACATAGTCGCAGCCCACGCTTCTTAAAAAATCTACCTGCTCGGCAGTTTCGGCGCCCTCGGCAATTACAGGAATATTAAGCCATTTTGCCATGCGTATGACAGATGCTATGATGTTCTCACCTCTGCCCGGAATATCCGTTTTAGACAAAAACAGCATATCAATCTTTAAAATGTCAATGACGATATCTTTAAGAAGCGCCAGCGAGGAATACCCGCTGCCAAAGTCGTCCATCATTATAGTAAAGCCATATTTTTGCAGTTGGGTCATCACCTTTTTCATTGCAGCGGGGTTGTCGGTGTAGGCGCTTTCTGTAAGCTCCAAATGAAGCAGCTGCGGTTCAATTTGATATATATTTACAAGCAGCAGCAGGGATTCTACCAAGTTTGGGTTGTAAACATTAACTCGCGAAATGTTAATGGAAATTGGGTACGGCTTTATACCCTGTATCTTCCAGTTATGAAGGCACTTGCAGGCCTGCTCCCACACATAATGGTCAAGCTTTGTTATAAAACCGTTGCGTTCAAACACAGGTATAAACTCTCCCGGCGAAATAATCCCTTTTTTAGGGTGTATCCACCTCACAAGCGCCTCTGCACCGCAGGGTAAATTTGTATGAATATTATATTGCGGCTGCAAATAAACTTCAAACTGCTCGTTTTCCAGTGCAAAGTTCATCTCATTTGTAATCTCCTGCTCGGCAGCAATAGCCGCGCTCATGCTCTCGTTATAAAAGGCATAAAATTCCACATAATTCCCCTTGCAGGTTTTTGCGGCAAGGGTAGCGCGGTTATACATTTCTTCAACAGAAATTGAAGGGTCATCTATTATATAAATCCCGATAGACGGCACGATATCATAATTTAAATTAAATTTTGCAAGTGTTTTTTTAGACTGCCTGACCATGCCTATAACTTTGTCCTCATCATATGGAATACAAAGCCCAACAATATCAGATTCTATGCGTCCATAAGACGATTTTGTACATTTTAGGGCGTCCTCCGCCATGTGTTCAGAAATATAAATAAGCAGCTTATCACCCTCCGCCGTACCAAAAAAAGAATTGATAAGCTGGAACCTGTCCACATCAAAGCGGAGAAAAGCAAAGCGCTCATTAGGGTTTAAATCAAGCATTTTGCGTGTAGCGTCAAAAAATTTTGCCTTATTATAAATGCCTGTAAGGGCATCGTATTCGGCTAAATATTTAAGCTGTTTAAGCGCGGAGAGCTGGCTTCGTTCAATGGCATTTTTAAGCCTGAACATTACAATTTCGGCATCATACGGCTTTGAAACAAAGTCCCACGCGCCAAGCGCAAGCGCCTTTTTTTCGTTAGCCTTGCTACCATCGCCGGTTATTACAACAACAGGCAAATTAGTGTAACGTATGTCGTTTTTAAGCAATTTTAAAATATCGTAGCCGTCAATGACGGGCATAACAAGGTCAAGCATAACAGCAGAAAATTCAGCACTATGTTCTTCAAGCAAATGCAGCGCTTCCTGCCCGTCAGATGCCTCCAGCACTCTGTATTCATCATTTAATATTTCTACCAGTGCCGCTCTGCTGACGATACTGTCATCAACGACTAAAATTGTTTTTACCGAAGCCATTTTACAGTAACCTCCTATTCACAATTGTAATATATTATGGCAAAAAACCATTTATTTGTAATTTGATACTTCATTTAACATTAGGCATATTTTTATTATACCATATTATGTATAACTTTAAAAGAATTTGTTTACAAAAACCGAAAAATAGTTTTTTATGCTCTTTTATTTGACAAATATATACAATTGATAAATAGGAAAGGGAACGGTCAAGACCGTTCCCTACTATTATTTCGCAAATTCAAAAATAAATTTGTAGTTTAGATTTCCTGTATTATAGGTGCTGGTTAAATCCCATGAGATAATGGAAGTGCCGTCCTCCTTTTGCTGCCCGCAGGTGTTTAGGCATTGGGCTCTGTTTTCGGTACTGCTTACATAAGCCATTTGCCCGTTAGAGATATACCAATAGTAGGGCTCGCTTCGGGTAATAAGGGGGCTGCCGTTGATTGCCATGCCGTCCATAGCCAAATATCTGCCGTCCGCTGTCTGAATAGTATAGCAGCGACCGGACCAATCTGTCCTAATATAGGTGATTTTAAAGCTCTGCGGCGCGCCGCCGCGAAGCTCACCATGTCCGTCGGCGTTAATGTTAAGGTAAGGGTGGCTGCCTTTTTCGCCCAGCGCGGTTTGTATGGTATAGGTGCCGCTGACAATGCAGAATATCCCCTCCCAGCTCTTTCCCGGGTCATTTGCCTTGGCAGTGGCGGCGTACTGCCGCAGGTTGTAGTCCTTCGCCCAACACGACAGCTTGCCGTACATCACCATTAGCTGTTCCTCGGTGCATGGGGCATTAGCGCTTGTATCGCCGCCTATTTCCAAACTATCAATCAGCTTCTTGGTGACGGTGGTGCGGGGTGAGCTATAGCCATACTCCGGTGTGCAGTTATACCTATTGTCATATGCCATAAGCTTTATCATGGTGTCCACCGCCTCGCCATAGGTGGCAATGTCGTTAGGGCGAAATCTACCCCTAGGAACCACCCCCCAACGAGCAAGGTAGTTTGCATAGCGGTCGTCAGTGTCCGTCAGCGGCTGTTCAACCCCCTTTAGAACAACGGCGTAGTCACTTAGGCGAACCTCTGAGCTGTAAAGTGTTACCATCATCATTATCATCATATCCGCCATTTTAAGCCGCGTAATAGGCTTGGTGTAGTCGTTCTTCACATCAGGAAATTCTGATTTCAGACCAACATATCCCCCGTTCATGCCGTTTATCCACGACTGAGCCCACTCGGAGCACACAACGTCAGGTGCATCCACCGACTTGAGCTTATCCGCCCATACGTACACAGAGTAACCGTTCCACTTAACCTTAGCGTAGCCGCCCTGATCGTAATCTAACACCTCTAAAATAGTACCTCTGGGAATATTGCCGACTATACTGCCGTCCTCCTCGGCGCGGAATGGTGCACCGCGATCTGTCACTACTTTATAGAGCGGCTCGGCGGCAAATGCAGTCGTGGGCAGTATGGTCAGTGCCATACAAACGGTGAGCAAGATGCTTATCAGCTTTTTTCTCATGTTTTCTTCGTCCTTTCCGTTTTTACTTACTTGCACCTCAAACGGTGCTTTGCCGATGGTGCAGGTTAATTCTCTCCGCATTGCCGCCTATAGGTAGCCCGAAAGTCTGCTTTTCGCCTGTACCATCGAATATTAAATTTGTAATTATATTAATAGCACAAATTTTTCTTCAAAAACTGTTTTTGGCGCGAAATACGCTTTTAACTGCCCGAATAGTAAAATGGTTTATTTTTTGTGATATAAATAAATTCTTAATTTTCTATATTTACATATCTCCATTGTTCGTGCTTCCAAATCCACCGTTGTGCAAAAGCTTCTCCTCTATGAACAATAGTCAAAGTCTTTCGTTATCCGCTGTCATTGGTCAGTTTAAATTGAATAATAATATACTTCTATTTTACCATTTTATATTGACTTGCAAAGCTCTCTGTGGTACAATAATACTCGCCGTGTAAATGGAGAGGTGTCCGAGTGGTTTAAGGAGCTAGTCTTGAAAACTAGTGACTCGCAAGAGCCGTGGGTTCGAATCCCACCCTCTCCGCCAAATGCAGAACGATGTCGCTAAAAGGATAAGATTAGAAAGCTCTGCAAAACCCGCAAAATTTGTAAAACAGCCTATACCGCATACGCAAAATTAAACAATACGGAGATGTACCCAAGTTGGTGAAGGGGCTCCCCTGCTAAGGGAGTAGGTCCGGAAACGGGCGCGAGAGTTCGAGTCTCTCCATCTCCGCCATATGAACTGGCGGCAGTATATTGGACACTTTTTATTAGAAAGTCCAATAGCTGCCGCTATTTCTATGCCATAAAATAGGCTGCTTCAACTTGATTTGGCGTTTTGTAGCCAAGTCGTTGGTGTGGTCTATCATTGTTAAAGAACTGTATGTATTCCTCAATGGATGCGCGCAGTTCTTCTTTTGTTCTATAAAAATGTCTGGAAGTTTCCTCAGCTTTAATCGTTCTAAAAAATGATTCTGCCACAGCGTTATCGTATGGGCAGCCGGGCTTAGAAAAAGACTGTTTTATCTTGTGATTACGCAAAAGTTTGCGGAATTTGTAAGCAGTATACTGTGCACCTTGATCGCTGTGAAACAGCAGGTCTTCATCCGGTTTGCGGTTGTCATAAGCCAGCCTAAAGGTGGTAATAACAAGATCAACCTCACAGCCATCTGATAACTCATAGGCAATGACTTTCCTCGAAAAAAGGTCTATAATGGTGCAAAGATAGAAACACAAGTCACCAGCCTTTAAAAGCGTAATATCGCTCACCCAAACCTTATTTGGCTGCGTTTGCGTAAACTGTTGACGAAGTCTGTTATTGCGATAAGGACGAGATGGAACATCAACAGGGCGTGGTGCGTTTGGTGCAGTTACGCAGATGAGGTTCATTTCAGACATCAGTCGCACAATGCGTTCTGGACTTACTGTAAAGCCTTGCACCCTTAGTTTTACACGGATTTTCTTGGAGCCAATGCGACCCTTACAGTCTTCAAAAACCTGAAGAATAGCTGGCTTTAAAATCTCGTCCTCTTGTTGAATTTGTGTTTTTTCGGGGCGTCGCCGCTGATAATGATAGAAAGTTGAACGCATCACGCCAAGCGTTTCACAAGCGGCATGAACACCGTATTTTTCGTGCAACTTCATAATGGCTTCGAGTTTCTGCGGTAGTGGTGAATTGATAGCACATTCACTCTGTTCCCAAATTGCTAATTTCATCTCCAACTTTTTAATGTGCTTTTCAAGCAGATAAATTTGCGTTGGCGTACAAGTCTCACCGGATGGTCGTTTAACTTCTGCAAGGCTATGAATCCATGTGTATATGGTGCTTGGTGGCACGGCAAATTCACTACTCAGATTGGAAACGCTTTGTCCGTTTTGATATAATTCGATAAGTTTTTGCTTTTGGTCTGTTGTATATCGTTTGTCCATAGAATGATACCTCCTAAATGCTTGTGTAAGGTATCATTGTAGCATAAACAAATGAGAGTGTCATATTAACAGAATATCTATCATTTTATAGGATAAATATGGTATGATTAGCTAGATAATAAGGCGATAAAAAGACATGAAGGATAGATCAATTACACCTATACCCGCCAATCTATCAAATATTCCGATCATAGATAACCTCATTCCGTGTGGTCGCTTACTGCAGAGCCAACACTGGTTATTATTCCGAATAAAGCCGAAGCCATCCTAATGATATTTGACTTGCGACTGCAAGCACACTCGCTATTGGTTACAGAATTTATGATGTGGTTGAATCCAGAGTATAAGACAAATTTATTGGAAGCAATAAGTATTAAAATGTTTTAATATCGAAAGCAAGGAGTGTACACATGGAAACATTAGTTGGCATTATAACAAACGTTTTTTCAAGCTTTTTATATGACGGAGTAGCTGTTTGGAAAGACAAAAAGGCTGTGCAGGCCTTTCAAGATGATTTAATTCAATGGGCTATTGACTTTGAAAAGAGCCACGATGGGACAATTGTAACTCAAGGAATATTTTATAGTTATATAGTTAATCATCGTGTCCTTCTCAATGTTTTTGAATATGTAGTTAATATCCACATGGAAAATCAGAACGAAGCAGACTATATCTCTGCTCAAAAACAGCAATTATGCAAGGCGTTAGAGTCAGAATCGCACAAAATATCCGTCGCTGATAAATATATTATTAATGAATTTTTTCAAAGCATTTTAAATAAATGCAAGGCATTTGTTAACAGTGGAATCCAGCCGCATGATAGAGCTATTTTCTATGTGCTTATGCAACAGAGTTTTGACATTCATACTATTAGCAAAATAATGCAAAGCAATGCCGAAACAGATATAATCCTTCAAGCGGAACTACTCGAAATAAAAGATGAGCTTTTAATCATCCATCAAGTGATTCATCAGCAAAAAGGATTGAATATTTCCGATGAGTGGTTTATAAACCAAAATCGTGAACAAATCAAAAATCTGGGTAATCGGTATATGCCTGAGTTAAATGTGCCTCTTGAAATAAGCAAGGTTTTTGACGGTCTAGCTATAAATGAGGATTTTTTAAACCGATTTAGAACCATTAGTGATAATTTGTTAATAAAACTTCGCGCATTAAGAATGCAGGAAGTAAGTAGTGACATAGATTGCATATCATTACTCATTACGGAATTTTTGTCTAGCCAACCGAAATCTCTCAATACAGATAAATTGTTGCCCTTATTAAACAAAGTATTAGAATCCTTAAGCAAAGAACTTTCCAAGCTGTATTCGCTGCTAGACTTGACAGATAGAGAAACAAAAGGCCAAAACCTTCAACACAGTATTTATCTAATCCAAGATAGTTATGGTTTGCTTGAAGAATATATTTCTTATTTAGATTCTGCCGAAATAAAAGCTGTTAATAAGCCGTATATTCTGATTGATGGGAAGGGTGGTATTGGAAAATCACATTTGCTGGCAGATGCTATTCAAAGCAGAACAGCAAACAATAACAAGTCCTTACTGCTCTTAGGCCAACATTTTTCTGGCCATAAACATCCTCTTCAAGAAATGCTGGATATTTTATCAATAGATTGTGATATGGATTGTTTTCTAGAGCACTTGAATAGTATGGCCGAGAATGAAAGTTCTAGAATTATTATTTTTATAGATGCCTTAAACGAGGGAAATGGCAAAACGATTTGGAAAAATCATCTTTGCGGTATAGTGGAAAAATTAAAAAGATTTTCTTGGATTGGGCTTGTGATGACAATTAGGTCTGAGTATACTGCATCTCTTTTTTCGGATAACAGTTACTTAATGGAGGAATTAGTACAGTTAACCCACGTTGGATTTAACACTATTGAGTATAGAGCGATTAAAAAATATTTCGATTTCTATAAAGTAGTGTATTCAAGTGTGCCTTTTGCCAACCATGAGTTTAGCAATCCGCTTTTCCTAAGGCTGTTCTGTGAAGGGCAACGTGATCGCACAGTTAATATAAATCAATTACAAATTTCTGAGGTTTATAACAGCTATATTACAACTGTTAATCGCAGAGTAGCTGCCGCATGTGGGTACAACCAGCGCTACGATGTTGTCAGAAAAGTAATTGATGAAATGGTGCGGTTTAAATTTAAAAACAACTTGGGCAATAATTACATTCCACAAGATAGAACTTTAGAAATGATTCTTGAAATACAAAGTAAATATCAGTGCAAAACTGATCTTTTAGAGCAATTGCTCGCTGAGGGCGTTTTGACGCAGAATATTAGCTTTGACAACTCTGAATATTTATATGTGACATATGAAAAGCTTGAAGATTATTTGTTCGCTGAAATGCTTGTACAGGAAATGCAAGAGGTGGGTATTGAGGCTTTTAGAGGAGCAAATGAATCTCTTATATGGAATAAAGATATTCTGGAGTGCCTTGCCATTGTACTTGCCCAAAAGACTGAGTATGAAATTTTTGATATTTTTGAGAAATCAAATGGGAATACACGATATGCGTTCATAGAAAGTCTGAAGTGGAGAACCTCGCAAACGATAACACAAAATTCATTAGAGTACATTAATCAAAACATTTTGCAAAAAGGCCATTCATTAATTCACTTTTTTGCAACACTGATTCTACTATCAACAAAAGAAGAATCCCGACTTAATGCAGATAAAACTGTAGAATACATGCTTCGGTTTCCTATGCCAGATAGAGATGCATACTTCATCCCAATATTTGACGAAATTTTTGATATAGAAGGGTCTTCTATTAACAAACTAATTGATTGGGCATTGACTCCTAACGAAGCTAATGTTTCAAAAGAAACCATTCGTCTTGCAGCGCAAATGCTCTGCATGTTTCTAATTTCGTCAAATAGGCATTTGAGGGATAAATCTACAAAAGCTTTAGTTTCTTTGCTTAAAGGACACATTGAGGTGCTTATACAGTTGATTGAACGCTTCTCCACTGTAGACGATCCATATGTTGCGGAACGTCTATATGCGGTAGCGTTTGGGTGTGTGGTATCGGAAACAAACGAAAATAGGATGAAGGATCTAGCGGGATTTGTTTATGAAAATATATTTCAACAGGAAATAGTGTATCCCAATATTTTGCTACGTGATTATGCAAAGAGCATAATAGACTTTGTTCAATACCGCCTTTTAGAATTTAATTTTGATTTATCCAAAATACAGCCACCATATAACACGACTTTCCCTGATGTTCCTACTGACGAATATATTAAAAAGCTTGAATACGACTATAAAAGCGAAGGATTTAAGGACTATTTTTGGAGTCAAAATGCAATTTTAAGCTCTATGCAAGTAGAATACTCTCGTGACGGTTCTCCGGGTGGCTACGGAGATTTTGGGCGGTATGTTTTCCAGCGGTATTTTCGCAATTGGAAAGAATTAAACAGCAACGATCTAAAAAACATAGCAATCAAGAAAATATTTGATATGGGATATGATGTCGAGAAGCATGGGCGATATGACAGAAAATGTGGAAGTGGAAGGTTTGTGACAAAACATGAACGGATTGGGAAAAAATATCAATGGATTGCACTATATGAATTGGCGGCTCAGGTAAGCGATAAATACCTAATGCAAGTTCATTGTGATGACCACGGGACGACGGATAATGATTTTTGTGCTGGATCGTTCGAGCCTAACATTAGAAATATAGACCCTACAATATCCTTGCTTTCAATTCTTCAAGATACCACTCATAAAAAGCCAATACATGAAAGACTTTACACCCTACCTGCAAAAGAT
>JAVWJP010000005.1:0-97746 GCA_036638975.1 Hydrogenoanaerobacterium sp.
CTGTAATTCCTTTTTTGGCTTCGGGTAGAGGATTTGAACAGAGCCGGAGTTCGGCAGAGGGCAAAGCCCAAAAGCCGAACGACAAATAAAGTGCCTGTGGCACTTTATGCGGCTCGCGGGTAAAATCCCGCCGATATTATTCTGTAATTCCTTTTTTGGCTTCGGGTAGAGGCGGGTATCATTAACACGCATTATAACGCACCAAGCAGCTACATATCAAAACATATAAAAAGCCCCATACATAGCCAAAAATAGCTGTGTATGGGGCTTTTCTCATGTGGCGGAGAGCTAGGGATTTGAACCCTAGGTGCGCTATAAACGCACACACGATTTCCAATCGTGCGCCTTAGACCACTCAGCCAGCTCTCCGTTTATTATGTTTTAGTGCGCTGTATTTTTACAGCGCTTATTTATTATACCTGTTTTAAGGCACAATAGCAATATGTTTTTCTGTTATTTTTGATATTTAATCATAAGTTTTTTGTGTTTTACAGTACAAGCAGTTCTCCTGCCGTGCTGCGGCTTGCCACCGTAAGCGTAAAGTCTTGGCTTTCTGTCATTTTTTGTTCGTTTAAGCCCGCAATAGCCGCACCGTAAGCCAGCTCCGGCGAATTGTTTTCTTTACTTAGATGTGCTAAGACAAAGCGGGTTGTGCCGCAACGGACAAGCTGAGGCAAAAAGGAGGAGCAATCCTCGTTGGAAAGATGCCCGTTTTGCCCGCAAATGCGCTTTTTAAGATGATATGGGTATGCTCCGTTCATAAGCATATTGTGCTCATAATTGGACTCCATTAAAATTAGGTCGCAGCCCGAAATACCCTTTTGCACATCGTCACTTATATAACCGAGGTCGCCTGTAAAGCCTACTAAGCGGTCATCAGATGTATGTATTCTGTAGCCCAAGCTGTGTACACTATCGTGAGGTGTGTCAAAACAGCTTATTTCCATGTCTGCCACTTGTACTGCTTTATTTGTCATGGGCATAAGCTTTGTGCCCGGCGGCACACTGCCCTGCGCGAGCAAAAAGCTTAGAACCTCCTCGCTTGCATACACCGGTACAGAAAGCTTTTGCAGTAAGACACGCAGCCCCCTTACATGGTCGATATGCTCGTGTGTTATAAATATGCCGTGTATCTGCTGCGGCTCTACTCCGCTTTGCAGCAGCCCTGCCATTATGCTCTTACAGCTTATGCCCGCATCAACCAAAATTCCGGCTTCACTGCTGCCGATATAAGAGCTGTTGCCGCTGCTGCCGCTGGCTATAGTAAAAAACCTTGCCATTTACTCACCTCTTTTTTGCACAATAAAGGCGGGTTTTAACCCGCCTCAAGCCCCGTATCAGACTACCTTTTCGGAAACTGCATCGGGTAATTCTATTTTTTTAATATTAGCACCTAGGCTGTTTAGCTTTTCGACAATATTTTCGTAGCCGCGCTCTATGTGATGAATTTCTTCAATTTCGGTAGTTCCGTGTGCAATAAGCCCCGCTATAAGCATTGCTGCACCTGCGCGTAAATCGGTTGCTTTAACAGGTGCGGCAGTAAGCCCCGCAACGCCCTCAACTACTGCAACCTTGCCGTCAACCTGTATATTTGCGCCCATACGTCTAAGCTCGTCCACATATTTAAAGCGGTTGTCCCAGACGCCCTCGGTTATAATGCTTGTGCCGGAGGCGATTGCCAAAAGTGTCGCCATCTGCGGCTGCATATCGGTGGGGAAACCAGGGTGGGGCATTGTTTTAAGCGATATTTTTTCTATAGGACCTGTGCGTGTGACACGGATAGAATCATCATATTGCTCAACGGTAACGCCCGCTTTTATAAGCTTGTCGGTGATGGATTCGAGATGCTTTGGTATGACATTTTTTATAAGGACATTGCCGCAGGTAGCGGCGGCGGCTACCATATAGGTGCCGGCTTCAATTTGGTCAGGTATAATGGAGTAGTTTGTTCTGTGAAGAATATCTACACCGTGAATTTTTATTACGTCTGTACCTGCACCGCGAATATCGGCGCCCATAGAGTTTAAAAAGTTTGCAAGGTCAACTATATGCGGCTCTTTTGCGACGTTTTCAAGTATTGTAAGCCCCTTTGCGCGTACAGCCGCCAGCATGACATTTATAGTTGCGCCAACAGAAACAACGTCAAAATAAATGTGCCCGCCCGTAAGGCTTTCTGCCTTTGCGTTTATCATTCCGCCCTGTTCGACCGAAACCTTAGTGCCCAATGACTCGAAGCCTTTTATGTGCTGGTCTATGGGGCGCACCCCAAAATCGCACCCGCCGGGCATAGAAACCTCTGCGCGAGAATATTTACCTAAAAGTGCACCTAAAAAGTAGTAAGAAGCACGCATATTTCGTGCCAATTCGTACGGAACTGTTGGTGATGTCAGATGTGTTGCGTCTATTTCTACCGATGAGGAGGTGATAGGTGTTATTTTGGCGCCGATTTCGCTTAGAATTTTAAAAAGAACAGAAACATCGCTGATATTTGGTATGTTTTCAATGATACAGGGCTCGTCCGAGAGGATAACAGCGGGAATTATGGCAACAGCGGCATTTTTTGCACCGCTTATTTCTACCTCGCCGCGCAGGTGTACGCCGCCCTCTACAACAAATTTCTCCAATGAGGCACTCTCCTTATATCTCACAAAAAAGCTTGATTAATATAAGCTTTTTTACACTTATAATTTAAAAAACAAGATATTGATGCAAAAAGCTTTGCCAATACCATACTCTGTATATTATATCACTTAAGCTGTAAAAATAAAAGTGCTTAGAAATATAATTTTATGGGAAAAAAGGCAGAATTTTTGTTTACAATGTGTTAAAGCTTAAACAATTACGCTGCAAGTGCTGCCCGCTTTGCCGGGAGTTACATTAATGCGCGCTGGTATGCGCTCTTTAAGCTCGTTTACGTGGGATATTATGCCCACCATGCGCCCACTTTCGTTAAGCGACATTAAAGTTTGCACGGCGCTTGCCAGCGATTCATCATCTAAGGTTCCAAAGCCCTCGTCAATAAACATTGTGTCAATTACAACTCCGCCGGCATACATCTGCACAATATCAGCAAGGCTTAGTGCAAGTGCAAGTGAGGTTTTAAAGCTTTCTCCGCCTGAAAGTGTGCTTATGTGGCGTGCTTTTCCGCTGTAATTGTCTATAATTTCGAGGCTAAGCCCGGAGGGACGACCGAATTTTTCGCGTCCCTCACCGCGGCGAAGCTCGTAGCGCATGGCTGTCATTTTTGCAAGGCGCTTGTTTGCAAGTACAATAATATCGTCAAAATATGAGGATAATACATAGCTTTCAAACGATATTCTCTGTGCATTGTTACCGCTTGCAAGGCGGTAAAGCTCGCTTATATTTTTGTAGTCGTCATAGAGCGTTTTCATGCCGCTGTGCCTTTCAAAAATTGCCTTTGCAGCTTGTGAATTTACCTGTAGACGCGCCATAAGACGGGCTTTGCGCGAGGTTAATTCCTCTGATGTTTCTGTAAGCTCTGCAAAACGCAGCGACAAAGCTTTTAAATCCTGCGGCTTTTTGCCGGAAAGCTCCGGCGTTAATGCGGATATCCCCGCACGCACGGTAGTACAGGCGGTGCTGTATGATGCCAGCTCCGCCTCAAATTCATCTGCACTTTTTGTAAGTGCTATGTGCTTGTCGTACATTTCTTTAGAGGTAAAATGGTACTGAATAAGCTCAGATGAAAACTTATTTTGCGCAATACTAAGCTGATTATTAAGGGCAAACATTTTTGTGCGCGAAAGCTCGGTGGTACTGCAAAGCTTGTCGTATTCTTCTTTTGTTGCCATAAAATGGCTTGTGCACTGAGTAATTTGTTTATCTATATTTATAATTTGCTCTGTAGTGCCGCTAATCTCTGCATCAAGCTGCTTTGCATCGCCTATACCCGCCGTAATTTGCTCCTGCAATTCATCTGCCTTGTTTTTGTTGTTTTCAATGTCCGATTTTGTTTTTTGTATACGGCTTGTAAGACGTGCAATTTCTTCTAAAACATATATTTCATCGTTCCATTTTTTGTCAATGCCTGCGATTTTCGTGTCGGATATAATTTGGCGCTCTAGCGCTACAATGTCGTTTTGAAGAATATTGTTTTGCTCGTCACAGCCGTGCTTTACTGTCCTTACTTCATCTAAATGTTCAAGAACTTCATCTTCGCCAAAGCTAAAAATGTTGTCGAGATAATTTATTTGGCGGTAACAGGTTTTAATGTCGGTTTCGAGCGAATTAAGGCTTTCGGTTAGCTGCTCCAGCTGCTCGCGGCTTTTGTTCAAATCGGCTTCTGTTGGCGTGTTATCGGGTGCCTCTGCGGGGTGGGGGTGGTGTAGCGAGCCGCAAACGGGGCAGGGAGTATCTGTGGCAAGAGTGCGCGCTAAAATGCCTGCCTGTGCACTTAAAAACCTGTCATATTTTGCGACATATTCCATTTTTGCAGCGGTGAACTCGGCACCGCGGGCAACCGCGCGTCCGCACAGCAGTACAAGGCAATCGACATTATCCAGCTTTTTTTGTGCATCTGCATATTTTATTAAAAGCCCTGAGCGCCGCTTTAATTTTTGCAGAATATCTTCGTTTTTAGTTAGCCTAAGCAGGCTTGCTGTTTGCTCTGCTGCATTATCCTCGCAGCCTTTTATGCGCTCAAAAACCTCGCGCTGTGCCTCTAAGGACGCGCGGTGCTCTATAAGCGTTTGCTTTACGTCCTCGCGCGCCTTGGCTTCGTACAGCTCTGCCTGTGCATGGCGAAGCGTGTTGGTAAGCTCCGGCATACGTGTGCGGCACAGCTCCAGCTCGCTTTTGTATTCGGCAATCTGCCCGTTTAGCTGGGTTATAATTTCGTCTGTTTTACTTATATGCTGTGCGGCACGTATAAGCTCTAAGCGGCTTTTTTGCTGTGCGATTTCATCTTTGTGCGCGTCAAGCTTTGCCGCTTTTTCATTTAAAGCTGCAAGCTGCAAAAACTTATTGTTAATTTCGCTTATTTGCTTTATGTTCAGTGCGTCGCGTTCTTCGCTTATTTTAGCAAGCTTTGTGTTTATCTGTACAAGCTCGGCTTGGTCTTGCAGAGCTTCTTCTTCGGCAAGCTTTAGCAGTGCATCTGTGTCGATAGACTCCGAATTTATAAGCTCCGCAAGCTGCGGGCAGGCTTCGCTGTCCATGCTTTTTGCATATGCCGTTATAGCGTCGAGCTGTTTATGTATTTTATCGCTTAAAGTACGTGTTTTATCACCGAGCGCCGCAGAAAATTTGTCGAAAAGCTGTGTGCCGAATATTTTTCTGAATATCGTCTGCTTTTCGTCCGAGGACGCCTCCAAAAGGCGCTGAAATTCGCCCTGCGGCAGCATGACTATCTGCTTAAACTGGCTTAGCGTAAGCCCCAATATATCATTTATACGCGCATTTACATCTGCTGTGCCCGTCACCGTTTCTCCACCCGGAAGAGTAAGCTCTGCACGGCTGGGTACCATGGTGTAACCGCCCTTGGAATTTAGCTTTTGCTGCTGCGGTTGGCGGAGTATTGCAAAAATTTTTCCGCGCAATTCAAATTCAAAATAAACGCTGCATAAAACATCTTCGGGCGCAAAGTCGCTCTTAAAGTTTTCGTTTTGGCGCGAGTCGCCGCTGGCACGCCCATACAGCGCAAAGCATATTGCATCAAACACAGTGGTTTTTCCGCTGCCTGTAGGTCCTGTTATAAGAAAAATCCCGCAGTTTGAAAGCGGCAAAAAATCTATAGCTTCACTGCCCGAAAAAGGCCCGAAGGCTGTCATTTTAAGCTTTAGGGGTTTCATTAAAACTCGCCGCCTTTCAGCTCGTTAAAAAGTTCTTTTGCAATTTTCATGCGTTCCTTTGTAATTTCATCGCCCTTTACGGCGGTGTAAAATTCGTCAAAAAGCACAGACGGTTCTTTTGCTTTTACCGCCGCCGCTGCAAGTGAGGCTTCGTTTTCGTGCTGCCTTCCGACAAGCTCAAGCCCAATTATGTTTGGGTAAACACAGCGCAGCTTCTCCATTGCGCCGGGTATCAGGCTGTCGTCAGAAAGCTTTGCGTATACATAATCGTTTTTGCCCTCGCCAAGGCTTGCCGTGCCGCAAAGTGCCTCAAAGCTGCCTTGTATCACACGCATATTGTGTAAAGGCGCAAGCTCGAAATGCTTTATGCTTAGGTCGTTTTTTTCGCGGAGCACCAGCGTTGTTATAGATTTTGCTCCGCTGCTTTCGCTTACCGAATATTTAAGCGGCGAGCCGCTGTAGCGTATTTTTTCAGGTCCTGTTTTTTGCGGACGGTGCAAATGCCCAAGAGCCGCATAATCAAAAATCTCAAGATACTTTGCATCAATTAAGTCGCTGCCGCCAAGGGTTATTTCGGAGTCGCTTCTAATTACGTCATTGGGGTTTTTAAGATACGAAAAAAAGCCGTGCGTTATGATGACATTGCGCTCGGCTGTATCTATACGCGGCAAATTATATTCTATAACGGCGCGCATCGCGTCATCGTAGCTGTGTATTTTTGACTGCGGAAAGTCGGCTCTTACAATTGCCGGCTCTATGTAGGGCAGACAAAAGAAATTAACCCTGCCAAATTCGTCTGTAAGGGTAATTTTGCGTATCTCTTTGTTATAGACGCCTTCTATATAAAGCCCCGCGTTTTCGTAAAGACGGCTGGCAAAGGCTAGGCGCTGCGGGCTGTCGTGGTTGCCGCTTACTGCAATAACGGGTATTCCTGCCTGCGTTGTAATACGGTATAATGCGTCGTCCAAAAGCGCTACTGCCTCGGTTGGAGGAATAGAGCGGTCGTATAAATCCCCCGCAATGATAAGAAGCTCTGCCTGCTGCTCTACCAAAAAATTTATTATTTGCTCTATTATATATTTTTGGTCGTCCAGCATAGAAAGCCCGTTTACCATTTTTCCGATATGCCAATCTGACGTATGCACAATTCTCATAATTACCCTCCTGTCGGTCTGCTACTATTCTACCTTTTTACAGTGCAATAGTCAAAGGGTAAGGCATAGTTTTTATCTGCGGAAGTTATGTCTTGCACTCTCCCGCCGAGGGCGGGAGAAGTCGCAAACTGCTAAATTTACCTTTTTACAGTGCAATAGTCAAAGGGTAAGGCATAGTTTTTATCTGAGAAAGTTATGTCTTGCACTCTCCCGCCAAGGGCGGGAGAAGTCGCAAACTGCTAAATTTACCTTTTTACAGTGCAATAGTCAAAGGGTAAGGCATAGTTTTTATCTGCGGAAGTTATGTCTTGCACTCTCCCGCCAAGGGCGGGAGAAGTCGCAAACTGCTAAATTCACCTTTTTACCGTGCAATAGTCAAAGGATAAGGCATAGTTTTTATCTGAGAAAGTTATGTCTTGCACTCTCCCGCCAAGGGCGGGAGAAGTCGCAAACTGCTAAATTTACCTTTTTACCGCGCAATAGTCAAAGGGTAAGGCATAGTTTTTACATTCTTAGAATATAGTACTACAGACTAAGCTAAAAATTGTAGGAGGGCACAAGATGGCAAGACGTGAAATTACCGAAGCACAGCTTTATGAGGGACTAAGCGAAAGAGAAGCCGAAAAACGCCTTATTGAATATGGAGAAAATGTGCTGACAGGGGCAAAAAAGAGCAGCCCTTTAAAGCTGTTTTTGGGGCAGTTTAAAGACATAATGGTTATGATACTGCTTGTAGCGACGGCGCTTTCTGTTTTTATGGGCGAGGGCGTGGAGGCTTTTACAATATCGCTGATAGTGCTTATAAATGCAATTTTGGGATTCTTGCAGGAGTACAGAACAGAAAAAACCTTAGAGGCACTAAAAAAACTTGCTGCACCTGTCGCAACAGTTATGCGCAGCGGCAGGCAAACAGAGCTACCCGCCTGCGAGCTTGTGCCGGGAGATTTGCTGCTTATTAAAGCGGGGGACAGAGTACCCGCCGATGCGGAGATTATTTTTGCGGCGGCAATTGAGGCAGACGAGGCGCTTTTAAGTGGAGAATCGCTGCCGGTAGAAAAAACAGTAGAGCATAAAAGTATGCTTTATATGGGGACAAACATTGTAAAAGGGCACTGCAAAGCAAAGGTTATTTGCACCGGAATGAAAACCGAAATGGGCAAAATAGCAGGTATGCTAAGTGAGATAAAAGAAGAAAAAACACCTCTTCAGTTAAAGCTTGACGGCATGAGCAAATGGTTGGCGGCGGGGTGTCTTTTGGTGTGTGCTGTGGTTACCATAGCCGGTATAATGCGAGGAGAGCCTGTCTTTGATATGCTGCTTACCGGCATATCGCTTTCGGTTGCTGCAATACCGGAGGGCTTGCCTGCGGTTGTGACAATAGCGCTTGCTATAGCGGTTAAAAGAATGCTGGGACGCGGGGCGCTTATAAGAAAGCTGCACGTTGTAGAGGCAATGGGCTGCGCCAATGTAATATGCTCTGACAAAACTGGCACATTAACCGAAAACCGTATGGTTGTAAAAGAGCTGTATACACAGCAGTATAATGTAACGGTAACAAACGAAAAAAACGACTGTGAGGGCGAAATTATATGCGGTGGCAAAAGTATAAATTCTACTTTATTACCAGATGTACGTTTACTTTTGGACATTGCGGTTTTGTGCAACAACAGCTTTTTTGAAAAAGAAAACGGTCTTATGCGGGCGGTGGGTGAGCCAACCGAAAACGCCCTGCTCTGCCTTGCCGCAAAGGCAAAAATAACACGCGAATACTCAGAGAAAAGCTTTACGCGCGTGGGTGAGCTTCCGTTCGACTCGGTGCGCAAATGTATGTCGGTTATTGTGGAGGAGCGCGGAGGAGGACGGTATTTACTTACAAAGGGTGCGCCAGATGTTATACTTAAAAATTGCAGTTGTTTTTTGCAGGGGCGTGACGAGCTTACCCTTACGCCGACAGCCGCCCGCACCTTTGTACAAGCAAACGAGAAAATGGCAAAAAGGGCATTGCGCGTGCTTGCCTTTGCTTACCGTAAGCTTACAGAGGGCGAAACTCCGCAGGACGAAAGCGGGCTTGTCCTTGTGGGGCTTGCCGGAATGCTGGACCCTCCGCGCAAGGAGGCAAGGGAAGCAGTGCGCAGGTGCCGCAGGGCAGGGATAAAAACCGTTATGATAACAGGTGACCATAAGCTTACCGCCTCTGCTGTGGCGGAAGAGCTGCATATTTTGCGCGAGGGCGACACAGTGTTAACAGGCAAAGAGCTTGATGAAATGGACGATGCACAGCTTCTTCGCACGGCTGCTAAAACTACTGTTTATGCCAGAGTAAGCCCCGCACACAAGCTTAGGATTGTGCGGGCGCTTAAAAAACAGGGCAATATTGTGGCGATGACAGGCGACGGTGTAAACGATGCCCCCGCCATAAAGGAAGCAGATATAGGTGTAGCTATGGGCAGCGGAGGTACAGACGTCACAAAGGAAGCGTCCTCTCTTATTCTTTTAGACAATAATTTTGCAACGCTGGTTGCAGCCATAGAGGAAGGGCGCGTAATTTATCGCAATATACGCAAATTTATACGCTATTTGTTATCGTGTAATATAGGCGAGGTTATAACAATGTTTGCGGGTATGCTTATGGGTATGCCTGTGGTACTTTTACCTATTCAAATATTGCTTATAAACCTTGCAACCGACGGCTTGCCGGCAATAGCCTTGGGCTTGGAGCCGGCAGACAGTAAAATTATGGAGGAGCGTCCGCGAGGTAAAAACGAAACTATATTTTCAGGCGGGCTGCTTTCTGCCATTATTTTTAGAGGCTTGCTTATAGGGCTTACAACGCTTGCGGTGTTTACAAGCTTTATGCGGAATTTTGGCAGTGTAGAGCTTGCACGCACCGCCGCATTTGCAACGCTTGTAATAACGCAGCTGATACACGTTTTTGAGTGCAAAAGCGAGGAGCACGGAATTTTTGGAATAGACTTTTTTAACAATAAAAAGCTTATCGCTGCCGTTGCAATTTCTGCCGTCGTTTTGTGGGGCGCAATATATGTGCCGTTCCTTGCTGTTATTTTTAAAACTGTTCCGCTTGCGCCTGTTCATCTTATGATGATGTCCGTCTATATAATGGCTGTACCTATAGCTTCCTCGGCAATTTTGTTTTTTAAAAACAGACCGCATTTTACCAAAAATGAAGCTACGGAAAAAGTAAAATCAAAGCCCGAATATTAACGTAATATACAAATAAAAGAAAAATAAATGAGCAAAATATGAAATTTTATAGAAATATATAAACTATATTGCTTTTGTACATTTAGTATTTTATAATGAAGTTGCTTCAGGCATTATAAAGGGGCACAAATGTATAGAAGGAGTGGTAAAAACATGGATATTAATAAACTTACAAATGAAGTAGGAGCACCGATAGCTGATAACGAGCATTCAATAACGTCGGGTCCGCGCGGACCTGTTGCCATGCAAGATGTTTGGCTTATGGAGAAAATGGCGCATTTTAACCGCGAAGTTATTCCGGAGCGCCGTATGCACGCAAAAGGCTGGGGTGCCTATGGCAAATTTACTGTCACCGATGATATATCAAAGTATACACGCGCTAAGGTTTTGCAGCCCGGTGCCGTTACAGATACATTTGTTCGTTTCTCTACTGTTGCAGGAGAACGCGGCGCGGCAGATACCGAGCGCGATATTCGCGGATTTGCCTGCAAATTCTATACAGATGAGGGCAACTGGGACCTTGTAGGTAACAATACACCAACTTTTTTTATACGTGATGTACATAATTTTTCAGACTTAAACCGTGCGGTTAAGCGCGACCCTAAAACAGGCAGACGCTCGGCGCAAAACAACTGGGATTTCTGGACGCTTTTGCCTGAGGCTTTTCATCAAACAACCATAGTAATGTCAGACCGCGGGATACCTGCGTCATTCCGCAATATGCACGTTTTTGGCGAGCATACCTTTAGCTTTTATAATGCAAACAATGAACGTGTCTGGTGTAAATTCCACCTTAAAACACAGCAGGGGATAAAAAACCTAAGTGACTCCGAAGCAGAAAAAATTGCGGGAATGGACAGAGAATATCACGGCAAAGACCTTTATGAGGCGATAGAGCGCGGTGACTTCCCAAAATGGACAATGTATGTTCAGATTATGACAGAGCAACAAGCAAAGGAGCACTACGAAAACCCGTTTGATATAACTAAGATTTGGCGGCATAAAGAGTTCCCGCTTATAAAGGTTGGTGTGCTGGAGCTTAACCGCAACCCCGAGAACTACTTTGCCGAGGTTGAGCAAGCCGCATTTACACCTGCCCATGTAGTACCGGGCATTGGTTTTTCTCCCGATGTATTTCTACAGGGAAGGCTTTTTGCTTACGGAGATGCACAGCGTTACCGTTTGGGCGTAAACCATAATTTAATTCCTGTTAATCAGGCAAAATGCCCTGTGAACGATTACCACCGCGACGGTGCTATGCGTGTTGACGGTAACTACGGAGCAGCACCGGCATACAGCCCAAACAGCTACGGCGCATGGACAGCACAGCCTGAGGTTATGGAGCCACCGCTGGATTTGGGAGGCGCGATGTACCGCTATGACCCGACAGATGACCCGACAGATGATTGCTTCCGCGCAGGTGGGGAGCTTTACAGGCTTATTACAGAGGACAAAAAGGCACTGCTTATCGAAAACACTGCTCGCAATATTGCTTCTGTAACAGAGCCTATAAAATATCGCCATGCGGTTCACTGCTACTGGGCAGATAAAGACTACGGCACGCGCATGACGGCGGCTATGGGGCTTGATATTAAAAGGGTTGAGGAGCTCGCCAAGGGTGACCACAAGGCTCTTGTAAAGGCAACCATTTAACAAATAAAGCTCTGCAATATTAATTACGCGCGTGCTACAGCAACTGCGCAATTAAAAGCTTATATTTAACGCGCCGAAGCACTGCTGTGCTCCGGCGCGTTTTTATGGGAGTTTAATATATAATTGAAAAAACAATTTGCGCAGATGTAGACAAAGTTTAAAAAGCGTATATACTTATATTGGTTTATAAAACACATAAAAAAACAGGAGGCATTGTAAATGAGAAAATTTGTTACTGCTTTAGAGATTATACTTGTACTGGTGGCGGCTGTCTTTGTAGTTTCCTGCGCAAATAATTCAAGCAGCAAAGCGGCAGAAGTCGCACAAAGTGAAGTATCCTCGTCAAAAAGCACAGCAGAAGCAGATAAGGCGTCAGAGTCAAAATCATCTGAGCCGGTTAAAGCTTCATCTGAGGAGCTTATGACGGTGGAGGAAGTAAAAAAAATGCTGGAGCCAAAGCTGGAAGACGGATATTACCTTATGTCGGCTTTTGTGAATGGATTTGACACAAAAGATGATAAGCCCTCGGCTGTAGATGCCAAGTTTTATCTTGTTAATGATTCGAGATTTACTAACATAGCAGAGCTGAAAGCCGAAGTTGAAAAATATTATTCCAAAGAGCTGGCACAGACGCTTTTTTACGGCCCGCTTTTAGAGGATAAGCAATTCGTTAAATATAAGGATATTGACGGAAAGCTTTATTGCAACAACGATGTAGGCGGCAAAGGCTTTAGCGCAGGGTGGGATTTAGACGACCTTACAATTGAAAGCCAAACCGCAGATACCCTTAAAGTAAAGGTTATGCTTGAACGTTTTAATGAACCTGAGGGCAAATGTGAAATAAGCATGATAAAGGAAAACGGAAACTGGGTTTTTGATAAAACTATCGACCTTTAATATAAGCATTATTATAAAGCGGGGGTACATATGTTTAGGGCAAACCCGCCTTGCTATTTAAAGCACAGGCGGAACAACCCCCGAAAATATGGTGGCATACGGGACTAAAAGCAGTCGGTTTGCCGCAAGTAAAAACAGGTAGTAAAATAGCCCGCCAAAAATCATAAAGCCTATGGCAGCAAAGTACATGGCTCTTGTGTCATGTAAGCGCGCCTTTATTTCTCCGTATTTTTGCAGTGCACGTTTTTTGTCACCTGCACCGCTTTTAAGCGCCTTGCTTGCCAGCTCCAGCTCCAGCCTGTCATCTTCTTTTACCGCCAGACACTGCATTATTTCGGGTAAAAGCAGCATGGAAACAGGCAAAAGCATAAGAGCAAAGCGCTGAAAAATAAAGTTTCTATAGGTGACAATAAACAGCATTGCAGAGTAAAGGCTTAGGTTTATAAGCGGCAGATTTTGTGGGTTTCTTTCTAAAAGCTTGCCGCGCAGTAAATACACCACTAAAAACAATAGTATAGGTACAAAGCCCGTTTGCAAGTCGCGTCCCATTGTATAATATGTGCCGACTTGATAATCTGTATAGACATATTTTGTTACAAAAGCTATAATCGGTTCTGAAAACAATACAAAAAGCAGTGTACCAACACCGTATATTGAAAGAGAGATTTTGTTGAGCGGCAGCTGTGCTAAAAAGTAAACAGGTATAAGAACAAGCATACTTTTGTGGAAGGTTGCCGAGAGCAAAACAATCAGCACATAGGGCACAAGCTTTTTCTTTTGCAGGTAGGGCAGGGCAAACATAAATATGCAAATTGCTATTTGATGGCGCAAGGTGCAAAGCGTATAGCCAAAAAAGCCAAAGCTTATAAATACAAACATACTCATCCATACGCTTGGTGAATACTTCCACAAAAAAACAGTGGTAAGCCCTATACATACAAGTGCAATACCAAAGGCAAAGGTCATTTGAGTGCTACCGAAAAATGAAATGATATAATTTAAAAAGCCATAACCAAATTCTGTTTTAAAAATATTTGCGTCACCGGTTATAAACTCCCACCCGCCGCTGCACACTTGCTCAAAATATGGAAGATATGATTGCCAATAGTCAACACCGACAGCAGAAGCCCTAATAGTAGACATCACGATAAGCACCACAGATGTGAGTGTTAAAAATATCGCGTCGTTTCGTCTGCATGGGTGTCTTTCGCATAATAGTATGCCAAAAGCGGCAACGCAGGTTGCCAAAATTAAATAAGGTGTCATTAAATATATACCTCTCCCTCTTCGTTTTACTGTTTGATTATACCTTACTACAGTGTCAAATGTCAATTTTGGCACTGCTTTTTTTTGCGTTTGTTACTGAGGATATATGTCCGTTTTCTAAAAGTATTATTTCGTCACTACCTTTTACAGAGGATATTCTGTGGGTTATGGATAAAATCATCTTTTTTTCGCCTGCTTTTTTTAAAACTGTTACTACATTTTCTTCGGTAACAGAATCGAGATTCGCCGTCACTTCGTCCAACAGCAAAATAGGCGGGTTGCTGACAATGGCACGGGCTATGCTAAGCAGTTGTTTTTGTCCTTTAGAAAATACATTTCCGTCTGAAACGTCGGTTTTATAGCCGTTTTCAAGGCTTAAAACATATTCGTGCAGCCCTGTAAATATCATTGCCGCCTCAATTTGTTCTTGTGTTATACTGCTGTCCCAAAGGCTTATCTGCTCTGAGATATTGCCACGCACAAAGCTAAAATGCTGCTCTACGTAGCCGAAGATTTGCCGCTTTTGCTCGTTTTTTATGCTGTATACATCTGTACCGCCAAGTGTGACAGTGCCGCTTGTGGGGCGCAGAAGCCCTGTTATAAGCTTAAACATTGTTGTTTTGCCAACGCCTGTTCTACCTACAAAGCAAATGTTTTGGCGGGGGGGAAAGCGCAAGCTTATGTGTTCAAGAACAGGCGAAGCCGCATCATAGGCAAAGGACACGTCATTAAAGCAAAATTCGGCACCGTTCTGCCGTAGCTCGGCAACATTAAGCTCTGCTTTTTGTCCGTTATCTTCATTTTGGGCTAAAAACTCGTCTATGCTTTGAATACCCGAAAGTCCTTTTTGTATGCTTTGCAGCTCTGTTCCAAGGTTATCCACAGGTGCAAAAAGGTTAGTTATAAGGCTTATGGCTGCGGTCAACATACCTATAGAAACACCAAATATACTGCCCCCGCCAGAGGCAAGCAGTAAAACTGCGGCAGTTACAAGCGCGGTTATTACCTGTATAATAGGTGAATAACAGGAGTCGTAAAAATTAACTTTATTCATAGTGCTGTAATTATCTTTAAGATAGCTGTCGTAGTGCGCTTTCATGTAGCTTTCTTTATGAAAGCATTTAATCATGATAATATTTTTTACACTCTCTGAAATATGGTTGTTCACCTTAGAAAGCTCTTGCAGGTTTGCGGCTTGTGAGGTGAGCATTTTTTTACGGAAATATGCCGTAAGCAGGTATAAAAGCGGCAGCAGACAAAGTGCAAATATGCCAAGACCTGTGCTAAAAATCCATATCGAGATTATTATGCCGAATATTTTAAAGCAGTCTATCACCATGCTTATAATCCCATTTGAAAAAAGCGAATTAATGTTTTCTACATCATTTAAAAAATGTGAGGCTATTGTACCGCTTGCGTTTTCGCTAAAATAAGCTGTCTCTATGCAGGTGAGCTTATTTGCCATGACACTGCGGATTTCACAAACTATTCTTTGTCCAAAAACCGTAAGCAAAAAACCGTTCAGAAAATCAAAAACACCAATAAGCATGAACGAAAAAAAATATACTGCCGCAATGCTTACAAGCCCCTCTGTTTTGCCTTTTGTCAGGTAATTATCTATTGTTATTTTTAGAATTTGCGGAGGCAGCAGGCTGAGCACAACCACTGAAGCAACGGTGAACAAAAGACCCAAAGACAAGACCTTGCTTTGAAGCAGCACGGTTTTAATAATATTGCTTATTTTATTTTTGTTCATTTCGGCTTGCCTCCCTTTGCATTGCTACAATATTGCGGTATATGTCGGAGGTTTTAAGCAGCTCATCATGTGTAGAGCAGACAGCACTGCCATCGTTTACAAGCAGTACCTTATCCGCATCTTTAAAACAGGCAATGCGGTGCGAAATAAGTATAATAATGCGGTTTTTACAGCACTGCTTCAGATTAGAAACAATTCGCTCCTCGGTTTTTATGTCTACCGCCGCAAAAGGGTCGTCCAACACTAAAACAGGGCTTTTACAGTACAGGGCGCGTGCAAGTGCAAGCCTTGCCTGCTGCCCGCCGCTTAAACGCACACCCGACGCGCCAACAGGTGTTTGTACGCCCTGCGGCATTTTTGCAAGGTCCTCTTCAAAACAAACATCTCGCAAAACAGGCATTATATCGCCGCCGGTGCCTAAGCTTATGTTGTTGTATATTGTGTCAGAAAGCAGGCTGCTCTCGTGCCCCGCATAAGTAAGGTACGAGCTTATCTCGGCAGAGGTGCAGCTTGACAATTCCTTTGTGTTAAAGCAGATGCTTCCGCTGTAGGGGTAAAGCCCCAAGAGCGCAAGACCTATGGTAGATTTGCCGCTTGCCACAGGCCCTGTAATGCCGATAAGCTCGCCGCTTTTTGCACTAAAGCTTATTCTTTGCACAGTGGGCTTTTCTGCCGCGGGGTATGTAAATGCCATGCTTTTTACACAAAGCGTTGCGGGCTGTAGCGGTTCTGCAGCAGACGTACTTTCTTCTTTAACCTCGGCAAGATATGGTTTTATCCTCTGCCACGAAACCTGTGCTTTTTGCATAGAATTAAAAAGCTTTGCCGCCTTGCTTGCTTTAACGGCGAGAGCCGAAAATATAGTGAGGTACGCCGAAAAATCTCCAACCGTCCAAAGCCCTGCGGCAACGTTTTTACCACCCAAAAGCACAATGGCAAACACACCTGTCATGGCTATTATGTTGTACACAGGCTGCATAGAGTTTTCAAGCACATTGGCAAGCACAGCCTTCTTTTTAAGCACAGCAAGCGCGCTGTTGTAGCGCACAAGGTTTGCTTTGTCCGCACTGCAAATGCGGTATAATATTGCGTTTTCCGCATTTTCGCAGCTTAGCTGCGAAACCTCGCTTAACTGTGCGCGGTAAGCTTTTGTATATTTGAAGATTACCGTTTTAAGCTTTTCGGCAAGCAGCATTGCGGCAGGTATAAAAGCGCAGGCGCAAAAAGTAAGCCATGCGCCGTAATAAAGCAGGGTTATTAGGTATGATATCATTAAAACGCCGGTGTCAAATATTTCGGTAGTAAATTTTCGCATACCCTCAACACAGGCATCGACATCTGATACTACCTTTGTCATAAGGTCGCCGGTTTTTTCGTCTGCAATGTCGGCTGCACTTTGGTGAATAAGCTTGTTGTAAACATTTTGGCGCATAGAAGCCCCCGTGCGGTTGGCAAACACTCTGACATAATACCTTTTTAAAAACCGTAGCAGCTGGACAGCGACGACAACCAGCACAAATACGGCGGCGGGGCGCAAAATTTGTGCTGTCTTTCCGCCTGACAATAAAATATCTATAATGCGCCCCTGAAGCACAGGAGCAAACGACATAGAGGCGTTAAATACCGTGCCTGTAAGCACTATAAGCACAACAACACGCCACTGCTTCTTCCAGTAGCTTATAATTTTTTGAGGGTTCTTCACGGCTCTCACCTTCATATAATTATTACTTTAAGCCTATAGTATAGCGCGTTTCATAAGTGCTTTTCAATAGCATTTTATATATTGTAAAAAAATATTAAAATGGTATAATCTATATATATAATAAATTTTGTGCCGCTTAAAGCGCTGATGGAGGACGTATGAGTAAAAGAGTATTTTTAATAGTTTTAGACAGTGTGGGAATAGGTGAGCTGCCTGATGCGGCTGAATTTGGTGATGCAGGCAGCAATACTGTTGCGGCGTGTGCCACAAGTACAAGGTTTAACATACCGAATATGCAAAAATTGGGCTTTTTTAATATAGATGGGGTTAGTTGCCGCGAGGCTGTAAAAGCGCCGCTTGGCTCGTTTTGCCGCCTTGCAGAAAGCTCGCGCGGCAAGGACACCACTATAGGACATTGGGAGATATCGGGGATAATATCGCCAAAACCACTGCCAACCTTTCCGGAGGGCTTTCCGCCGAAAATTATAGCGGAGTTTGAAAAGCTCACTGGTCGTAAGACCATTTGCAATAAGCCGTATTCGGGCACGCAGGTGCTTGAAGACTATGGCGAAGAACACCTTAAAACAGGTGCGCTTATAGTTTATACCTCTGCGGACAGCGTTTTTCAAGTAGCCGCGCACGAGGGGCTTGTGCCTATAGCAGAGCTTTATAAGGACTGCCAAATTGCGCGCGATTTACTTGTCGGAGAGTGCGGCGTAGGGCGGGTTATAGCGCGCCCGTTTGTGGGCGAGGTGGGCAGCTTTAAGCGTACAACAAACCGCCACGATTACAGTCTTGCTCCGCCGCGTAAAACCATGCTGACGGCGCTTCAGGCGGCGGGGCTGGCATCTATCGGTGTCGGCAAGATATACGATATTTTTGACGGCGTGGGTGTGGACAGCCGTCTGCCCATAACAAGCAACACCGATGGTATGAATAAGACCATAGAAATAGAAAGCACACAGAGCTTTAACGGACTGTGTTTTGTTAATCTTGTAGATTTTGACATGGTATATGGTCACCGCAATGATATTGACGGTTATGCGCAGGCACTTACCGACTTTGATGTGCAGCTTGGCGAGTTTATTAAAGCCATGGGCGAAAACGACATTTTATTTATCACGGCAGACCATGGCTGCGACCCGTCAACTCCATCGACAGACCATTCTCGCGAATATATTCCTCTGCTTGCCTATGGCGCAGGTGTTAAAGGCGGCGTAAACCTTGGCACACGTCCCACTTTTTCTGATATCGGTGCGACTGTGCTTGATATTTTCGGAGTAAAAGGTGATATTGACGGCGAGAGCTTCTGGAACAAAATCAAAAAATAATTATCATAAAAAAACAGCCTCTCTTTTACGGAATAAACCGTTTGGAGAGGCTGTTTTTTAGCTTTTTGCAATTTTCTTCAGCGAAAGAATCAATAATACAATACCCACTCCGGTAAAGATGTGACCTATTCCGGCAATGCCGGATATTGCCGCACTTGCGCCGGCAGAAAGCCACATGTCAAGTACCTGTGTAACCCCGCGCACAACAAGCATTACAGCTGTTAGGGGGACACCGATATTGTAGGTGACGAAGAAGATTTTAAACTGCTTTTGCTCGTTTAACTTAGAGTGCGCCGCAAATAGCGCCACCAACAAAAACATCATCATACCCAGTAAAAACAGGTGTGTATGTACCTTTCCAAGTGCGGTTACGCCTGTGAAACCGTTAAATTTTGTAAATTCGCGGTAGAATACTCCGCCAACCATGGCGGCAATGGCATAGCCCAGCGAAACATTTAGGTATTTTTTCATTTTATTTATCCTCCTTCATTGCGCGGTAGCCTATGAGCACCGTCCATACATAGGCACAGGTTTTTGGAATCATTAAAATTCCAACAGCGGGTACGGCATCTGCAAACAGAACTACGGGTATATAGCAGGCAAAGCTTAGCACAATAGTCAGCCAAAGCAGACTAAAGGTCTTATCGTTATTTGCTTTTGCACTTCTGTAAAACAGCACGATAATTAAAAGCCCGAGCAGTGCAAACGGAATATTGCGATAAATACCCCACGAGAGCGGAGGATTGGCATTGGTCCACGCATTTTGCGGCATTAGGCACAGGGCAATTCGCGTAACAGAGAGCAGGTATACGGTGGCTGTAAGCCATTTTTGCTCTTTTACAGAGTACCTCTCGCGCCAGACGTAGTAAAGCAGGACGTAAAAAATTGTCATAGTGACAGAGGTTATAAGCTTGCCTATACCAAGCGCGGCGGTATAGCTCTCAAGCCCGCTTGTGCAAAGCGCAAGGGCGCGCGGTACAAGGTGAAAAGCATCGCCGCAGCCCAGTATTACCGCCATGATGCCGTATAAAAAATATTGCTTTCTGCCTTTGCTGTTTTTAATCATTAAAATACCCAGAGTAATGACCGTTGAAAGATACACAATGTCGAAGATGGTTTCCATAATTGCCTGCATAATAATATTTCCTCCTAAAGTAATTTTACTTTGTGTTGTTTTTTAAGATGTACGTCTAGTTAATATAAAGTACTGCAAACCATTTTAATAAGTACACTGCAAGATGATTTGCGCTGCATAAGCAGCAGCAGAATACTTTCCACGATAAAATCTACAAATTCGGACGCGGTAAAGGCTTCATCAAAAGCATCGCTCCGCACCGCTGTGTCATGCTCCAATGCATCAAGCAATCCGCTTTTTATATGCACAAAATACCGTTGCATTGTTTGACGCGCCCGCCCTTTTTCGTCACTTGCAAAGCTTACAGAATGCGCCGTAAAAAAATTTGGGTAGCTTACCATTCCGGCATTTACGCTTTCAAAAATCCACTTGACATAGTCCGAAAAGGATACTTCTGCCTTGCAGCTGACTGCCATATGAAAAATATCTTGCCATACACTTTCTATAGCGGCAATAGTCAACTCGTTTTTAGACGGGAAATAGTTGTAAAGCGAGCCCAGCGCAATGTTGCATTTTTGTGCTATAGTGCGCATATTAAGCGCCGGCAAGCCGTTTTCAGATATCAGCTCTTTACAAACCTGTAATATTTCGGCTTTAGAGCTTACCGCTGTGCTCATACATATCATCTCCCACCTGAACAATGTTCATTATAATATAAAAGCTACTTATTGTCAATATATAATGCTAAAAAGCGCGGCACTAAAAAAATGCCCCTCTGAATTAAAAAAACAGAGGAGCATTAAAAAACAGCATTTTATTTTGTGTACATAATGTAGACGACAGGATATTTGTTTTCATACAGCTCGTTTATAAAAATTCCCTTTGCTTCCATGTCAGAGTATTCGCCGCTTGGTGTAATCATGCGGAATTTAATTTTAAACGGAAGTTTTTTAACAAGTGCCGCGTTAAGCTCTTCATTTGTGCGTTCTCTGTCGTCGGGGTGTATGGTTGAATAAGGGTCGTAGCCTGCCGCAGACAAAACATCTGCGTGCTTGCCTGTAAGGCTTACATATTTTTGATTAAAGCAAAGCAGCGTTAAAGGCTCGGTGCAGGCAAAGGTCGCAGTGCCATCTGTTGCAGAATCTAGCAGCGCCTCCATGTTGCGCTGGCTTACGTGCGATATATGGCTGTCATAGCTTTCTCCGAACACCGCATATGAGTTTTTACCGTGACCCTTTGCATAATAAAGTGCTTGGTCGGCTTTCTCAAAAACCTCAGTGTAGTTTGTTCCGTCTTTTTTAAATAGGGCTACACCTATACTGCACGAAACATGGTATACCTGCCCCTCGCCAACATCTTTTTCGCTAAAGCGTATGCACATACGGTTTAGCTTTTGCAAAAGCTCGTCGGTGCTCTCTATATTTTTTATTAAAACGGCAAATTCATCACCGCCAATGCGCCCTACTATGTCATCTTCACGAAACTGCGCCTTTAGCTCGTCGGCAAGCTCTATTATTACATGGTCGCCAAAGCCATGTCCCATTGTGTCATTTACGTTTTTAAAGTTATCTATGTCAATTATTAAAAAAGCGTGCTGTAAGTCTTTTTCAATGTCGTCTTTGAAAACAGCAGAAACCATTTCTTCTGTTGCACGTTTGTTGTAAAGCTGCGTTATAGAATCGTGCCGAATACCCGCTATAAGTGCAAGCTTTACTATTTGTGCGTTGTATTTTCGTGTAATTGCCGTGATAGTCAGAAGCACCAAAAGGACAATTACTGCAATTATTATAAAGCTTTGCAGTATATGAGCATTAAGCTGTCCCGTTATCAGCGAGGTGTCGTTTTCTACTATGAGGTGCCATTTTAGGTTGGGCTCATACCGTGTAACGGCAAGGCCCTCTTTTTCGTCACCGGAGTACCAAAAGTTTTGCTGTGCCTCGTGGTTATTTAAAATGGCATTTTTATGTGACACATAGGGTGCTGTTGCAAATAAATCTATTCTTTCGTAGCCGGTTTTTGCCGATGAAATTTCAATGATTCCGCTTCCATCAACTAAGTAAGCCGTCACACCATATTTTTTTTCATAGCTGCGAAGAAGCTCTTGCAGAGAATCGACTTGCATACCAACACCGACAATCCCTAAAACTGTGCCGTCGCTGTCCTTAATTTTGCAGTTTACAAACACCGTAATTACGTCATCTTTGGCTTGGTCATTGTCAACATTAAGCGAGTAGTCCTCGTTGCTTTTAAGAAATTTGTAGTACCATACATTTTCGGGGTCGTCCTTTGTAAGCACCCTGTCCAGCCCTTTATAGTGGTAGTAACGCCCTGTTGACGAAGATATAAAAAACACAGAATCGTAATTATATTGCTCGCGGTAGCCGTTTAAATATGCCTTCATTTCGCCAAGATATTTGCTGTCTATTGAGTTTTTGTCTTCGGTCTTTAAAAAGGTTCTAAGAAGGTTGTCGTTTGCCATTGTAAGCGAAATGCTAAGGGGCTTTGCAAAAATCATGCTGATATTACTGTATATTCCGTCAGAGGTAAGAGTGGAAACTTGTTCGGTATCGGTTTTATATATCCCTATAGTTGACTGATAGCTTATTGCGGAGGTTATGGCAAAGCCTATTATTATTATCATACATACCAGAAAATTCCCTTTTAAAAGCTCATTGTTTTTCATACAAGCTCCCTTCTGTTTTTTAAAGAGCCTAAAGACTCATCTGATAAAATATTTAAGAAGCTCAATTTTACATTTTTTTATTTGTTTAGTGCGGAGCCTGTGCTGCTCTTTGCAAGCAAAAAACCGCCCATAAGTTGTTTTAGCATAGAAGCCTGCGCAGAGAGCTCTTCGCTTGCGGCTGCGCTTTGCTCTGCGGTTGCAGAGTTAGTTTGAACTACGCCCGATATTTGGTCTATGCCAAGTGTTACCTGTGCCACAGACACAGCTTGCTCGGAGGAAGATTTTGATATACGGCTTACAATGTCCGATACGGATTTAGTCCCCTCTACGACCTCTGCAAGTGACTGTGCGGTTTTGCCTGCGATAACTGCACCTTTTTTTACCGATGAGATAGAATCCTTGATTAGCTCTGTTGTTTCTTTGGCAGCCTGCTGGCTTTTTCCTGCAAGGCTTCGTACTTCATCTGCAACTACGGCAAAGCCTTTTCCCGCAGCGCCTGCGCGTGCAGCTTCAACAGCCGCATTAAGTGCAAGTATATTGGTCTGAAAAGCAATATCTTCAATAGTCTTAATTATTTTGTTAATCTTGTCGGACGAGATATTAATTTCGTCCATGGCGGAGATCATGCTTTGCATTTGACTGTTGCTTTCTTCTACCTTAACGCCGACTTGCCCCGCCTGTAGCTTTGCTTCTTTGGCGTTGGCTGCGTTGCTTTGAATTTGCTCAGAAATTTCGCTTATGGTAGCAGCAAGCTCCTCTATACTGCTTGCCTGCTCGGTTGCGCCCTGCGACAATGCCTGTGCACCCTCAGATACTTGCTCGGAGCCGTTTGAAACTTGCTCGGCAGATAAGCTTATACTGCTTATTACAGTGTTTAAGTCTATTACTATACGGCGCATGGAGTTTTCTATAGTGCTAAAATCGCCTTTAAATTCGGTATATATATCTAAGGAGAGGTTTTTTGCGGCTATCAAGTCTAAAATCTCCGATATCGCAATAACCATGGTGCGAAGTGATGATATTGTACTTTTAAATGCTTTTGATAACTCACCAATCTCGTCATTTGAGTTGATTTCAATATCCACACTGAGGTCGCCCTCGGATAGGCGGTTTGCGACATATACTATTTTGCTGATGGGAGCAAGCTGACGCTTGAGTATGACGTAAAGTATTAAAAGAATTATGACAAGTGAAGCTATACATAGTGCAGCCAGTATTACAGAGCTTGTAACTGCGGCGCGATTTACGTCGGCAACACTTACAGCGGTCATGGCATACCAAGTGGTGTCACCTACCGTGACAGGCGAGTAAAATTTATAGGTTTTGTTGTTTTCAGAGTTTATTGTGTTGGTGTAAAAGAATGCACTGCGCGCCATGCCGGCTTTTGTAAGCTCAATATCAGCGGAGCTTGACATATAGTCGAAGGTACTGGTGTTTATGTAATTAAGCCCTGTGCTTTCATATATGATATTGCCGTCGTTTTTAATTATTGCGGCATACATACTGGGGTAAGTTAAGTCTTCGGCGTCAATCTGTTTAAAGCACGTAACATCAATGTCTATCGCAACAACAGCTATCACATTTTTACCTATTATTACAGGAGCGGCAACTGTTACAATAATTTTGTCGTTGTCCTTGTAGGGGTTGGTAAGCACTGTCTTTTGCTTACTAAAGGCTTCTTTATAGTGCGTACTTTGTGAATAATCGCTGTAAGTGCCGTCGGGTATCAATACGCCGTCTTTGGCACAATAAATAGAATAGCTTTCAATGTCCTTGCTCATAATATATGGTTCATACATCACCGCTGCACCTACTATATTTTCGCTTTGCAACACGGCGTTGCGAACGGTAGAGCACAGATAATTTTCTGTTTGTATACCATATGCGGTAAATTTTGCCTGTGGAAAAAGCGAGCTTTTATAAAGGGTTTCTTCGGGCTTTTTACCGTTTACGGGTATTATAGAGGCATCTAAGGCTTCGCGGTTTTTTGCGGAGTCACCAAGATAGGCTGTGATATTTGCGGAAACTTTGTTGGCTTCGTTTACAATTTGCCGTATGGTGTTTCCATTGAAATCTGATAATTGTTCCAGCGAGTTAAAAGAACTCTCTTTTAAGCCTTTACTTGTAAGTGCAGATGAAACTGTAATCAGCACCAAAAAGACCAAAAATAACATCGCAGAGGTGAGGAGAACAATTTTATCTGACAGCTTTTTACTTTTTAAATTGCCCTTAGTTCTCATTTAATCATACCTTTCAATAGTCATACATTTAATTTAATGATACAGTATATTAAGCGGTTTTGCAATAGAAATTGTTTATTTTATATTTAAGTATTACTTTTACTTAGTAATTTAGTTGTTTTGTTAATATATTCTTTTATTTGAATGTATTTAATTAACAGCTTTGTAAATAAGATGATTATATAAAAAGAAAGCTTTTTTAAATTGCGGTACAGGGAGATATATATTGTAATTTTTGCACTTGTAAGCTTCGCCTTGCGGTGATAGTATTAAAACATTGGCTCAACACAAAAGAAAAGTATTACATGAAAAGGGGACTTGTAAATGTTTGATTTGCTTATAAAAAACGGCACAGTGGCAGACGGAAGCGGTGTGCCTGTATTTAAAGCAGATGTGGCGGTGACAGGCAGAGAAATTACGGCGATAGCACCGAGGCTTGATTATAACGCAAAAAAGGTGATAGATGCGCGCGGTAAGCTTGTTACACCGGGGTTTATAGATATTCACCGCCATGCAGATGTAAAACTGTTTACAAAGTCGTTTGGAGAAGCAGAGCTCCGTCAGGGCTTAACTACTATAGTAAACGGAAACTGCGGGTTGTCGTGTGTACCTTGCCCGCAAGAGCACCGCGCAGAGATTCTTTCGTTTTTGCGCCCTGTTATCGGCGAAGCCCCGCTTGATGCCGATTTTGAAAGCTTTACAGATTACATGGATTCTGTAAAGCATACACCGCTGCCGCTTAATGTGGGAATGTGCGTGGGCAACGGTACGGTGCGCGCCGCCACACGCGGCTATGCTACAGGTAAGCTTAGCGTTGCAGAGCTGGCTGCCGCGCAGGGACATTTGCGCGAGGCGTTGGAGGGCGGGGCTTTGGGTGTTACACTTGGTATAGTATATGCACCCGAATATAACTACAGTGCCGATGATTTTGTAGAAGTTTTACAGCCGATGCGTGAATATGACGTGCCGCTTGTTACACATATACGTGGTGAGGGAGATTTATTTCATCGTTCTCTTTATGAGGTTATAGGTATTGCAAAGCGCCTTGGAGTTCGGCTGCATATCAGCCATTTTAAGTGTATAGGCAAGCGCAATTGGGGGAATGGCATGACCCGTGCGCTTCAAATTTTAGATGAAGCACGTGCCTCCGGCTTAGAGGTTGACTGCGATGTTTACCCATACACAGCCGGCTCGACACAGCTTATTCAAATTTTGCCGCCGAGTTACTTAGAGGGCGGCGTGCCCGAAATTATAAAGCGCCTAAGCTCTCACGCCTGCCGCGATGAATTGCGCGAGATTTTCAGCCGTCCTTCAGATAATTTTGAAAACCTTGTAAATTCAATCGGGTGGGAGAATATACGCTGTACCTCAATGTTTTGTCCGGAAAACCTGCAATATCTGGGCAAGTCTGTTGCGGAAATAGCACAATTGCGCGGAGAAGACCCCTGTGACACCGCCTGCAATTTGCTTGTAGGCGAGGAATGCAATATTTCTATGGTGGATTTTATTACGGCAGAAGAAGATGTACGTCGGGTTTTATGCTCTCCGCTAAGCTCTGTCATTTCCGACGCGGTTTACCCTGCGGGGGGAGTGCCGCACCCGCGGCTTTACGCGGCTTTTCCGAAGGTACTTACAGACTATGTAAGAAAAGAACATATATTACCGCTTGAAACAGCAATTAATAAAATGACAGCAAAGCCCGCGGGTGTATATCGTTTGCCCAAAAAAGGCTTGCTCAAGGTGGGCTTCGATGCGGACATTAATATTTTTGCCCTCGAAAACCTCAGTGCTCCGGCTAGCTATGAAGACCCAATGCAGTTTTGCGGCGGCTTTGATTATATTTTTGTCAATGGCAGGCTTGCCGTCGAGCATGATAAACTGACACAGGTGTTTGCAGGAGACTTATTAAAATGCCAAAAATAGTATTGTGAAAAAAACAAAAACCTCCCGCAGCATTTTAAATGACTTGCAGGAGGTTTTTTATTTTAAGTATCAAATTTAAAATTACTGATGAAGCAGCAAAATTTTATTTGGCGCAATGGCTACGGTAACGTGTTTTTTGTCAGGCTGCGCCGCCCAGGCTTCTTTTTTTGCTTCCATGCGCAAAAGCGGTGCATCTTCTACAGCGTTTATTGGACGCAGCAGAAGTACGGTAGAAAACACATCGTCTATCACGCGTGTTACAACGCACTGCATAGAGTTTACCGCGGCTTCATCTGCAAAGATAATATGATGTATACGTATGCCGATTGAGGTGGTGCTTGCAGGCACTGTACGGTTGCAGCACAATGTGATGTTCCAAGCGGGGAGCCTTACACCTTCGCCGCACGGAACAGCATCGGTGTAGTTTTTACAGCCTGTAAGCTGCGCCGCAGAGATAGTTTCGGGGTTATCAAACAGCGCTGTCATAAACTGCGAGCCTGTGGATTTTCCGTTGTTTACCACACAGACGCGGGGGCAGTTGCGCCATGCTTCTCCGCGGTTGTGGGTAACCCAAAGCACGGTGCCGTTAAAGCCTGCCAAGACAGATGATATTTCTTGTTCCATTTGAAACTTCAGGTAGTTGTCAAGTGCAGAGAAAGGCTCGTCCAGTAAAAGCAGAGCGGGCTCAGATGCTAAAATTCTCGCCAGTGCAGTCCTCTGCTGCTGCCCGCCGGAAAGCTGAAATGGGTGCTTTTCCGCTTCGGCTTCAAGGTGGAAGGCGCGGAGCTGCTCGTCTGTTAAAATATTCTTTTTTGCTTTGTCACGTATGGCAACGGCAATATTTTGTCGCACCGTCATGTTTGGGAACAGTGCATACTGTTGAAAAAGGTAGCCTACCTTGCGCTGCTGCGGAGGTAGGTTTATGCCCGCCGTGCTGTCATATAATACCTGTCCGTCTGCCACAATTCGTCCTTCGTCAGGTGTCATTATGCCTGCTATGCAGCGCAGAGCAACGCTTTTACCCGCACCTGATGCACCCAATAGCGCTAGAATTTCGTTTTCGGCACTAAATTGCATTTCTAAATTAAAAGCACCAAGCTTTTTACGGATTTCTACGTAAAGTGACATTATTTCAGCTCCTTTTGACGATGCTCCAGCAGGTTGACTGCAAGCAAAACTACGGCTGAAATGCTGAGATTAACAATTACCCAACGCAGCGCCTCGGCATCGTTGCCTGTGCGCCAAAGCTGGTATACAGTTGTTGAGATAGTTGCGGTTTTACCGGGTGTGTAGCCTGCCAGCATAGAGGTAGCGCCGTATTCGCCAAGTGCCCTTGCAAAAGCAAGCACCGTGCCCGCTAAAATACCTTGACGGCATACGGGCATTCTTATAAACCAAAAGATGTATGAATCGGAAAGCCCCAGTGTGCGTCCCGCATCTGCCAGTGTTTCGTCAAAGCTTTCAAACGCACCGCGCGCCGTGCGGTAAAGCAGGGGGAACGCAACGGTTACGGTAGCAAAAACAGCCGACCACCATGTCATAACCAGCTTACCGCCGAACACAGCGGCAAACCATGCCCCAAAGGCGTGCTGCGGGCCCAACAGCCGCAGAAGTAAAAAGCCTACTACTGTGGGCGGCAGTACCAGCGGCATTGTCAGAATAACATCTACCGCACCTTTTGCTATGCGCGGCAGACGTGCAACATAATATGCGGCTGTAATTCCCATAAAAAAGATTATAACGGTTGAAATTGCTGCAATGCGCAAAGAATTATATAGCGGAAACCAATTCATAACAGACCTCCGGTCCTTTAAAAAAGCTTTAAAGCCGCTTTTAATTTAGCTTTAGCCTTGCTAAAATTTTGTCAAGACATTATTTTACGGGCATAAAGCCGACGGAGCGGAATATTTTCATTGCCTCGTCACCTTGCAGATATGTTAAAAAAGCTTGCGCGGCTTCTTTGTTTGCGCTGTTTTTTAATATTGCCGCGGGGTATATAACCTGCGAACACATATCGGGTTTGGCTTCCTCTATTACATCAAGCCCTGCGGAGGCGGCATCTGTGGCATATACTATACCGCAGTCTACAACGCCCTCTTTAACCTGAGTTAAAACCTCTTTAACATTAGAGCCGTATGTAACTTTACCATCAGCCTCAAGCTTTTTAATGTCTATACCCAAGTTCTTTAAAATCTCCAGCGAATAGCCGCCCACAGGTACATCGCTGTTGCCCAAAGAAACCAGCTTGCAGGTTGCAATGTCAGAAAAATGGGCTATTTTTGCGGGGTTTTCTTTAGGGGCAATTAGCACAACTTTATTTTCAAGCAGCTTTACACGGGTTTCCGGTGCGATAAAATCTAAATTATCCTTGCTTTTTTCGCTTTCGAGTGCGTCCATTTGTTTGCCGGCGGCAGAGATGAAGATATCGCAGCTTGCGCCTTCGGCAATTTGTGTTTTAAGCGTTCCGGAGGAATCGTACGTTGCGACAATGGACACGTCCGGTGCGGTTGCCTTATACGCTTTTATTATTTCGTCCATGGTTTCGGTCAGAGATGCGGCGGCAAACACTGTAAGCTCTACGGGTTTGTTTTGCGGCACTGTGCTTTCCGCAGGTGGGGCAGGTGCGGCAGACGACTTTGCTGTTGGCGCAGCCCCGCAGGAGGCAAGCGAGAGGGCAAGCAGTGCCGAAAGTATAATGGAAGTAAGTTTTTTCATGTTTGTAATCCTTTCAATTAAGAGGTTTTTTTTGAGGTTCACCTTTAAATATGTCGTTATTTTTACAAAAGAATAACGAACTTTAAATTACTATACGAGGTTTACTGTAAAAAGTCAAGGAACATATCGCAACAAAAGCGCCCATATACTAAAATAAATGGGCGCTTTTACTGCAATTTAATAGTAAGCTTGTCTGTCAAAAAGCCTTTTTAGTTTATTTTTTTGTGGTAAGAGGTTTATCTGTAATTATTAAATCTCCGCCTGTTTCTGTGTCAAAATGCAAATACCCGTTTTTATCTATCCAATATTTTTTTACAGGCACAGGCGTATATGTGTTTGTAGCTTTATCGTAGCTGTAGAACAGAAGTGCCTTTGTGTTAAGCCCTGTAAGGTCTGTCTTTACGGCAACGTCTACCCTCATGCCAAACTTGCCCTGCTGTGCAAAGCTTACAATTGCCATTTTGCCGCCAAAGCTTTTTAATTTTTCTCTTGTTGCCTGTGTAGAAGCCCAGTCTGTTTTAATACCAAGCTGTATGTCGCCTTTAAGGTTTTTTGCAAGCGACGGGTTGAGGTAAAGCCTTGCCGTAACGCTGCCGTCTGCACCTATTGTGTCAGCTTTAAGAATTACCTTGCCACCCGCTGCTTTTGCCGCTTGTGCCATGTCGTTAAGTGCCGCCGGCGTAATTCTTTCTGCATTTTTAACCATGACCTCCGCGGTTACGTCTGTTGAGGGTTTGCCGGCTGCTAAAGCCGCTTTTACTGCATTTGTTACAGCAGCCTTGGTTTCATTCTTAACATTTTCGGCTTTGACTTCTCCGTTTGCCGCAACATTGTCACTTGGCTCTGTGGGTGACGGTGCAGCCTTGGTCGACCAGCCGCTGTTACTTTCACCGCCAGAACCGCTGTTACCTTCACCGCTCGGACCGCCGCCTTCAGGTGAAGTGTACAAATCCAAATCTATACGGTTGGTATTTGCGCCAACCTTGCAGTTACCTCTGTAAACAGGTAAGCCGGTGACTGTTATTGTGTAATTGTACGTGCCCTGCGAAAGGTTAAAGCTTGCCATTCCCTTTGCGTTTGTTACGGCACTGGCAACAGTTTCGTCGCCGCGCTTAATTAAAACAGTGGCGTTTGCAAGTGGCCCGCCACTATATTTTATGTTAAAGGTTGTGGTAGGTGCGGGGTCAAACAAATCGGTTGGCTTTATAAAATTAATATATACTTCTTTTGTTTGCACACCGCCGTTTACTCCGTAATTTACAGTGCTTACAATCTTATATTTGCCGCTTTCGGCAAAAGCGCCCGCATCGGTTTTACCGTCCCAAAAAAATTCATTGACACAATCGGCAAGCTGCAATGCCGCATGATTATCTATAGGATTTAATCTTCCTTGTACATTATCCGCAAGCACTCTTACTGTGCCGCCGTAAATATCTTTAATTTGGCACGAAAGCAAAGCGGAAAAGTCTTTTGGCGGGTTTTTGTCAACGGGAACTGTAGGTGTTTCTTTAAGCTGCATACTTATGCGCAGCTCGCGTGAATCTTTTTTAGGTTCAAAAACAGAGTTAGTTAAGGGCTTTATTATGGAGAGCTTGTTGTTTGTAACAGGGATTGTGCCGTCAGATAACACTGTAAGAGCTACAGAAACAGCTGCAGAGCCCTTTTTATGCGGACGAACAAGAATGGCATAGCTGCCCTCAGATGGCGGCAATTGTGATGAAATTTCTATAGTGTTGCGGCTATTCGGTATAACACTTACAATATTGGGGTTTTCGGGGAAGTCGAATGGGTTTTTTCCATATATTTGCGAGCCTGTGCAAACAGTATAACCTACCATATTGTTAAAGGGAATCATAAATTCGCCTATTTCAAGCTCTGTAAAATTCCCCGCATCAAAGGTGAGAAATGATCTGCCGTTTTTTAATTCAATCTGTGGGTCTGTTATTTCTGCACCAAGCGCATTTGCGTTATCGTGGTAAGAAAGCAGGCTTGTACTGTCATTCTCGGGGTATGCACGTACATAGCAGGGAATATTCGTTTTACTGCACCAACGGTACATTTCGGCAATAGTAATGGTTTTGTCGTTATTGCAGTCCGCAGGATATGCGTTATATTCCTTGTCAAAGTAGGCTACTCCCGCACCGCCTGTCAAAGCAAGTGAGAGTAGTGGTATACTGATTATATCGGTTACCTCTGTATCAGTTATACCGGTTGCATCTATACCAAGGCTGCTGCTGTAGTGCGATGACGAGAGAATAAGCTTATATTTGTCGGCGTTATTGCTGCCGTCCTCAAATGCTCCTCTTTGAGTTTTTTCGGCAAAGCTTCCTATAAAATCGTTTACAAAGTTTGCTTCGCCGTAACCTGTACTTTTACTTGCCAAAGCGCCTGAAAAACAGGTGTCCAGCATTAAAATAAATGTACCCTCGTATTTGTCAAGCTCTTTTTTTAAAAAACCGCTTGTTATCCAAAGATTCTTGTTAATGACCATTGCAGAATCATTGCCGCTGTCAATGGTTGCGCTATGCCCGCAAAAATAAAAATAATTTATATCGTCGGCATCGCTTTGTGAATACGCATTGCGGAGTTCTTCTGCTAAGGCATTTTTGGCATCGTTCTCGCTTAATTTATTGGGTATAAAAGTATACTTTAAGTTGTTAGTACCTTTAAATTGGTCCGATTTTTCAAACATTTTGTACATCATTTTTGCTGCATTGGACGGTGCATATTTAAGAGTGTTTTCAGGTGTTTCGCAGCTTAGTATAAGCGCATGATATTGTACTCCGTTGGCAGGCGGCTTTTCCCCGGAATCTCTTTTTATAACAGAGTAACTGCCTAATGAGCCGCTTTGTTCGTTAGAGCTTATGTCAGTTGCCGTGGCTGCAATGACATTTGAAAAAACCAGAGAGAAGCAAAGTGCAATGCAGAGCATTTTTTTAAATATTTGTGTTTTCATTTTATGTACCTCCATTTAATTTAAGCTTGAGCAGATATATTTGTCGGGATAATTGCTTATATTTTTAAGTATACACCAAATAATAGCTTTTAAAAAGGGCTTTGGTAAATGTTTTTAGAATATTGGTTATTGACATATGTCAGATACTGAGTATAATAATTAAAAGTAAGTGGTAAAATTCTTTGTAAAGGGGCGGTGCAATGGCAAGACCAAAAAAGTGGCGGAAGGTCTGTTGTATGCCACGCAGCACAGAGTTTGCACCTGTCGGAACCGATTTTTGCATAAATGATGCTGTTGTAATGCCTGTTGACGAGTATGAAGCCATTCGGCTTATAGACCACGAAGGCTTTACACAAGAGGAATGTGCAGCATATATGAAGATTGCCCGCACCACAGTACAGCAAATTTATAACGATGCCAGAAAAAAGCTTTCTGTTGCACTGGTGGACGGAAAACCGCTTATTATAAGCGGCGGAGAATATCGCCTTTGCGATGGTGCAGAGGCATATTGCGGCTGTGGCGGCTGCCGCAGACATAGCCGAAGCTGTGCAGCCGCCGTGAAAGGGGAAGATGACTAAAATGAAAATAGCAATACCTGTTGATGAAAATAGCTTAGAAAGTGCAGTGTGTGTTTCTTTTGGCAGAGCACCATATTTTATGTTGTATGACACAGAGAGCAAGGAAGCAATTTTTTATAAAAACGCGGCGGCAGAAGCAGAGGGCGGGGCAGGGATTAAAGCGGCGCAGTTTATTGTAGACAGTAAGGCAGATGTTTTACTGACTGTTCGCTGTGGGCAAAATGCCGCCGATGTTCTGAACGCGGCAGATATAAAAACGTATAAAACCATTAAAAAAGGCGCGGCAGAAAACATTGTTGATTTTGAGGCGGAAAAGCTTGCTGTTATGACACAATTCCATGCAGGCTTTCACGGACACCAATGAAGGTAGCTGTTTTAAGCGGCAAGGGTGGAACCGGCAAAACCTTTGTTGCGGTAAACCTTGCAGCCGCCGCCGGTAAGGCTGTTTATATTGATTGTGATGTTGAAGAACCGAATGGCAGATTATTTTTTAAACCGCAAAGCACTGTAACAAAGACGGTTACAACGCTTATTCCGCAGTTTGACACAACAAAGTGCAATGCCTGCCGCGAGTGTGTTAATTTTTGCAGGTTTAACGCGCTTGTTTTTGTAAAAGACAAGCCAATGCTTTTTGCCGATATTTGTCACTCTTGCGGTGGCTGTGTGCGCCTGTGTAAAACGTCTGCCATAACAGAAAAAGAAAAACCGGTAGGTGTTGTGGAGTGCGGCGAAAGCGGCTTGGTGCACGTGGTAACAGGCATTATGAATTTGGGTGAAGCCTCGGGAATACCTGTTATTAAAGCAGCTTTGTCACAGTGCGCAGCTAGCGAGGCTTTGACGGTGATAGATTGCCCGCCGGGCAGTGCCTGCCCTGTAATGGAGAGCATTATGAATGCCGATTACTGTATTATTGTGGCAGAACCCACGGCTTTTGGCTTGCATAATTTTAAGATGGTTTACGAGCTGGCAGGTCTGCTTAAAAAGCCCTGCGGGGTGGTAATTAACAAAGCAGATGAAGAATATGCCCCGCTTAATGCGTTTTGTGCCGAGGAAAACATAAATGTGCTATGTACTGTTCCTTATAGCCGCGAACTGGCAGCTATGGGCGCAAAAGCAGAAATAGCCGTTGAGCACGACAGCCAATTTAAAGATATCTTTTGTAAGCTGCTCTATGATGTTAAAAAGGGGGCGCTTGCATGAAAAAGCTGCTGATTTTAAGCGGGAAGGGCGGCACAGGCAAGACCACGGTTGCCGCAGCTTTTATAGACTTTTTAAATTCAAAAGCTTTTGCCGACTGTGACGTAGACGCACCAAACCTGCATCTTGTCGTCAAAGAAACACAAGCATCGGAGAATAAAAATTATTATGGCGGACAAAAAGCTGTTATTAACTTACAAAAATGTACAGCTTGTGGCGTGTGCGTTGATAATTGCCGATTTGATGCAATAATTAAGACCGGCAGCGTCTGTAAAATAAATGAGTATGCCTGTGAGGGCTGTGGAGTTTGTTTTCGTAGTTGCCTGCAAGGTGCTGTGAAAATGTCAGATGACATTGCGGGTGAGCAGATGTTATTTAAAAGTGACCGCGTTTTTTCTACCGCCAAGCTTAAAATGGGGCGCGGAAACTCAGGCAAGCTGGTAACCGAGGTTAAAGCAGAGCTTTTTAAAAATGCGCCGCAAGCCGAGCTTGCAATTATTGACGGCTCGCCGGGTGTAGGTTGCCCTGTTATAGCCTCGGTCAGCGGAGTGGATTTGGTGCTTATTGTTGCAGAACCGTCACTTTCGGGCATAAGCGACATGGAGCGCATTATTAAGACTACCGAAATATTAGGCACAAAAGCGGCAATTTGCGTAAACAAGTACGATATAAGTGCAGAAAACACAGATGCTATAGAGCGCTTTTGTACAAAAAACGGGCTTGCCTTTGTGGGGCGTATTCCATACGATAAAAAGGCTTTAAGTGCTGTAAACAGCGGGCACAGCCTCGCCGCAGAAAAATGTCCGGCAAGAGATGCGCTTTTGGAGCTTTGTAAAAACACGCTTAATATACTTGAGATAAATACACCGGAAAATTTGTTTTAAATAATCAATTAACGGCGTCAGCCGAATTAAAAAGGAGTTATTATTATGAAAATTGCTGTTGCGGGTATGGGAAACACTGTTGCGGGGCACTTTGGACACTGTGAGAATTTTAATATTTACGAAACGGAAAACGGAAAGATTGTTTCTGCAAAAAGTATAGCAAACCCGGGGCATAAGCCGGGCTTTTTGCCAAACTTTCTTGGTGATATGGGCGTAGAGCTTATTATTGCCGGCGGTATGGGCGGCGGTGCTGTAGAAATTTTTAACGAGCGCAAAATAGAAGTAATTGTTGGCGCAGAGGGCGATGCAAAAGAAGCTGTCGAGAGATATTTAAGCGGTGAACTTAAATCTACAGGCTCTATTTGTCACGAGCACGAGCACGCAGACGAGTGCGGCAAATAGGCAAACTTAAAAAGTATACAGGTACAAAGCTTGCTTGTAGTGTTTAAAAAATGATGCAAGCGCTCATGCACGCCATGCGCGTTACTAGCACGCTACTAACAAAATGCTGAATTCTAGCAAAAACAGTTTTGTTTTTAAGCAAAGAGAAACCCCGCGAACCGGCTCTACAGGCTAGTTTGCGGGGCTAATTTTTGGTGGACACGCTGGGGCATCACGTGCTTTACGGCTCTTTCTCGCCTGCGGCTTGTTGCCACAAAAAAACTGCCTTGCGGCAGTTAATTTTTGGTGGACACGCCGGGGCTCGAACCCGGGACTTCCTGCGTGTGAAGCAGGCACTCTAACCAGCTGAGCTACGCCTCCGAATGTTATCTCTTAGTATTATAGCACATGGAGGCGGACGCCGCAATATAAAATATGTAAAAAGGCATAGCTTTTTTACAGCACAGCCTTTTTTGCAAGTTAGGCGTTCATTTCAAAGCTTTTGCAGTCGGTGCACTGGTCCATAGATGGGTTCATTTCGTGTGTGCCTATAGTCACACAGTTAAGCGAGCAATAGTTTTTGTCGGAGCAATGGTTTTTGCATTGTTGTACGCTGCATTTTATACATTCATTAGCCTTACAATTATCCATTTTCATACCTCCTTTTTTTAGTTTCACAATCAGTATTACCAAAATATCAAATTTTATTATTTAATTTTTATATATTACAGATATTTTGTTCCACGAGAAAGCAATTTATATGTGCAATATGTCAAAAAACGATATAGCTAATTGTAAATATTAACAAACTTTGACGAAATTATTGACAAATGCTTTAAGTAATATTATGATGAGTAAAGAACAAAATAAAGCAATGTAACTGATTCGATCAGGCATGAACTTTCAATAAACCTAACAAGTTTCGGTTTTGGGAGTGCACGCCTTTTCTGCTTTTTTAGGGTACTAAATAACAGAGAGGAACTGATTATAATATGAAAAAATTTGATTACACTGTAAAAGACCCATTGGGGTTGCACGCAAGACCGGCGGGGCTTTTTGTAAAATGCGTGTCGGGCTACACATCTAACGTAAAGCTTACAAAGGACGGCAAGGACGCTGACGCCAAAAGGCTTTTTGGAGTAATGGGGCTTGCGGTTAAGTGCGGAGATACCATAACGGTTACGATAGACGGTGCCGATGAAGATGCAGCACTAAGCGGGATAAAAACATTTTGCTCGTCTAATTTTTAGAGCAAAGCTTGTACTTTTTAAATGGAAAGGGGTCACCCAATGAAAACCTTACATGGGGTTGGAGCTTCTAAAGGCATAGCTATAGGGCGGCTTCTTTTTTATAAAGGCAGCCCGTATAAAGTTGAAAAAATTGTAATTACCGATATCGAGGCAGAGCTTGTGCGCGAAGAAGAAGCGCGTAAAAGCGCCGTTGACAATCTTAATCATATTTACGAAAAGGCTAAAGACGAAATCGGCGATGCTGATTCTATGATATTCCAAATTCATGCAATGATGCTTGATGACCCCGATTATGTTGAGTCTATAACAGATATTATAAAAACAGAAAAGGTTAATGCGGAATATGCTGTCAGCAAAACTGCCGACAAGTTTGCTAAGATATTTTCTGACATGAACGATACCTATATGAAGGCGCGTGCGGCAGATGTCTATGATGTTTCAAAAAGCCTTATACGAGAGCTTTCCGGCGAAAAGGCACAGAACCTTGACGAAGTAAAGGGGCAGGTGGTTTTGGCAACCTACGACCTTATGCCAAGCGAAACCGTGCAGCTTGACAAAAGCAAGGTGCTTGCATTTGTAACGGGCGGCGGCTCTAAAATATCGCATTCTGCAATACTGGCGCGCACCATGAGCATACCTGCTGTGGTGGGGCTTGGCGATGAATTTGACGAGCTTACCGATGAGGGCATAGTCGTAATAGACGGCTTTAACGGAGATGTCTATATAGAACCTGATGATGCGACTATAGCAAGCTTTACCCGCAAACGCGAGGAATATTTGGCGGAGCGCGAAAGGCTGGCAGAGCTTATAGGCAAACCAAGCAAAACAATTGACGGTGTTCAGATAGAAATTAATGCAAATATCGGGCATACCGGTGATATTGCTTTGGTGCTGGAAAATGATGCGGAGGGAATAGGGCTTTTTCGCAGCGAGTTTTTGTATATGGAAAGTGACGACTTCCCTACAGAGGACGCGCAATATGAGGTATACAAAGAAATACTCGGGCGTATGAATGGTAAAAGAGTAATTGTCCGAACTCTCGATTTAGGCGCGGATAAGCACGTCCCGTATTTTGATATTCCGTCTGAGGATAACCCCGCTATGGGTTACAGGGCTATAAGAATATGCCTAAAACGCCCCGACATTTTTACTACGCAGCTTAGGGCATTGCTTAGGGCATCGGTTTATGGCAAGCTTGCCATAATGATACCTATGATAACATCTCTTGATGAGGTGCTTAAAACAAAGGCTATTATCGAAACAATCAAGCTCGATTTAAAATCTAAGAATATACCGTATGCCGAGGATTATGAATTTGGAATTATGATAGAAACGCCGGCGGCTGTTATAATAAGTGATATTTTGGCACAGCACGTCCAGTTTTTTAGTATAGGTACTAACGATTTAACGCAGTATTCACTGGCTGTAGACCGCATGAACGATTCTATTTCGCAGCTATACGACCCGCGTCATTTAGCGGTTTTGCGTATGATGCAGCTAACCGTTGAGAATGGAAAGCGCTACGGCGTATGGACAGGTATATGCGGGGAATCGGCAGCAGACGCTGAGCTTATTCCTGTGTTTTTGTCTATGGGTGTGGCTGAGCTCTCTGTAAACCCGGCAGCCGTTTTAGATGTTAGACAAAAGGTACGCGAAACCGATTTAAGCGAGTGCCGCGAAGAAATATTGGCTCGCCTTTACGATGGAGATTGGGGAAAGCTTATATTACCGTAGCCAAACGGAGGTTTGACGATGAGTTATAAGGCAATAAAGGTTTTTAACAATAACGTGGTGCTTGCCGAAGAAGAAGATGGCAAGCAGGTAGTACTTATAAGCAAGGGCGTCGGCTTTGGAATAAAAAGGGGCGAAATTATAACCGCCGATGGTGATGACAAAAAGGTTTTTTACATACTTGATGATAACGTAAGCACGGCAGATATAAAACGCTTTAGCTACGATATAGAAAAGGTGGCGGACGTAACTCATCAAATAGTAGATTTGGCACGCGAGAAATTGCACATAACAAGCGACAAGCTTTATGATGCACTTTATGACCATATTTCTTTTGCCATAGAGCGTCTAAAAATGGGTCTTCCAATCGAAAACCCGTTTATAGGCGAGATAGCCATAATGTGCACACGTGAATATGAGGTTGCCGAAACGGCCGCCGCACTTATAAAGCAAAGTATAGATGTAGACATAGGCGATGCCGAAAAAGGCTTTATAGCGTTGCATCTTTACTCTGCACGTAGGGGCAGACACATAAACACGGCTATGCAAAGCGCGAGGGTATACAATGATGCAGTTAAGCTTGTCGAAAAACATTATGGGCGCAAATTTGATACAAATTCATCAGTTTGCAAAAGCTTTTTGATGTCGCTTAATCAGCTTGTCAATACGTCGGCGAAAAATTTGGTGCAAATGCCGATTAAACAGTATGTAAGGGGCTGTATGCCCGATGAATTTAAGCTGGCAAGTGCCATAGCAGCTCTTTTAAAAAACGAAGTTGGCACAGAGCTTTCAGACGATGCAAAGGCTTTTTTAGCTGTAGATATAAGTAAGCTGCTTCAGCTATAGCTGATGTACAATAAAGATGGGGGCAAAAAATATGGGCTTTCTTGATAAATTTTTGGGTCTGGCAAAGCAAAAGGACGAGATAATTATAAAAGCACCTGTAGAGGGCGAAGCAGTACAGCTTAGCGAGGTAAGCGACCCTACCTTTGGCGAAGGAATATTGGGGCAGGGAATGGCCATATGCCCGACAAGCGGGAGAATAGTTTCACCCGTAGACGGCACTGTACAGCTTATGTTTGACACAGGGCACGCAGTAAGTATACTGTCTGACGCGGGAACAGAGGTTTTGGTGCACGTCGGGCTTGACACAGTAAAGCTTGAGGGCAAGCACTACACTATACATACAAAAAGCGGTGCGGCTGTAAAAGCCGGAGATTTGCTTATGGAATGTGACATGAAAGCCATAGCGGCAGACGGTTACGATACCATCACCCCTGTAATAATTTGCAACAGTACCGATTATAAAACGGTGGAATGTGTTGCGGGCAAGAGCGTTAAAGAGCTTGATAATATAATTACCCTTGCAAAATAGTTGGACATTTAGAGCCTCTTAATATAGGCTCTGAATATAAAAAAACATTACACGGCAAGTGCCGTGTACAAAAAACGAGGAGGGCTTATTTTATGACGAAGTATCTGCAAAAAATCGGTAGATCCCTAATGCTTCCTGTAGCTTGCTTGCCTGTTGCCGGTATACTAATGGGCATCGGTTACTGGATTGACCCCACAGGCTGGGGCTCCAACAGCGTTATCGCTCTGTTTTTAATTAAAGCAGGCGGCGCGCTTATCGACAACATGGCGCTTCTTTTTGCAGTCGGTGTAGCCGTTGGTATGGCTGACGACCACGATGGCACAGCAGGTCTGGCAGGTCTTGTTTCTTGGCTTATGGTTCAAACCTTGTTAAACCCGGGCGTTGTTGCACTGTTTACAGGCGCTGACGCAAACGCGGCTTTTGGCAAAGTAAACAACCAGTTCATCGGTATCCTCTGCGGTCTTATCGGTGCTACCTGCTACAACAGGTTTAAAAACACCAAGCTGCCCGATGCTCTCGGCTTCTTCAGCGGCAAACGCTGTGTAGCTATTGTTACGGCAGGTATAACACTTGTAGTAACACTTATCCTGTTCTTTGCATGGCCTATCATCTACTCGGCTCTTGTTGCCTTCGGTAAAGCCATTGTTGGTACAGGTGCTATCGGTGCAGGTATCTATGCGTTCTTTAACCGTCTGCTCATTCCTGTCGGCTTGCATCATGCTCTCAACTCAGTTTTCTGGTTTGATGTTGCAGGTGTTAGCGACCTTACAAACTTCTGGGCAGGCACAGGCGTACTCGGCACAACCGGTATGTACATGACAGGCTTCTTCCCTGTTATGATGTTCGGTCTTCCCGGTGCTGCTTTGGCAATGTACCAAACAGCAAAAACAAAGAATAAGAAGATAGCTGCCGGTCTTTTGGGCGCTGCTGCTCTCTGCTCGTTCTTCACAGGCGTTACAGAGCCTCTCGAATTTTCATTCATGTTCTTAGCCCCTGTTCTTTACCTTATCCATGCGTTATTAACAGGTGTTTCTGCATTCGTATGCGCACTTCTCCCTGTACGTGCAGGCTTTAACTTCAGCGCCGGCTTTGTAGACTGGTTCTTAAGCTTTAAAGCACCAATGGCACAAAATCCGTGGATAATAATTCCAATCGGTCTTGTGTTCTTCGCACTCTACTACATAATCTTCCGCGTTGTTATCGTTAAGATGAACCTCAAGACCCCAGGTCGTGAGGACGATGACGAAGTAGACGAGAAAGAAAAGAAAATCGTTCTTTCCAACAGCAACTATGCAGCCGTTGCAGCTACAATCCTTGAAGGACTTGGCGGCAAAGGAAACATCGCTTCTGTTGACAACTGCATCACTCGTTTAAGAGTAGAAGTAAAAGACTATACTCTTGTAGACGAAAAGAAGATTAAAGCGGCAGGCGTTGCCGGTGTTATGCGTCCGGGCAAAACCAGCGTGCAGGTTATTGTAGGCACACAGGTACAGTTTGTCGCAGACGAGATGAAAAAGCTTCTGTAGTTTTTAGTAGACTATACACGGGGGCGGGCTTTTGCCCGCTCCTTTGTTTTTTTATTTGCAGTTAATATACGTTTGAGCTCTTGCGTTATATGGCAGAATAACCTATGCTTGTCATACAGCGGCGCTGTTAAGCAAAAAATAAACAGCTACAAATTAATTTGGAGGTAAACATGATGAGAAACGGTATAAAAACAGAGGTTTGCTGTGCTTCGCTTGCCGACTGTAAAATGGCAGAGCGCTGTGGTGCAGATGCCATAGAGCTTGTTTCGGCGCATCTTTTGGGCGGGCTTACACCCACTATAGGGCTTTTGCGGCGGGTAAAAGAGCAGGTTAAGCTGCCTGTTTCTGTAATTGTACGTCCGCGTGCCGCCGGCTTTCTCTATAGCGATGAAGATTTTGATGTTATGTGCGCAGATGCGGACGAGTTTGTAAAAAGCGGAGCAGACGGCATAGTCTTTGGCTTTTTGGCTGAGGACGGAAGCATAGATTACGAACGCTGCGCACGTTTTATGAAGCACACAGTCGGGTGCGAAACCGTGTTTCATCGTGCTATAGATGTGACAGATGATATGTGCAAAACAGCAAAGCAGCTTATAGAGCTTGGTGTTACGCGCATACTTACAAGCGGTGGGTGTGCATCTGCTATAGACGGCGCAGGGGCTATAAAAGAACTTGTTGACTGCTATGGGGGCAAGATACAAATTTTGGCGGGTGGCGGAGTTAGAGCCGAAAATGTGGCGGAGCTTATAGAAAAAACAGGTGTGCGCCGTGTGCATTTTGGCTGCACTGCTTACGAGCGCGATATTTCTACAGTGTTAAACCCAAAATTAAATTTTGGAACTTCGGCTTTGCCTCCAAACGAGTGCTATATTGCTGTAAACGAAGAAAAACTAAGGCAGATGCTTTTAAACATATAAAATAAAATAATCGAAAATATACAGGCTTTTTTCGTTATTTTTAGATGTTGCAAATTTCTGAGTAAAGGTATATTATAGGTGACTTAGGGGTGAATTTATGGACGATATGATAAGCAGATTGATAGATATGGATAAAAAGGCTCAGGCTACGGTAAAAGCTGCCGAGGAAAAGCGCGATGAGATGAAAGCAGCTATTGCGGGAGAAAAAGAAAAGCTGCGCCAAAGCTACCTTGCACACGCAGATGAGCGCATAGGCAAGATGAAGCAGGCGGCGGAGGACGATTATTCCGATGCCGAAAAAGAAATAGAAGAAAGCTTTCGCAAAGCCGATGCAGTACTGTCGGACGAATTTAATAAAAGCCGTGCAGCCCTTGTAAGCGAGATAGCTGCACGCTGCAGGCAAACAAAAATATCATGCTGATGTACTAAACGGGCTAAATTAAGCCGGGAGGTGAGCATATGTTGGATTCTTTTTCGGGAAACGCCATTATGGCAAAAGCAAAAGCAATGTATGGCAGGCGTCTTACAAACGCGCAGTATAAAGACCTTATACATAAAAAAACAGTGGCGGAGCTTGCGGAATATTTGCGCAGCGAAACAGCATATGCAGACGCTTTAAGCATGGTACAGCCAACAGCAGTCCACCGCGGGCAGCTTGAAAATATTTTGCAAAAGGAGTACTTCAGACGCTATAAGCGCCTTATAGATTTTGATTTTTCACCGGGAAGTTATTATAGATACCTTGTAAGAGAACTGGAAATAAAACAAATTTTGCAAATGATACGTCTTTTAAATTCAGGCAGGGCCGACGAGTATATTACGCAATACCCCGAGTTTTTAGAAAAATATTCCTCCTTCAGCCTTATGAAGCTTGCAAGGGTGCGCAGCTTTGACGAACTTTTAAATATGCTTGAGGGCTCGCCATATGCGGGGCTTATAATGAAGCTTCGTCCGGTTGGTGACGAGCTTATAGACTATACTGCGTGCGAAATGGCACTTATGGGTTATTTTTATACACGTGTTGAGCAGACTATAGATAGAAACTTTGGCGGTAAAACAAAAAAAGAACTCCACGAGATTTTCGACACTGTTATAGAGCTTAAAAACATTACATCAATATACCGCCTTAAAAGGTATTTTCCAAATGCAAGCTCGCAGTATATAAAAAGCTGCCTTTTGCCGCACTGGAAGCGTATACCGGAGCATTTTTTGGACGAGCTTATAAACGCGGCGGATTCTGACGAGTTTGCACGGGCGCTTACAGCCTCGCCTTACGCAAAATTTTTGGGCATGGCAGATTATGTTTTTATAGAATACAGCGGCTCTTGTATACGCTACAATTTAAACAAGCGTTACTTGCGTTTTACAACAAGTACGCCCACCGTTTTTACCGCATATATGGCGCTAAGCGAAATAGAGTATTCAAACCTTACCTGCATTATAGAAGGCATACGCTATCAAATTCCCGCATCTGAGATAGAGAAATTGTTGGTGCTTTAAATATAAAATAAAAAGAAGGGCGGTGCAGAAAAATGTCGATTGAAAAAATGACTCTTGTTCAAATTACAGGTAATATAAAATATTTCGACCGTATTCTGCGTAGATGCTCGGCATCAGGCATCTTTCATCCGGAGCTTATGCCTCAGCCTACCGATAAGCTTGGCGGGTTTGCGCATATGGAGGAAGAAAATCCGTACAAATCCATATTAAACAGCCTTGTCGATGCGGCAGCTGCCTCTGGCATAGAGCTAAAATATGACCCGGAGGGCGGAAAAACCGTAGAGCAGGATACTGTGGACAGCTTTTTGGCAGATTACCGAAAACGTGTTGTCGAGCTAAACGAAAAAAAGGTAAGCCTGCAAACTGCCATAGAGCAAAACGAGGCTGCTCTTACACAGCTTGTGCATCTAGACGCTCTTGACGTAAGCCTTGACGATATATTTGCCTGCAAATATATAAAGGTGCGCTTTGGACGCCTGCCTACGGACAGCTATAAAAAACTTGAATATTACAGAGAACGCTTGTTTTTGTTTTTGTCCATTTCGGGCGACGACGACTATCAGTGGGGAGTTTACTTCACAACAAATGAGAATCAAGCCGAAATTGACGATATATTTTCATCTCTGTATTTTGAGCGCATTCATATTCCCGAATATGTCCACGGTAAGCCGGGGCTTGCAAAGGTTAATATAGAAGGCGAGCTGGCATCGACAAGGGCACAGCTTAAAGCGGCGGAGGCAGAGCTTAATGCGCTGGTAAGCAGTAACAAGCAAACCTTTCAAAAAGTGTATTCGCGAATTCGTTTTTTAAACGAAGCCTTTGACTTGCGCAAATACGTCACCGTTTACAACGAAATGTTCGATTCGGTAGATTTTCGTCCTGCCCGCATAACAGGCTTTATTGCGCACCGCGATGAAAAAAACTTTGCAAGGCTTTTTGATGATTTGGACGGTGTGGTTGTGGAGATGAAGCCGCCCGACAGCGACAAACGGCTTACTATACCGACAAAGCTGCGCAACAACTGGTTTGTAAAGCCTTTTGAGATGTTTGTTGATATGTATGGGACGCCCGCTTACAACGAGCTTGACCCCACGCCGTTTTTGGCTGTGACCTATACCCTCCTTTTTGGAATAATGTTTGGAGATTTGGGACAGGGAATAGTTATATCGCTTTTGGGTTTGTTTTTGTGGAAGGTAAAAAAGATGAACTTTGGCAGAGTCCTTAGCCGCATAGGTGTTTCGGCGGCGGCATTTGGCGTGCTTTACGGCTCGGTTTTTGGTATGGAGCACGCTTTGGATTCTTTTTATACAAAGGTTTTGGGGCTGGCAGGCAAGCCCATAGAGGTGATGCGTCCTACAACCATAAACAATCTTTTAATATTTGCCGTTTCCTTGGGCGTTGTGCTTATAATTTCGTCAATGCTTATAAATATCTTTTTGGGCTTTAAAAATAAAGATTACGAAAAAGCTGTTTTTGGCAACAATGGCATAGCGGGGCTTGTGTTTTATGTTTCGGTGCTCGTCGGTGCAATATCCATGCTTGCGGGTAAAAGCCTTTTCACCCCTGCTTATGTAATGTGGCTTATAATACTGCCTATATTGGTGATATTCTTAAAGACACCGCTTGCAAAGCTGGCAAAGGGCAGCCATAGCATCAAGCCCGAGGACGGAATAGGCAGCTTTATATTAGAGGGTTTCTTTGAGCTTTTTGAGGTGGTTTTAAGTTTTGTCACAAATACAATGTCGTTTTTACGTGTCGGTGGCTTTATAATAAGCCATGCCGGTATGATGGCTGTGGTGATGACGCTTACCGAGATGATGACAGGGGCGGGCAGTGTAGTCGTTATGATAATAGGCAACCTGTTTGTTATGGCGCTAGAGGGCTTTATTGTAGGCATTCAGGCTCTTAGGCTGGAGTTTTACGAGATGTTCAGCCACTATTTTGACGGTCAGGGCAAAGTTTTTACACCTGTTACCATCGGCAATAAATAAGCAAAACCAAAGCCTATACAACTTTACACGCGGCTTACGGTAAGCCGATAAACACAAATTTTTGGAGGTATTTTTATGAACGCTATGTTTTTTGTTATCCCCGCAGCTGTTGTTGCAATGTTGGCTGTCCCGCTTGTTTCGGCTTTGCGTGGCGGCAAAAGCCCCTCACAGGCGCGCCACCGTGTAATTGCAAACCTTTGTATGTTCTTTGGAGTTTGCCTTTGCGCATTTATTTTTCCCGTAAGTGCATTTGCAGCCGATAGCGCTGCGGCAGCATCAATCATAGGTACATCGGCACAGGGCATGGGCTTTTTAGCTGCGGCGCTTGTTACGGGGCTTGCGGCAATAGGTGCCGGTATAGCTGTTGCGGCGGCAGCTCCTGCTGCTATAGGTGCTGTTTCGGAGGACCCTAAATCGTTTGGTAAGGCTATAATCTTTGTGGTTTTGGGCGAGGGTATTGCCATATATGGTTTGCTTATTTCTATTCTTATAATAAACAAATTGTAAAAATAATATAATAATCAACTTAAAGTATATAAGCATAGGGGGCGTAAGCCATGAAATTTTATGTTATAAGCGATAATATAGACACATACATGGGTATGCGCCTTGCAGGTATAGAGGGCGTTGTGGTGCACACACAGGACGAAGTTGCCGCAGAGCTTGCAAAAGCTGTAGAAGCGCGCGACATAGGCATAATACTTATAACCGATAAGCTTATGCGCTTATGTCAAAAAACAATATATGAGATGAAGCTTAAAAACAAGCGTCCGCTCATTGTAGAAATACCTGACCGCCACGGAGGCGGACATATAGCCGAGGCGTTGCAGCATTATGTAAGCGAGGCAGTCGGCATTAAGATGTGAGGTGAACGGAGCTATGTCAACCGTAAACAGCGAAGTTATGCAAAAAATAGAGCAGTTTGAAGCTGCTGTTACAGATGAGGTTTCTGCGCGGTGCAAAGAGATAAACGCCGAGATAGAAGCTTATCGTAAAAGTGAGCTTCTAAAATATAAAGATGATGTCCTCAATGAAAGCTATAACATCATTCATAAGCAGACCGGGGATATCTCGCTTAATTCGGCAAAAGAAATATCGTTAAAACGCGCAGAGGTAAAACGTAAGCTTTACGAGCGGCGCGACGAATATATGCGCCTTATTTTTACAGATGTGCGCATGGAGCTTTCGGACTTTGTAAAAAGCGATGATTACTTGCCTTTTTTGCTTGAAAAAACCAAGAATATCTCTGAGGCTTACGGTTGCGACGGCTTTGTGCTTTTGGTTAAAAAAGATGATTTACCGCAAGCGGAAAAGCTTCAAAAGGCGTTTGGATTTTCCTGTACCGTAGAGCCCTCTGAGCAAATAACATTGGGCGGGTTAATTGCAAAAAACAAAGCAAAGGGTTATGTCATAGATGAAAGCCTTGACAGCATTTTAGAGGGGCAGCACGAATGGTTTTGCAGTCAGCCAAGCTTCGTCGTGACCCTGTAGGGGGAAAACATATTGGAACAAAACACAGTCTATTCTATCAACGGGCCTGTTGTAACGGTAAAAAATGCGACAGAGTTCGAGATGATGGAGATGGTTTATGTAGGCGCTAAGCGCCTTATAGGAGAGGTTATCTCCATAACAGAGGCAGCAACCACAATACAGGTGTACGAGAGCACAACAGGGCTTTGTCCGGGCGAGCCGGTGTACCCGTCGGGTGCTCCATTGTGCGCAACCTTAGGCCCCGGCATACTTTCTAATATATTTGACGGCATAGAGCGCCCGCTTATGGATATTGCAAAGCTTTCGGGCACTGCATATATAGACGGCGGAGTAAATATTCCGTCACTTGACGTAAAGCGCAAATTTGATGTAACTGTTACGGTGCACGAGGGTGATAAGCTTTTGGGCGGTATGGTGTACGCCACCTGCCCCGAAACCGAGCTTATACAGCACCGCTGTATGCTGCACCCTAATTTAAACGGCACAGTGGTGTATGCCGCGCCGAACGGCAGCTACTGTATAAATGATGTTGTTGTAAAAATAAAGGACGCGGGCGGTGCTCTGCACGAGCTTACGCTTTGTCAGCAGTGGCCTATACGCACGGCGCGTCCAACAAAACAGCGTCTGCCTATTTCTATGCCGCTTATAACCGGACAACGTGTTATAGACACAATGTTCCCACTGGCAAAGGGCGGCACTGCTGCTATACCGGGCGGCTTTGGCACAGGCAAAACAATGACACAGCACCAGCTTGCAAAGTGGTGTGATGCCGACATTATAGTCTATGTTGGCTGCGGCGAGCGCGGGAACGAAATGACACAGGTGCTTAAAGAATTTAGCGAGCTTATAGACCCAAAGTCAGGCAAAAAGCTTACAGCCCGCACCGTGCTTATAGCAAACACCTCTAATATGCCGGTGGCGGCGCGTGAGGCGTCTATATACACAGGTATTACGCTTGCCGAATATTACCGCGATATGGGTTATCATGTTGCCATAATGGCAGATTCCACTTCTCGTTGGGCAGAGGCACTGCGCGAGATTTCGGGCAGGCTTGAAGAAATGCCGGCGGAGGAGGGCTTCCCTGCATACCTGCCGTCAAGAATTTCGCAGTTTTACGAGCGCGCGGGCTACATGGTGACGCTGTGCGATAAAGAAGGCTCTGTTTCAATAATAGGCGCGGTTTCTCCGCAGGGAGCCGATTTCTCAGAGCCTGTTACACAAAACACAAAGCGCTTTGTGCGTTGCTTTTGGGCATTGGATAAAGCGTTGGCGTACGCGCGCCATTACCCTGCCATTAACTGGAACACTAGCTACAGCGAGTATATTGACGATTTGGAAAAGTGGTATGAAAAAAATGTAGACCCCGCCTTTCTTAAAAAAAGACAGCAGATAGTTTCTATAATGCACGAGGAAAATGCACTTATGGAGATTGTAAAGCTTATAGGCTCTGACGTTTTGCCCGATGACCAAAAGCTTGTTATAGAAGTTGCAAAGGTTATACGAGTGGGCTTTTTACAACAAAATGCTTATCACAAGGACGACACCTATGTGCCAATGCAAAAGCAGCTTAAAATGATGGAGGTTATTTTATACCTTTATGATAAAGCGCGTGAGCTGGTGGTGCAGGGGCGACCTATTTCCGGAATAATAGAATCTGGTGTATTCAGCAGTATTATTAAGATGAAGTATGAAGTTCCAAACGACAAGCCGGAGCTTTTTGCACAATATTTTACCATGGTTGACGAAGCCATGAAGCAGGTGGATTAACGAGAGGGGAGGCGACAGAATGAGTCTGCAATTTGTGGGACTAAGCGAGATAAACGGGCCTCTTGTAGTACTGGACAATGTGCCTAAGGTGGGCTTTGATGAAATGGTAGAGCTTCAGCTTGAAAGCGGAGCTACCCGCATGGGGCGCGTGGTTCAGGTTGACGGCGGGCGCTGTGTTATACAGGTTTTTGAGGGCACAACCGGCATTTCGCTTAACAACACGGCGGTGCGGTTTTTGGGGCATCCAATGGAAATGCCGCTTTCGACAGAGCTTTTGGGCAGGGTGCTAAGCGGTGCAGGTAAGCCAATAGACGGCTACGGAGATGTTTTTTCTGAAAAGAAAGAGGATATTAACGGGCGACCTCTTAACCCTGTTTCGCGTACATATCCGCGCAACTACATAAATACAGGAATTTCAAGTATAGATTGCCTTATGACCTTGATACGCGGGCAAAAGCTGCCTATATTTTCAGGCTCGGGTATGCAGCACAATAAGCTTGCTGTACAAATTGTAAAGCAGGCAAATATTGCAGCGGCAGAGGGGCAGGAATTTGGCATAGTGTTTGCCGCCATGGGTGTTAAAAACGACGTTGCCGACTATTTTAAGCGTTCGTTTGAAGAAGCCGGAGTTATGGACAAGGTGGTTATGTTTTTAAACCTTTCAAACGACCCAATAATAGAGCGTATTCTTACGCCGCGCTGTGCGCTTACGGCGGCGGAGTATTTGGCGTTTGAAAAAGATATGCACATTTTGGTTATATTAACCGACATAACCTCCTATTGCGAAGCACTCCGCGAGTTTTCGTCCTCAAAGGGCGAGATACCCGGAAGAAAAGGCTTCCCCGGGTATTTATATTCCGACTTAGCCTCGCTTTACGAGCGCGCGGGTGTCATAGACGGCTCTAAAGGCTCGGTTACTCAAATACCGATTCTTACAATGCCAAATGATGATATTACTCACCCTGTACCTGACCTTACGGGCTATATAACCGAAGGACAGATAGTTTTAGACAGGCTTTTAGACCAAAATGGGGTCTATCCGCCTATAGCTGTGCTGCCGTCGCTCTCGCGCCTTATGAAGGACGGCATAGGCGAGGGGTACACGCGCGCCGACCATTCGGCAGTTTCTAACCAGCTTTTTGCGGCATATGCCCGCGTGCAGGACGCAAAGGCTCTGGCATCGGTTATAGGCGAAGAGGAGCTTTCGGATATAGACAAGCAGTATGTCGCATTCGGACGTGCCTTTGAAGCAAATTTTATATCGCAGGGCTTTAACGAAAACCGCACCATTAACCAAACCTTAGATTTGGGTTGGCGGCTTTTAAGCTTGCTTCCGCGAGAGGAGCTTGACCGTGTTGACGGCGAAACCTTAGATAAGTTTTATAAACCCGAGGCGGCAAAAGATTTACTTAAATAAGCAGCCGTAAAAAATATTACAAGCGGGGTGCGAAAGCGTATGCAGCAGCAAATATTCCCTACAAAGGGCAACTTAATAGCATCTAAAAAAACACTGCAGCTTTCAACCATGGGCTACGACTTAATGGACAGAAAGCGCAATATACTTATACGCGAGATGATGCTGCTTATAGATAAATCCAAAATGCTCCGCGGCAGCATAGAGCAGACCTACGAAAAAGCCTACAGAGCGCTAGAAAAGGCAAATATGACACTGGGCGTTGTAGAGGAGCTTGCAATGAGTGTGCCTGTGGACGACGGCGTTAAAGTTCGCTTTAGAAGTGTTATGGGTGTGGATATCCCTATAGTTGACTACAACGATATAAGTGATGTAAAGCCTCAATATGGGCTTTTTAAGACAAACTCTGAGTTTGACAATGCGTACTCATGCTTCCACGAGGCAAAAAAGCTTACTGTTGTTTTGGCAGAGGTCGAAAACAGTGTTTATCGCCTTGCAAATGCTATAGTTAAAACGCAAAAACGTGCAAATGCCCTTAAAAACGTTACTATACCGCGCCTTACCGAAACAGTAAAGTTTATAACCGATTCTTTGGAGGAAAAGGAGCGGGAGGAGTTTTCTCGCTTAAAAGTTATAAAAAGCAGCAAGCTTAAAGCCGAAAACACTAAAACGTAGCCATCAAAATTAAATAAGCGGACAAAATCGGCATTTAGGGCTTGCTAAATGCAAAAAAATGTGTTATCATATTACTAAAGTAAAATATAAAGTTGTGAAAGAGTGGGTTTACCCGCTCTTTTGTTTATGTATAGCAAGATAACTTAGGCTATAAGGTTAAGTACCCTTTGTCAAGTGTGGTTGTTATATATGTAAAAAGGAGAGGTGATGTTTTGGCAAAGGGCAAAAATACGGTAGAGCTTGTAACAAAGCTGGCACAGCCTGTGGCGGACGAAATGGGGCTGGTACTGTGGGACGTCAGGTTTGAAAAAGAGGGAGCCTCGTGGTACTTGCGGCTTTTTATAGATAAGCCGGAGGGCGTGGATATTTTAAACTGCGAAAGCTTCAGCCATGCTATAGATAAGCTGCTTGATGCGGCAGACCCTATAGAGCAGAGCTATTTTTTAGAAGTCGGTTCACCGGGTATAGAGCGCGAGCTTGTGCACGATTGGCACTTTAAAGCATATATGGGCGAGCTTGTAGTTGTAAGGCTTTTTCGTCCAAAGGACGGACAAAAAGAGTTCGTTGGGCGTTTGGTAAAATATAAAGATGATTTTATAACTGTTGCAAGCAGCGACGGGGCAGAGCGTGAATTTGCACTTAGCGAAACAGCTTTTGTAAGATTGTATTTTGATTTTGATAATATGGGAGGACTCGAAGAAAATGAATAACGAGTTTTTTGAAGCACTTGCGCTGCTTGAAAAGGAAAAAGGCATACCCGCAGAATATTTACTGGATAAAATAAAAGCGGCAATTGCTATAGCTGTAAAGCGCGATTACGGCGGGACAGAAAACGCACTTGTAGAGATAGACCCTGTCAAGGGAATGTTTAACGTTGCGGTGCGAAAAGAGGTAGCGGAGGAAATAACAAACGAGTACACACAGATATTGCCGCAAGATGCTTATAAATATGACAAGCACGCGCAGCTTGGCGATACAGTAGAGATTCCGCTTGAAACAAAGCAGTTTGGACGAATTGCGGCGCAGGCTGCAAAGCACGTAATACGTCAGGGTATACGTGAAGCAGAAAAAGGTCAGCTTTTGCAGGAGTTCCAAAGCAAGGAGCACGAGATACTTTCGGCTATTGTTTCACGCATCGACCACAAAAAGGGTATTGCGTCACTCGAAATCGGTCGCAGCGAAGCTATGCTGCCAAAATCTGAGCAAGTCCCCACAGAGGAGCTGTACGAGGGGCAGCGCATAAAGGTTTACGTGGTAGAAGTTGCAAATAGCGAAAAGGGTCCCAGAATAATGATTTCGCGCACACACCCGGGGCTTGTAAAACGCCTTTTTGAAATTGAAGTGCCTGAAATATATGACGGCACGGTAGAAATTAAAGCAATATCCCGCGAGGCAGGCAGCCGTACAAAGCTTGCTGTGTACAGCAGCGAAGAAAACGTAGATGCCGTAGGCGCGTGCATAGGGCCTAAGGGTAGCCGTGTTGCAAAAATAGTAGATGAGCTTGACGGAGAAAAAATAGACGTAATAAAATACTCTGAGGACCCTGCGGAGTTCATCTCTGCGGCACTTTCTCCTGCCGACGTTGTTGCTGTGGAGCTTGACCCTGACGGTGCAAGAATGTGCAAGGTTACAGTTCCCGACCATCAGCTATCGCTTGCTATAGGCAACAAAGGGCAAAACGCACGTCTTGCTGCTAAGCTTACCGGCTGGAAGATAGACATAAGACCTGAAAGCGGTTTCTTCGGAGAAGAAGCACCGCACGAAGAGCAAGCATAATTAAAACAGGAGGCAAAACCATGCAGACAAAAAAAGTACCGCAAAGAATGTGCTCCGGCTGCGGAGAAATGAAGCCGAAAAAAGAGCTTATCCGCGTTGTAAAAAGTGCGGAGGGCGAAATATCGCTTGATTTAACAGGCAAAAAAGCGGGGCGCGGTGCATATGTCTGCAATAATATAGAGTGCCTGCAAAAAGCGAGGAAGACCAGAAAATTAGAACGTTCCTTCTCGTGCCAAATACCTGCGGAGATATACAGCCGCTTGGAGGAGGAACTAAAAAAAGATGAATAAGCTTTTATCTATGGTGTCGCTTTGTAAAAGGGCGGGCAAGCTGCAAGTAGGCTACGACAGAGTGGCGGATACCGTTAGAAACGGAGAAGCACTGCTAGTGTTTACAACATCTGATCTTTCGGAAAAGACCCGAAAAGGGATAGACTTTATCTGCGAGGCGGAAAACATAGAAAGCTTTGTTATGCCAATAACAATGGACGAACTTGAATTTGAGATTGGCAAACGAACGGGCATAATAGCGGTGACAGAGCAAGGGCTTGCAAAAAAGCTAAAAACAATGTGTGCCGCCGGGCAGATAAATAAGGAGGATATTATTCTATGATGATAAAATACAGAGTCAGCGAGGTAGCGAAAGATTTAGGTGTTGCAAGTAAAGAGGTAATCGAATTGCTTGCTAAAACCGATGAGGTACCTCATAAGGCGCAGACAGCTTTGACAGAGGGCGAATTAAACGTCGTTTTTGAAGCTTTTACGCAAAAAAAACAGGTTGAGAGCTTCGATTCATATTTTGCCGAGGCAGATGAAAAAGAAGCTAAAAAACCTTTTGTAAGGGTTATGCCTGAGGTTGCCGCTGTGAAAAAGCCTGTGGAAGAGCCTGTAGAACAGAAGCAGGAGGCTACCGCAGAAAAAGCCGCAGCCACTGTTACTGCACCCCCTGCTTCAGAGGTAAGCGCGGTTGAGGTTGAAAAGCCGGCGGTTGTTGCCGCAGCTGCCGCACCGACACTTGCTAACGGACGCCCTGCACCTCAGTTTCGTCCTAACACCAACCGTGCACCAATCGGCGGGGCAACACCGCGTCCTGCGGTACAGCCTTCGGCTGCGCCGTTTACCCCGCGTGCGCCGTTTACCCCATCGGGTGAGCGCCCCGCGTACCAAGGCGGACAAAGCAGACCGCCATATCAGGGCGGCGACCGCCCGGCGTACCAAGGTGGACAAAGCAGAACCCCATATCAGGGCGGCGGCGACCGTCCTGCATACCAAGGCGGTCAGAACCGTACTCCATATCAAGGCGGCGGTGACAGACCTTCTTATGGCGGCGGGCAAGGCGGCAGACCGGGCGGTTACCAAGGAAACCGTCCATTTAACGGTACACCTACACCAAAGGCAGCACCGTCTAAGCCTGCATACCAGCGTCCGGCTATAAACCCCTCTAAGCCTGCGGCACAGCTTGTTGTAGATGCACAGGGCAACAAGGGCAGAGATGTAAAGGTAGTGGATATGCGTACCTCGCAGGTGAACCTGGACAAATACAACGAGAAGTACGAGCAGATAGCCCCTACAACCTTTGCAAAAGATAATATCGTAAAAAAACAAAAGCTTACACAGCGCAGTGCACAGCGCGGCAGACCTAACTATTCGCGGTATCAGCAAGAGCAGATTAAACTGCGCAAGCTTGCTTTAGAGCGCGAGCGCCGCCAAAAGCTTGAGATAACAATACCGGAAGAAATTACAGTCGGAGAGCTTGCCTTGCGTCTTAAAGTACAATCTGCCGAAATTATTAAAAAGCTTATGCTTAACGGTGTAATGGCGGCACAGAATGATATTATAGATTATGATACAGCGGCGCTTGTCGCCATGGATATAGGTGCTAAGGTAGAAAAAGAAGTACTGGTAACTATAGAAGACAGGCTTATTGATGCCAGTGAGGACGAGAGCGAGAATCTTGTGCCGAGAAGCCCTGTTGTTGTTGTAATGGGGCACGTTGACCACGGCAAAACCTCGCTTTTGGACGCTATCCGCAACGCAGATGTAACAAGCGGAGAGGCAGGCGGTATAACACAGCACATAGGCGCTTACCGTGTGGAGCTTAACAACCGATATGTAACATTTTTGGATACACCGGGGCACGCCGCATTTACATCTATGAGAGCGCGCGGAGCACAGGTTACCGACATAGCTATTTTAGTAGTGGCGGCGGACGACGGAATTATGCCGCAAACGGTTGAGGCTATTAACCATGCAAAGGCGGCAGGTGTTTCTATAATCGTTGCAATAAACAAGATAGATAAGCCAACGGCTAATATAGAAAAAGTAAAGCAAGAGCTTACAGAGTACGAGCTTGTACCCGAGGAATGGGGCGGAGATGTTATATGTGTGCCTGTTTCGGCTAAAACCCGCGAGGGCCTAGACACACTGTTAGAAACCGTCTTGCTTGTTGCCGATGTAAAAGAGCTTAAAGCAAACCCCGACCGTCAGGCAAAGGGTACGGTAATAGAAGCAAAGCTTGATAAGGGGCGCGGGCCTGTTGCGACAATACTTGTACAAAACGGAACCTTGCACACAGGCGATGTGGTCATAGCAGGTACTACAACGGGGCACGTGCGCTTAATGCTTAATGATAGGGGCGAAAAGGTTGATGTCGCGGGACCGAGTGTTCCTGTAGAAATAACAGGTCTTGCCGATGTTCCTTCGGCGGGTGATATTTTTAACGCGGTAGAAGACGAAAAACTTGCGCGTGAGCTTGTAGAAGAAAGAAAGCACGAGCAAAAAGAGGTAATCTTCCAAAGCTATAATAAAATTACTCTTGAAAACCTGTTTGAGCAAATTGCCGAGGGAGAAATGAAAGAGCTGTCGCTTATTGTAAAGGCAGACGTTGCAGGCTCTGTTGAGGCAGTAAAGCAATCGCTTGAAAAGCTCTCTAACGAAGAGGTTCGTGTGCGCGTAATACATGGCGCTGTAGGTGCGGTAAGCGAAAGCGACGTTATGTTAGCCGCCGCTTCAAATGCTATTATAATAGGCTTTAATGTGCGTCCTGACCCTGTTGCAAAGCAAAAGGCAGATGCTGACGGAGTCGATATTCGCCTTTATAGAATAATTTATGATGCCATAGAAGAAATGGGAACAGCCATGAAGGGTATGCTGGCGCCTAAGTACCGCGATGTCGATTTGGGGCGCGCAGAGGTTCGCCTTGTGTACACCATTACCGACGTGGGCAAGGTTGCAGGCTGTTATGTGCTTAATGGCAAAATTGCGCGCAATGCGAATATTCGTATAGTGCGCGAAGGAATAATAGTAGGTGACGACAAGCTTGATTCGCTGAAGCGCTTTAAGGACGACGTAAAAGAAGTTGCCGAGGGCTACGAATGCGGCATGAGCCTTACAAAATTCATCGACATAAAAGAGGGCGACATATTTGAAGCCTATATTACAGAGGAATACAGGGATTAATTTATTGATGTCTGTAAAAACCGACAAAGCGCACCGTAGATATTTATAAAACAGAATTTTCTCCCGCCGCAGGCGGGTAGAAAACCGACAAAGTGCACTGTAAATATTTATAAAACAGGCTTTAAAAAATTATATTATAAATATAAAACAGGCTTTCCTCCCGCCGTAGGCGGGTAGAAAACCGACAAAGCGCACCGTAAATAGCTATAAAAAAGTTTAAAAAAATTATATTATTAGGATAGAGGTTGTATAATGGGAAGTTACAGGGCAGACCGCACAGAAGAAGACGTAAAGCGCGAGCTTACCGCCATAATTGCGGTGCTTAAAGACCCGCGCATTACAGGTGTGCTTAGCATAGTAAAGATAGACTTAGCGCGCGACCTTTCTTCCTGTAAAGCATATATAAGCTCTCTTGACGGGCTTGCCGCGGCTGTAGAGGCTGTAAAAGGGCTTAACAGTGCCGCCGGCTTTGTGCGCCACGAGCTTGGCCTGCGCCTGCCGCTTAGGCATACTCCGGCTGTAAAGTTTATAGCCGATAATTCTATAGAACAAAGCGCAGAGATTTTGAAGATTATGGATAAACTTGACAAAAAATGATACAGAGGTGCAAAAATGGGTGTTGTAACAGACCTTAACGGTGCCGCACAGTTTTTAAAAGATAACAATGATATTCTGGTGCTGACACACCAAAACCCTGACGGCGATACGTTAGGCTCTGGCTTTGCACTTTTGTTTGCGCTGCAACAAATGGGTAAGCGCGCGCGGGTAGAGTGCTCGGACGGTTTCCCAAAGCGCTACAGCTTCATGTTCCCCAATTATACCCCCGACGTTTTTGAACCTAAGTTTATTGTAGCGGTGGATATAGCCGATACGCAGCTTTTGGGTGAAAACAGCGAGAAATATATAGGGCATATAAACCTTTGCATAGACCATCACCCTTCTAACACCTGCTACGCCGACAAAACCCTGCTGGTGGGCGACGCGGCAGCTACAGCAGAGGTTATATGTGACGTACTTGACGCTTTAAAGACGGACATGACAATGCCGATTGCAACCTGTATTTATACGGGGCTTTCTACCGATACCGGCTGCTTTAAGTTCTCTAACACTACGGCAAAAACTCACCGTACAGCCGCCCGCATGATGGATTTGGGGGTGGACAGCTCTGAGATTAACCGCGAGATGTTCAGCCGCAAAACACAAAGCCGTATAGCCATAGAGCGCGAGGTTTACAATACTATTGAATATCACTTTGAAAACCGCTGTGCCGTAATTTGCATGACCTGTGCCATGCTTAAAAAAGCAGGTGCGGACGACACCGAGCTGGAGGGCGTTTCTGCCATACCATGCCAGATAGAGGGCGTGGAAGTAGGCGTTACTTTAAAAGAAAAAGATGACGGCTTTAAAATATCCCTGCGCACCAGTTGCTACATTAATGCCTCCGATATCTGCGCAAAGCTGGGCGGCGGCGGGCACGCACGGGCAGCGGGCTGCTTTGTTAAGGCAGACCTTGCCACAGCAAAGGCAACGGTGCTGGAGCTTGTAAAAATTGCCTTTGATGAAACAAAAAAAGGCTGACGGAGGGGCAAATGAACTCTGGTATATTACTTATAAACAAGCCGTCGGGTTTTACGTCTTTTGATGTTATAGCTAAAATGCGCGGTATGTCGCGGGTGCGCAAAATAGGGCATTCGGGCACCTTAGACCCTATGGCAACAGGGGTTTTGCCGTTGCTTTTTGAGAGCGCAACAAAGGCCTGCGACATTATGCCAAACCAAAATAAGCGCTATAAGGCACAGCTTTGCCTGGGGCTTACCACCGATACACAGGATATTACAGGCAAAATTCTTACACAATGCGAGTTTACTGCAAAAAAAGATGATGTTTTGGCTGTGCTGCCGCAATTCAGCGGTGACATTATGCAGCTTCCGCCTATGTATTCGGCGCTTCAAATAGACGGTAGGCGCCTTTATGATATTGCCCGCGAGGGGCGTGAGGTGCACCGCGAGCTGCGCCCTGTAACCATTTATAATATAGCGCTTACAGAAGCTGACGACGAAAAGCACCTTTATACGCTTGATATTTCGTGCTCTAAGGGCACTTATATTCGTACAATATGTAACGATATCGGACAAAAGCTGGGTTGCGGTGCGGTGCTTACGGCGCTTTGCCGCACCGAGGCTGCGGGCTTTACGCTTGCAGATTGCATCACCTTAGAGCAGGCGCAGCAGGCGGCTGATGAAGGCAGCTTGTTTGAACATTTGCTGCCGGTGGAGAGTGCTTTTAAAGATTTGCCGCGCATTACGCTTGATGCTTACCGCAGCAAGCTTTTTCAAAACGGTGTGCCCCTCTGTCTAAGTCATAATAAAATACCGCTTATAAGCGGCAGCTTTACCGTTTATAGTGATAATAATGTTTTTTTGGGGCTTGCACACAATAATTTAGAAAAAGATGAGCTTGTTATGGACAAGCTTTTTGCAGTCATAAAGCAAGGGGGCTGAAGCTTTTTGAATGATATAACAGAGCTAAAGACGACGGCGGTTGCCCTTGGCTTTTTTGACGGTGTACACTTGGGACACAGGGCTGTAGCGGGTGAGGCGGTAAAGCTTGCCGATGCTATGGGGCTTACGCCCTGTGCTTTTACCTTTACAATGAAAAACGCTGTAACTGCTGCTAAAGCAGGTGCGGGTCTTATATGCACAGAGGACGAAAAGGAATCAAGGCTTTCGGAGCTTGGCATTAAGAAGATATTTTGCCCCGATTTTGCGGAATTTAAGGACATGAGCGGAGAAGATTTTGTAAACGAGCTGCTCTGCAAAAGCTTTGGCGCAGCGGTGTTGTGCTGCGGAGAGGACTTTAGATTTGGCAAAAACGCGGCAAGCGGCACAAATGAGCTAAGTGCTTTATGCAAAAAACAGGGCATTGTACTTGCTGTAGTGCCGGCAGTACTGCAAAATGGCACGGTTATAAGCTCTACGGCTGTTCGCCGTGCAATATCTGCGGGCGATATGGCGCAGGCACGTCAGCTTTTAGGCAGGGCGTACAGCTTTAGCTTTAAGGTTGAGCACGGCAAAAAACTGGGGCGCACTATAAACGCACCTACTATAAACCAACATTTTGCAAATGAGCTTTTGCTGCCGCGCTTTGGTGTGTATGCTTCGTTTGCGCGTGTAGACGGTGTTTGGCACCCGTCAGTTACAAACATAGGCGTTAAGCCGACGGTTACAAGCGAGGGCACGGCGCTTGCCGAAACCTGTATTATAGGGCTTGAACAAAACCTTTACGGTGAACTTGTAGAGGTAGCACCGGTTAGCTTTATGCGCGACGAAGCGAAGTTTTTGGGTGTGGAGCAGCTTAAAGCAGCTATAGAGGACGATATTGCAAAGGCTTTTGCCATTTGCGCAGAATATAAGTAAAATTTAAAATTATTTTTCTAAATGTTTACAAATCTGTACAGTTGTGATATAATAATAAGGCTAAACGCAAGCCGTTACCTCGGCACAGGGAGAAAGCCTCAGCCTTGAGGAATATACCTACCCTTTGCTTAGATAAGCGGTAAAATAAGAAAGAGGTATAATATTATGATGCTAAAAGACGAAAAAACGGCGGTTATAGAAGCCAACCGTTTAACCGAAAACGACACAGGTTCACCCGAGGTTCAAATCGCGATACTTTCTAAAAGAATTGCCGATTTAACCGAGCATATCAAAATTCATAAAAAAGACCATCATTCCCGCCGCGGGCTGCTTAAAATGGTTGGTCACAGACGCAACCTGCTTAACTACCTTATGAATAAGGATATTGAACGTTACCGTGCAATAGTTGCAAAGCTTGGTCTGCGTAAGTAATATTGTAAGTTGTATTACCGAAAGGCAGATGAAAAACATCTGCCTTTCGGCTTATATTATGGCGGCGTTAAGGTGTTTTAGCAGTGAATCGGCTGCTCAAGGTTTTGAACAGCGGCTTTACTGGCTAAACCCAAACGCTACTAAAAATAAAAAAACGGAGGTAGCATTATGTTTGAAAATTTTAAAGTATTTGAAACCGAATATGCCGGCAAAAAAATAAGCTTTGAAACAGGCAAGATGTGCGCGCTTTCAAACGGCTCGTGCCTTGTGCGCTATGGCGAAACCAGTGTTTTGTGCAATGTCACCGCTTCATTAAAACCACGAGAGGGCGTAGATTTCTTTCCGCTTTCTGTCGATTATGAGGAAAAGCTTTATTCTGTAGGTAAGATACCAGGCTCGTTTATAAAAAGAGAGTCGCGTCCTTCAGACAAAGCTATATTGGCATCTCGCTGTGTAGACCGCCCCATTCGTCCGCTTTTCCCAAAGGATATGCGCAACGATTGCTCTGTGGTTATGACGGTTATGTCCGTAGACCCCGATTGCTCACCTGAGCTTGCGGGTATGCTGGGTGTTTCGCTTGCCATAGCTATTTCGGATATTCCATGGAACGGACCGATTTCGAGCGTAAGCATGGGCATTATTGACGGCAAAATTGTAATTAACCCAAATGCCGAGGAGCGCAAGGCTTCGCAGATGACAACCACAGTTGTTTCTACCGCCGAGAAAATTGTTATGATAGAATCCGGCGCAAACGAAATTGACGACGACACCATGCTTGAAGCGATTATAATGGGACATGAAGAAAACAAAAAAATGGTTGCCTTTATAAAGAGCATAGCCGAGGAGATAGGAAAGCCTAAGTTTGCATTTGAATCTCAGGAAGTTGACCACGATATGTTTGAGGCTGTAAAAGCTTTTGCCATAGACCGTGTAAAAGTGGCGCTTGATACAGACGACAAAAATACGCGTGACGCAAGCCTTGCACCTATAATAGATGATATTCACACAAAATTTGATGCAATCTATCCTGAAAAATCTGCCATGATAGATGAATGTATTTATAAGCTGCAAAAGTTTGTTGTTCGCCGTTGGCTTTTAGACGAGGGCAAACGTGTTGACGGGCGCGGCATTGATGAAATTCGTCCGCTTAATGCACAGGTAGGCTTAATACCGCGCGTGCATGGCTCTGGTATGTTCACCCGCGGGCAGACACAGGTGCTTACTATAGCAACCTTGGGGCAATTGCGCGAGGCACAGTCGCTGGACGGCATAGACGGCGAAGAAACAAAGCGTTATATGCACCAGTACAACTTCCCATCGTACTCTGTCGGCGAAACAAAGCCAAGCCGCGGCCCAGGTAGACGAGAAATTGGGCACGGAGCATTGGCAGAGCGCGCACTAGAGCCTGTTTTGCCAAGTGTTGACGAGTTCCCCTATGCAATGCGGCTTGTTTCGGAGGTTCTTTCCTCCAACGGCTCTACCTCACAAGGCTCTATCTGTGCTTCTACATTGGCTCTTATGGACGCAGGTGTGCCCATTAAAGCACCTGTTGCGGGTATTTCGTGCGGGCTTATCACCGAGGGCGAGCGCTGGATGACAATGGTTGATATACAGGGTCTTGAGGATTTCTTTGGTGACATGGACTTTAAAGTTGGCGGTACACACAAGGGTATCACCGCTATTCAGATGGACCTTAAAATAGACGGTTTAACACCGGAGATTGTAAAGGAAGCCTTTGCAAAGACACACGCTGCCAGAGATTATATTTTGGACGATATCATGTTGCCGGTTATATCAAAGCCGCGCGAGGAGCTTTCAAAGTATGCGCCTAAGATGATATCCATACAAATTCCAGTGGACAAAATCCGCGAGGTTATAGGTTCGGGCGGTAAGGTTATACAAAAAATATGTGCCGACTGCAATGTTAAAATTGATATTGACGAGGACGGCAAGGTGCACGTTTCAGCCATCAACATGGACGATTGCAGACGCGCCGTACAGGTTATAGAAACTATAGCCATAGACCCTGAGCTTGGGGCTATTTACAAGGGCAAGGTTACCCGCATAATGACATTTGGTGCTTTTGTTGAAATTGCGCCGGGTAAAGAGGGCCTATGCCATATTTCTAAGCTTGAAAATGCACGAGTAGAAAAGGTAGAGGACGTTGTTTCTGTCGGAGATGAGATTGTAGTAATGGTGACAGAGATAGACCCGCAGGGTAGAATTAACCTCTCGCGCAAGGACGCTATAGCAAAGCTTGAGGCTAAAAAAGCCGCCGAGAATAAATAATTAATTTGCGATAACTTGTAGGGGCTGATGAAGGCATCGGCCCCTACTGTATTTTGCAGATGTGTTTGCCATATTTATGAGTCCGTCTTTTTTGTTTTATGTCAACCGCAAAAAAATTAAAAGTTTTTTTGTTTTTGGGGTTGACAAGTGTTCTTTTATAGTGTATACTTTGGTAACAGACCAGTTTAAAGCGTTAAAGTGGTGTGGCATTAAAGCAAAACTATTAAGGAGGAAAAGAAGATGAAAAAGGAAATGGCAAAAAGAGCAGCGGCCTTGCTGCTGGCGGCTTGCATGGCGTTATCAGTTACAGCCTGCTCTGCTAAAAAGGGCGGAAAAATGTTGAAAATAGGTGTTGTGCAGCTTGTAGAGCATACGGCGCTTGATGCGTCCTATAAGGGCTTTATAGATGGACTTGCCGAGGCTGGCTATGAGGACGGCAAAACTGTTACTATAGATTATCAAAACGCACAAGGAGAACAGGCAAACTGTGTAACTATTGCAGATAAATTTGTAAATGACAAATGCAATTTGATTTTGGCTATAGCAACACCTGCGGCGCAGGCTGTGGCAAACAAAACAAAGGATATACCTGTTTTGGTGACGGCGGTTACAGACCCTGCCTCTGCAAAGCTTGTGGCTACAAACGAAGCACCGGGCGGTAATGTAAGCGGAACATCTGACTTAAACCCCATTAAAGAGCAAATGGCACTGCTTATGCAGCTTGTGCCTACAGCAAAAAAGGTTGGCTTTTTATACTGCTCAAGCGAGGCTAACTCGGCTTTTCAGGTAGAGCTTGCACGCGCTGAGCTTAAAGCCGCAGGGATAGAGTCACAAGATTTTACGGTTTCTAACTCTAACGAGCTGCAACAGGTGACACAGAGTATGGTTGGCAAGGTCGATGCTGTGTATATCCCCACGGACAATATGCTGTCGGCAGGTATGACTACCGTTGCAAGCGTTACAACAGCCGCAAAGCTGCCTGTAATAGTCGGCGAGGGTGCTCAGGTAGAAAACGGCGGTCTTGCAACTTGCGGTATAAACTACTACAATTTGGGCAAGCAAACTGCGGCAATGGCTGTAAGAATACTAAAAGACGGTGCAAAACCGGCAGAAATGCCCATAGAATACTTAGACAAAACAGAGCTTATCATAAACAAAGCTGTTGCAGAAGCCGTTGGTATTACAGTACCGCAAGAGCTTGCCGGCAAAGCAACATTTGTCGAGAAAAAATAATTCAGCAAAATTTGGAGGAATATATTAATGAATCTTTTGGCGGGAATAATAGGTGCAATGCCGGGTGCGGCGTCGCAGGGTGTTTTGTGGGGAATAATGACGTTGGGTGTGTATATTACCTATAAGGTACTCGATTACGCTGACCTGACAGTGGACGGCAGCTTTGCTACAGGCGGAGCGGTTACTGCTGTGCTTATAATAAACGGCATGAACCCGACACTAAGTTTGTTTTTTGCCCTTGTGGCAGGGTTTGGCGCGGGGCTTATTACAGGGGTGCTGCACACAAAGCTGCAAATTCCCGCTATACTTTCAGGTATACTTTCTCAGCTTGCGCTTTACTCTATAAATATAATGATAATGAGTAAAGCAAACACCCCGCTTTTGGGTGTAGAAACAGTTGTGACACAAGCTAAAAAAATTGTGCCTATGCTTTCTGACAATACTATAACACTTATGCTGGGCACGGTAGCCGCCGCCGTAATAATAGCGGTGCTGTACTGGCTTTTTGGCACAGAGCTTGGCTGCTGTGTGCGCGCCACGGGCAACAACGAGTATATGGTGCGGGCGCTTGGCGGCAACACTGATGCGATGAAGATATTAGGGCTTATGCTTTCTAATGCACTTGTTGCGCTTTCGGGTGCTCTTGTTGCACAAACACAGGGCTATGCCGATGTAGGCATGGGTATAGGCGCTATAGTTATAGGGCTTGCCTCTGTAATTATAGGTGAGGTGCTTATGGGCAAGCGCTTTAGCTTTGCTTATAAGCTGGTATCTGTGGTTATAGGCTCGGTGGTTTACCGCGTTATTATAGCTGTGGTGCTTCAGCTGGGTATGAAATCTACAAACCTAAAGCTGCTTACAGCGGTTATAGTTGCAATAGCGCTTTCTGTACCTGTTATAAAAAATAAATTATTATTGTTTAAAAACACGCGGCGCTTGCCGTCTGTAAAGTGAGGGGGCGCACAGATGTTAAAAATAAACAATGTTTCAAAAACCTTTAACGGGGGCACTATCAACGAAAAGGTTGCGCTCTCAGGCGTCAACCTTCACCTTGCACCCGGCGATTTTGTAACGGTTATAGGCGGTAACGGCGCAGGTAAGTCTACGCTTCTTAATTTAACAGCGGGTGTTTACAGCTGCGACAGCGGCTCTGTTGTTTTGGACAATGTGGATATTACACGTCAGCCCGAATATAAACGCGCGGCGCTTTTGGGCAGGGTTTTTCAAGACCCTATGCGCGGCACTGCTGCCGACATGGGCATAGAAGAAAACCTTGCCATGGCGTTTAGGCGCGGTAAGCGGCGCGGCTTGCGCTGGGGTATTACAAAGGCAGAGCGCGAGGACTATGTACAGCGCCTTGCTGTGCTGGGGCTGGGGCTGGAAACACGGCTTAGCTCTAAAGTCGGTTTGCTATCAGGCGGGCAGCGGCAGGCACTTACACTGCTTATGGCAACTCTGCAAAAGCCAAAGCTTCTGCTTTTAGACGAGCACACGGCGGCGCTGGACCCTAAAACTGCCGCTAAGGTTTTAGAGATAACCGAGAATATAGTGGCCCGAGATAAGCTTACGACGCTTATGGTAACACACAACATGAAGGACGCAATACGCCTTGGCAACCGCCTTATAATGATGCACGAGGGAAATATTATATTTGATATAAGCGGGGACGAGAAAAAGAACCTTCATGTCAAGGATTTGCTTGAGAAGTTTGAAAAAGCAAGCGGTGATGAGTTTGCCAACGACAGAATGATACTTAACTGATGCTGTGTTAATTGCGTATGCGCCCAGCAGGCTATTCGGATTAAAATTATTGAATATCATACAAAAAAAGCTGTTACGGTTTAATTTGCCGTAACAGCTTTTTTAATAGTGCAGGTACTAAAGCACGTGCAGTTATATTTATTCTATTATCCCGCCGCCTAAAACAAAGCCGTCGTTTGTGTACCAAACCATGCTTTGCCCCGGTGCAGGTGCGCGCTGAGCTTCCTCAAAAACCACGCTTGCTGCCGGCGCCTGCGCTTTGTCACCTTGTGTAATTTTTACAAGTGCCGCCGCCGGCTGTGCAACAGAGCGAATTTTAACCTTGCAGCTTATGCCCGCAGAACTGTCTTTAAAAGTACTGTGCCCATCACAAATTGTAGAGTCGCAGTTGTAGCTGTCCATAAGCGGGTGCGCCTGCAAAAAGCAGCTGCAAAGCTTTGCGGCTTCGGCATACTCGTCACCGCCGTCCGCTAAATAAATTCTGTTTTGCACTGCGTCTATTTTTTTTATAAAGACAGGGCGTCCAAGCGCGATGCCAAGGTGCTTTCTCTGCCCAACGGTATAGTGCAAAATACCGCTGTGTCTGCCGCAGATTGTTCCGTCGGGTGAGATAAAATCTCCGCAGGGCACTTTGCCTGTAAGTGCTTCTATATAACCGGCATAATTGTTGTTTGGTATAAAGCAAATTTCTTGACTGTCCGGTGCTTTTGCGGCGGGCAGACCCGCAGACTCGGCAATTTGCCTAACCTCGCTTTTGCTTAGCGCCTGCAATGGCAGCAAAAGGCGCGACAAAACATCTTGCCCTAAGCGGTAAAGCATATAGCTTTGGTCGCGCTGTAGGTTTTGTGCCTGATGCAGTAAAAAGCGTGTGCGTCCATTGTCCTCAATTGGCACAATTCCCGCATAATGCCCCGTGGCTATATATTTTATATTTAAGCTGTCTGCAGTGTCGCATATAAGCTTAAACTTTATGGCGGGGTTGCACATTATACATGGGTTTGGTGTGCGTCCTGCGCGGTATTCCTCGCAAAAAGGGATAATAACCTGCGCTTTAAATTCGTCGTGGCGGCTTATTATATGCAGAGGAACGTCAAGCTTTGCGGCGTTTTCTTTTGCTGCTTCAACAGTTTTAGAGGCTGCGGGGTGCAAATCCAGCACTGCGGCTTCAACCGTGTAGCCCTGTTTTTGCAGCAGATAAACACAAGCGGAGGAATCTACTCCCCCGCTTAATGCTACAAGCACGCGTTTTTCATCAGTGTTGGCAGGCATGACAGTCACCAATCTCGCCAACTATAGGCGTGGGGTCTACACCAAGACGTGTGTAATAGTCTGAAATAGCCGCACGAACAGCCTGCTCTGCAAGCACAGAGCAATGTATTTTTACAGGCGGCAAGCCTTCTAACGCCTCTACAACTGCTTTGTTGGTAAGCTTTAATGCGTCTTCAATGCTTTTTCCCTTTATCATTTCGGTTGCCATAGAGCTTGTGGCTATAGCCGCACCGCAGCCGTAGGTTTTAAAACGTACGTCCGCTATAATTCCTTTTTCTACCTTAATGTACATCTTCATAATATCGCCGCATTTTGCGTTGCCCACTTCACCAATACCGTTTGCATCGGCAAGCTCACCCACATTGCGCGGGTTAGAAAAATGCTCCATAACTTTTTCGCTGTATAACATTGCCATTTTAAAAATCCTCTCTTATTTTGCTATAATTTTTTCCCACAGGGGTGATATCGCGCGAATTTTTTCTATTACCTTTGGTATTGTTTCAAGCATATAGTCTATGTCCTCGTCGGTGTTTACATCGCTGAGCGAAAGCCTTAGCGAGCCATGTGCAACCTCTGCCGGAAGCCCTATTGCAAGAAGAACGTGCGAAGGGTCCAGCGAGCCGCTGGTGCACGCCGAGCCTGAGGAGGCGCATATGCCGTTTGCATCAAGTGTGAGCAAAAGCGACTCACCCTCTACACCCTCAAAGGATATATTAACATTGCCGCACAGGCGTTTTTCGCTGTCACCGTTAAGGCGCGAATGTGAGATGGGCAGCAGCCCTTTTATAAGCCTGTCACGCTGTTCGCGCAGCTTTGCGGTGCGCTCTGACATTGTTGCTACTGCTTGTGTTATGGCAACCCCAAGCCCGACTATTCCCGCAACATTTTCGGTTCCGGCACGGTGTCCGCCCTCTTGCCCGCCGCCGTCTATCAGGTTTGGCAGTGTTATGCCGCGGCGGCAGTAAAGCGCGCCTACGCCCTTTGCTCCGTGCAGCTTGTGCGCCGAAAGCGATAATAAATCTATATTTTGCTCCTTTACATCTATAGGCACAGCGCCTACAGCCTGTACGGCATCTGTGTGAAATAAAACGCCTCTTTCGCGGCAAAGAGCACCAATTTCTGCTATGGGCTGTATTGTGCCGATTTCGTTATTGGCATACATTATGCTTACTATGGCAGTGTCATCGCGCAAAGCATTTTTGACGTCATTTACGCTTACAAGACCCTTGTCGCTTACGGGCAGCAAAGTTATCTCGAAGCCCTCCTTGCGCAGAGAATCACAGGTGTGTAATACCGCATGGTGTTCAAAAACAGTGCTTATAATATGCTTTTTCCCTTTTGAAGCCAGCGAATGTGCAACGCCCTTTATAGCCCAGTTGTCAGCCTCCGAGCCGCCGGAGGTAAAGTATATTTCGCGTGGCTCTGCGCCTAAAGCCGCCGCTACCTGCCCACGGGCTGTTATTATGGCACGGGCAGAATCGTCGCCTTTTTTGTATATGCTTGATGGGTTGCCGTAGCCTTCCTTCAGCCATGGCAGCATAGCATCAAGCACTGTGTCGGATATTTTAGTTGTTGCCGCATTATCGGCATAAACAAATCGTTTTTCTCCCATTATATATTCCTCCTATGGTAATTCTGATTTAAAACAGTATGTAAAGATTGATATAATATGTTCTCGATTTTATTGTATACTTGCTTAGTATACAAATCAAGGCGGAGTTTATTAATTATTTGTAAAGTTCACATTGTGCCACAGCCAAGCTGTCACAGCGCTCGTTTTCGGGGTGTCCGTTGTGCCCTCGCACCCATTCTATAGCTACCTTGTGAGGGGCAAGTGCCAAAAGCAGCTCGTCCCAAAGGTCGGCGTTGGCGGCGGGGTCTTTTTTTGTACGCATCCAGCCATTTTGCTTCCATTTTAAAGCCCAGCCCTTTGTAATGCCGTTTGCAAGATATTGAGAATCGGTGTAAAGGGTGACGTCGCAGGGCTGCTTTAGCGCAGCAAGGGCTTTTATTGCACCCATAAGCTCCATGCGGTTGTTTGTTGTGCTGCGCTCTCCGCCGGCAAGCTCTTTTTCGGTTTCGCCGTAGCGCAAAATGGCACCATAGCCACCGGGACCGGGGTTACCCGAGCAAGCGCCATCTGTATAAATGAGAACTTTTTTTAGCTGCTGCGGCATAAGTGTCCTCCGTGCTTCAAGAAAATATTTTATATAAAAAACTACTACAAGGTATTATAGTATATTTGGTGTTTAAATGCAATGTTATACGGCAAAGTTGCTGAAAATTGCGTTTAAATATTTTGCGGTTTTGTGCTTAGCGCGGTAAATATTGTGCAATAATAGTTGCAACAGCTTATATATTACGGCTTTGTTCGCACAGAACAGCTGTACCAAAACAAAATAGCTTGACATAAACGCATAAACAGTATAAAATTTATTTAAATAAGATGACACTGAACAATTTTCTTTTTTGAATTACAGCTCAAAGTTATTTGAGTTTTGATATTACTTAAAAAGCAATCTTGAACGGCAAAACCGAATATAATCTTCTGTTACTCCTGCTTTAGTATGAATGAAAGTAGGCTTATTTTGCTATGGACGGAAGGTTGCTATAAATAATGGAGGTACCCATCTGTACCGGAATAGGAGTTTTATGGATTTTACAGAAAAAATAGCACCAAAAAATATTATAACACAGTCAAAGGCCGAAAACACAGACGAAAAAGCGCCTAAGCTTACTGAGAATATAGCGCCAAAGGCAAAGCCCAACAGCGGTCGAGGCGGGTATCGCCGTCCGGCACGTCCTCAAGCTGCAAAAGCGCCGGTACAGCAGGGTGCGCAAGCACCTGTTTTACAGGCGGCACACCCTCAAGGCGCAAAAGCACCTTTGCAGAAAGGTGCGCAAGCACCTGTTTTACAGGCGGCACACCCTCAAGGCGCAAAAGCACCTTTGCAGAAAGGTACGCAAGCACCTGTTTTACAGGCGGCACGCCCACAAGGCGCAAAAGCACCTGTACAGCACCATGCTGCGCACGCACCGGCTGCCACACAGGGCGAAAAACCTGACGCGGCAGTACCGCAGCCTAAAAAAGCCACTGCAAAAGCGGGGCAGAATATTCGTCGCAGGCAGAGCAGCACAGCCTTGCGCAGCTCTGAGCCGCAACCGACAACAATGCAGGCGGCAGCAACAATACCTCAGGTAAAGCATCAGACTCCTGTGCAAAAGCACGGCAAGCGCTTGCAGGCGGCAGTGCCTTGCAAAACGCCTGTGCGTATAATCCCTTTGGGAGGACTGCTTGAAATAGGCAAGAACATGACAGTCATAGAGTGCGGTGCGGATATGTTTATTGTAGACTGCGGGCTTGCTTTCCCCGATGAAGAAATGCTGGGGGTAGATATTGTAATACCTGACTTTAGCTATGTTGAAAAAAACAAAGAGAAGCTACGCGGAATAGTCCTTACACATGGGCACGAGGACCATATAGGCGGGCTTGCCTTTCTTTTAAAAACCGTAAATGCGCCTGTATACTCCGCCTGCCTCACACTGGGGCTTGTCGAGGGCAAGCTTAAAGAGCATGGGCTTTTGGGCAAGGTACAGCTTAATGTTGTTAAGCCAAAGGACACCATTAAGCTTGGTTGCATGGCAGTCGAATTTATCCACGTAAACCATTCTATTCCGGACGCATTGGCGCTTGCTATTCACACACCTGCGGGCGTTATAGTAATGACGGGAGATTTTAAAATTGATTCTACCCCCATAGAGGGCGATATGATAGACCTTGCACGCTTTGGAGAGCTGGGTAACAGCGGGGTTATGGCACTGCTTATGGACTCTACAAATGCCTCTAAGCCCGGTATGACCATGAGCGAGCGCAGTGTGGGGGCAAGCTTTTCAAGTCTGTTTCAGCGCGCGCAGGATAAGCGCATAATAATAGCAAGCTTTTCGTCCAATATTCACCGTGTACAGCAAATTATAGATTATGCGGTTAAGTATAAGCGTAAGGTTGCACTCTCCGGACGCAGTATGTTAAATGTTGTGGCAAAGGCAACCGAGCTTGGTTATTTAAAAGTGCCTGAGGGCATTTTGATAGAGATAGACGGTATAAACCGCTACAGACCCGACCAGCTTGTTATAATTACAACTGGCAGTCAGGGCGAGCCTATGTCGGCTTTAACCCGCATGGCTATGAGCGACCACCGCAAGGTTACCGTTACACCAAACGATTTTATAATAATTTCGGCTTCACCTATTCCGGGCAACGAAAAGCTTGTAAACCGCGTAATAAACGAGCTTATGAAGCTTGGAGCAGAGGTTATTTACGAAAAGATGTACGAGGTTCATGTTTCGGGTCATGCGTGTCAAGAGGAGCTTAAAATGATACTGGGGCTTACACGTCCGCAGTTTTTTATACCTGTTCACGGCGAATACCTGCACCTTAGAAAGAACGCGGGCAATGCCATGGCAATGGGAATGAACCCTCAAAACATTCTTATTACCGAGATAGGTAAGGTGGTGGAGCTTGACGGAGTTTCTATGAAGGTTGTGGGAACTGTGCCGTCGGGTAGTGTTATGGTGGACGGGCTTGGTGTCGGTGATGTAGGCAGCATTGTTTTGCGCGACAGAAAGCACCTTGCCGAGGACGGCTTAATTATTGTTGTTGCCGCCATAAATGCAGACACCGGCGAGATTGTTGCGGGGCCTGACATAGTTTCGCGCGGGTTCGTTTATGTGCGCGAGGCTGAGGACATGATGGAGCAAACGCGCAAAATTGCCCGCAGAGCTGTAGAAAGCTGTATTGACAACAATACACGCGAATGGGGCGTTATAAAAAATAAAATCAAAGATGATATCGGAGATTATTTGTGGCAGGTTACAAAGCGTACTCCCATGATTTTACCTGTTATTCAAGAAATATAGCTGCTTAGGCTGCTTTATAATTTTGCGGAGGGTTGATGCGTTGGCGTTGACCCTCTGCTTTTTTGGAAGAAATTAAGCTAAACAGTTGAGAATTTTTTACGATAATGTTATACTTGATAATGATTCATGTTATGTCAATGGACGAGGAGGGGCTTTATGAAGAAAAAAATATGGGTTTTAAAGCCCATTTTGTTTTTGCTTGTGCTTTTATGTGTGGCACTTACACTGCTGACAGGCTTTTTTTACACGTCAAACCGAATACTTTTTTACACCGAGGCCTGCATAACCTGCCTTGTGGGTGTGTTTGTTTTGTTTGAGCTTAGGCGTATGCAAAAGGAAATAAAGCGCTTTTTGCAAGAAATAAGCTCGTCATTAGCCACGGCACAGCAAGACGCGCTTGAAAGCTTCCCCATGCCTGTATTGGTTGCAGGAATAAGCGGTGAGATAGTCTGGTACAATGATGTTTTTAAAAAAACGGTGCTGGGCAAGGGAGAAATGTTCGGCGGCAAAATAGGCGAAATTATAACTAATATTGACATGGAAAACTTAGCGGGCAGCGAGGGCTACGAGGTGGAATTTAAAGAGCGGCTGTTTACCGTCTATGCCATGCAGGAAATAAAAACAACAGCACCGCTTGTGGCGTTTTACTTTATGGACGAAACGCGTTTAAAACGCACTGCACAGCGCTTTGAAGATACCCGTCCCTCTGTGGGAATAATTATGATAGATAATTGCGAGGAGCTTTTACAATCGGCAGAGGAAAGCGAGCGTGCGCAGCTTGTAGGCAAGATAGAATATTTGATGTCGCAGTATATAAATGGGTATAACGGGCTTTTTAAAAAGCTGGAGCGCGACAAATATGTCATGGTGGTGGAAGAACAGTGCTTGCGCAGTATGATAGAAAAGCGCTTTGACATACTTGACAAGGTGCGCGAGGTAATAGTGGGCGAAAATCAAGTCCCCACAACAATCTCAATAGGCATAGGGCATGGTGCCGAAACATTGTTCGATGGCGAGCAAATGGCGCGTCAGGCACTGGAGATGGCAATGGGACGCGGCGGCGACCAGGTTGCGGTGCATACTCAAGACGGATATGAGTTTTTTGGAGGAGTTTCTAAGGGCGTTGAAAAACGCACTAAGGTAAAAACGCGCATGGTTGCCTCGGCACTTATAGAGCTTATAGATGCCTCTGATAATGTTATAATTATGGGGCATCAGTTTGCCGATTTGGACTGCCTTGGTGCTGCAACAGGGCTTTTAAAGGGCGTAAGAATGCTGGGTAAGCCTGTTTCTGTCGTAATAAACAAAAAGCACAATTTAGCTCAGTCGCTTTACGAAAGGCTGCTTGTAAACGGCTATGAGGACGCTTTTTTAGAGCCGTCTGCCGCCATGGGGCTTGTCACAAAAAAGACGCTTCTAATAGTCGTTGATACCCATATTCAGCGCATATTAGAGTCTGAAGAAATATACAAGGCGTGTAAAAATGTTGTTGTAATAGACCATCATCGCAAAATGGTGGGGCATATAGACCGCGCCGTTATATTTTATCACGAGCCATATGCGTCCTCGGCGTCCGAAATGGTGACGGAGCTGCTGCAATATTTTGGCAACAACCGCACACTGGGAAGAATAGAAGCGGAGGCGCTTTTGGCGGGGATAATGCTTGACACCCGCAACTTTGTTTTACGCACAGGTGTGCGTACCTTTGAGGCGGCGGCGTATTTGCGCAAGCTTGGCGCAGACACGGTAGAGGTAAGACGCCTGTTTTCAAGCTCTATGAGCAGCTACCGGCGTAAGATACAGCTTGTTTCGTCGGCAGAAATATACATGGGCTGTGCCATTGCAAAAACCGCAAGCGAAACCGATGATATTAAGCTTGTGGCACCGCAGGCGGCAGACGAGCTTTTAAGCATAAACGGCGTTGATGCTTCATTTGTAATGTATGAATATGAGGGAGAGGTTTCGTTTTCGGCGCGCTCTATGGGCGGTATGAATGTACAGCTTGTCATGGAAAAGCTGGGCGGCGGCGGGCACCAAACTATGGCAGGAGCGCAGATGAAGGGGATTTCTTTAGAGGACGCGCGGCAGATGCTGCTTCGCTCTATAGATGAATATCACCGCGAAAACGCCGCAAAGCAGCAAAAAAATGCTAACGGTGCGGCGGGCTAAAATATATGCTGCTTTATGCGGCGGAATGGGGTAATAATATGAAGGTTATTTTACAGGAAGATATTAAAGGCTCTGGCAAAAAGGGAGAACTCGTTAATGTTTCGGACGGATATGCACGCAACTTTCTTTTTCCGCGAAAAATGGCTATAGAAGCAGATTCTCAGGCAATGAACGAGCTTAAAAACCGTGACAGCGCCATAAAACACCGCGCCGAAATGGAGCTGCAAAATGCCCGCGATATTGCACAAAGGATAGACGGAAAAACAATAAAGCTCACTGCAAAGGCAGGGGCCGGCGGCAAGCTTTTCGGTTCGGTTACATCTAAAGAAATAGCCGACGCCGCCTCAAAGCAGTTAGGCACTGTGCTTGACAAAAAGAAGATTTCTATAGATGACGATATAAAAACCTTTGGTACCTTTAACGCTGTCGTAAAGCTGCACACGCAGGTTCAGGCAAAGTTTTATGTCGCCGTAGCCGAGGAATAAAGTACCGATTACCGCAAAAAAAGAGGTGACTGTGTGGCCGAGTATGATAATATTTTTGACGGGCAGATGCCGTATAATTTAGAGGCGGAGCAATCTGTCCTGGGCGCAATACTTATAGAACCGCTTTGTATAACCAGAGTTTTGGAGTTTGTAAAGCCGGAAAGCTTTTACCGCCCTCAGCACACGGGGCTTTTTAGTGCTTTGCTGCGTATGTTTACCTCGGGTAAGCCCATAGACATAGTAACTGTTTTAGATGAGGTAAACTCCGATGAGGTTTTTGCATCGGAGCAGGACGCAAAAATTTATTTGACACAGCTTGTTCAGGTAGTGCCAAGCACTGCTAATGTCGAAAGCTACGCACAGATAGTGCAGGAAAAATATTTTGTCCGCTGTCTTATAACTGCGGCGCGCGATATTATTGAAAACTCACGAGATGTTTCGTATGATGCAAAAACGCTTTTGGACACAGCCGAGCAAAGAATATTTGAAATTCGCCAAGGGCGAGAGAGCCACGGGCTTCAGCGCATAAGCGAAATAATAGTTTCGGCTTACGACAGGCTTCAAAAGCTTTCGGGTGCTGACAAAAGCGAGTATTTGGGCGTACCCTCAGGCTTTACAATGCTTGATAACGCCATAACAGGGCTTAATAAATCAGACTTAATTCTGCTTGCGGCGCGTCCTGCAATGGGCAAAACTGCGTTTGCATTAAATATTGCAGCAAACGTTGCAAAAAAAGGCAAGACCGTAGCTGTTTTTTCGCTTGAAATGAGCAAAGAACAGCTTGTGCAGCGTGTGCTGTCCTCTGAGGCGCGGGTGCAGTCAAACCTGCTGCGCACGGGGAACCTTGCAACGGACGACTGGACGCGGCTTGCCGAGGCGGCAGAAATTCTCTCTAAGCTTCCGCTTTATATAGACGATTCCACGGGGATAACTATAGCAGAGATGAAGGCGCGTCTGCGCCGCATGAAGGATTTGGGGCTTGTTATTATAGATTATTTGCAGCTTATGTCCTCGGGCAGGCGCACAGAAAACCGGGTGCAAGAGGTTTCTGAAATGACGCGCTCGCTTAAAATAATGGCAAAGGATTTAGACGTACCGGTAATAACACTCTCGCAGCTTTCACGCGGGCCTGAGATGCGCGGGCTTGATGCACGCCGCCCTGTGCTGTCAGATTTGCGCGAATCGGGCTCTATAGAGCAGGACGCAGACCTTGTTATGTTCCTTTATCGCGATGCTTACTATAACCCCGACACCGAGGAGCCAAACCTTGCCGAATGTATTATTGCCAAAAACCGCCACGGAGAAACCGACACCGTAAAAATGGTTTGGGACGGACAATATACTTTATTTAGCAATTGGGAGCAAAACAGACATGAATAAAAAAGTTTTTGCGGCTGTAGGCGAGTACAATATGATACAAAACGGAGATGTTATAATAGCTGCTGTTTCCGGCGGGGCAGATTCCACCGCGCTGCTGTATTTTTTGCACAGCAATGCTAAGGCACTTGGTATTACCCTTAGAGCGGCGCATATAAACCACGGTATACGCGGTGCGGAGGGCGACAGCGACGAAATGTTTGTGCGGGAGCTTTGCAAAAAGCTTTCGGTTCAGCTTACCGTGCACAGCATAAAAGATATTTTTGTAAAGGCAAAGGCGGCGGGGCAGGGACTGGAGGAGTACGCCCGCAACGAGCGCTACAGCTTTTTTGATGAGCTTACAAGCGGAAATTCCGCAAAGATAGCTACAGCACACACGCAAAGCGACAGCATGGAAACAACTCTTTTTAATATGGCGCGCGGCACAGGTCTGCATGGGCTTATTGGTGTTCCGCCTGTTCGCGGAAGAATTATTCGTCCGTTTATTTTTTGCACAAGACAGGATATTGAAGATTACTGCAAAGAAAATATGCTTGAATATGTGACGGACAGCACCAACCTTTTGGACGATTGTGCCCGCAACCGCATAAGACACCATATTATACCGGAGATGAGAAATGTGCACCCCGGCTACGATGTGGCTTATGCGCGAATGACACGCAATCTGCGCTGTGATGATGAGCTTTTAGAGGGGCTGGCGCAGGAGGCATTGCAAAACGCAAAAACGGATAGGGGCTACGTTACAGCTTCGCTTTTAAGCCTGCATAAGGCGGTTTTGTACCGCGTTTTGGCACAGCTTTTCAGGCAAAGCAGTTTTAATTACGATGCACGAAAGGCAGAGCTTTTGCAGCTGCATTTGGCAGACAAAAGCTTTACACTGCAGCTTAACGTTGACACCATGGCGGTGGTTAAAAGCGGTGTTCTTAATATAATACGCACCGAATCCGCAGTCCCATATTTTGAATTGCCTGTAAAAGAGGGACGTTTTTTGCTAAATGGCAGTAAAACAGTCGTTTTTACGATAACAAATTATGAACATTCTGAACAATCAGAAAAATATTCCCAAAAGGGCTTAAATAATGTGTTGGATTATGATAGAATAAACAGTGGATTTGTTTTACGACAAAAAAAAGACGGTGACAAAATAAAGCTTTGCGGCAGAGCTGTTACAAAAAGCCTTAAAAAGCTTTTTTATGAGGTGGGCTTTACGCCGCAACAGCGGCAGACTGTGCCGGTGCTTGCAGATGACAGCGGAGTTTTATGGGTGTATGGTTTTGGGTGTGCACAAAGTGTTGCTGTGACACAAGAAACCAAACATATTTTAACTATAAGCATAGAGGAGGAGCAAAAATGAAAGATGATATTTTAAAGGTTCTCATCACTGAAGAAGAAATAAAGGCGAAGGTTGCCGAGGTTGGTGCTCAGATAAGCCGCGACTATAAGGGCAAAAACTTGCTGCTTGTCAGCGTACTTAAAGGGTCATTTATTTTTATGGCAGATTTACTTCGTGCAATAGATATCCATGCGAGAATAGATTTCATGTCGGTTTCGAGCTATGGTCACGGTGTAAAAACCTCAGGTGTGGTTAAAATAGTTAAGGATCTCGATATGCCGATTGATAATTATGATGTTTTGATAGTTGAGGACATTTTGGACAGCGGGCTTACGCTTAATTATATTAAGGAGATTTTACAGAAAAGAAACCCAAAAAGCTTTAAGATTGCAACTCTTTTAGATAAACCGGAGCGCCGCAAGGTCGATTTACAGGCGGATTATACCTGCTTTGCTGTGCCTGATGAATTTGTGGTTGGATATGGTCTGGATTATGCAGAAAAATACCGCAATCTTCCTTATGTCGGTGTGCTAAAGCCGGAGTTTTACAGATAATATAAAAAAGCAACCCTATTTGGCAGCAAGGAGTGAACCTATTGGCAATAAATACAAAAAAAACAAAGGGCATAGGCATTTACATTATCATACTTTTGGTGGTAGTGATTAGTGCGGCATCTATGTTTTCTATGGGTGAAAAGCCACCTGTACCTCGTTATCAAGAAATCATCGGTTATTTTCAAGATAATAAGGTGAAAGAATATTCTATAGACTTGGGCACGGGCGAGCTTAATATGCAGCTTCGCACAACGCCGGAGGAGCAGACAAAGTACGAGGAGGATATAAAAAAACTCCCAAAACCACAAAACGGCAAGCCTGTACAAGAGGTGCCAAAGACAGCACCCGGTACAAAGATTTTTTACAAGGTACCTAATGTTTCGTTGTTTATACAGCACACAGAGCCGTTAGTTACAGAGTATAATGCGGCGCACCCAAACGACAAAATAACATTTGACTACATTCGTCCAAAGGACCTTTCATTTTTTGCACAGTGGGGCTCTACAATATTCCTGCTTGTAATTATGGTGGCGTTTTGGTTTATGATGATGCGTCAGGCAGGCGGCGGTGCCGGCAAGGCAATGAGCTTTGCAAAAATGAAGGTTAAAAGTGACGACGGGCGCAAAACTACATTTGCCGACGTGGCCGGTGCAGAAGAAGAAAAAGAGGAGCTGTGCGAGGTTGTAGAGTTCTTAAAGGACCCTCGCCGTTTTAACGAGCTTGGCGCAAGAATACCAAAGGGCGTTTTGCTTGTGGGCCCCCCCGGAACAGGAAAAACCTTGCTTGCAAGGGCTGTTGCAGGAGAGGCAGGCGTACCCTTCTTTTCGATTTCAGGCTCTGACTTTGTAGAGATGTTTGTTGGTGTCGGTGCTTCGCGCGTAAGAGATTTATTTGAGCAAGCTAAAAAGAATGCCCCCAGTATAATATTTATAGATGAGATAGACGCTGTCGGCAGACAAAGGGGCGCAGGGCTTGGCGGCGGACACGATGAGCGCGAGCAAACCTTGAACCAGCTGCTTGTCGAGATGGACGGCTTCGGTGCGAATATAGGCGTTATAATTATTGCAGCTACAAACCGCGCCGATATTTTGGATCATGCACTTTTGCGCCCCGGACGCTTTGACAGACAGGTTTATGTTGGCTATCCGGACGTTAGAGGTCGCGAGGAAATACTAAAGGTTCACACCCGTAATAAGCCTTTAGGCCCTGATGTTGATTTGCAGACTATTGCAAAAACAACAGTCGGCTTTACCGGTGCAGACCTAGAGAATTTGGCTAATGAATCGGCTCTTTTGGCAGCACGCAGAGGTAAAAAAGCTATAACCATGATGGAGATTGAGGAAGCTACAATAAAGGTTGTGGCGGGCCCTGAGAAAAAATCTCATAAAGTAAATGACCGCGATAAAAATATTACAGCATATCACGAGGCGGGTCACGCTGTGGTCACCTATGGTTTGCCGTCACAAGACCCTGTGCATCAAGTTTCTATAATTCCGCGCGGCTCTGCGGCGGGCTATACAATGTCGCTTCCGGTGGACGAAAAAACACATGTTTCTAAAAAAACCATGCAAGAAAACATTGTTGTGCTGTTGGGCGGGCGTGTGGCAGAAAAGCTTGTGCTTGATGATATCTGCACGGGTGCTTCAAATGATATCGAGCGCGCAACAAAAACGGCGCGGCAAATGGTTACTCGCTATGGCTTTAGCGAAAAGCTTGGCCCTATAGTTTACGGTACAGACGACAGCGAGGTGTTTTTAGGACGCGATTTTGGGCAGTCTAAAAATTATTCGGAGAACGTTGCCGCCGAAATTGATTCTGAAATAAGAGAAATTATAGATAACGCTTACGAGCGCGCCCGCGAGATTTTAAGCTCACATATGGAGCAGCTGCATAAGGTTGCAAAGTATCTGCTGCGCTACGAAAAAATTGACGGAGAAGTTTTTAAGCGCCTTATGGAAGACCCTAACTTCCCCGATGAAGCGCATGAACGCGAAATGGACGAACGTGCGCGCGACACAGAAGCGCGTGAAGAGGCGGCAAAAAAGGCCACGGCAGAAGCTATTGCTAAGCCGTTAGAGCCAAAGGACAAAAACGCTGTGTCCGGCAAAGAACAGTTTTTTGCCATGCCAAACGAGCACGCAGTGCCGAAAAAAACAAAGGGCGAAATACCAAACGATGCTGCATCAAAGGACGGAGCACCGCATGATGACAGCCGGTTAGAAGAAAATGCTGTACAAAACAGTGACGTGCCGCTTGACGATAAGCCTGCGGACGTCACAAATGATGACGGCAAAGAGGACAGCGACAAGTAAAGACTGAACCAATGGGGGCTGATGCCAAAAGCTCTGCTTAGCGGCAGCGAAGATGGCATCGCCCCTTGTCTTGTGTGGTATTAAAAAGCACAGATAAAACGGAGGAGCACTATGGCAAAAAAAACCGAAGAATACGGCAACGAAAGTATAAGCCAGCTTAAAGGTGCCGACAGAGTTCGCAGACGCCCCGCTGTAATTTTTGGCTCTGATGGCATTATAGGCTGTCAGCACTCGATGTTTGAGATTTTGTCAAACTCTATAGACGAGGCACGCGAGGGGCATGGGGCTAATATTATTATAACGCGCTACAGCGACTGCTCTATAGAAATAGAGGATTTTGGGCGCGGCATACCTGTAGACTTTAACAAGGGCGAGCAGCGCTTTAACTGGGAGCTTGTTTTTTGCGAGCTTTACGCGGGCGGGAAATACAACACCAATGACGGCGAAAGCTATGAATATTCGCTGGGGCTTAACGGCTTGGGGCTTTGTGCCACACAATATGCGTCCGAATATATGGACGTTGAAATTTACCGTGACGGCTTCAAATATAACCTTCGTTTTGAAAAAGGCGAGATGACGGGCGAGCTTTTAAAAGTGCCTACAAGCAGTAAAAAAACAGGTACTAGAATACATTGGCGCCCCGACCTTGATGTTTTTACAGATATTGATGTGCCGCTTGAATATTATGCGGACGTCCTAAAACGTCAGGCAGTTGTAAACGACGGAATAATTTTTACCCTGCGCAACCAGCGCGAGGGCGGCTTTGATGAATATGAATTTGTATATAAAAACGGAATAGTCGACTACACCAACGAGCTTGCGGGGGACGACTCGCTTACACCTGTGCAGTTTTGGCAAGGAGAGCGCCGCGGGCGCGACCGCGAGGACAAGCCCGAGTATAAAGTAAAGCTGCAAGTGGCTGTTTGTTTTTCTAACCGCACAAAGCTTACAGAATATTACCATAATTCTAGCTTTTTAGAGTATGGCGGAAGCCCCGAAAAGGCTGTTAAAAGTGCTTTTGTTGCAATGATTGACGCATATTTAAAGCAAAACAGCAAATATCTTAAAAACGAGAGCAAGATAACCTTTCAAGATATAGAGGACTGTCTGGTGCTTGTTTCGTCATCGTTTTCTACACAGACAAGCTACGAGAATCAGACCAAAAAGGCTATAACAAACAAGTTTATTGCCGAAACAATGACAGAGTTTTTGCGGCATAACATAGAGGTATATTTTATAGAAAACCCTATCGACGCCGCAAAGGTTGGCGAGCAGGTGCTTATAAACAAGCGCAGCCGCGAGAATGCTGAAAAAACGCGCCTTAACCTTAAAAAGAAGCTTGCAGGCGGCATGGATATAGGTAACCGCGTGCAAAAATTTGTCGATTGCCGAAGCAGAGATACCTCTGTGCGGGAAATTTATATAGTCGAGGGTGACTCCGCCTTAGGCGCGTGTAAGCTTTCGCGTGACAGCGAATTTCAGGCAATTATACCTGTGCGCGGCAAAATTTTAAACTGTCTTAAAGCCGAGTACGACAAAATATTTAAAAGCGATATCATAATAGATATTTTAAAGGTACTGGGCTGTGGGGTGGAGGTTAAATCAAAATCCAATAAGGATATTTCCTCATTTGATTTGGACGGGCTGCGCTGGAACAAAATTGTAATATGTACAGATGCCGATGTAGACGGCTTTCAAATACGCACGCTTATACTTACAATGCTTTACCGCCTCGTGCCCACGCTTATAGAAAAGGGCTTTGTGTACATTGCCGAGTCGCCGCTTTACGAAATCAGCTATAAAGAAAAAACTTGGTTTGCGTATACCGAAGCCGAAAAAGCTGACTGTATAAAGGAGATAGGCAACACAAAATATAAGCTGCAACGCAGCAAGGGGCTTGGCGAAAATGACCCCGATATGATGTGGCTTACAACAATGAACCCCAAAACGCGGCGTCTTATAGCCGTAAAACCATCTGAAATGGCGGCTACAGCCAGTATGTTTGATGTTATGCTTGGGGATAATTTACAGGCTCGTAAAGATTTTATAGCGGAGTTTGGGCACTTGTACCTTGATTCTGCCGATGTTTCGTAATACTAATCTCTGAAAAAAAGCAATTAATAGTATAGGAGCTGAAAGCTTTGCCGCCCAAAAAGAAGAAAACCGAGAACCATCACCCGCAGCTTGGTGATAATGTCCGCATAGAAAACGCGGGTGTTGTGATAAACCAGCCTATAACCGAAACAATAGAAAAAAACTATATGCCGTACGCTATGAGCGTAATAGTTTCGCGCGCTATACCCGAAATTGACGGCTTTAAGCCCTCGCACCGAAAGTTGCTTTATACTATGCACAAAATGGGGCTTATCACAGGCGCACGTACAAAATCGGCTAATATTGTGGGGCAGACCATGCACCTAAACCCGCATGGAGATGCCGCTATATACGAAACAATGGTGCGCCTAAGTAAGGGCTACGAGGCGCTTCTGCACCCGTATGTTGATAGCAAGGGTAACTTTGGCAAGGCGTATTCGCGCGACATGGCATATGCCGCCAGCCGTTACACCGAAGCAAAGTTGGACCCTATATGTACCGAGATGTTCAGTGATATTGACAAGGAAACGGTAGATTTTGCAGACAATTATGACAACACCTGCAAAGAGCCGGTGCTTTTGCCTGTAACTTTCCCTACAATTTTGGTGAACCCAAACATGGGAATTGCCGTGGGCATGGCGAGCAATATTTGCTCGTTTAACCTAAACGAAATTTGTGAAACTACCATTGCCATGCTTAAAAACCCCGCGCATAATGTTGCCGAAACCCTCTCCTCACCAGACTTTATAAGCGGAGGATATATTATTCATAATGAAGCAGAGCTGAACAAGATATATGAAACAGGCAGGGGAAGTGTGCGGGTGCGCTCGCGCTATACCTATGATGCGGCAAATAACTGCATAGATGTAACCGAAATACCGCCAAGCACCACTATAGAGGCTATTATTGACAAAATAGTGGAGCTTGTAAAAAGCGGAAGAATAAAAGAAGTTGCCGATATCCGCGATGAAACAGACCTTTCGGGGCTAAAGCTTACCATAGACATAAAGCGCGGCGTAGAGCCTGAAAGGCTTATGGCAAAGCTTTTTAAAATGACACCGCTTGAGGACTCTTTTAGCTGCAACTTTAATGTGCTTATAGCGGGCTCTCCGCGAGTAATGGGTGTGCGCGAGCTTTTAACCGAATGGATAGCCTTTAGACAGGAATGTGTGCGCCGCCGCGTGTTTTTTGAGCTTAATAAGCGCCGCGAGAAGCTGCATTTACTTAAAGGTCTTTCCAAAATACTTGTAGATATTGACAAGGCTATTCGTATTGTGCGCGAAACCGAGGAAGAAACCGAGGTTGTGCCAAACCTTATGATAGGCTTTGGTATAGATGAAATACAGGCAGATTACGTAGCCGAAATAAAGCTGCGCCACCTAAACCGTGAATATATTTTAAAGCGCACCGAAGAAACAAGCAAGCTTAAAAGCGAGATTGCCGACATGGAGGAAGTTTTGGAAAGCCCAAAACGGCGCGGAGATATTATCATAGCCGAGCTGCGCGACATTGCAAAAAAGTACGGCAAGCCGCGCCGAAGCTTAATTATATACACGCAGGACGAGGAAGATGTTTCTATTATAGAGGAAGTAGCCGATTACCCCGCCAATTTGTTCTTTACGTCGGAGGGCTACTTTAAAAAGATAACTCCGCAAAGCTTGCGCATGAGCAGCGAGCAAAAGATGAAGGAGGGTGATGCTGTTACACAGGCGGTGGAGGACACAAACACGGCAGAGCTTTTGTTCTTTACAGACCGTGCGCAGGTTTACAAAAGCCGCGCTTGCGACTTTGACGACACAAAAGCAAGCGTTTTGGGCGACTATATACCATCTAAGCTTGCCATGGACGAGGACGAGCACGCTGTTTATATGGCGGTGACACACGATTATAAAGGGTATATGCTGTTCTTTTTTGAAAACGGCAAGGCCGCGAAGGTTGATATGGAGTCTTACAAAACTCTTACAAAGCGCAAAAAACTATTGGGCGCTTACTGTGATAAATCTCCGCTTATAGCGGCTTTTTATGTGACTGAGGACGCCGAATATATGCTTACTTCTACTGTAGGGCGTATGCTGCTGGTGCACACAGGCGCAATTGCATCAAAGAGTACAAAAAACACGCAGGGTGTAGCCGTGCTTACGCTTAAAAAGAACGCAAAGCTTGCCTCTGTAAAGCTTTATGTACAGGGTAGTGCTGCCACCGAGCACCGCTTTCGCACAAAAACCTTGCCTGCCGCGGGTATGCTGCCAAAAGCCGAGGACATGGGCGAGCAGCTTACACTTTAAAAAAACATGACGGTCCGCCGGGCATAAAAGCACCGACGGACCGGCTCTTTGGAATTACAAGCTTGTCACAATATAACTCAAACGCAACGCTGTGACTACCCTGTAAAACCATTATTATTATAAGCGGTTTTTGCGTGAATATACGCGTTTAAAAACGCTTGCAAAATTTTAATTGCTGTGATATAATCTATAAGTGATTATGTATCAGTACGGAGGTGCGAAATAATGAATGCTTTTGAAATTGTCGGCGGAATAGTACTTGCTATAACTTGTGTTATAATAGTTCTTGTTGTTATGATGCAGGAAACAAAATCCAGCGGTATGGGTGCCATATCGGGCGGAGATTCTACTGCTGCTTACGGTAAAAACCGTGCAAAAACCAAAGAGGCTTTGCTTAACCGAATTACTAAAATATCGGCTGTAATCTTTTTCGGTATATCCTTGGCGGTTTGTATTATCTCGGTTTATGTTAAATAATGCTTGTACACAAAATGTTTTTGGGCCCTGCGTTTGTTTACGCGGGGCTTTTTGTCAGTTATATTAAAAATTAGTATCGGCGCTATGCCGAAAAAGAAAAGGAAAATATGGAAGCTAAAAAAAAGAAAACAGGCGCAAGACCATTTGCAAAATCGAGCAAAAAAAACAAGGCTAAGTCTGCCTTTAAGCCTACCGCAAAGGGCGGCGCAAGGGTAGTGGCAAAGACAGCCTTTAGGACAGTGGCAGGGGCAAAGCCCGCTGCGGCAAACCGCGGCAAGGGCTCTACCGTAGAGGCAACAATAATAAGCGTAAAAGAGCGCTTTGGCTTTGCGGGTGACCCCGAGCTGCCAAGCGACATATTTATACCGGGGCGCTTCCTTATGGGAGCAATGCCGGGTGACCGCGTGCTGGTGAGAAAAACTCTTTTAAAGGGTGGAGATTTAACCGAGGGCGAGGTAGTGCGTATCTTAGAAGAAAATAACAAGCCGTTTTCCGGAGTATTCGCAGAAAACGGCGGTGCGTACGAGATAATGCCGGACACAGCCTCTAAGCTGCCTATAAAGGTGCTGCCTAAAAACACATTAAATGCGCGCGACGGCGATAAGGTTTTGGCGCGCCTTACAGTTCGCGGAGATAACCACTTCACACATCAGGCGGAGGTCATGGAGATATTCGGCTCGTCTACAAAGGCGGCGGCATGCTGTGCGGCTATACTTGCGGGTGCGGGTATAGAAACAAGCTTTGATGCTGATGCTTTAAAAGAGGCAAGGCAAATTGAAAGACGCGGCATAAGCGAAAAAGAAATGGCAGAGCGCACAGACCTGCGTGATGAGCTTATTTTTACCATTGACGGTGCCGATACAAAAGATATTGATGATGCGGTGTCGCTTAAAAAAACACAGCATGGCTGGAAGCTTGGCGTTCATATCGCCGATGTAAGCCATTATGTTGTGGCAGGCAGTGCTATAGATGCCGAGGCATTTGAAAGAGGTACCTCGGTTTACTATGCAAACTCGGTTGTACCAATGCTGCCAAAAGAGCTTTCTAACGGAATATGCTCGCTTAATGAGGGTGAGGACAGGCTGGCTTTTTCGGCACTTATGACTTTAGACGAAAGCGGAAAGCTGGCGGGCTACACCTTTAAAAAAACCATAATACGCTCGCGCGTTAAGGGTGTTTATTCTGAAATAAACAGTATTATAGAGGGCAATGCAAGCGATGAAATATTGCATAAATACAATGATTTAACAGAAGCTATTGCTCAAATGCACACTTTAGCGGTACTGCTGCAAAAGCGCCGTGCGGCGGCAGGCGGCATAAATTTGCAGTCGTCAGAGGCAAAAATCGTCATTGATGAAAACGGCGTTGCTATAGATATTTTGCCGCGCAAGCAGGGTATTTCCGAGGGAATAATAGAAGAATTTATGCTTACAGCTAACGAAGCAGCGGCTTCTGTTGCCATGCAGCGTGGTATTCCATTTGTCTATAGGGTGCACGATAACCCGTCACCCGACAAAATAGAAAAGCTTTGTGTTTTGCTTGATGCCCTGGGCGTAGATTGTGCCGATTTGAAAAAACAACTGTCTTCCTCCGCTATGGCAAAGGTGCTTAACAGTGTGCACGACAGCGACTTAGAGCTGCTGGTGAATAACCAAATTTTGCGGTCCATGGCTAAAGCAAAGTACAGCGAGATAAACAGCGGGCATTTTGGGCTTGTAATGCAAAATTATGCACATTTCACATCGCCTATCCGCCGTTATCCCGATTTATCTGTTCATCGCATTTTGACAAGTCTTGTGACAGGAACGACAGATGAAGCTTTAAAAAATAAATATTCAGGCTTTGCCAAGCTTGCAGCAGCACAATCTACAGACAGAGAACAGCGCGCTATGTATGCCGAGCGCGACTGTGAGGACTGTTATAAGGCAGAATATATGCAGCACCATGTGGGTGATGTTTTTGCGGGTGTTATTTCTTCTGCAACGGCGCATGGGCTTTATGTAAGGCTTGAAAACACGGTTGAGGGGCTTATTCGCATAGACGCTTTGCCGCAGGGCAACTACGACTATGACGGTGCGGCGGCTCTTAAAGAAACTGCTTCGGGCAAGACCTACAGGGTTGGTATGCCCATGTCTGTAAAAGTGGCGGCTGCAGATGTAAACTCAGGTAATGTGGATTTTGTGCCTGCATAATAAACCAACTCCCCTAAACATGACCTGTAAAAAGTCTGTTTAGGGGAGCTTTTTTGTTATAAATGTGGCATTACTCGCATTGCTTGCAGTGTTAAAACCCGCGTGAGCCGCCGCCGCCGCCGAAGCTACCTCCGCCTCCGCCAAAGCCGCCACCGCCGCCACCAAAGCCGCCTCCGCCAAAGTCACCGCCGCCACCAAAGCCGCCGCCTCTGCGACGCCCGCCGAGGTAGCCCGCACCGTAACCGCCGATAAAAGGCCCGACATAGCCGCCGCCGTTTATATCATCATCGTCATCGCCGCCGCCGGTGCCGCCGCCCCCGTTTTTGTGCTTTATAATATAAAATATTATTAGGGCTATAACAGCAAATGCTATGACAGCGCCAATTATAGATTCATAATCTTCTTCGGCGTTTTCACCTGACGGAGCTTCTACATTTTGCGGAACCTCCATGTTGTATTCTTTATAAACCTCGGCTAAAAGCGCTGAATATAGGTTATGAACACCGCCGTTCCAGTCATCATTTTTAAGATAGGGTACTGCGTAGTTGTCCAAAAAGCGCCCGATTTTAGAATCATTCAAAGCACCTTCAAGCCCATAACCGACTTGAACTGTTATTTTTCGCTCTGTGGGGGCAAGCAGTATCATAAGACCATTGTCTTGCGTTTTTCCGCCGACACCCCACTTGCGCCCCAGCTCTAAAGCATATTCCTCTACGCTTTGTCCATCTAGGCTTGTAACGGTTGCGACTGTTATTTGTGCTTTGGTTGCTTTTTCAAGCGCGGCACCGTTATTATTTATATATTCCTTTGTTTCATCAGAAAGTACATTTGCAAAGTCGTTACTGTACTGCCCTGTGTGATCGGGTAAGGCTGCAAAGGCAAATGTCGTACACAGTAACAGGCAGACCGCAACTGCCACTATACACCTAAAAAGCTTCATAGCACCCTCCTTTTATAAGAAAAACTTATTTACTGAAATCTACTACAGGAGGTGTTGCTGCGCCTGCTGCTGCTTCAAAGTAATGCGCTGCATCAAATCCAAACATTTTTGCAAAAATCATAGAGGGGAAGGTTTGTATTTTCTTATTATATATTTTTGCAACGTCGTTATAATCTTTTCGCGCAACGGATATGCGGTTTTCTGTACCCGACAGCTCGTCCATAAGCGCTGTGTACTGTGTGTCTGCTTTAAGGTTAGGGTAGTTTTCAACAACCATAAGCAGACGGCTTAAAGAACCTGTAAGCTGGTCGTTTGCCGCAGCTTTTTCTTCCATTGTGCCTGCACCTGCAAGCTTGGCGCGTGCATCTGCAAGTGACGTCATAATCTCGGTTTCGTGTGCGGCGTAGCCCTTTACAGTAGAAACAAGGTTAGGTATAAGGTCTGCCCGGCGCTGAAGCTGGGTGTCAATATTTGCGCTTTGCCCTGTAACGTCCTCGCGTGTGCTTACAAGACCATTGTAGCTGCCCACACCCCAAAGCACCAGTAGAAGAACAACAACTACCACCGAAATAACGGCAATCATACCGCCTGATAATTTTTTCATAATATAACCTCCAAAAATTTAATATAAGCTTGATTATTATGATGTTTTTAATTAGTATAGCACGTTTTTATATAAAAATATCACGGAATTGTTAAGTTAGCGAATAAACTATGTACATTTTAGTTTCTGAATATAAAACCATTTTCATCTGCACTCTCCACGATAGCAAGCGACTCAAGCCTAACGCCTTTTTCACGTATCATTGAGCCGCCCTCTTGAAAGCCCTTTTCGATAACTATACCACAGCCTGCAAGGGCTGCGCCGCTTTGCTCTACAATGTCTATAAGCCCTACAAGTGCCTTGCCCTTTGCTAAAAAGTCATCGAGTATAAGCACACAATCATCGCTTGTTATAAACTTTTTAGAAACCTGAATGTCAGACACTGTGCCGCGCGTGAAGGATTCTACCTGCGAGATATACAGCTCGCCGTCTAGGTTTTTAGACTTTGTCTTTTTTGCAAACACGACAGGTACATTGCCAAAATGCTGTGCCGCAATGGCTGCAATGCCTATGCCGGAGGCTTCTATTGTAAGAATTTTGGTAACCCTTGTGTCTGCAAACAGGCGTGCAAATTCGCGCCCTATTTCATTCATTAGAGTAATGTCCATTTGGTGGTTTAAAAAACTGTCCACCTTTATAATATTGCCGGGCTTGATGTGACCGTCTTTTCTTATGCGTTCTTTTAAAAGCTCCATGAATTCCTCCGTTCTACGCTTAGGGCGTTTTATAATTTATGTAAGTATAACATTTTAAAAGAAAATTCTCAATATTATTTTAAAATCTTTGCGCAAATCCGCAGCGCTCACATAGCCCCTCTGCGGCTGTGCGTGCTGTAAAGCCATCATATATACGCAGTGCTCTTGGCGAAGCTAAAATGCTTTTAAGCGGGTCTGTAAAGGCGTTGCCGAGGTTTATTGAGCCCTCACTGTCAAGGCAGCATGGCACTACCGTGCCGTCTGCAAGCACTGCAAACTGGTCGCGCAGTGCATAGCAAAAAACGTTCTTGCCTGTTTTTGGTGCATAAAGCGACGGCCAGACAAATTTCTCTGCCATCTCAAGGTAAATACGCGGTGACAGCTTTATACCTGTGCGCCCCTCATAAAGCGCATTGCGAAGCGAAAAAGCACAGGCAAACTCATTCTCTATAATGTCTATTATATCTTTGTTAAGGCGGTTTTCGCCTTTTATTTCGGCGGCGTCCATGTTCCAAAGCCGCAGTACGCATATAGTGCCTTTGTTTGCCGCAGAGCGCGAGAAGCTTATAATTTCGCTTAAATATGCAAGCAAAGTGGTTTTTGCCTCGTTTGCTTCAAAGCTGTGCAAAGAAAAATGCACCTTATAAAGAGCAGCTGCGCTTAAAAGCAGCTCGTGTTGCTTTGTAATGAGGGTTCCGTTTGTGGTAATAGTCACTTTAAGCTCTGCAATTTCGCATATTTTTAAGATGTCGCTAAGCTGCGGGTGTAAAAGCGGCTCGCCCATAACGTGCAGGTAAATATAGTCGCACAGCGGTTTTATTTGACGTGCCAAATTTGCAAAATTGTTTGGGCTTATAAAAAGCGGCGCGCGCGTGGTTTTTGGGCAAAAGTTGCAGCTAAGGTTGCAGACATTTGTTATTTCAACATAAGCTTTTTTATATTTCGGCAATACGTCACCTCTTTTTTACAGCGTAATCTCAAAAAGCTCTTCAAAGGTTCCATGCAAAATCCGCTCGTTTTCAGCATCGGAAAGCTTTAGCTTTAAAAAACGTTCCAGCTCCTCTGCATGGCTCCACATTGGATAATCGGTGCCAAACATAAATTTTTCGGCACCGAAGTGGTGTATAAGCCCCGTTGCTTCGTCGTTGGTAAGCTTCCAAAGGCTGCTTGAGGTGTCAAAGTACAAATTATCGCACAGCAAGTACCTTGCGGCGTCCTCCCAGCGGCAATACCCACCGAAGTGCGCGGCAATACAGGTAAGCTCCGGCAGCTTTTGCAGCACATTATAAAGCCGCTTTGGAGAAGAAAAGTCGTAGCGTTCGTCACCAATATGAAAAAGTATGGGCAGCTTTGCCTGCGATATTTTTTTGTAAACAGGCAGCATTGTGCTGTCATCAATGTTAAAATGCTGAAAATCCGGGTGGAACTTAACACCGCGAAGCCCAAGCTGTACTATGCGTTCTAACTCGCTTTCCCAGTCCTCCTGCAACGGGTGCAGCGTTGCAAAGCCCATAAAGCGCTCGTACTTTTTGCATTTTTCTACTATAAAATTGTTGATGCTGCTAACCTGCCGCGGCGTGGTAGCCACGCTGCACACAAGGTACTTCAGTACGTTTATTTTGCTGCCGCTTTCTAAAAGCGAGTGTGGATAGCCGATGTTTTTCATGGGAACACCGTAAAATGAACCAACATTTTCGGTGGCTTTTTCGGCTATTTTACCGGGGTAAATGTGTGTGTGCGCGTCGGCGATTTTGTACATTTTTTGAGATGAATTTTCTTGCATGGCAGTTTCTTCTTTCAATAATTAACTACTGTTTGGTTATTATAATTTAAAAATCAAGCTTTGTTATTCCCAAGGTCAGACATACTGTAAAGGTGCGAATAAACGCCTCCACAAGCCAAAAGCTCGTCATGCGTGCCCTGCTCTTCAATGCCGTTTTCTGTTAGCACCAGTATAGTGGAAGCGCTTTTGATAGTTGTAAGACGGTGTGCTATTGTAAAGGTGGTTCTGCCGTGTGCAAGCTTCTCTAACGACTGCTGAACGATGCGCTCGCTCTCGTTGTCAAGCGCCGAGGTTGCTTCGTCCAAAATGAGTATAGGCGGGTTTTTAAGAAAAACGCGGGCAATGCTTATACGCTGCTTTTGCCCGCCCGAAAGCTTAACTCCGCGCTCGCCCACAAAAGAGTCGTAGCCGTTCGGCAGTGACGTTATAAACTCGTGCGCGCCCGCAAGCTTTGCCGCCGCTATAACCTCTTCTTTTGAAGAACCCGGTTTACCGTATGCTATGTTTTGCAGCACAGAGCCGCCAAAAAGGTAAACATCTTGCTGCACCACCCCTATTTGAGAGCGCAGAGAATGCAGTGTAAATTCGCGAATATCGTGCCCGTCAATTAAAATTTTGCCGGAACTAACCTCGTAAAAGCGCGGGATAAGGTTGCAAAGTGTAGTTTTACCGCTGCCGGAAGGCCCGACAAGCGCTATATTATCGCCCGGTTTTACGTTTAGATTTATGTTTGAAAGCACATTTGTGCCGTCGCTCTCGTAGTGAAAGCTTACCCCGTCAAAGCGTATTTCTCCGACTACATTGCAAAGCTCCACGGCATTTTCATCGTCCTTTATGTCAACAGGTGCGTCCATTATTTCTGTAAAGCGTTCTATGCCGGTCATGCCGCGCTGAAATTGCTCGGTAAACTCGACTATGCGGCGTATGGAGGTTAGAAGCGTGGTTACATACAAGAGGTAAGCCATGAGCTCGGACGGCTTTATTTTACCGTTTATCATAAACAAAGCCCCTGCCACAACTACTGTAATGTACATTATGCCGTCAAAAAGGCGCGTGGTGCTGTGAAAGCCCGCCATATAGCGGTACATTTGTTTTTTTATGCCTAAAAAGCTGCCGTTGCCCTGCTCGAATTTTTCTTCTTCAATGCCTTCGTTGGCAAACGACTTTACAACGCGCACACCTAAAAGGCTGTCCTCTACCTGCGAGTTCAGCTCACCCAGTTGAAAGCGCGAATCTTTAAAAGAGCGACGCATTTTTACATTAAATTTCGATGAAACAAATATCATTATGGGTAAAATCGAAAATATTATAAGCGTAAGCGGAATATTCATTGTACAAAGTATTAGGAATGAAGCTAAAATTTTAAGCCCCGCTATAAAAAACTCCTCGGGGCAGTGGTGTGCAAACTCGGTAATATCAAAAAGGTCGCTTGTTATTCGTGCCATTATCTGCCCTATTTTTGCGTTATCGTAGTAAGAATAGGGCAGCTTTTGCAAATGTGCAAAAAGGTCTGTTCGCATATCGGTTTCTATTTTTGCGCCCATCATGTGCCCTATAGATGCCATATAATAGTTTGCGGCGGTGTCGATAATGCGCAAAACAAGGTAAATTGCGCCTATGCTAAGAATAATGCCGACTGTAAGACCTGCTAAATTTGTAGAGCCCATTTCGGTAATATAACGCACTATAAGCGGCAAAATCAGCTCGCATATTGTGGTTAAAGCGGCACAAAAAAGGTCTAACATCAGCGTAAGACGGTATTTTTTAAAGTATGGCACAAAGCGCTTTAGCAAAGTTGTTGTTTTTATTGTGCGGGTAGCAGCAGGGCCTGTGCCCTTTGCAGGACGTTCGCCTCTCATTAAACCGCTCCATTCATACAAGCCTTTGGTTACTACGGCTTATTTTATTATTGTCATGCCAAGCCCGGCGGGCTTTTGCGCAGGCAGCTCTTTAAGCCTGCGGTTTTCGTCCCATACAAGCGGCGTTACGTCAGAGCCTGTGTATTTAAGCATATCGCGCAAACGGTTTTTCTCGTCTGCAGCATAAAAGATGTAAGAAATACCCTGCCGCTTTGCGCGCCCTGTGCGCCCTATGCGGTGGGTGTAATATTCGTTTTCGTTTGGCATATCATAGTTAAATACAGCATCTACGTCATCTACATCTATGCCGCGGGCGGCAACATCTGTTGCTACCAAAAACTGTATGTTGCCTGCTTTAAAGCTTGCCATAATACGGTTTCTGTCGGTTTGCGCCATGTCGCCGTTCAAGCATTCGGCAATTTTGCCGCGCTCTTTAAGCTTAGTGCTTAAAGCCTCTGTTCCATATTTTGTACTGCAAAAAAGTATAGCCTTTTTATAATCTTTAAGCTCTATTATGCGCACAACGTCCTCAAGCTTTTGGCTGCCTGAGGTTTCCATGCTGTACTGCGTTATCATGGGCTTGCTTGCCTCCACGGGCAGCACCACAAGCTCCACGGCATCGCGCTGGTAAAGCCAGCCTATGTCCATAACAGGGCGAGATATTGTTGCAGAGAACATCGCCATTTTTTTATCTTTAGGCAGCTTGTCCAAAATATACCGCACATCTTTAAAAAAGCCCATGTCCAGCATTTCGTCAGCTTCGTCAAGCACGACAAATTTTACTTTATTAAGCTTTATTGTGCCGCGCTTAAAATGGTCTAGCAGCCTGCCCGGTGTTGCCACAACTATTTGCGGGTTAAGCTTTAAAGCAGAAAACTGCTTAACTATAGGTTGTCCGCCGTAAACCGCAACTATTTTAAGCCCGTCTTTAAACTGCCCAACGGCGCGCAGCTCGTCCACAATCTGCGTGCAAAGCTCGCGCGTGGGGCACATTATAAGCGCTTGCAAAAGCGGAGAGCCGACATCAATCTGTTCTATGACAGGTATGCCGAAGGCGCAGGTTTTGCCTGTGCCTGTGGGCGCTTTTGCAATAATCTCGTGTCCTTCAAGCATTACAGGTATTGCCTTTTGCTGAATTTCTGTCATTTGGGTAAAGCCCATTTTTTCTACCGCTTTAAGTATTTCGGGCGATACGGGAAGCTCGCTGTAATTTGTCATTCTTTGTTATACCTCGCAACATAATTATTAAATATTTATAGAAGCTTGTTCATTGGTGAATTGATTATTTATGGCTATTATAGCATAAATAATATTTTTTAACACGCTTAGTCGTGTTGATTTTTGCTTTTGCCTTTAAATAATGGAATTTGCAAGGGCTTTTTTGGTTTAAGCGCGGTGAGGCTGGTTTTAAATAAAGCCTGTACTTTTTTTATTACCCTTGCAGTGCCAAGCTCGGTCGTTTTAATTTCTCCCGCCGTTATCATTTCCATAAGAAGTATGTAGGTTTCTCCAAGCGCAGTTGTTATCATGGCGGCTGTTGCACCGCTTATTGTGCCGCCTATGGCACTGCCTATGCCCGGCACAAGCTTTAATATGTTGCTTACTATTGTCCGCCCTGCAATGGTAGCACCTGTAGTACCCAAAAGGGACGAGAGTATAGCGCTCATCATGGCTTTGTCCATACTTATGCCGTAAACTGCGGTTATAGATGCTATCATGCCAACCTGTGTAGGTACAAGCGCTGTTGCGTCGGCAAAGGGCAACGGTATAAAGCCCTCGGCAAAGCTTGCTGCGGTGGTGGTGGCAACCACCGCGTGTGCTCGAGTGCGTTTTAGCTTTAGCGACGCACGTTGTGCATTTGCAAAGGCATTTTGTGCAAGCTCCGGCAGCAGGCTTGAGGTAAACTCTACAAGCTCATCGCCCCCGTAAGCCTTGCGGCAAAAGTCTTCGTCAATGTAATCTTCGGCTAAAACACAAAAAATGCCCTTGCAGTGCAGGTTCTTGCTTTTTATGTATGCCTTCATTTCGGCAGATTTTTTCTTGTTGTGCGCTAAGGTTAAAACCACAACAACAGGCACATTTGCAGCATTGCCTTCACCCGCCAGCGCCTCTATAAATGCCTCCTCGGCAGGTTCAAAGCGGTTTGAGTCTACACTTACGCAGTACCATATACAGTGTATAAACCTGTCGCTGTCACCGCTTTTTATGGCTGTGCTTATTATTTGAGTTATGTCATTTTGCGCCTCTTTTTGCCGCTCACCTGTAAGCTCAAGCCCAACGGTATCGTAAACGCGCAAGGGCAGCCCGGGCTTGCTAAGCTCTTTTATGCACTTTGTCACAGGTGCACCTATGCCGGTGTCGGCAAGCTTTTCGCGAAAGACCGAGTTTATAAGGGTACTTTTGCCAACACCTGTTTTACCTGCAACTATAATATTAACGTGCTTCATGTCGGTTAGCTCCTTATTAAGTCTGTCCAGTACGTCCTTTGCAAGGTTCGCTATTTCCATTGCAGCAGCCCCCCTGTAGTTAGTATAATAAGCGCTTTTAATTATTATAGCATAAAAGCGTAAAAAAATAGGTAATATAAGCGAAAATTATGTAAAAATATTTTTAGAAGCCCTTGATTTCTGCTTTGTTTTTGCTATTATTAGTGATATAATTAGCTAAAGTAAACTTGTTTGAAAGACCATGTGCAGTTAATACTGCAACTAAAAAAGGATGAGGATAAAATATGAAAGCTTTATTATCAAAAAAATTGCTTTGCTTAATAATTTGCTGTGTTATGGTTTTTTCAAACATTGGTGTGGCAATGGCGGCTGACAGCTCTGCAGGTGCAGAGGGCGCTGCGGCTTCTTTTGCAAACGAAGACGGCGATAGCCGTATAATGCGCGACTCAGGAAAATTAAGCCCCGCTCACCCCGACCTCTTTCCGCAGGAGCGGAAGGACAATGCGCCGCCTAAGGCGTGGACATTGGATTCCGGCTGGGGAATAGCTCCGCAGCCAAATGGCGGCGTGCAGAGCCGCGCGCTTTTAATCTCTGCCACCTGCCGTGACAGCCCAAGCTCATTAGGTGAAACACCGGTTATTGACGTAAATAACGTAGGGGCAATGCTGGCAAAATCGGACCAATTTGACTCCAGTGAAAAAAACATTGTAAAATTTGATGTTGAAACGACAATGTCAATAGCTAAAACAATGGAGGCTTTCATTGCAAAAGTTGAGGAGGCATATTCGGGCAGCGACGAGGACGACATTAACTATTTTTACTACAGCGGGCACAGCGACTCTGACGGCGAAGACAGTGAAGATTCAAAGCTTTCTGTTAATAAATTGACTGACATACCAAGCGGACAGTTAAAGGCTATTTTGGACAGATGCCCCGGAACTTACATAATAGTTTTGGACAGTTGTTTTTCGGGTGCTATGGCTTCTAAAAATGCCGGGCCCGATTTTGCCAATGATTTTGCAAGAACCTTTAGAAGCGGCGGCAGTGCAAGAGGTGCTTTTGAGGACGGCAGCGTCAATGCTGACAAATACAAGCTTTTGCTCTCATCATCACACTATACATCTTCTTACCAAAACAAAAAATATGGTTATCATACGCTGTCAACCGTACTGGGTGCAGGGCAAAGCTATAAAAACGACAGTTATAACGCATATCCGGCAGATGAAAATAACGACAAAACTGTCACGTTGTCAGAGATATACAAATGGGACAGAGCTACAAATGTCACATCAAACGTCAGGGTATACCCAGAGCACGACAATACAACGTTTTTGTCATATTTTAACAACGCAAACGCCGTAGGCTCTATGATAAAAAATGTAAGTACAGTATGGGATGAGGACACGAAAAAAGTTGATATTTCTTTTGACGCAGGTAATTTTGATACGCTTGAAAAGGGTGTTCTTATCGAAGCCCGAAGTTCATTGTCTTTTCTTTATAATACTGCAGGTTTACCAATAGACTACAGCGGTTTGATGATAAAACCACAAAACGACCCAAAGGCAGAGCTTATTAGTGTGCGTCCAAACGAAAGAAACACCGTAACTGTGCCTTTGGATTATTCTAAATCCGGCAAGATGTCGGTGCTTATCCGCCCGCAGGCAGAGGGTGCTGCAACTGTTTTAGTACCTGTGGTTTGCACTGGCTTTGGTTCTGCACCTGTGGAAACCAATGTGCTTAGCCTTGTTAAACCGCTGGAAAACGAGGTGTTTGCGCCAAAAGCCGACAAACGCGAGCTGCGCATTAGTATGCAGTTAAAAGATGAGCCCATAGTTGATGCTGATGCTTCCTTTGAGGCTTTGCTTTCGTGCTACATTTTAGATGCAGGTGGCAACAAGGTAAGGACCATTATAGATAATCTACCCGGTCGCTTAAATGCAATTGATGCTTTCGCAGGAGAGAAATTCAGCTCTATTAACGATTTCTTCTGGGACGGTAAAACCGATGCGGGTGCTTTTGCAGAGAGTGGCAAATACACCATTAAAGCTGAAGCGGATTATGGCTTGGAGAATGAGCAGGTGGATTCTGTCCATGTTGATTTTATAAAGCCAAACGGCTTATTTGACCCCGCACCTACCACAACCTTTAACATAAAATATAATGATGCGCCACTTGCGAGCGCCACTGTTTTAATGAAGCGCGGCGACGAAACTGTTGGCAGTGCCGTAACAAACGCAAAGGGCATGGCAAGCTTTAAACTTTCGCAGGGCACATACAATTACACAGTAACAGCCACCGTTATACCTGTTTACAGCGGTAACTGCAAGGTTGGCGCAAATACCAACCGCATAACTTTAGACCTGTACACACCGCCAACACCACCAACACCGCCAACACCGCCAACACCACCGCCAACACCACCAACACCGCCAACACCACCAACACCACCAACACCACCAACACCACCAACACCGCCAACACCACCAACACCACCAACACCACCAACACCACCAACACCGCCAACACCGC
>JAVWJP010000006.1:0-91009 GCA_036638975.1 Hydrogenoanaerobacterium sp.
TTATTATACCTCCTGTGGCAAGACTCACTGTAACTATTTTTATACCACATCAATATTTTACTGGAAGCAATGTCCAATAGCCACTCGCAAGATGAGTTAGACGACCAAGATATAACCGATTATATAGAAAAGCTAAAACAGGAGCCTGAAAATTGTATCGACTATGAGGAAGAACAGGAACAGGGCTTCACTATGACGATAATGTAAGGAGAATGACAAAATGAAAACAATACACGATCAGCTTAGAGAACTATTAGCCGTTATACAAGAGTTAGATGATAAGGGAATTGAGGTAACTATTCTTTGCAAGCCACAGGAAATAACCGATGTTCCTGATTCAGTAACAGAGTCCTTAGCTAATGCTTATTTACCAAGTATTATGGATTTTTACAAAGATGAGAGCAATATGAAAGAGTTTGAGCAATGGAAAAAGGAACAAGAGGAACAGAAAAAAGCAACCGCATAAAACAACAAAAGCCGATGGAACACAAAATTCCATCGGCTTTTAATCTTATACATATTGCAAATCTTTCAGTAAAAAACAAAACCCGAACCCATCTCCTATTTGGAAGATACGGTTCGGATTATGTGAGTTTGGTGCGGGTAACAGGACTTGAACCTGCATGTCGGTAAAGACATATGAACCTGAATCATACGCGTCTGCCAATTCCGCCATACCCGCAAATATAATGCAAACTTTGCTGCTTAAACAGTTTGCCTTACTATATTATCATTTAGCGGTTATATTGTCAACCGCTTTTTTATTTTGGTGTATGCAGTGCTGTAAATTTGGGCAGTGTGTGCAAAAAACACATATTTATAAAAAGATGTGGATTAATTATTATTACTTATTAAACGATACTTTCATTGTGTAAAGTGGTAAAAAGTGATATAATAGTTTTTATATAAATTATGAAGTGAAAAAGGGGGCAATGCTGTGGTTGGTTTTGGTAAGCGCATAACAATTGTCTGCGGACATTATGGCAGCGGAAAAACTAATTTTGCCGTAAACCTTGTTGTTAAAAAAAAGCGGCAGGGGAGTGACGTAACCCTCGTAGACCTTGATATAGTAAACCCGTATTTTCGCTCTGCCGACTTTACAGAGGTTTTAAACGCAAATGGAATAACTACCATTAACCCCACTTTTGCAAATACAAATTTGGACATACCATCTCTCACGGCTAATATTAACGGAATATTTGAACAGAAAAGCCGTACCGCCGTAATAGATGTCGGCGGTGACGATGCCGGAGCAGCAGCCTTGGGGCGATATTCTAATATGCTAAAGGAGGAAGATGATTACGACCTTTTTTATATGATAAACAGTTATCGCTATCTTACAAAATCTCCTAAAGAGGCTGTGCAAATTTTGCGTGAGATAGAAGCTGCTTCGCGCGTTAATGCAACAGGAATTATAAATAATTCTAATTTGTCGTATGACACAAGCGCACAGACTGTTTTAGCATCGCTCGATTATGCAAATGCTGTAGCAAGTGAGGCGGGAATACCTATTGTAGCAACTTGCTACGATAAATCTCTCGATAAGGACATATCTTCTTTGGGAGGAGTGACTAACCCATACCCTATAGATATTTATGTTAAACCGCCTTGGGAAGAAAAAACAGAACTTAAAATATAAAAAACAATGGAGGTGTTACTGTGGCAAAGGTAACAATAAGTGAGATTATTTGTAAAGGCTGTGGGCTTTGCGCCGAGGTATGCCCTAAAAAGATTATAGCGCCTGATAAAACCAGACTTAATGCAAAGGGCTATCACCCTGCAAAGGTTTCAGAGCCGGAAAAATGTATAGCTTGCGCAATGTGCGCCATTATGTGCCCCGACAGCGCAATTAAAGTAGAAAAGTAAGAAAGGTAGTGCAACAATGGCTGAAAAATTACTTATGAAGGGTAATGAGGCATTGGCAGAAGCTGCTATAAAATGCGGTTGCCACAGCTTTTTTGGTTACCCTATTACTCCGCAGACAGAAGTGGCGGCGTATATGGCAAAGCGTTTGCCAAAGATAGAAGGCACTTATTTACAGGCGGAATCTGAGATTGCTGCCATAAATATGGTGCTTGGTGCGGCATCTGCCGGTGTGCGCGCCATGACATCTTCATCTTCACCGGGTATTTCGCTTAAATGTGAGGGTATTTCGTACATAGCAGGCTCAGACTTACCATGTCTTATAATAAATGTGCAGCGCGGGGGACCGGGTCTTGGCGGCATACAGCCTGCGCAGAGCGATTATTGGCAGGCAACGCGCGCACCGGGACACGGTGATCTTCATATCTTGGTGTTTGCACCTTCAACTATACAAGAAATGGTAGACCTTGTGTACACCGCATTTGATAAAGCCGATGAATACCGTATGCCGGCGATGATTTTGGCAGACGGAATGTTGGGGCAGATGATGGAGCCTGTAGAGTTCCCTGAAAAAGAAGTAACCGAATTTGTGGCAAAGCCATGGGCAACAAACGGGCACCAAAACAAGCGTGTGCACAATATCACAAATTCGCTTTATTTGCAGGCTACCGAGCTGGAGCATACTATTGTAGAGCGCTTTAAGCGCTACGATATTATAAAAAGTAAAGAGCAATTGGCAGAGGAATATATGACTGATGATGCAGAGCTTGTACTTGTGGCATACGGCGCAACGGCAAGAATTGCACAAAGTGCAGTAAAAACAGCGCGCTCTATGGGTATAAAAGCGGGCTTGGTTCGCCCCATAACATTATGGCCATTCCCAACCAACGCTATAGAAAAAGCTTGCAAAACAGCTAAAAACTTTTTGTGCGTAGAGATGAGCATGGGGCAGATGGTGGACGATGTTCGCCTTGCTGTAAACGGTAAAGTCCCTGTGCATTTCTTTGGACGTACTGGCGGCGTAATACCAACGCCTGCCGAGGTTTTGGCGCAAATTAAAGAAATATCGGGGGGTGCAAAATAATGGCTGTAGTTTACGAAAAACCGCACGCGTTGACGGACGCGCCTTTGCACTATTGCCCGGGCTGCACACATGGTGTTATACATAAGCTTGTTGCAGAGGTTATAGACGAGCTTGGCTGCGAGGGAAGAACTGTAGGTGTTGCGCCTGTGGGCTGTGCCGTTATGGCATACAACTATTTTGCTTGTGACATGGTGGAGGCACCGCACGGGCGCGCTCCCGCTGTTGCAACGGGGCTTAAACGCAGCCTGCGCGACAACGTAATATTTACATATCAAGGTGACGGAGATTTGGCTGCTATTGGTACTGCCGAAACTGTCCATGCCGCAACCCGCGGAGAAAACATTACTGTAATATTTGTAAATAACTGCATTTACGGTATGACAGGAGGACAAATGGCACCAACCACTCTGCCCGGGCAGGTTACGCAGACAACACCTTACGGACGCGATGTTAAAACTGCCGGTTATCCTATTCGTATGTGCGAGATGCTCGCTACATTAGACGGCACGGCATTTGCCGAGCGTGTTTCTGTGGATAACGTTCCAAACATTCGTAAGGCAAAAGCTGCAATAAAAAAAGCGTTTCAGGCACAGGTAGACAAAAAGGGCTTTTCTATTGTAGAGGTGCTTTCAACCTGCCCGACAAACTGGGGCTTAACCCCCGTAGAAGCTCTTGGCTGGCTGCGCGATAACATGATACCTTATTATCCTCTTGGCGTTTATAAAGACAAAACAGGGGGGGAAGAATAATGATTTCTTATAATATGGTTATGGCAGGCTTTGGCGGTCAAGGTGTGCTTTTCTCCGGTAAGGTTATAGCATATGCGGGGCTTATAGAAGGGCGCAATGTTTCTTGGCTTCCGTCGTATGGCCCCGAAATGCGCGGCGGCACTGCAAACTGCTCTATATGTGTTTCGGACGAGCCTATAGGTTCTCCGCTTGTAATTACACCCAATGTTTTAATCGCAATGAACGAGCCTTCTTATGATAGATTTATAAATTCGGTTGAAGCAGGCGGAACTGTTATTATAGACAGTACGCTTATAGCAAAAAAATGCGAGAGAACTGACGTAAAAGTTTTTTATGTCCCCGCTACCGAGCTTGCCTCCGAAAAAGGTCTTGAGGGTCTTGCTAATATTATTCTTGTTGGCAAGCTGCTGCACGAAACCGGTTTTTCAAAGTACGAGTCTGTTCGTAAAGCTATAGAAAAATGTGTTTCGGCGCGTAAGCAGCATTTGCAGCTAAAAAATATAGAGGCAATAGACCTTGGCATGAGCCTATAATAAAAAAACACCCCTGTGCTTTGCGGCATGGGGGCGTTTTTTGCGTATTTTTTATTTAGCGGTATGGGCAGGTGCCAAATTTTTTCATAACCTCAAGCATTTGTTCGCTGCTTAAAATGTTCGGCTCACCCAGCGATTTTGTAACGCAGTACAGCTTGGCGACAAATTCAAGGTGCTCTGCGGTTGAGAACGCTTTTTCTATATTTGAGGAGGCTGCAAGCAGCCCGTGGTTCCCCAAAAGGCAGGCGTTGCGGTTACCCATTGCCTCCAGTGCATATTGCGCAAGCTCCTCAGTGCCATAGGTTGCGTATTCAGAGCATTTTATAATATCTCCGCCAAAGGCTGCAAGGTAATGCACCGCAGGTAAATCCCACCGCATACAGGCGACGGCGGTTGCATAAAGAGAATGAGTGTGCACCACTGCACTGATATCGTCGCGGGCACGGTACAGAGCGAGGTGCATATTTATTTCGGTAGAGGGGCGGCGCTTACCGTCAACAATTTTGCCGCTGCAATCCATAATTACAACGTCCTCCGGCTGTGTTTCGTAATAATCCATGCTGCTGGGGCTAAGCGCTACAAGCCCGCTTTCGCGGTTATATATGCTGACATTACCCCCCGAGCCGGTCGTCAGTCCTTTATCCAACATTTTTTTGCCATATTCTACAACCAAATTACGCTCTTCTTCTAAAAGCATATTTACCTCCTGTTTTAGACCGTTTTGTTAAAAAACTATTATTTTAATTTTTTTGTTCGCTTTTTGCTAAAGAGCATAAGCGCTGCAATAGTAGAAATGTACGGAATTGACATGGTAAGCTGACTGGGTATAACGTTTTGCGCGACAGTTCCCAGTGCATCGCAAAAGCCAAAAAACAGGCTTGCAGCCATTATTAATACAGGGTTGTTGCGCCCCAGGTTGCAGGCTGCCATGCCAATGAAGCCTCTGCCCGCCGTCATGCCCTCGGTGAACAGCGTAACTTGCCCCATGCTAAGGGCAGTGCCGCCGACGCCGCAGAGAAACCCCGAAATAACCACAGCTTTTATGCGGACAGAAATAGGGTTGATGCCCATGGATTCTGCGGCTTCGCTTTTAATACCAACGGAGAGGTGACGGCAGCCGCGAACTGTTTTATAAACATAAATGAACATCATTATGGCGATAATGTATGCGAGATAATCAAGCACCGTTAAGTTTCGCAGCAAAACCGAGATATATGGAATATCGCGTATAAACGGAAGCTCTACACTTTTTAGCGGAATCAGCTTGGGACTTTTAAAGCTGCCCTTAACACCAAAGCACACAAACAGTAAAATTGCTGTGATAGCGCCTACAAAGAGGTTAATTGAGGTACCCACCACCATATCGGCAGCATTGAACTTTACCTGCAGCACCGCTACTAAAAGCGCAACAACACCGCCCGATAAAATCCCGCATACCACTGCGAGAAAAGTATTGTGTGTATACCAGTTTACTGCGATTGCGGTAAAAGATGCGATTAACATTTGCCCTTCCAGCGCCACATTAAAAACGCCGGTATGGTTGCAGTATGCGCTTGCGAGTGCGGCCATTAAAACCGGCGTTGTCGAGCGTATCGTTGAATTAAGTATAGCCATTATAAAATTTAAATCCATCAGCTATCACCGGCCTTTGCTTTTTTTGCGGGGCTGCACGGGGTTGTAACATCGGTTTTTTTGTCGCGCTTATGTTTTTTAAATCGTATAATCAACTGAACAGAAACAAATAGCGTAATTGTTGTTTGTATAAGTGTGGCAACCTGAAGCGGTATGTTTGTTGTGCGCTGAATTGCCTGCCCGCCCACCTGCAAACCCGAAAGAAATATTGAAGTAAACAATGCACCGACAGGGTGAAGGTTCGATATTAACGCAGCCATAAGACCGGTCCATGCGTAGCTGGTTGAGCCGAACATATTGTCAACGAAGCGGTATTTTAGACCGAAAATTTCAATAATTCCCGCAAAAGCCGCTACGGCTCCGCTAAGTGCCATGGTTTTAAGCATTACGCTGTTTTTCTTAATGCCGCCGTACTCTGCAAAAACACGGTTTAGCCCCGTCATTTTAGATTCGTAGCCAAACGATGTTTTTTTGATAATAAATAAAACCAAGAGCACAATAAAAATGGCTAAGAAAAAGCCAATGTTGAAGGTATGCCCCTCAAAGATACGCAAAAAGCGCATACTTTTTGGAATTTCCATCGTTTGAATAGAAAGCGTACCTGACTGGTCGCGCAAGGGAAAGGTGACAAAATAAGAAGAAATATAGGTGGCAATGTAGTTCATCATTAAGGTCGAAATAACAATAGAAACCTCAAATTTTGAGTAAATATATGCCGCAAACAGCGCATATAAAGCACCAGCCGCCATGCCCAGAATAATTGCCAGAAACAGTACCACGGGGGTGGGGCCCGGCACATAAATTGCGGTAGCCGTTGCAACAAGTGCGCCTACAATCATCTGCCCCTCAACACCTAAATTGATATAACCTGCTCTCCACGCTATTATGATGGCGATAGAGCATACAATAATAGGTGCCGAACGCGTTAAGGTTTGCATAAGATAATAGACATTGAAAAAAGACTTTTCAAACATCTGCGCATATACAAAAAATGGGTTTTCTCCGGCAATTATAATTACAATTAAGCCAACCAAAAGTCCTAGCAGCGTCGCAATTAGCGGCTGACCCAAAACCTTAACCGCTTTTTTAAGCAATTGTACGGGCTTACGAGTTTCCTCCATCTAAGACACCCCCCATCATTAAAATACCAAGCTCCTCAGAGGTTGCCTTGGCGCGCGATAATTCGCCGTTTATTCTGCCCTCGTACATGACATAAATGCGGTCGGACAAGCGCAGGATTTCTGTTAAATCTGATGAAACCAATAAAACCGCAACACCTGCCTCACGCTGCTCAAGAATCTGATGATGAATAAATTCCATCGCTCCGATATCTACGCCGCGCGTGGGCTCAGAAACAATCAGAAAAGGCGCATTTTGGCTTATTTCTCGCGCAACAATAAGCTTTTGCAGGTTGCCGCCGGAAAGCTCGCCGGCTTTTTGCTGCAAGCTGTTGTATTTTACATCATATTGCTCAAGCATATTTGTGTAGTGTTTATTAATTTCTTTGTAATTAAGCACGCCATGGCTGTTAAACTGCACTTCATCATTGTGCGCCATTAGGGCGTTTTCGCACAAGTTCGCCTTTGTGGCAGCGCCCATGGTGTTGCGGTCCTCCGGAACATATGCACACCCTTGCTTGCGTATTTCTTTAACGCTGCAATCGGCTATATTTTTTCCTCGCAGAATAACATTACCTTTGCTTGCTTTTTCAAGACCTGCAATAATATGCAGAAGCTCCGTTTGTCCATTGCCCGAAACACCCGCAATACCCACAATTTCGCCGCTCTTTACCTCTAGGCTGCAATTGTTAAGCAGGGGCTTGCCGTCCTCACCCTGTAAGCTAAGACCTTCGACCGACAAAATAGTTTCGCCGGTTTCTTTTTCCTGTACGGCTTTGTCCACAATCTGCCGCCCAACCATTAAGGCAGAGAGTTCTTGAGTATTTGTCTCTGTCTTTTTTAGTGTGCGAATGTGACGACCGCCGCGCATAACTACAATTCTGTCTGCAATTTCCATTACCTCATTAAGCTTATGCGTGATGATAATAATGCTTTTGCCGGTTTTTGCAAGTGCGCGAATTGTATCGAGAAGCCCCACAACCTCCTGCGGAGTAAGCACCGCCGATGGCTCGTCAAAAATAATAATATTAGCGTTTTGGTACAGTACCTTTAAAATTTCTGTGCGCTGCTGAAGCCCTACGGGGCAATCCTTTACCAGCGTATTTGGGTCAATTCCAAGACCATACTTAACGCTTAGCTCGCGTACCTCATTAACCGCTTTTTTTCTGTCAAAAAACACGCGGTGCTTTGTGGGTTCATTTGTATAAACCACATTTTCAGCTACGCTAAACGGGGGAAACAGCATAAAATTCTGCTGTACCATACCAATTCCCTCATGTATTGCGTCCTGTGGGTTTTTAAAATGCTTGCTTTGCCCGTTTATTATAATTTCTCCGTCTGTCGGTGCTTCCAGCCCGTAAAGTACCTTCATAATAGTGGATTTACCCGCTCCATTTTCACCGACAATCGCAAGAATTTCGCCCTCGTTTAAGTCAAGGCTAATATCGTCGTTTGCAAGTACGCCGTTGCCGTATACTTTGGTGATGTTCTTCATTTGCAGTAACATTTTTTATATCACCTCTCCCAATACTATCCGCCAATTAAATTTCGGAAAGGGGGTCGGAGAATACTCCGACCCTCTTTTTTAGAGCGTTATTTGTAGCTTTCCTCTGCCGGAATATTTTTCAAATCCAGCGTTCCGTTTTTAATATCCTCGGCGGCTTTTTTAACCGCTGCAATTTTGTCGCTGCTAAGGCGGTCACTTACAGGGTTTTTGCTATCGTGTGTAATATGCACAGCACCGATTGTGCCCTCGGCAATGCCCCATTCCTCGTTATCGGTTGTCCATTTGCCGCCAAAATATTGGTCAAGCAAATATTCAATTGTAACCTTTGTATCTTTAATCTGGCTTGAAACAATGTACCGGTTGTCGGGCGTTGTTAAATCGACATCTTGCCCTGAGGTATAAAAGCCCTTTTGCAGTGCAGCTTCAAAAACACCTATATCGCCGCCTGCTGCTGCCGCATTTATAAACTTTGCTCCTTTTTCGTATTGCAGAAGTGCACTTTCTTTTGCCTGCGCGGGGTCGTTATAGCTGCCGGTGTAGTTAAAAATAAATGTGGCATCGGGTTTAATGGACTTTACGCCCTCCATGTAGCCATAGCGCCATTTCCATGAGCCGGGTCCCTGATTAACATGCACTGCACCAAAAACCTTGTCTTTTTCTTCTACAACAGAGGCGGCAATTTTACCAATAAGGTAAGCGCCCTCCTGCTCGCGGTACGAAATACATTTTACATTAGTTGCTTCTACTGTGGAGTCTATAAGGGCATAATCGGCTGCATCCGGGAATTCCTTTGCAATCGAATCAATTGCGCCACCTGCCTGCCAGCCTCCGCCGATGATTAAATCAACGTTCTCTTGCAAAAGAGCACGGCAATTATCCTCATAAGCCGCCGCATCTGCACATTCTACAACAACCGGCTCAAAGCCGTATTTTTTTGCGCTGTTGTTAAGACCTTCAATCATCATCAAAATAAATACCTGTGTGCCTGCGGGGTCGCAGACAAGCGCAACCTTCTTTTTTTCACCTGTGCTGCTTACGCTGCTTGCTCCGCTTGACTTAGCCTCGCTGCCTGCGGGTGCGGAAGATGAGCTGCTCTTTGCTGTGTTGCAGCCTGTCAGCAAAAGTGCTGCCGAAAGTGCTGCTGCTATAACTGATGTAAATGTTTTTTTCATAGTGACCCTCCTAAATTTTTTTGATATTCTACTAATATCCGTTTAAAATGTAATTACACTTAAAACGACACTGTTATTCAGCGTTTCGGCGTAAGCCGTAGATATTCAACCAACATTTTGCTATAAAACAGTTCTGACAATCTCCGAAACTAATTTCTTAAAATTAGCCGCGGTTTTCAGTGCTGTTTCATCAACCTCTTCGCCCGTGACAGGGCGGTTTGCCACCATGCCGGCAGCAAGGTTTGCAATAAGCGAAAGCCCCAAAACCTGCATACCGCAATGGGCAGCCGTCAATGCCTCGGTTACAGTGGACATTCCCACCGCGTCGGCACCCAAAAGGCGCATTGCGCGAATTTCGGCGGGGGTTTCAAATTGCGGACCGGTGGCATAAAAGTAGGTGCCCTGCTTCAAATCAATACCGGTTGTTTGAGCTGCTTTTAAAGCAATATCGCGCAATTTCTTAGTATACATATCGGAAATATCGAAAAATCGCTGACCAAATTCTGCGATATTTGGACCTCTAAGCGGGCTTGCACCCATAAGCTTAATGTGGTCGCAAATTAGCATGATATCACCGGGAGCAAAGCTTTCGTTTACGCCGCCGGAGGCATTTGTCAGCAGCAGGGTTTTAACACCCAGCAGCTTCATTACACGGACAGGGGTGACAAGCTGTTCAAAATCATACCCTTCATAATAGTGAAAACGTCCTGACATACACACCACCTCGCGCCCCGCAAGCGTTCCGAATATCAGCTTTCCGGCATGAGAAGAAACTGTGGTTGTTAAAAAATTTGGGATATCCTTATAATCGATCACTGTGGGATTTTGAATTTCGTCAGCTAAATTGCCAAGGCACGAGCCTAAAACAATGGCTATTTCGGGGCGGATTTCTGTTTTTGCAAGAATGTAATCGGCGCTTTTTTTAAAAAAATCATAACTGAAGTTTGAGTTTGGCATTTTACACCTCTTTTTTATCAGATTTTTCTTGCTGCATTAAAATTCTAATACCCTCTATTACGGTTTGAATACCGCTTGTGGTATCACGGTCCATCACAACCTCAAGACCTGCTTTTTCGCGTTCCTTGTTCCAAATTACCTGTAAAACTGCACCGGCGCGCATTCCCAACACTTGTGCTACGGTAAAGACCGCGGCACATTCCATTTCCGAAGCCAAAGCACCGGAGCGAATCCATGACTCGTATTTTATGTTAAGCTCATCGCTGACGGGCATTCTGTCGGGGCTATGCTGTCCATAAAGCGAATCCTTGCTCTGAACAACGCCAAGGTAGGTTTTGCGTGCAACTTGAAGCTTTGATGCCTCGTTTAAAGCAGAAACAACCTCGAAGTTAGGCACAGATGGAAATTCGGGGTATACATAATGGTATGTAGTGCCCTCTTGACGTATTGCACCTGTAGGAATAACCAAATCGCCTGCCTGCATGGGTATTTGCATACCACCGCAGGTGCCTATGCGCACAACAGTGTGCACACCAATCATGTTAAGCTCCTCTACACAAATGGCAGCAGAAGGACCTCCCATGCCTGTAGAAATGACAATAACCTTTTCTCCGTCGATATAGCCCTCCCAGCTTGTGTATTCGCGTTTTACTGCGAGTGGCTTTGGGCTTTCCAACATATTGGCTATTTTTTCAACGCGCTGCGGGTCGCCCGGAAGAATGGCATAGCGCGCACCCAAATCTTTATCCAGTGCGATGCTGGACGAGCCCACGTACTTTAAATCTTTTACACTTTTAATTGTTGTTTTCTGTTCGTTCATTTTATAAAATTTCTCTCCTGTCTATTATTAATTCATTCTAATTATTACGTTGTTTTGCCGTAAGCTTTTTCTGTGCGTTTAAGCAGAAATGCAAAAACCGCACCTAGCGTGGCGTAAAGCAGCATAAGCAAAAAGGACGGCAGGTACGAACCGGTTTGTGTTTTAATGGCTCCTGCAAGCGCAGTGCCAAAAACCGAACCGAATATCATGTAGATATTTGTAAATGCCATGTTAATTCCGTAATTTTCCATGCCGTAACGCTGCTGTACAAAGCTACAAATATACACTGCTTCGCCGCCATTCAGCGCACCTGCAAAAAGGTAACCCAATGCAAGCAGCGGAACATTGTTAAGAACATAACCTGCAATAATAGCCAATGCGGAAATTGCAGCACCGGCTGTTAATACCGCTTCTAACCTGCTAATACCGAATTTGTCGGAAAAATGACCGAATATTACACGAGAAATTCCGCTTGACATTGATGCCATTCCTGTGAGAAACGAAGCCAATACAAAGCTTGCACCGATGTCCCTTGAAATAAGAGAGGAATGCCCTATTACAATGAGGTTGCACGAGCTTATTACAATGCACCAGCCAAAAAAACAGTGAAAAGAGCGTTTTCGCAGCATTGCTGTGGGTTGAACGCTTGGCACTTTTTTTGTATCCGGAGCGGATTTTCGCGCGGGAGTAATAACAAACGAGGCTGCAATCAACAGAGTCGAGTAAACTACCGCTAATATTGCAAAGGTGCTGCGCCACCCAAAAAGCTTTATCAGTGCTGTGGCTATGCTGCCCAACACGAGCGTACCCATTCCAAAGCCCATCAGCAAAATGCCTGATATAAGGCTGATGTTGCGCTGAAACATAGCAATAACATTGGTTAGCACAAGGTTATAAAGCATACCGATTGTCAGACCGACAAAAACACCGTAGTAAATATAAATTTGCATAAGCCCTGTGGCATTTGAAGCGCCTGTAAAGCCGACAACCGCAAAGATAGCTGCTAAAAAGTAAACCCAACGGGTTTTAATGCGTTTACTGAGAAAACCCGAAAGTATCTGTCCGCCGATAGAAACGCTTAGAGAAATTGTAAAAATAAGCGAGGTGTCCTGCCGCAGCAGGTGCAGCTCCTTTTCAATCGGCTCAACAAAAATGGACCAGCCGTTCACAAGCCCCGACAACAGCATTAAAATAACGCCCGCCGCCACTGCCGCCGCTTGCTTTAGGGTAAGCTTGTTTTCAGTCTTTAAAATAGCGTTGGAGGTCATATGGCGAGTAAATTCCTTTCTGCGTGACAACACCGCTGCATAGCTTTGGCGGGACAATATCAAAGGCGGGGTAATAGGCTTTAACGTTTGGCTCTACAACGCGCACACCCATTATGTCGGTAACCTGTGTGTGGTCACGTTCTTCAATTGTGACGGTATCAATACCGGAATGCCCCGCATTAGGAGAACCTGTTACAAAATAAGGAATGCCCCAATATTGTGCAGCAAGCGCAATTTGAAAGGTTCCAACCTTGTTTACAATATAGCCGTCCATAGTAATAACATCGGCGGCTGAGGTAAACACCTCCACCTGCTCGCGCTTCATCAAATAGGCAGGCATATTATCGGTAATTACGTGCACATCAAAGCCCATGTCTGAAATTACGCTGGCTGTAAGCCTTGCACCCTGTAAATAAGGTCTTGTTTCGGGGCAGAGAAAGCGAGGAGTTTTATTTTTTGCGCGGCACTCCAACAGCATAGTGCCAAGAATAGTTTCGGCAAAGCACTGCGTCATAACAGCGCCGTTAGCCGGGAATTGCTCTACTAAATAGCTTGCTACTTTTTTATAAGCTGCATAGCGGTTATTCACGTCGTCAAGCGCCACATCAAACATTGCTTGTACAATATTTTTGCCCTCAGCCATTGCCTTTTTTGCCGCTTCAAGGGCGCTGCCCGTAATCAGCTGCATTTTTGCCGAGGTGGTGGGTCGCGCATGAGAAAGCACGTAGGCAGCTTTTTCTAAAAATGCCAGCTGTGCGTCACCGCTTAATTCGCGGCACTGACACCCTGCCAGCGCCATGCCCATGCCTGCTGCCAGATATGGACCTCCGCTTTGCGTAACCATATCGGCTATAGCCTGTGCGACTTCTTCGTAGCTTTTGCACACGCATTTTTCTTTTTTATATGGGTAAAAGCGTCGGTCTGTAATTGAAACCGTGCCGTTTTCATACCATGCTACATTTTCGTATTGCAGCAGATATGCCATACCGGTATCCTGTCGTTCCATAATTTCCTCCTTCTTTTTATTGCCTTCATGCTTAAAACGCGGCAGAGAATATTTTTTGAATATCTGCTTCTGTAGAGAACACAGCAGAATTATCAATACTTCCGTCCTGTAAGGTTTTCTGTGCCAGCAAAGCAAAATCTTCGCGCTTAACATTAAACTGCGCAAGAGGAATATCGGTACCTACACTGCGCGAAAGCGCTGCAATTTGTTCTATTGCATAATCGGCTTTTTCTTGCACGCCAAGCCCATTTGTTTCAATAGACCAAAGCATATTTGTAATATCGCACAGTGCGTTTATGCAGCCTTTTTCTTCAAAACGCAGGCAATGCGGCAGCAGGGCTGCGTTTGCCGCGCCGTGGGGAATGCTGTAAACTGCACTTAATTGGTGTGACATACAGTGGACGAGCCCAACGTTTGTATTGCCAAATGCAATGCCCGCAAGATATTGCGCCGCTGCCATTTTGTCGCGTGCAAGCTCATTTTGCGGCTCTGCACACGCTGTAGGTAAATAAGCAAACACCAGCTTAATTGCGCTTAATGCCATTTCGTAGGTAATTTGACTTTGAGAAACTCCGATTAATGACTCAACCGCATGAGTGAGGGCGTCCATGCCGGTGGAGGCGGTTAGAGCTTTAGGCAACCCGAACAGCAGCTCTGTGTCGTTTACCGCAATTGCGGGCAAAGCACAGCGGTGACGAACGCCATATTTCATTTGTACAGAGTCGTCTGAGATAACATACGAGTGCGAAGCCTCGCTGCCTGTGCCGGAGGTGGTGGCAATGGCTACGTGCATAACAGCGCCGTTTGGCTTTTTGTCATCGCGGAGGTATTCAAGAATGTTTCCGCCATTTGCGCCTAAAATTGATACTGCCTTTGCGCAGTCAATTGCCGAGCCGCCGCCAACAGAAAATATTATGTCGCATTTTTCACCGCAGAACAGTGCAAACGCTTCATCTACATTTTGTACGGTGGGGTTTGGTCTTACACCGGAATAAAGAACCCATTTAAGACCGATTTCGTCTAAAATATCTGTCAATTTTTTGTGCAGACCTAACTCTGCAACACCTTTGTCAGTAACAATAAGTGCTTTTTTGTATTTCCCTTCAATCAGTGACGGAAGCCGTGCAAGGCAGCCGTTCCCAAACAAGCTGATAGGGGGGCAGTTTATTTCAATGGTACTCATTTCACATCTCCTTCATGTACATAAATGATATATAATATATCATTCTTGCTGTTATAATACTATACTGAGCAGGCAAGAGCAAGGCTTAAAATAAACAAAGATTTACTATTTTTTTGTTTAAAAGCACCTAATATTTGCGAAATACATATTTTGTTTAATAAATCATTGACAATACTTTAGAAAAAAAATATAATGATTTTGAATATATTATATATGATTTTGTGTGCGGAGGAGGTAGTGGCTTGGAACAATATAAAAGCAAGGTCGATTTTTTATATGAAAGTCTTCTCAAATCAATTTTATCGTGCGAATTTCAGCCGGGAGAAAAAATAATAATTCGCAGGGTTTCGGCTAAATATGAGGTGAGCGAAACGCCTGTGCGCGAAGCGCTTAACCGTCTTACGGCAAAGGGCTATGTTGTGCAAACCGCAAACAAAAGTTTTATTGTAAATGTAAAGGTGGGCAACGCAAAAAACTTGCAGGACGTACTTGAAATAAGGGGAATTTTAGAATCGTACGCCACACGAGCTGCAATTGATATTCTCACTGATAAGGATTATGACGCACTGACAAAAATTAACGACCGTCTGCAAGCAAAATATGAAAAAGGGCAGTTTTCTCTTTGTGCGAAAATTAATGACGACTTTCATTTTTACATATTTAAAAGCCTGCCAAATAAGCTGCTTTGCGATACAATTTATGAATTTCTTGAAAAATGGTCTTACACCAAAACAGTTTATAATTTTACAGGCAGACGCATTGCGGAATCCATCAAGGATCACTACGAAATCATACGCCTAATGCGCGAAAAGAACGGCACAGAGGTAGAAAAATTTGTTCGCCTCCACAATTATCAAAGCGGAATAGAAATGTTTCAGGGTTTAAAATAGTACCTGCGGGGCGTGAAAGGAATATTTGTAAAGATGATTGAAAACAATGCAGCTTTAAAAACTCTTGCACAGGCAAAACAGCTTCTTATGCGTGATGCGCAAAAAAACGCTTATGCCTTGTTGCGCATTCGTCAAAACGCGGTGACTGAATGTGCTGTATTTGAAACCGCGGTTAGGCTTTTGGACGGTGAATCCAATAAATATTTGTATGCGTTTGATACAATGGAGCAATTTGATGTGCTTTATAAACAGGTGGCTTTGCGCGAGGGCTCGCTGGTGTCGTTTTCGCCGGACGTGCGCTTTGAGTCTGCGCTTCGCGCCTACGACAGTCGCTTCTTGGTAACAGCCTATGTGCAGCTGTACACCGCCCCGCGTCCACGGCAAATAGAAGATGAAAGCTTGCTTCCGGACATAAGCATTGGTGAGGTTAGCAAGGATATGGCACAGTGGATGCTCTCTGTTTATGAGCACCCTGAAATGAGCGATGCGTTTATACGCCGCCGCATTGCGAGTGCACCGAATGCCGCCGCATTTTATAAGGGCAGACCGATTGCCTTTTTTATTACACACAGTGAAGCGGAGATGGGGCCTGTATACATTGACCCTGATTTTCGCGGTCATGGCATTTCTACCGCACTGTATAACCATGTTCTGCACCAATTTTCGGTGCAGGGGCTTGAGCCGCCGATAGCCTTTGTGCACCCCGAAAATTCGGCATCGCTGGGCTGGCTTGCACGCATGGGCTGCACACCGTCGCGCGAGCAAATTCTTTGGTTTTGGCGCGAATGAATTATTCTGTTTGTGTATTTCAAGTTGTTGCAGAAGCAGCAAAAAAGACAGGGGATTTTGCAAACTTTAATTGCGCATATGCGTAGCACGCAATTTAGATAAAAAATGACATTCTTTGTATATTGCAGAGAATGTCATTTTTATGTGTTTTTATTGATTATGTGCAAATTGGCTGTTATATAGTTCTTTGTAAAAACCGTTTTGCAAAAGTAGCTGCGAGTGTGTGCCTTTTTCTATAATTTTGCCGTCACGCATTACTAAAATACAGTCTGCCTCGCGTATTGTAGAAAGGCGGTGCGCTACTATGAAGCTTGTACGTCCCTGCATCATTTGCGTAAAGGCTTTTTGTATACGAATTTCAGTAAGAGTATCTATAGAGCTTGTTGCTTCGTCCAAAATAAGCATAGGCGGGTTTAAAAGCAAAATACGTGCAATACACAAAAGTTGCTTTTGTCCGGACGAAATTCCATCGCCGCCTTCACCTATAAGTGTGTCGTAGCCGTGCGGCAAGCGTTTAATAAAGCTGTGTGCGTAAGCCGCCTTTGCAGCCGATATAATTTCTTCTATAGTAGCTTCGGGTTTACCATAGGCTATGTTTTCGCGCACCGTTCCTGTGAATATCCAGCTTTCTTGCAGTACCATGCCATACATACGGCGCAGGCTACCGCGCGTAATTTTGTCTGTTTCTATTTTATCTACCGTAAGCTTTCCGCTGTCTATTTCGTAAAACCGCATTAAAAGGTTAATTATAGTTGTTTTTCCGCAGCCTGTGGGCCCTACAATGGCTATGCGCTGTCCACGCTTCACCTCAAGATAAAGATGCTCTATAAGCGGACGGTTATGCGCATATGCAAAAGAAACATCATGCGCCGAAACATCTCCCTCGCATTTTGTCATAACAAAAGCATCGTTTGGGTCAGGTGCTTCAGAGGGCTCATCTAAAACGGAAAAAACGCGTCTTGCACTGGCAAAAGCTGTTTGCAGCTCTGTAACAACGCCCGAAACCTCATTAAATGGCTTAGTATATTGATTAGCATAGGTTAAAAAGCACGAAAGCTGCCCAACGCTAAGCTTGCCGCTTATAACCGAAAGTGCACCGGCAAGCCCCACACAGGCATAAACGACACCGTTTAAAAAACGTGTTGTCGGGTTTGTAAGGGACGAGTAAAACTGTGCGTTTACGCCTGTTTTATAAAGCCTTGCATTAATTTCATCAAAGCGTGTTTTTGCCCGTTCCTCATACCCAAAGGCTTTTACAACTCGCTGACCTCCCAGCATTTCTTCAATATACCCGCCTATTTCGCCGCGTATTTTTGCCTGCTGTCTAAACTCGTTAAACGAGTATTTAGCTATAAGCGAGGCTGTAACTAGAGAAAGCGGTGTTAAAACCACAACGACAAGTGTTATACCTGCATTTACCGATAGCATAAAGCAGAGTGTGCCCAGTATGGTTATAACTCCTGTAAAAAGCTGCGAAAACCCTTGCAAAAGCCCGTCAGAAATTTGTTCAGTGTCATTTACCATTCGGCTTATGATATCGCCGTGTGCCGTGCCGTCTATAATTTTAAGCGGTGCAGATTCTATTTTTAAAAGCACTGCCGAGCGTATATCTTTAACAGCAGAATGTGTAATTATGTTTGTGTTAAGCGTCATAACCCACTGGAACAGTGCACTGCCTAAAATAACGGCTGTAAGCACAGGCAGCAGGCGCAGTATACCGTTAAAATCTACAGAATTTTTGCTTATAATAAGGTCTATTATTCTGCCTGTTATTATTGGTGAATAAAGACCCAGAGAAACACTTATAACCGCACTTAAAAGCGCAAGTGCAAGGTGCTTTTTATATGGAGCGGTAAATGCCAAAAGGCGTTTTAGAACACTGCTTTTCATACGCGCTTCGCCTCCTCGTCACTTAGCTGAGAAAGACATATTTCACGGTAAACGGGGCAGTCATTAAAAAGCTGCATATGTGTGCCAAGCCCTGCGGCTTCTCCGTCATCAAGTACCAGAATTTTGTCTGCATCTTTTATTGCCGATACCCTTTGAGAAACCATTATGACAGTCATTTTTTCCGTATCTTTTTTCAGTGCGCGGCGCAGTGCGGCATCTGTGGCATAGTCCAAAGCGCTGGCGCTGTCGTCTAAAATAAGCACCTGCGGTTTATTTACAAGTGACCGTGCAATGGTAAGGCGTTGTTTTTGTCCTCCGCTAAGGTTTTTGCCGCCTTGCAAAAGAACAGTATCAAGCCCATGCGGCAGCTTTTCAACAAATTCTTTTGCCTGTGCGGTTTTTAGTGCATCTTCAATCTGTTTGTCTGTGGCATTTTCGCAGCCCCACAGCATATTTTTGCGTATAGTGCCGCTAAAAAGCTCTGCTTGCTGCGGTACTATTCCAAGCTGCCCGCGAAGCTGTGCAAAGGGGTACAATTTTACGTCAACACCGTCAATTAAAACAGTTCCCTCACAGGCATCGTAAAACCGTGGCAAAAGGTTTATAAGCGTTGTTTTACCACAGCCTGTGCCGCCTATTATCCCTAAAGCTTCGCCTGTGTTTACAGTGATATTTATATTTTTAAGTGAGAGCTCGCTGCTGCCGTACGAAAACGAAACCCCGCGCAGCTCAAGCTTTGGCGCATTTGCAAGAGGGGTTACAGCAGTGTTGCCAAGGTCTGTTACGCTTGCTGTGGTTTCAAAAACCTCGTTTACACGTGCCGCAGAGGCAGCTGCTTTTGTAAAAATAACTACTAAATTAGCAACCACTATAAGCGCTAAAAGTATTTGTGTCATGTAGTTCCATAGTGCTATAACCTGCCCTTGCGTAAGTGTCCCGCTGTTTACACGAAGCCCGCCAAACCACAAAATAGCTACTACGCCAAGGTTTGCCGCAACGGAGGTTATGGGGTTTAGCAGTGCCGAAAGCTTGCTTACGTTTATGGCACTGCGGCGCATTTCGTCATTTGTTTTTTCAAAACGTTCTTCTTCCGTTTTTTGTTTTGAAAACGCCCTGATAACTCTTGCTCCCGCTAAATTTTCTTGTGTCAAAAGCGATATTTTATCCAAAAGCCCCTGCAATTTGCCATAAAACGGTACGGAACGGCTCATTATAAAATACAGCGAGAATGCAATTATAAGCGCTGTAAGCAAAAATATTACAGACATTTGCGCATCAAGCATTACCGCCATGGCTGTTGCGCCTATTGCTAAAAAAGGTGCACGAAACACAAGGCGTATAAGCATTGCCACTGCTATTTGAAGTTGGTTTATGTCGTTGTTAAGGCGCGTTATAAGTGACGCTGTGCCAAATTTGTCGAGCTCTGCGTAAGAAAACGAGTTTATGTGCGCAAAAAGCTTGCCGCGCACTACAGTGCCAAAGCCCTGAGATGCGCGCGACGCAAAGAACTGGCAGGTAAGCGAGCACCCAAGCCCCACCAACCCCAAAAACAGCATAAGCCCGGTCATTTTAAAAATGTATGGCTTGTCACCGTTTGCAATGCCTATATCTATCATTTTTGCCATAACAAGAGGTACTATAAGTTCAAAAACAGCTTCTATCATCTTAAATGCAGGACCTAATATAAGCTGTTTGCGAAAGCCCTTTAAAAACCTGCTTAGCTTTCTTATAAAATCATCGCCTTTGTTTAATTTGTCTTTATAAAAAACAGTGCAAACGCTTTAAAAATGTGTTACAATGTTCTATATTATATTTGTAAAAAACGGAGGATACATATGAGCTTTTTTTCTACCAACTATGCAAAGCCGGGCCCCGGTATAGATAAAGATGCACCGCCGAAAAAGGGACTTGCACTTTTTTTTGATGTTTACATAAGGGCTTTTTGGGAGCTTATAAAGCTTAATTTGTTGTTTTTGCTTTTTTGTGTTCCTGTTATAACTATAGGCCCTGCGTGTGCGGGCATGAGCCGCGTGACTATGCTTATGATGCGCGAGCGTCCTTTTTTTGTGTGGGGAGATTTTTGGAAGGGCTTTAAACAGGAATTTAAGCAATCATTTATTACAGGTCTGCTTTTGGCAGTTGTAACAACAGGGCTTGTGTTTGGCATACGCTTTTACTTTGCGGCGGCTGCACAAAACAATATTTTTTACGCTGCTTGGTTTATGCTTTTGGTGGCGGGCTTTATGCTAAGCTTGTCCTGTATATATCTTTACCCACTTATTGTAACTGTAAAGCTGCCGCTTTTTACATTGTATAAAAATGCAATGCTATTGGGTATTGTTTGTTTAAAGCAGTCGCTGCCGGCGCTTATAATCATATTTGTATTGGTACTTGCAATGCTTTTACTTTTGCCTTTTACGGTGCCTGTGCTGTTTTTGATGTTTTTTTCTCTTGTCGGGTTTATATGCAGCTTTTCTGCGTGGCCGGGTATAAAAACACACGTTGTAAGCAAAGCGCAAAAAGAGCAGGAGGCATAAGCTTTAGACCTTTATGCTTGTAAAGCTTTCGCCCTCTAAAAGCTTTGCTTTAAAAAGCAAGTGTCGGTGCTGCCCGTCGTGCTCTAAAACGTCCATTAGTGTTTGAACGCTGCAAAGTGCCATTTCTTCGTCGGGCTGGTAAATTGTTGTTATAGAAGGCGAGTAGTACTGTGCCATTTCAAGCCCGTCAAAGCCCATAATCGAAACATCTTTAGGTATTGCCTTGCCTAAGCTTATAAGTGCCTTTGCCGCACCCATCGCCAGTATATCCGATATACAAAATATGCAGGTGAACGAGGTTTTTTCCAAGAGCCGCCTTGCGGCATTATATCCGCACGATAGCGAAAATTTGTCGCTGAATATTATGCGGTTTTCGTCAAGCGTTATGCCGTTATTATGCAGTGCATCGCGGTAGCCTTTAAGCCTTAGCCAGCCTATGCTTTTGTCGTTTTGCTGTGCGCCTATTATTGCTATTTTGCGGTGTCCCGCCTTGCAAATGTAGTCTACCGCATTGTAAGCTTCTGCATAGTCATCTATAGAAACACTTGAAAATCTGCTTTTATCCGCGCCCTCACCAAGGGTTGTAATGGTGGTTAGTACAAACGGCACTTTTAATGCCGCAAGCTTTGCCGGTGAATGAGAAAAACAGCCGCCTAAAAATATTATTCCGCGCAGCTTTTTTTCCATAGAAAGCTCAATGGCAACATCTACTTCGTCTAAATCGGCATCAACCTGATGGAGTATCATGGTGTATTTGTAGCGCGATATTTCTTTCTCGATAATCTTTATCATTCGCGAAAAAAACGGGTTTGTAATGCCCTTTATAAGTACACCTACGGTGTTAGATTGGCTTCGCTTTAGGTTTCTTGCGCTGTTGTTGGGCACATAGCTTTCTTCTGCAATTATCTTGAGTATACGCGCTTTTGTTTCCTTGTTTACATCGGGGTGGTTGTTTATAACGCGAGAAACTGTGCTTACACCTACCCCCGCAAGTCGTGCTATGTCTTTAATATTTACATCTGCCATTTATAAGGTCACCCCTTGTCGGAATAGGTTTTAAAATTACCGGTAACGTTTTCATAATTATAATAATATCACTTTTTGTGTTTAAAACAATAGTAAAGAATAAAATTATCTATTAAAATATATAAAATGAAAAAAGTTTTATATTATTGCCAAACTTTGTATAAAATATGTTATAATTAAGTATAGCTAATCTATATTTTTGACATATAATGTCAAAAAGGAGGCGAGTAAAATAATTACCGTTTGTAATAAAAGAAAACAAATAGCCTTTGTGCTGTCTTGTGTTGCTTTTTTAGTTATAATATTGTGTAAGGTAACTGTATTTGCCGCACCAACTACTTCTGCGCAAGAGGTTTTGTCACAGCTTAAAACCTTGCGAACCATAGATGTTTCTGCTTCGTGGGCACCCGATATTTTAGCGTCGCGTGCAAAGGTTGAAAAAATGCTTAATTCATATCTTGCTTTGCCGCAATCGGACAAGGCAAGCATTTCCTCAGATGATACGGCTTCTATAAACGCATATCTTGACGGTTTTTGCAAAGCCACAAAAACCGACAAAGCAGAATATATAAAAAAGCATGGCTCGGCAGGAACCTCTTTGCCAAGCAGCTCGCCGCAAAGCTCCTCGTCAAGTAAACCCGCTTCAAGCAGCTCGTCGCAAAGCTCCTCGTCAAGCAAGCCCGCTTTAAGTAGCTCTTCGCAAAGCGAGGACTTAAGTACAAAATCTACAGAAAGCACCGTTTCTCGAGATGAAGAAATTACGTCGCGTGGCGAGGAGCAGGCGGGAACAAGCAGCGCCGAAAGCTGGTCGCCTGCTATAACCCTGGACCCTAATTTTCAGGCGGCATCGGAGGCAGACGGCAAAACAAGCTTCTCCGATTCACATAAATCATTGTTGTATATGCCTGTTGAAAGAATAGTTAAAATAATGGCATCGTCACTTGTTGTTATACTTCTATGCTTTATAATATTAATAACAATTTATTATATTAAACGCAACAGGGATTTTAAAAGGCAAAACAAAAAGATGTTGGAATCTGCACTTGTTTACAGCCATGTTTACCGTATAAAAAGTGTGCGAAGGGGCAAAGCTTTAAAAACACCGGAATATGCCGCTGTGTTGGGGGCAGAGCCTAAGTCGTTTGCATCTTCCTTAACACAGGCAGAGCCTAAAGGGTTTACAGAACGCTCTGCGCCTCATCCACAGCCTAAGCTTGCCGCGGAGCTTGACCTTGCAGTAAAAAAAGACATAACAGTTACAAGTGTACATAAAGATGCTGCTAAAAAGGGTGCCGCAAATATAGAGCAAAAAAGCAAGAAAAGTAAAAAGAAGTATAAAAAAAGGCTAAAAAGTAGCCGCAATAGCTGAGAACAGCAGAAGGAGCAACATATGTGGGCTTACGAAAGCGTATTTTATCAAATATACCCGCTTGGTTTTTGCGGTGCGCCGCACCAAAATGACGGAATTTTAACTCCGCGCGTAAAAAAAATAGGAGATTGGGCAGAACACATTGCTAATATTGGAGCAAATGCCATTTACTTTTCGCCTGTTTTTGAAAGCGATAATCATGGCTATGATACGCGTGATTATACTAAAATAGATTGTCGGCTTGGGACTAACGCGGATTTTGCCGCAGTTTGCAAAAAACTTCATAATTCCGGAATAAAGCTTGTGCTTGACGGCGTTTTTAACCACGTAGGACGCGGGTTTTGGGCGTTTCAAGATGTTTTAAAAAACCGCGAGGCTTCTGCATATAAGGACTGGTTTCATATAAGCTTCGGCGGCAATAGCAACTATAATGACGGCTTGTGGTACGAGGGCTGGGAGGGACATTTTGAGCTGGTTAAGCTTAATATACAAAACCCGCAGGTTGAAGAATACTTGTTTTCGTGCATACGCGGCTGGGTTGAGGAGTTTGACATTGATGGGTTGCGACTTGACGTTGCCTATTGCCTTAATTTAGACTTTATAAAAAAACTGCGGACTTTTTGCGACAGCTTAAAACCTGACTTTTTTTTGGTGGGCGAATTGCTTCATGGTGACTATAACAGGTATGTAAACGATGATATGCTGCATAGCTGTACAAACTATGAGTGCTATAAGGGCTTATATTCAAGCTTTAACAGCCTTAATATGTTTGAAATTACCCATAGCTTACTGCGCCAGTTTGGTCCCGAGCAATGGACACTTTATAAGGGCAAGCACCTTTTTAATTTTGTAGATAATCATGATGTTTCTCGCATTGCAAGCAACCTTACAAATCCGTTGCACCTGCCGCTTATATATGCCTTGCTTTTTGCTATGCCGGGTATACCATGTGTTTATTATGGCAGCGAGTGGGGAGCCGAAGGCAAAAAGCAAGACGGCGACGACGGTTTGCGTCTTAGCTACGATAAACCCATAGAAAATGAGCTTACTGCTTTTTTACAAAAGCTTGCAAATGCACACAAGGGCAGTAAGGCACTTTGTAATGGAGATTTTAAATCTATACTTTTACAGAATAAGCAGCTTATTTTTGAGAGGGCTTGTGGCGATGACCGCGTTATTGTCGCAATAAACATAGATGATGTACCGTTTGAGGCACATTTTAATGCAAATGCAGGTCGTGCGCGCGACCTTATAACGGGTGAAACGCACGATTTTGGCGGAGGAAGCACTTTGCAGGCGCACAGCGCATATTATTGGCAGGTTTACTAAAAAAAATTATATAATAAAAACAACGGCATTTGCCGTAAGCTGCGGCAAAATTAGTTTTATATCTTTTGCCGGTTTAGCTTGCGCTTTGTGCTGTTGCTTTTTTTCTTGACGTAGTGACAACCTGTATGGTATAATAAGGTTGTCAAAATTTAGTGAAAAATGGATTGCTTATTCCATAATTAAGGGGAGAAGGGGACTGCTTGAATAAAAATAAAGCTGTAGCAGCATTTATTACGGTCATTTTACTTAGCTTATGTCTTTGCGGCTGTGGCAAAGAAAAACGCGACATCGCTTTTGCAGATGTCGGCTGGGACAGTGTTAAATTCCACAATGCTGTTGCAGGGTTTATTGCAGAAGCGGCATATGGCTTCACTTGGCACGAGGTTCCGGGTTCTACACCTGTCATGCACGAGGCGCTTAAGCGCGGCGAAATAGATGTCAGCATGGAGGAATGGACAGATAATATAATCACCTATAAAGAGGACAGAGATGCTGGTCTTTTTAAAGATTTAGGCACAAACTTCGGTGATAATAAACAGGGCTTTTATGTCCCGCGTTATGTTATAGAGGGCGACGCGGCACGTGGAATAAAACCAATGGCACCGCAGCTAAAAACTGTGCAAGATTTAAAAAAGTATGCCTCGGTTTTTAAGGACGACGAAAACAAAGAAAAAGGGCGTATATACGGTGCTATTCCCGGCTGGGAAATTGACGACATTATGTATAAAAAGGTGCAGTATAACAAGCTCTCAGATGATTATGTGTATTTTCGTCCGGGCTCTGATGCGGCGCTTTCTGCCGCATTCACCTCCGCCTACGAAAGAGGGCAGCCCATAGTGGGGTATTACTGGGAGCCGACATGGCTTTTGGGTAAATATGACATGGTGCTTTTAGATGATGCCCCGTATATAAATGACGTAGAATATAGGGCGGGTAGTACCGAATGCCCGTCTGTAGACGTTACAAAGGCGGTAAGTAACTCGTTTGCAGAGGAAGAACCGGAGTTTTGCGAGTTTTTAACAAAATACAAAACATCAAGTGCTCTTACCTCTCAAGCACTTGCGCATATGCGCGAAACCGGCGACAGCTACGGAGAAACCGCAAAATGGTTTATAAAGGAACATCAAGAGCTTATAAATGAGTGGCTGACGAAGGATAAGGCAAAAAAAGTAAATGCAGCGTTGGGGCTTACCACAGAAAAAGGCAATGTTTTTTACGATTTCCCTGTAAAGCTGCCTATAAATGTAGAGCGCTTTGATGCACAGGTAAAAGCCTTTGCAGCACGCTTCAGCAGCTTTTTTGATGGTATAAAAGCGGTGCTAAACGGGCTTATAGGCGGGATAAACAGCCTGCTTTCACTCATACCTTGGTGGGTTTTAATTGCGGGGGTATTTATAGCGGGCTGGAAGCTTAGCAAAAAATGGCTTACAGGGCTTATTTATGCCGCTATGCTATTTTTTGTAGGTATGATAGGTCTATGGGCGCTTATGTATGAAACTCTTTCTATAGTGCTTGCTTCTGTTATAATATCTCTTGCAATAGGCTTGCCTGTAGGTATTTTAATTTCGGGCAGTGAAAAGGCAAATTCTATAGCGCGTCCAATACTTGACACCATGCAGACCATGCCTGTTTTTGTTTATCTTATACCGGCAGTGCTGTTTTTTGGGCTTGGCAAAGCTCCTGCTGTTATAGCAACTACAATTTATGCCGTTGTGCCTGTTATACGTCTTACAAGCCATGGTATTCGTCAAGTTGATGCAGAGGTTGTAGAGGCTGCAAAAGCATATGGTTCGACTCGTTTTCAAACACTTTTTAAGGTTCAAATACCGCAGGCGATGCCAACTATACTTACAGGTGTAAACCAAACACTGATGATGGCTATGGCTATGGTGGTCACTTGCTCGATGATAGGTGCCTCGGGGCTTGGCATGGAGGTACTTATAAGTGTAAACCGTATAGAAATAGGCAGGGGGCTTTTAGCTGGCGCTTCTGTTGTAATAGTCGCCATTTTGATGGATAGAATTACGCAGGCGTGGTTTAAAAAGGGGGAAGACAGCGGTGGAAAATAATATAGCTGTGCCGCTGCAAGAGCAGCAAAGCGATGATATAATAGAGGTGCGCGGGCTTACAAAGCTTTATGGGGTAAATAAGAGTGAGGCTGCCAAGCTGATGAAAAAAGGCGTGTCTAAAGACGAGGTGTATAAGCAAACAGGTACTACTGTGGCTTTATGGGACATTAATTTTAAAGTAAAGCGCGGAGAAATTTTTGTAATAATAGGGCTTTCAGGCTCAGGAAAATCTACAGTTGTGCGCGCACTTAATATGCTTAATAAGCCCACTGCCGGCACGATTATTTTTGAGGGCAAGGAAATAGAAAAATTCACAAAGCTACAGTTAAGAGATTACCGTCGCAATAAAATATCAATGGTGTTCCAAAGCTTTGGTCTTATGAACCACCGCGATGTTATGGGCAACGTTGCCTATGGGCTTGAGGTAAAGGGTATGCAGCGTACATTGCGCGAAGAAAAGGCAGAAGAAATGATAAATATGGTGGGGCTTGAGGGGCATGAGCACAGCAAAATAAACAGCCTTTCCGGAGGAATGAAGCAGCGTGTGGGCATAGCGCGGGCGCTTGCCAATAACCCCGAAGTTCTTCTTATGGACGAGCCATTTTCTGCTTTAGACCCATTAGTTCGTAAGGATATGCAGTTTGAGTTGCTTTCGATTCAGCAAAAGCTTGAAAAAACCGTTGTGTTTATTACCCATGACATAAATGAAGCGTTTAAGCTTGGCGATACTGTTGCCATAATGCGTGACGGCAGACTTATACAGGTAGGTACGCCGGAGGAGATGAGTGCTAACCCCGCCGATGACTATGTTCGTCTTTTTATTGACAGTGCCGATAAAACAAAAGTACTAAGTGCAAAGCATATTATGGTAATACCTTCTTGTGTTGTGCGTATGAAGGACACGCCGCAGTATGCTGTACGCGAGATGCGTCAAAATGGTAGCTCTACTGCATATGTTGTTGGCGAACGCATGAAGCTGCGCGGAATAGTGACAATAGATGCTGCGGTAAAGGCAAGACAAGAGGGCTTGCATATTAAAGATGTATGTATGAATGACGTAGTTACAACACATAAAGATACTTTGATAAGTGATATTATGCCTATAGCTGCTGAGGCAAAGTACCCTATAGCTGTTGTGGACGATGACGGTACTTTGCAGGGAATTGTTACAAAAGCATCTGTTCTTTCATCGCTTATATAAGTTTGTTTGTATAAAAATCAAGGTTAAATTATTATAAATGGTATGGTGATACGTATGCGTTTGTGTGCTATAGTGCTTGCGGCGGGTCTTTCATCAAGAATGGGCGAAGACAAGCTTATTATGGAGTATGATGGAGCACCGCTTGGAGAGTATATTTTAAAAAATCTTCTGTACAATCAAAAAGATTTTTCGCAAATTATAGTTGTCGGGCGGCTGCCGCAAACGGAAGAAGCGGCAGTGCGATATGGCTTTACCTATGTAAATAACACCCAGCCACAACTGGGAATGGGGTATTCGCTGGCACTGGGCGTTTTGGCGGCAGAAAATTGTGACGGCTTCTTTGTTGCACTTTCTGATATGCCGCTTTTAAAGCATGGCACTGTGCATACCTTGTGTACTGCTTTTTCAAAAGAGCCGCAGAGCATAGCTGTGCCTATTTGCGGCGGAAAGCGGGGGAATCCCGTAATATTTCCGTCGCGCTTTCGTACCGAGCTTAGCACACTTAGTGGTGACTATGGTGGACGTGAGATAATAAAGCGCGAACACGAAAGCCTGCTGCGAGTACAGGTCTATGACGTTGGCATATTACGTGATATAGACACAAAAAAAGATATAACAGGATAATTTCAAGTGCAGATAAAGTTGCGTCCGTTTTCCACTCTGGCGCTTTTGTAGCTTTTTAGTTGACTTTTTATTGCAAAAGGCGCATTATTAAAATGTATAAAGCTTAAAATGACTGCATATTAGTGCATTTAAGACTTTGCAGTAAAAAACAGGTCATTAAGACAGAATGGAGCTTATAATGGACGAAATGGATAAAATATTAAAATATCGTGCTGAAAATGCTATGATGATCAGTGCTAAAAAATATGAAATGTCATTAAGCTTTTCAGATATTACAACATTTGAATATGATGTTCAAAGTAAAAAGATAATAATAGAAGAAAAAGATTATAAGGATTTTGGAATGCCGACTATTATGGAAAACGGCGTTGAAGAAGTATTAACTTATGGTGCTATAGCAAAGCGCAGCTATGACAAATTGCGGTGGGTTTACAGGCAAATGGACGAGGGTAAACCAACTGCAAAATGTATTGTTTATGCAAATACGCTTGTAGGTGACGAGCATATATTTGAAATACGTCTTGTAAATATTTTTGATTCTAACCATAAACCTGTTTACGCAGTTGGGATACGAAAAGATATTACCGAAATTTCGCTTTTAAAGCGCGATAAAGAATTTGGCGAAACTATGGCATCTGACCAGATATTTTTGTATGATGTCAATATAAATACCAATGAAATTTTAAGCTATAATTCAAAATGGGCTGAGGCATATGGCATTGTTGGTGTAACCAGCTTTACAGAGCTTAAAAATGCTATAAAAGAGCGCTTTATAGAACCTGAATTTTGGGACGAGCTTACCGAAAAGCTTTCAAAAAAATATATTATAAATGCGTTTAACAATGGTCAGCGGCGTATTTCAATAGAATATCGTAAAAAAACCATAGATGATAAATACTATTGGTTTAGAAAAAAAGTGCATATTATAAGGGACGAGGACAGCGGAGATATTTTTATTCGCTGTTACATTTTAAATATTGATGAAAAAAAGAAAAAAGAAATGAAGGCTTTAGAGGAGCAAAAGCGCTATGAGGGTCTGGTGGCAAAATCTATAGCTGCATATAGCCTAAATATAACAAAGGATAAAATACTGTTTGGGAACGAAAAATGGGATGAACAGTTTAAAATACCAAAATCAGATTCATACACAAATATGATGTATTATGTGCTTAAAGTTATAGTACACCCAGAGGATAGGGACAGAGTAGGAGCTATGTTCTCGCGCGAAAATTTGCTGCACGAATACTATGAAGCAGAGCATGAAATATCTTGCGATTATCGCCGTAAAGCCTCAGAAAGCTCATACATATGGGTGCGTACAGACGTACATTTGTACGAAGACCCGCAGACCGGTGATATAAAGGCGTTTTTTTATGTTGAAAATATTGACGAAGAAAAAACCGCGGCTTTAGAAATGCAGTATAGGGCAGAGCACGATTTGCTTACAGGTCTTTATAACAAGTCTTCTATGGAAAAATATGTTGATGAATTTTTGCAAAGTGATATTGGCACGATAGGGCGTCATGCGTTTCTTATGATTGATGTAGATTATTTTAAATCTGTCAATGATAACTTTGGGCACGCATTTGGTGATGCCGTGCTTTCTCAAATTGGGCAAAAGCTTAAAGAGCTTTTTCGCGATGTCGATATTATAGGGCGCATAGGCGGCGATGAATTTGTAGTTTTTATGAAGAATGTAAGCCGCAGCAAGGTCGCATTTGCAAAAGCGCAAGAGATTTGTGATAAAATATCTGATACCTTTAAAAAGAATGACATAGAGCATAAAATAACTGCCAGCATAGGTATTTCGTTTTTTAAAGAAGATGGAGAAACATATGCCGAGCTGTACCGCCATGCTGACACAGCACTTTATGTTTCTAAAGAAAAAAACCGCAATCGCTTTACTGTTTATAGCGCTGACATGATAGATATGGACACTTGTATGAACGAAATAGACGTAACTGAGCATATTGAGCAAAGAAATTTTGAAGAAAATACAACTGAATGTGTATTTAGAATATTGTATGAGTCTGACGATAAAAACTCTGCAATAAACGCTGTTTTAGGGCTTATAGGTAAGCATTACAATGTTAGCCGCTCGTATGTTTTTGAAAACTCTTATGATGACACATACATGACAAATACCTTTGAATGGTGTAATGACGGAATTTCTCCGCAGATAGAAAACCTAAAAATGGTGCCCTATGCTGCTGTGGGCGATTACAAACAAAATTTTAATGCAAATGGAATATTTTATATGTCTGATATTTCTAAAGTAAGTGAGAATTTAAGGGCAATATTGGAACCTCAGGATATAAAAAATATGATTCAGTTTTCTATAATAAAGGACGGTAAATTCAAAGGTTATATAGGCTTTGATGAGTGCAATAAAGATGAATGCGCGAATAAGCAGGTGGTTTCGGAGCTACAGAGCATTTCAAATATTTTGGGGGTCTTTGTTGCCCAAATGCGCTATGCCGACGAAGTTGATGAATCCAGACGAGTAACACTGTCCATAATAAATGGGCTGGATTCCTATGCTTATGTGTGCGACCCTAAAACCCACAAGATACTATTTGGCAACAGAAACAGTATGAATATTACACCGAATTTAAAAATTGGCAGTGTTTGCTACGAAATAATTGCGGGCAGAACAGAACCTTGTGAAAGGTGCCCTATGCAAATAATTATAGATAAGGGGCTTAAAAAATATTCTTTGGAAATAAAAAATGACTTTTTGGGAATATGGGAGGGCGCGACGGCTTCGTGGATAGAATGGCATGGCGGAGAAGCAAAATGCCTTGTTGATATAACCGACATTACAAAATACAGAAGGGGGAATGACTGTGGAAAATGAGAGATTTGTTAAAACATATTCGCAGGGTACTTTAAATTTATGTGAAATATGGGTTGACAGAGAAACAGGCGTTAATTACTTGTGGCATAGCACGGGCAATTCGGGCGGTCTTACTCCACTTTTAAACAGTACGGGCAACCCGCTTAGAACCCCACTACCAACCGGAAAGGAAGAATAAAGGCTTCGATAACTTGCTAAAAAAAACAAAAAGACGGCTGCACTTAGGCAAAGCCGTCTTTTGTTTTAGTTACTATTATCTGTGTGCTTTATTTATAAGCTTTGAAAGCTCTGTATAAAGCTGCTTTATGTCTATGGGCTTGCTCAAATGGGAATCCATGCCGGCTGCTATGGCTGCCGAAATGTCCTCTGTAAATGCGTTGGCTGTTGTTGCAATAATTGGAACTTTTTGTGCATCTTGTCGGTTTAGCTTTCTTATATTCTGTGTAGCTTCATAGCCGTCCATAATGGGCATTTGCACGTCCATAAGTATGGCGTCAAAATACTCTGGCTGTGACGCTGCAAATATATCCAAAGCTTCTTGCCCGTTATGCGCACATTCCACTGTTGCACCGCTCATTTTTAAAATTTCCTCGGCAATCTCTAGGTTAAGGGCATTATCCTCGGCAACTAAAATGCGCTTCCCGATAAGCATATCTTTAATTTCAAAGGGCTTTGCTGCCGCACGTGCAAACGCACCGTTTGTTACATTTACAAGTGAATTGTAGATAGAAGACAAAAAGAGCGGCTTTGAAATAAAAGCATTTGCTCCTGCTGCTCGTGCTTTTTCTTCAATATCAGACCAATCGTAAGCAGTAATAATTATAATGGGTATTTCAGAACCAACACTTTCGCGAATTTTTCTTGTGGTTTCTATACCGTCCATGTTTGGCATATTCCAGTCTATAAAGCACACATCAAAGCTGTCGCCGTTATTATAGGCTTCGGTAACTTCTTCTACTGCTTTTGCACCGCTTAGTACCCACTGAGCGCGGATATTTATTTTTGCAAGCAGCAATGTTGTGTGCTCGCACATATCTTGTTCGTCATCTACAACAAGTACGTTAAGACCTTTTAGCTTTTCTTCCGGCAGGGCATCAAGCATTGTATCACTTTTTTCAAAGGGAAGCTCTACAGTGCAAATTGTGCCCTTTCCCAGACTGCTTTTTACATCAATGCAGCCGCCCATAAGCGTTACAAGGTTTTTGGTAATTGACATACCAAGCCCTGTTCCACCGTATTTTTTGGATATGGTGGCATTTGCCTGGTCGAATGGCAGATAAATACGGCTTACAGCTTCTTCTGTCATACCAATGCCTGTGTCTGTAACAGTAAAGCGAATATGCTCTGACTTTTCTTGTGACGGAATACGTTTAACCTGCAATAAAATACTTCCGCCTTCTTCTGTAAATTTTATTGCATTTGAGGTGAGATTTAAAAGTATTTGGTTAAGCCTTAACGAATCGCCCAAATATGTTGTGCTTTCGGCAAAGCCCAGCATATTTTCGGTAAATTTTATACCCTTTGCGTGTGCTTGTGTGTATGCTACCGAAACAAAGCTATTTACAAACTGGTAAAGGTCAAATGGCTCATTATTTATAGAGAGCTTGTTGCTTTCTATTTTAGACATATCAAGAATATCATTTATAAGCATTAGCAAGTGCTTTGAAGAATAGCTTATTTTTGCAAGGCAGTCTTCAACGCGAGTTTTGTCATCTATAGCGGCTCCGGCTATTGTGGTCATACCGATTATTGCATTCATAGGGGTGCGAATTTCATGACTCATGCGAGAGAGAAAATCTCTTTTTGCATTGTTGGCGCTTTGGGCATTTGCAAGTGCATCTTTAAGTGCGTGTTGGGCGAGAATATCATCGGTTTCGTCCACAAGTGTAATTATGTATTTGGTGTGTTCATTTTCTCCGAACTGGTAAAACCGCGCAAAAAGCCAACGCAGCTCTTGCGTTTTTGGGTTGTGGTAGCTTATGGGCATTTCGCATGAATAATTTCCTTCGGCGGTAAAAAGCTTTTTCTTTATATCACCGCGCACATCAGAATCAACATTTTTGTAAAATTCCTGACGGCTTTTTTTTAGCGCTTCAAAGGGGATTCCAAGAACCCTTAATGAGTTTTCGGCGACAAAATCGCACTCGTCGCTTTCCGGCGCAAATATCATAAAAGCTTCATCAATTGTGTGCGAAAGAATATCAAACTGTTGGTTTTTATAAAAAAGCTTTTGGTTTGTTTTATTAAGATAATATAGAAATAAAATAAAACCGAAAATTGTTATAATAACCAGTATAGATGATAACAGCAAAGACATTTTAGATAAGTTATTGGCAAAATGCAGGACGGCAAGCTGGTCGTCCTGTATGGAATTTAGAATTATATTGGAGAATGATTCCATTTGTTCATAAAGCGGGTACAAATTAATACTTTTATATTCTGTAATTTGCTCCGGTGAGCGAAAGGCTGATTCTGCATATTTTAAAAGCTCATTTTGGTTTTTCTTTATTTCTGAAAATGTTTTTTCCAATGATTCGCAGTCCTTAGCCGGACCGAGGTAAAGCCTTTTTATTTCGTTTATAGATTTTTCTGTGTTTTGGTGAAGCACTTTAATATCTGCTCGTATGATAGCAATATTTACAGAGTCGTTAAAAGCATTAAGGTGCTCTGTATGAATGCGCATTTGTGCAAGGTTTGTGCGAACTTCGCCCATATTCAGCGAAACCGTTGATTGATGCTCGATAGAGAGCTGTATTTGTTTGTTTAGTTCTCTTGTGCTGTTAGCTGTTACCACTAAAAAAATTATAAGCATTGTTGATAAAGCAATGGTAGAAATTATAAAAATTTTTTTTATTGCAATTTTTTTACCGTATTTCTTAATTTTGCTTTTCATTGCTTTCGTCCTCGCACACAGGCTTTGTGTGTTCTTCTTTTTTAATACAGCCCTCCAGGGTAGGCGTAAGTGCCATAAAACATTTTATTAGCATTGGGTTAAATGCGCCGCACTCGCCCGCAAGTATCATTTTTATTGCCTGTTCACCGGAGTATGCAGCTTTGTAAACGCGTTTGCTTGTCAGTGCATCGTACACATCTGCAAGCGAAACAACTTGCGCCCATATAGGCGTTGCATTGCCGACTAAACCATCAGGGTAGCCATGTCCGTCCCAACGTTCGTGGTGGTGACGGCATATTTCGTAGCAATAGCCGTAATAATCTAAATAATGTACGCTTGAAAGCTTTTCGAGTATTTCGCACCCTCGCATAGAATGAGTTTTCATTATCTCAAATTCCTCTGGTGTAAGCCTGCCGGGCTTGTTTAAAATATTGTCCGGAATGGCTATTTTGCCGATGTCATGCATGGCGGCAGCCTCAGAAATTGTTTCTATAAGTACAGATGAAAGCCCATATTCGCTGTGTTCCTTTGCAAGCTCGTTCAAAAAAAGCCGTGTAAGAACACGAATATTATGTATATGTCCTACCGATTCTGTATTTTTAAATTCTATGACGGCGCTTAAAATGTCTATCATTTGAGAGCTGCTCTCGTGCAGTTTAATTGCCTGATTCCTCAGTGCCTCGGTTTGCTGCGCTACAAGCCTTTCAAGGTGCAGCTTGTACGTGTACTGCTCTACGATATTATGTATGCGCTGTCGTATAATGTTTGGCGAAAATGGCTTGTTTATAACATCTGTTGCACCCATTTCGTAGCCTTTTTGCATTACAGCGGTAGAGCTTTCTGAGGTGATGAGTATGACGGGAATACGACCGGTAAGCCCCAGCGAAGATATTTTGCTAAGTACCTCAAAGCCGTCCATGACAGGCATAATAATATCAAGGAGAAGAACTGTAATTTCCTCACCGTACTGCTCTATTATTTTGACAGCCTCCATGCCGTTTTCAGCCTCTAAAATGTCATATTCATTACGAAAAAGCTCGCTTAATATTGCGCGGTTAAGCTCAATATCATCAACTATAAGCATCTTTTTATGTAATTCCATATTAACACATCCAAATCTGTTACCGGTTATTTTCGTGTTTTACGTAAGCATTAATGTGTGAAATTAATCTGTTATATTCGTTTTTTACATCTTCAAATTCATTTGGAAGGTTTGTTTTCTCATCGCGCAAGTCATCAAGCATTATAATGCTGAATTTAAAAAGTGCTTCAAAACCGAAGTTTGCGGCGATACCTTTAAGTGTATGCACAGCTTTTTCCGCATTAAAATAATCCCCTTCTTCATAAGCCTTCTCAAGCTCAGAAAAAGTTTTTTCTGCGGGAAATTTAAAAATTAAACGCCGCAACAGGTTTTCGTTTCCGCAAAACCGTTCCAGCACCTCTCGTGAGTTAATGCCAAGCTCGTCCAATAGTTTGTTAAACTCCATGGTGCATTGCTCCTTCATTCAGCTCATCGCTTATTCTTAATTAAAGCCACAACTACACTTATGTCTGCATTTGCTACAATTTTATTATTTTTAGTAATTGTAGCTATACTTACTAATTAAATAATACTATATTTTAACTAATAAAGCAAGCTTATAGTGGCTTTAAAGCTAGATTAAAACCATTTTTTATATTTGAAAGCTGCAATTGTTGCAATACTTACTGCAAGGCTTAATACAATTGCAAGAGGGTAGCCATATTGCCATGAATATTCGGGCATATGCAGGTTCATGCCGTACCAACCTACAATTAGTGTAAGCGGGGCAAAAATTGTCGTTATAACCGTAAAAATTTTCATTATTCCATTTTGCTCAATTTCTATTTGCTCTTGATATGCCTCTCGTACTTGTGTGACAAAATCTCTTAAATGTAAAACTGTACTGTGTAAGCGGTCAAGCCTGTTGCCAAGTACGATAAAAGACTTTATTTGTGTAGCAGAAATAAGCCCGTCTTCGTTTTGGGTTAGGTCCTCAAAAATAGAGTCGAGCGGCTCATAGTACTTGCCAAGGCGTATAAGCTCTTTTCGGAATATTACAATTTTTTGTGCACAGTGTACTTTATTCCCAAGCAGTAAATTATCCTCAAGCGTAGTTATCCTGTCTTCGAATTTCTCCATATATTCCATGTCCGATTTTGTGAGTTCGTTAAAAAATGAAAGCAGGGTCTTGTCGTTTTCGGGGTATTCGTTTAAAATATTTTGTACGGCTTCGCGCAGCTTTTCATTTTCGCATATAAAAAACAGGTGTGCCTTTGAAAAATATATTATTAACTGCGCACGCGGTTCTTTTGTTTCTAAAATATTGTATACGTCAAACGAAATTAAGCAGGAATTATCAAGGCTTTCAAAGCGTTCCGGTCGCTTACTTTTTATGCGCAAAAGTGTTATGTCATCTATATATTGCCCTAAACCGTCAGCTTCACTTTGCAATAGAACTTTGTTCATAAAAATTCTCCTTGAAATGTGTTATAATAACCGTAAACGATTATTATACTTTTATTTACATTCGCCGCCTATGGCGATGCGAAATAATACCATAACGCTTTGCTTTTATGTTATTATATTATTCAGTACTTACTTTACAATTATAATATACTCTTTTTCCGGGCTGCTTATAGCTTCCAGCAGGCTTTTTATTACATCGCAGGCCTTGGTGTGTGCTTCTGTTAAAAGCCCGTTTGCCAGCGCTTTTTCTTCTATTTTTGTTTTTTCGTCCTCACAAAAACTTGTGTAGTCGGTAATTTTTATTGGATTAAAAATATTTTTGCTTTCATCAAAAACCTGCACACTTCCGTCGGTTATGGTGTGCGAAAGGAGAGCGGCGGGTGGTAGAGTAACGGTTATTTTGTTAGACGTGACATCTATTTTTATGTTTTTCATGTCTATTCCGGCAGTGATTACGCCGTCATACGAAACTATGAAAAGCTTTTTTGTGAGGGGAACTTCCCAACCGTAAAAATTGTTGCTCTCCTCAAATTTGCCCATATTTGTGTAAAGATATTTTACCGAAGAAAGCTCGCTTAGCCCAACAAGCCGCTGCGAAACAATCTCTGACGTTATAACGGGCGGCGGCGGGTTTTTAGCCTTGCTCCACAGACCTCCGCCTAAAAAAGCCGCAACTACTAAAATAACTGCCGCTATAGCCGCAATAATAACTTTTTTAACTTTCATAAAATGCACCGCCTATAAATTGTTTGTTTAATTACAGGTATTTTAAAACAGCAATTTTATTCTGAATTGGTTAAAACTTTTTACGAAGCATTGTAAAGTCGAAAAAATCGGTATAAAACTCAAGCGAGCGCAAAACAGGGCGGCTAAGCTTGCAATACCCAACCTCATCAAGCATTATAAGGGCATCATTTGGTTTTAAATTAAGCTTGTTTCGCACAAATTCGTCACCAAAGGTTGCACTTACTTTTGTTATATCGGTTACAACGGTAAGCCCGCAATATTTGTCAAGTAAATCGAAGATGGGAAGCGACCAGTCAATATCTGCATATTCTATACCCTCAAAAAGTGCGGCAGAAATATAATCGACAGAATATATACATGGGATATTTCCGGCAAGCATTCTTTTTTCGCATACTATAAGCTCAGAATCGGTATCAACACCCAAAAGCTCGGCGTTTTCTTCTGTTGCAGCTTCGGTTCTCAGCCGGATATTGTCACTGACGGGTGTATAGCCGGCATTCACAATAAGCTCTTTATATTCAAGCTTTAAATCGAGCCTGTTTGTAAGGTTTACAATGTTGCGGCAAATTACCGTGCCTATGCCGCGCACACGCTCTACAAAGCCCTCGCGTTCTATATCAGAAAGTGCATCGCGTATTACTGTGCGAGAAACACCAAGCCTTTCGGCAAGCTCTACCTCTGACGGCAGTTTTTCGCTCTTGCAAAAAATACCGGTTTTAAGCTCCTTCATAAGCAACGCGCTTACCTGTGTAGACATAAGCTTTCCACCAAAATGTGGCAGATCGTATTGTTCAATCATTAAAGCAATCTCCTCTTTAAGGTAATATTACACAAATTAACCTTGTGAAATATGACAAAATATCATCTTGTAAGCGCAGATAAAATGAGTTATAATATAAAAGTAATAAGTATGACTTATAATGATAAGCGCCATAAATACAAGAGAACGTTCCGTTGCAATGCACAGGCGTATTATCATTATAGCGTAAAGTTATACAAAAGACAACAATAAAGGCTGTAAATGTGAAAAAACTGCCAAATTACGGCATTGCAACCGCCGCAAACAATAAAAAGGAGAAAAAATTATGCCAAACAATGCATTTGCACTAAGAGGTAACGTACTTTACGCTACAGACAGCAAAACGCTGGTTTCAGCAGAAAAATCTTATCTTATTTGTGACGGAAAAAAAGTTGCGGGGGTGTTTGCAAGCTTGCCAAAGGCATTTGCAGATGTACCTGTCACCGACTATGGCGATAAGCTTATTATACCCGGTCTTTGCGATTTGCACGTTCATGCTCCTCAATACGCTTTTCGCGCTCTTGGTATGGATTTGGAGCTTTTACCATGGCTTAACGCATATACTTTCCCTGCTGAGAGCAAATATGCCGAGCCGGCTTATGCAGAACAAGCATATGGCACATTTGTAAAAGATTTACATAAAAGTGCGACAACACGCGCTTCAATTTTTGCAACTATACACCGCAGCTCAACATTAAGACTTATGGAGCTTTTGGAAAAAACAGGTATACAGGCTTTTGTCGGTAAAGTAAATATGGACAGAAATAGCCCTGAATATTTGTGCGAAACAACAGAAGAATCGGCAGCCGAAACCGAGCTTTGGCTTGCCGATTGTGCAGGTAAATTTAAAAATATTAAGCCTATTATAACTCCGCGTTTTGTACCCTCATGCACAGATGAGCTAATGGAAAAGCTTTCGGCTATACAAAAAAAGCATAATCTTCCGCTGCAATCACATCTTTCAGAAAACGCTTCAGAGATAGAATGGGTGCATGAGCTTTCGCCAAAAAGCACCTGTTATGGAGATGCTTATGCTCGTTTTGGACTTTTTGGCGGCGATTGCCGGACAGTTATGGCACATTGCGTACACCCTAGTGATATTGAATTTGCCCTTATGAAGAAAAATGATGTTATGGTTGCACACTGCCCGCAGTCAAATATGAACCTTTCAAGCGGCGTGGCACCTGTTCGGAGATATTTAAGCGAGGGCGTGCGTGTTGCTTTGGGCAGTGATGTCGCAGGAGGAGCAGACCTTTCTATTTTTAAGGCTATGGCAGATGCAATAAGAGCCTCTAAGCTTCGTTGGGCACTTTACGACAAAGCATTTGCACCTATTACTGTGACAGAGGCCTTTTTTATGGGTACAAAGGGCGGCGGTGCTTTTTGGGGTAAGGTTGGCAGCTTTGAAGAAGGCTACGATTTTGACGCAGTTGTGATAAATGACGAAAATCTTAATACAAATCCCGATTATGCGACATTGCAGCAAAGGCTGGAGCGCGTAATATACCTTTCAGATGATAGAAATGTAGAATCTAAATACATTTGCGGACAAAAAGCCCTTTAAATTTTAACTTATTATGTAAAAAGTATTGAAAAGTAATACTTTTGGATATATAATAGAAACAATAGATAAATAAATAACACACAGGAGGGTGATAGCGTGACAGTTGGAAAGAGCATTAACCGTGTGGACGCGGTAGAAAAGGTAACCGGCGGTGCTAGGTATACGGACGATTTTATTGAAAGAGAAATGCTCGTCGCAAAGGTTTTACATAGTACAATAGCCAACGGTTTGGTTAAAAAGATTGATATTTCGGAAGCTGAAAAGCTGCCCGGAGTTGTAAAAATCATCACTTGCTTTGACGTTCCAAATATTCCTTTCCCGACTCCGGGGCATCCATGGTCGGTTGAGGCGGCACATCAAGACGTATCGGACAGGCTTTTGCTTAACAAACGTGTACGACTTTACGGCGATGATATTGCAGCAGTTGTTGCAGAAAACGAAATTGCTGCGCAGCGTGCGCTTCGTGCCATAAAAGTAGAGTACGAAGAATACGAGGCAATATTAACTCCGGAAGCCGCAATGCGCGAGGGCGCTCCGGTAATGCACGAGGAGCACCCGGATAACGTTTTAAAGCATACCTCTTTTGAAGTTGGAGATGCCGAAGCGGGCTTTAAAGCAGAGGGAACAAGGTTTTTTAAAGCTACATATGCAACACAGGTTGTTCAGCACTGCCATATAGAGCCGCCGGTTTCTTACGCATATATGGAGAACGGACGGGTAGTGGTTGTTTCTTCAACTCAAATACCGCATATTGTCCGCCGTGTAATAGGGCAGGCAACAGGTATTCCATGGGGCAAAATCCGTGTAATAAAGCCGTATATCGGTGGCGGCTTTGGTAATAAACAAGAGGTTCTTTACGAGCCGCTTAATGCCTATTTGTGCTCACAGGTTGGCGGGCGCTGCGTTAAGCTTGAGCTTACGCGTGAAGAAACATTTGCCTGCACACGTACTCGCCATGCCATAAGCTACGACGTAGAAGCAGCAGTAAGACCGGACGGCAGGCTTGTAGCACGCCGCATGGCAGCTTTTTCAAATCAGGGCGGCTATGCGTCGCATGGGCACGCTATTGTCGGTAACTCGGTAAATGCTTACCGCTATATGTATCAAGATGAAATCGGTCTTAAAGCAGACGCATATACGGTGTATACAAGCAGAGCTTCTGCCGGTGCAATGCGCGGCTATGGCATACCTCAGGTGGCTTTTGCAATGGAATGTCAGATGGACGATATTGCAAAAGAGCTTGACATGGATCCTATAGAAATTCGCATAAAAAACATGATGCACGAAGGCTATAAGGATAGCTTTACAGGGCTTACCTGCTACAGCAGCGGGCTTGCAGAGTGCATACAAAAGGGCAAAGAGCACATTAAATGGGACGAAAAACGTAAGCTCTATAAAAACCAGACGGGTGATATTCGCCGTGGTGTAGGTATGTCTATCTTCAACTATAAAACAGGAGTTTTCCCTATTTCGCTTGAAACAGCAAGCTGCCGCCTTGTGCTTAACCAAGATGGTTCTGCGCAGCTGCAAATGGGTGCTACAGAAATCGGACAAGGTGCCGACACTGTTTTCTCGCAAATGGCAGCCGAAACAACAGGAATAAGGCTCTCTGACATAAATATTATTTCTACTCAAGATACAGATATTACGCCATTTGATACAGGTGCTTATGCTTCGCGTCAAACCTATGTAAGCGGCATGGCGCTTAAACAAACTGCTGAAATATTTAAGGGCAAAATACTGGATTATGCTGAATATATGTTGAAGCGTCCGGCAGCTGAGCTTGATTTATGTGACAGCAATATTGTAGAAAAGAGCAGCGGCAAGCAGCTTCTTCCGCTTGATAAGCTTGCAGTTGAGGCATTTTACAGCCTTACAAAATCTGTACATATCACGGCGGAATCTACACATCAGTGCAAAGACAATACTTTTGCCTTTGGTGTTTGCTTTGCCGAGGTTGAGGTTGATATTCCTCTTGGCAAGATTAAAATTTTGGACATTATAAACGTGCATGATTCCGGTGTTTTGATAAACCCGAAATTGGCACAGGCGCAGGTGCACGGCGGTATGAGCATGGGTCTTGGATATGCTCTTTCGGAGCAGCTTTTGTACGATGATAAAGGCAGAGTCCTCAATGATAACCTGCTTGATTACAAGCTGCCAACAAGTATGGATACACCTGAACTTAATGCTGAATTTGTAGAAACACAAGACCCAAGCGGACCGTACGGCAACAAGGCTTTGGGCGAACCACCTGCAATTTCTCCTGCACCTGCGGTGCGTAATGCGGTTCTGAATGCAACGGGTGTTGCCATAAACACCTTGCCGCTTAACCCGCAAAAGCTTTTTGAACATTTTACAGCCGCAGGGCTTATAAAAAAGGGGGGCGAAGCGAATGTATGATATAGAAAAGCTGTATGAAGCTACGAGCGTGGCAGATGCCATAAGCGCTTTGCAAAATGACCCTGCCGCAATAATTATTTCCGGCGGCAGCGATGTTCTCATAAAAATACGCGAAGGCAAGCTTGCAGGGTGCAGTCTTGTAAGTATACACGGTATACCGGAGCTTAGCGGCATATTTTTAGAGCAGGACGGTACCATAATAATAAAGCCGGCAACTACTTTTTCGCACATCACCTACAACGAGATTATCCAAAAATATATACCTATTTTGGGTAATGCGGTTGACCAAGTCGGTGGTCCGCAAATACGAAATATCGGTACAGTCGGCGGCAATATATGCAATGGTGTAACCAGTGCCGACAGTGCTTCTACTTTGTTTACATTAAATGCTGTTATAGAGATAACCGGTGCAAACGGCAAACGTCAGTTGCCTATAGCACAGTTTTATAAGAGCGCGGGCAAGGTAAACCTAGAGCATGGCGAGATAGTAACCGCCATTCGTATAGCAAAAGAAAATTACGAGGGCTTCGGCGGACATTACATAAAATATGCACAGCGTAACGCCATGGATATTGCAACACTTGGCTGCGCTGCAAATATTAAGCTTTCGTCCGATAAAACTACAGTTGAAGATTTGCGTCTTGCCTTTGGTGTCGCAGGGCCTATACCAATGCGCTGCCAAAAAGCCGAGGAGGCTGCAAAAGGGCAAAAACTTTCGTCTAAGCTTCTGGAAGATATTTCTGCTGCCGCTGTAAGCGAGGTAAACCCGCGTACATCTTGGCGTGCTTCTAAAGATTTTAGACTCCAGCTTGTCGGAGAACTGTCTAAGCGTGCAATAAAACAGGCAATAGTTTTTGCGGGAGGTGCTGTAAATGAATAAGCTTATAAAATTAACTGTAAACGATAAAGAAACCGAGCTTATGGTGGACGACCGCGAAGCGCTTGTAGATACCTTGCGCAATAAACTTGGGCTTACCAGCGTAAAACGTGGCTGCGAGGTTGGCGAGTGCGGTGCTTGTACTGTGCTTGTCGATGGAGAAGCTATAGACAGCTGCATTTACTTAACTATGTGGGCACAGGGAAAACGCATAATGACAGTAGAGGGCTTGCGCGGCAAAAACGGAGAATTAAGCGTGATACAACAGGCTTTTGTCGAAGAAGCTGCTGTGCAGTGCGGTTTTTGTACACCTGGGCTTATAATGTCTGCCGTAGAAATTGTCGGAACTGGCAAGCGCTATAACCGTGATGAACTTAAAAAGTTAATTTCGGGGCATCTTTGCCGTTGCACAGGCTACCACAACATATTAAATGCAATGGAACGAATAGTAGATGAAACCTATAAATATTCAGGTGAAAAAACTAAATAGCAATAATAAAAACGGACGCTTCACTTTAAAATGAAGCGTCCGTTTTTATATTTTATAATTACGGTAAAACGTCGTTTTTTAAATATTGATTTGGGTTTACATATACATTATTTATAGACATTGTAAAGTGCAAATGAGGACCTGTTACAAAGCCTGTTGCACCTACTTTACCAATTTCATCGCCTGTTTTTACCATATCACCGGCTTTTACGCTTACAGAGTTCATGTGGTAATACCAGCTTTTAAGCCCAAAACCGTGTTCTATGCACACCATGTTGCCGGTAAGCTGCAAATAACCCGCAAAAAGCACTCTGCCGTTGTTTGGTGCATACACGGGTGTTCCTATGGGGGCAGGGTAGTCAATGCCTGCGTGTTGGTCTTTTACACCGTTTATTATTCTTATAATGCCAAATGGGCTTGAGGTTGAAATGTTTTCTTTTTTAAGCGGCAAGCTAAATTTGCCCACCCAATATTTTTCTGGGTCACCAAGGTTTTTAAGAGGTCTGGTTACTTTTTCGTAATCATCATTGGCTTTATTGTTGTTGACAGTTGCATCTGCCACCTTTTTATCGACGGCAAAGTTTTGAACATTCACAATAAAATTAGCATCTGCAACATTTATTGTAAAATCTTTTTTTACATCATTACAGGTCAAAGTAATGTGATATTCACCTGCATCTTGACTGTATTTAGCGGGCATAAGCGCCACCATGCCACCGTCATATGGGTAAAAGGTGGGTGTAAAGTTCATGTCGGTTACAGCGGTTATCGTTACTTCTTCGTCCTGCGGCAAATTATCGGCCCTAAGCAAAAAACTTTCGCCTTGCTTTGGCGTACCCACTACCGAAAGTTTAAGCTCTGCATCTTGCGCTACAACAGTTTTGTCGCTTTTTGAAGGCAAATTTACAACTTCTATAACTTCAAAATCGTCCGTTTGTGCTGCCTGTGCCATACCACAGCCGCTTATAAGCAGTGCGGTTACCAAAAAAATAGAAAAAACTTTTTTCATATCAAAAAAACCTCATTAAAAAGTATTATGCGGCAAGTTCGGTTTAGCTTTTTTTAAAAAAATGTGCCGCATACTAATTATATGCTTTTTCCTGTGGCTTTTCAACTTTTAGCCGTTATTTATTTATTGGTAGTTTCTTCTTTAATTTGTTCTGTGGCTTTTTGTTTTTCTTCGGGAATAATTGTGTTTATTTCTTTGAGAAAATTCGCTTCTATTTGTTTACCTTTGTTCTGCAAAGCCGAAGCAACTTCTTCTTGAGCTTTGATGATTTTCTTTGCACTTTTTATCATAGGAGCAGCGTTTTCTCCGCCTAAAGCTTTGCTCATCATGGTGTCTATGCGAATTTTGCCGGTCCTAATTTTTCCATTTTCCACGTTTACTGAAGCTTCAATTTTATTTTTTGATGACAAAATAGTAGCTGCGGCTTTTACATCAGTTGATACTTTTATAAGTTCATTTTGTTCTTTTGCTGCAATTTCTTCTTCTGTTTTTGGTTCATCATCTTTTTTTGCTTTTTCTTCGGCTTGTTTTGCAGATTTTTCCATCTGTGCCGCTATCAAATCTGTCATTTGCTTTTCTATACCGATAATTTGCTCGTCCATGTTCTCTAGCTGTGGCTGTATCCCGTTCAAGTCCCTCGTTTTTTCAAGAGTTTTCCCGATAAGTGCTGTTTTGCGTTCAATTATCCGGTCTTTTTGCTTAGAAAGATCTTCAAGCATACTGTTAAACTTGCCCATAGGGCTTATTTTTGCACTATCTCTGCGTGCATTTATAGTGCTGCTGTTTTGTGTGTTCTTGTTTTGCAGTGCAGTGGTATTTACCCTGTTTGCAGATGAAAAAATGTTTAGGGCATTGATGTTCCCTGTAATACGCATTTTTTTCACGCTCCTTCTTATATGTAATCGGTAGTAATTGTTAAAAATTAAGTATATAAAGCAAATTTATTTTTTTGCTGACGCGCAGCAGTCTATTTGTTGGAATGTATGATATGGCTTGAAGTTTTAGTTACTTCGCGTTACAATATATATGTAATAGCAGATGGGAGGGATACCTTTGCAGACAGCAGAAAGGACTATACTTCACTGCGACCTAAACGGATTTTTTGCATCTGTAGAATGTCTTTTGCGTCCGGAGCTGCGAACTGTTCCGATGGCTGTGTGCGGCGACCCTACAATGCGTCATGGTATAATTCTTGCAAAAAACGAGCTTGCAAAAAAGTACAATATAACAACTGCCGAAACCATTTGGCAGGCACAGCGCAAGTGCCCGCAGCTTGTACTTGTTCAGCCTCACCACGATGAATATTATAAGTACTCGTGTCTGGTAAACGAAATTTACCGGAGATATACCGACCTTGTAGAGCCGTTTGGCATAGATGAGTCGTGGCTTGACATAACGGGTACAATTCACCTTTTCGGTGATGGCAAAACTGTTGCCGACAAGCTGCGCGAGGTGGTAGAGCACGAGCTTGGGCTTACAATTTCTGTTGGAGTAAGCTTTAATAAAATATATGCAAAGCTTGGCAGCGACTATAAAAAACCAAATGCAACCACCGTAATATCGCAGCAAAACTATAAAGAGATAGTTTACCCATTGCCTGTAAATTCGCTTTTGTATGTCGGAAAGGCTTCTGAAAAAGTGTTAAAGCTGATGGGTGTAAGCACGATAGGACAGCTTGCTATGTGTGACCGCGAGTTTTTAGGAAGAAAACTTGGCAAAATGGGGGAGCAAATACACGATTATGCAGCAGGGCTTGATATTTCTCCTGTAAAAAGTGCATATGATGTGCGCGAGGTAAAAAGTGTGGGTAACAGCATCACATTTAGAAGAAACCTTGTAAGCAGCGAAGAGATAAAAGCCGGGCTGTGGGCAATTTCTGATACAGTGGCAACACGCTTGCGGCACAGTGGGCTTTATTGCTGTACCGTTCAGATTATGGTAAAGGACTCCGATTTTAAAACCTTTTCGCGGCAAAAGGCATTGCCGCACCCAACGCATTTGGCAAAAGAAATTTGTACAGCGGCAACAGAGCTTGTACTCTCTGCCTATAAAGCGGGTACAGCGGTTCGTATGCTTGCGGTTACAGGCACGGGGCTTACCACCTTTGGTGAAACGGCGCAGCTCTCGCTTTTTTCGGCAGGGGAGGACCCTAAGCGCGAAAAGCAAGAAAAGAAAGAAAAGGCAATGGACAGTATACGCGAAAAATACGGTAAGACAGCTATAAATACTGCAAGAAGCATAGGCGGAGATTTAGGACTTAATACCGAAAAACCAACCGAAGGAGGATTTAAATTATGAACAGGAAAAAATTATTGGTGGTTGTAGATTACCAAAACGATTTTGTAAGCGGAAGCCTTGGCTTTCCAAAAGCAGCTTCTCTTGAAGAAAAAATTTGCCAAAAAATAGACAAAGCCAGGGCAAGCGGCAACGACATAGTTTTTACGCTTGATACGCACCTTGAGAATTATCTTTACACACAGGAGGGCAAAAACCTGCCTGTTGCGCACTGCATACGCGGTACAGAGGGCTGGGAGCTTCACGGTAAGGTAAAAGATTTGTCGGAGGGCTGCCCAATGCTTGAAAAAGACACCTTTGGCTGCAAGGTGTTGTTCGATTACCTTTTAAAAGCGCCTACCTATCACGAAATCGAGTTAGTGGGGCTTGTAAGCAATATTTGTGTATTATCAAATGCTGTTGTTGCAAAAACGGCACAGCCGGAGGCATTAATAATTGTAGATGCAGATTGCACAGCTTGCTTTGACGAAGAGCTCAACAAAAAAGCTCTCGATATCCTCGAGAGCTTGCAGGTGAAGGTGCTTAACCGCTAGACTAAAAGCTCGGCACTTTCTCCTAAAATATTTTTGTTTGCAATAAGCATGGGCTTTATTATTTCTGTCAAATATTCATCAACCTGTTCGACACTGCGCCCAACAAAATTTATGGGCTTTAGTATCGCATCAATCTCGCTTTTTTCCAGCATAAAATCGCTGTCGGCACAAACTCTGTCTATAAGGTCGTTTGCAAGACCTTCTTCTTTTACTTTTTTTGCCGCCGCGATAGAATGTACACGCAACTTTTCATGCAGCTTTTGGCGGTCGCCGCCTTTTTTTACAGCGCTCATCATAATATTTTCCGTAGCCATAAAGGGCAGCTCGTTCATAACGCGCTGCTCTATTACTTTTGGGTACACTACAAGCCCGCCGCAAATATTAAGCATGATATTAAGTATGGCATCGGTTGCCAAAAATGCCTCGGCTACAGATATTCTTTTGTTTGCCGAGTCGTCCAGTGTGCGCTCAAACCACTGTGTGGCGGCTGTAAAAGCGGGGTTTAAGCTGTCTGTTATAATGTAGCGTGCAAGCGAGGTAATTCTCTCGCTGCGCATGGGGTTGCGCTTGTACGGCATTGCCGATGAGCCGATTTGGTGCGGCTCAAACGGTTCCTCCATCTCTTTAAAGCTTTGCAGTATGCGTAAATCGTTAGAAAACTTGCAGGCGGTTTGTGCTATACCCGAAAGAGTCGATAAAACAAAGCTGTCTGTTTTTCGCGAATATGTTTGACCGGAAACAGCCACACATTCTTTAAATCCCATTTCATCTGCTATCTTTTGCTCAAGTGCCTTTACTTTTGTGCTGTCGCCGTCAAAAAGCTCTAAAAAACTTGCCTGTGTACCTGTAGTGCCCTTGTTCCCCAGAAGCTTTAGCGTGCTAAGGCGGTATTCAACTTCCGCAAAATCCATGTAAAGCTCATTTATCCAAAGCGTAGCGCGTTTACCAACTGTAGTAAGCTGTGCCGGCTGTAGATGTGTGTAGGCGAGGGTGGGAAATGCCTTGTATTTTTCGGCAAAGCCGGCAAGCATGGCTATAACATTTATAAGCTTGCGCCTAACGACTGTAAGCGCTTCTTTTAAAATAATCATGTCCGTGTTGTCGCAAACATAGCACGAGGTTGCGCCCAAATGTATTATGCCCTGCGCTGTAGGACATTGTACGCCATAGGCATAAACATGGCTCATAACATCGTGGCGGCATTCATGCTCGCGCTGTTTTGCCACATCTAGGTTTAGGTCATCAATATGTGCCTGAAGCTCGGCAACTTGTTCATTGCTTATGGGCAGACCAAGCTCCATTTCTGCCCTTGCCAGTGCTACCCAAAGCTTTCGCCATGTTTTAAACTTTTTGTCAGATGAAAACAGCTCCTGCATTTCGTCACTTGCGTAGCGAGAGCTAAAAGGGCTTTCATAGTTTTTGCTCATATTGCTCCTCCGCATAATAAAAATTATTTATTTAGCTTCACAATCTCATCTATAAGCTGTGGTATTTTTTCTTCCATTGTGTCACCGTCAAACTGGCAAGTGCCAACAACATGGTGTCCGCCTCCGCCAAAGCGCAGCATTACAGCACCAACGTCAACCTTGCTTGTGCGGTTTAAAACGCTGTGCCCTACGGCAACCGAGCAACCTATGCCGCCCTTGCCGCTTACAATCCAAAGCGAAATATTCTGCTGAGGGTACAGGCTGTATATCATAAACCTGTTTCCGGCATATATTGTGTCTACTCCGCGCAAATCGCTTATAATTATTTCATCAATGGTTTTTGTATGCTCTTTAAGCATTTTTGTAAAAAGCTCGGCTTGCTCGTTGTAAAGAATAACGCGCTCTTTTATGTCGGGCAGCTCCATTATTTCATCAATATCCATGGTGCGGCACCAGTCTATAAGCTTCTCCATAAGCTGATAATTGCTTATAGCAAAGCTGCGAAAGCGCCCAAGACCTGTGCGAGGGTCCATTATAAAGCCCAGCAGTACCCAATCGGTGGGGTGCAGTATTTCGTCTGCAGTAAGGTTTGCCGAGTCCACCTTGTCAACTGCCAAAAGAAGTTTTTCATAGCCCTTAAAACGCTGTACTCCGCCGTAATAATCGTATATAATATGTGCAGCACTGGGGCTTTGACGGCTTTCACCCGTGTATTTACCTTTGTAGGCATTGCGCTCTGCCTCGCTGGAGTGGTGGTCAAACCACAGACCGCAGCCGTCTACAAACGGTACGTTGGCAAGGCAATCGTCAGAGTTTACTTCGACAAGCCCGTCTTGCAAATCTTTAGGGTGTACAAATTTGTAATTTTCTATTATTCCTGCCTCTTTTAAAAACACAGCACACGCCAGCCCATCAAAATCTGAACGAGTTAAAAGCCGCATATTTGACCCAACTTTCTGTAAAAATTTAATAAATATGAAATAGGTGCTTAATTAAAGCTAGACGGAAAATCATCAATAAAGTCTGAAAAATTGTTTATTATACTGCTTATGGGCATTTCATTTATTTCCATATTTTTTGCTACCGCAACAAATGTTTTATTTCCGGCATAGGCAGTAAGCATAAGAGCCATAAATATGGTAGCTGTCATGCCTATTAAAAAACCGCCTGTGCATTCCTTGGCAAAAAGCCCCTTTGCTGCCGAATATACTGCAAGACACCACGACAAAACAGCAGTAGCAAGTGAAAAAAGCGTAAACCCTGCGCTTAAAAACAGGCATAAAAATGCTAAAAGTAAAAATATCGTAGGTGCAATAAAGCTTACTCCGCTTGCTATAAAAGCATTTTTAAAGCTTACCGAAGTACCTACCAGCTTTGCTGAAAAAAACATGACCAAAGTTGTGCAGAGGACTATAACGGCTGCAAAAAGCAGCGAGTAAAGCAACGATGGTAAAAACGGAATAAAAATCTTGACACCGCGCAGCATATTAGGGTCCAGCTCTGAGCCCGAGAACATAGGGAGTTTATCGGCTATAGCCTTTATAAGCCCTTTTGCAATAACTGCAAAACGCATAAAAAAGGTGTATATAAAGATGAAAACGGAAGCGCCGAAGATAAGCGAAAAACAAACTGCAAGACCTATGTCGTTTTGAGCTACGGCGGCTTTTGTTGTTGCGTCAGGTGCGGCTATGTAGGCTTTTATAAATGGGAAGATGTTTGCCGCTGTCATTTTTACCGCCTGCGTTTTCTTCTCTTTGACAGGTGCACTGTAAACAGGCGGCTGTGTATATGCCTGCTTTTCTTCTTCCGCAGGCAAGACAGCTTGCGCGGCAGTGTTTTCTGCTGCTTTAAGGCAGCTGCATACTTCGCCTTCTTTTAAGGGTGCTCCGCAAAATTCACAAAATTTTGACATAATTTGCCTCATTTCTCCGCACTGCAAGTATATATTAGTTATGCCGTATACATACAGGCTTAGCCGTTTTTTTAATTTTATCTAAGTCGCGTGCTACGCATATGTTTTATTAATTAAATACAATTTTAGTCTAAAAATGCTGTGATGTCAATTCTAATTGAGAAATTGTACTAAAAGCTCTATGCCTTTTTTTATGCGGCGCAAGGATTCTTCCTTACCCAACAGTGCGCATATCTCAACGCCGCCACCCGGGGTAAATTGCTTGCCCGAAAGCGCTACGCGAACAGGCCACAATATAAGCCCGTTTTTTACACCAAGCCGCTCTATTACCGCAAAAAGTGCCGCATGGACACCCTCCTCGCTGTAGTCATCAAGTGCATCTAAAACAGGCAAAACTTCTTTTAAAGCTTCAAGCGAATTTGCCTCTGTTGTCTTCATTTTCTTGTGCACATAAAGCTCTGTTGTGTAATCGGGCAGCTCGTCTAAAAAGTCAAGCTGTGCGGGTATGTCGTGCAAAACCTCTGTGCGCGGCTGCAACATTTTTGCAATAAGCATAGTGTCACAATCGCGCTTAACCCCTTGCTTTATCCACGGCAATGCCAGCTTGTGGAACTCATCAAGCGACATCATTTTTAAATATTCTCCGTTAATGTATGAAAGCTTTTGTATGTCAAATATTGCAGGAGATTTTGATATTCCGCTTATGTCCCACTCTTTTATCAGCTCGTCCAGCTTAAATATTTCGCGGTCACCCTTAGGACTCCAGCCCAAAAGTGCAATATAGTTAAGCACTGCATCTTTAAGGTAGCCCTGTGCAATAAGGTCCTCATATGAGGCATCTCCGTTGCGCTTAGAAAGCTTATGCGTGCTGTCCTTCATAACAGGCGGGCAGTGGATATATTTTGGAACCTCCCACCCGAAAGCCTCGTAAAGCAAGTTGTATTTTGGTGTGCTGGAGAGGTACTCGTTGCCGCGTATAACATGAGAAATACACATTAAATGGTCGTCTACAACGTTTGCAAAGTTATATGTCGGCATACCATCGGTTTTTATCAATATTTGGTCGTCCAGGGCTTCGTTTTCTACAGATATATTTCCAAAAATCTCATCATTAAACGTGGTAGTGCCTGTTTTTGGCATTCTTTGACGAATGACATATGGGGTTCCCGCCGCCAAAAGCTTAGCTGTTTCTTCTGCGCTAAGGTCGCGGCAATGCCCGTCGTAATGTGTAATTTGACCGGAGGCTTTTTGCAAAACACGCACTTCTTCAAGGCGTTCTTTGTCGCAGAAGCAGTAGTAAGCAGAGCCGTTTTCGACAAGCTTTAAAGCATATTCTTTAAACATACCCATGCGTTCGCTTTGTACATACGGCCCCACAGGCCCGCCAATATCGGGTCCTTCGTCCCATAAAAGCCCGGTTTCTCGCAGTGTGTTGTAAATAATATCTAAAGAGCCGTCTACAAAACGCTCTTGGTCTGTATCTTCTATGCGCAAAAGAAATTTGCCGTTTGCGGCTTTTGCCGTTAAATAAGCATAAAGCGCGGTACGCAGGTTACCTACGTGCATATATCCTGTTGGACTTGGGGCAAAACGTGTGCGAACACCGTCTAGCTTCATAAGTTATACCATCCTTTTGGTGCGGGCTTTTGTGCCCGCCGTACTACGGCAAAAAACTTTGCCGCTGTGTTTTATTGTACCCCAAATTGTGCGTACTTGTCAATGTGAAAAGAGGTTTATACGGCGTTTTTCGTTTATCTTCATGCTATTTTGCTTACCCCGTACGACAATGTTTTCTTATCAATTGTAATAATATAAAAGGTATAAACAGCAAATCTTATATTATATGCCGGGGGATATTAAAAAATGAAGGTATTAACACAGCAAATTTCTTTTGGTCAGCGCATTAAAAAGGTTTTTATGCAAAAAAGCACGGTGATAGAAAGCGGAGTTTGTGCTTTGGGCGCATTTATCATGGCGAATGCTTTTATTTTTGGTACAATGGCACCGTTTGGAGTAAGCTTTGCGGCATCTGTTAAGCGCGAAAACTCATTGGCGGCGGCGGCGGGGGCTGTTTTAGGCTATACTTTTTCATATAATCCCACATCAAATATAAAATACATTGTGGCGGTTGTGCTTATGCTGGCGGCTAATTGGGTTATAGGTGACAGCGCTTTTGGCGAGCGTTACAATAACATTACTGTGCCTGTAGTTACACTCCTTGCGGTAATGTCTGCCGATTTTGCGGTGTTCTCTGTAAGCGGGCTTACGGCATACGATGCCGTGCTTGGGGTTTCGGAGGCTGCATTGGCGGCGGGTACTACGTTTTTTATGCAGCAAAGCCTAAAAATAACCGAGCATCGCGAAAATATGCTTTCTCTCCCTCCTGCGGATTTATCGTGCCTTATAATAACCTTTGCAATAGCTATGATGGCTCTTGGTACTTTTACAATAGGCGGTTTGTCTGTGGGTCGTGTGGTGGCTGTTATAGTTATACTGCTTTGTGCAAAGTACGGCAGAGAATCGGCAGGGGCTGTTGCAGGTGTGGCTGCGGGTGCGGCAATGGGGCTTTTAGGCAGCAGCTTTACATTTTTGGCGGCAGCTTATGGCTTTGGAGGGCTTGTTGCGGGTATGTTTGCCGGCTTTGGAAGCTTTGCCTGTGCCGGAGTTTTTCTTTTGGTAAACGGTATTGTTTCGCTTGTATTAGGCAACGAATTTTCTGCAACCGGTGTCATGTACGAGGTGTTTTTAGCTAGTGCGGTTTTTGTGCTTGTACCGCCGCGCTTTACCGACAAGCTTATGCTTGCGCGCAGAGAAAAAACTGATGCAGTTACGCAAACTGCAAAGGACATAATGCTGGGCAAGCTTTATTTTGCGGCAAGAGCACTCACCGATATTTCTGCAACGACAAAGCAGGTTTCGGACAAGCTGCAAATCTTGCAGCCCGCCGATATAAACAGTGTATATAACAAAAGTATAGATGCTGCCTGCGGAGCTTGCACTCAAAAAGCGCAGTGCTGGGGCGCGGGTTTTTCGTCGAATATGGACAGTATTAACCACTTTGGAGAAGCTCTGCGCCGTCGAGGAAAAATAACCGAGGAGGATATCAGCGGTACCCTGGGCGATGCCTGTATGCACAAGGCAGAGCTTGTTCACGCTGTAAACAGCGAATATAATGTCTATGTACAGCGTGTGGGAACAAGGAGAAGGGTTACCGAGATAAGGGGCGTGGTAACAGACCAGTTTGACGGAATGTCAATGATGCTTACAGCCTTAGCAGAGGAGCTTTCGCAGATATATGAGATTGATAATAGAAAAAACCGCCAAATATCTGATTTATTTTTGCGAAGTAAGGCAGAACCGACAGCCGCTTCAAGCTACGAGGATAAATTTGGAAGGCTATATATAGAGGTTACCCTACCATCCTTTAAGCTTCAGCGTTTGCCAATAGCAGAGCTTACCGCAGAGCTTTCTGCCATGTGCGAAACTAATTTTGCAATGCCTGTTGTTTGTGAGGTAAACGGTGAGGCACGGCTTCAATTTGCCGAAAAAGCGGCTTTAACAGCTAGCTACGGCAGGGCACAGTCATCATTTGGCGGCGGAAAGCTTTGCGGAGATTGTACAGATTTTTTTATGGATAATAAAGGGCGGGCAAATATGCTTATAAGTGACGGTATGGGCAGCGGCGGAAAGGCGGCTATAGATGCTGCCATGACTGTAAGTCTTCTTACAAAGCTTATTAACGCCGGCTTTGAGTTTGATGCGGCGCTTAAAATGGTAAACTCGGCGCTTTTGGTTAAGTCCAACGAGGAATCTCTTTCAACAGTCGATATTGCGTGTGTGGACTTATACAGCGGTAAAACCGAAATATTAAAAGCGGGTGCTGCGCCCAGCTACATTATGCGCTCGTCTGTTATAAGCAAGGTAGAAGAAATGTCTATGCCTGCGGGGATTTTGCGTGGAGTAGAATTTAAAAAAAGTGCCATGACGCTTTGTGCGGGGGACATTATAGTAATGGTTTCTGACGGAGTTATTATGACGGGGTGCGAATGGCTTTTTCCGCAAATAAGAATTTCACGCAGGCTTTCGGCACAGCAGATGGCAGATGAGATTGCAAAAGCGGCAAGGCTGCGTTGCAGCGGCGGGCAAGATGACGATATAACTGTGGCTGTAATGAAGCTTAGCGAAAGTGCATAGTTTTATTGTTATTTTAAAATTGAAATGCCCCATTTTACATCATCTGTGCTTATAGAGCGGCAAAGAACCAAATAAATAAGATAAACGCAAGCGGCGATAAAAATTTTTAAAATTGTGACGGCTACACACTTAAAATATATATTATAAAACAGTAAATGCACTGTAAAGGCAGAAAGCATTACAGCAAAAATCGGTTTAAATAAGCAATCTCTCAAGTTTATTTTAAACTGGGTTACGGCTATAAGCCGCGAAGCCGAAAGTGCAGAGTTTAAAAGCTCTGTAAAAAAAATTGTGCAAATATAGCCTTTAATACCCATATGCGGTATTAATAGGTAAACTAATATGACGCTGCACGCAGCATCAAATATATTATAACGCATTGAGCTTAGCTGCTCACCCAGTCCTTTAAGCATACCGTCTACGGCAGTGTCAAGGTACATTACCGGTATAAGCGGCGATAAAATGCGTATATACGAGGCGGCAGAGGTGTTTTTATAAACCGCAAGTGCAATTTCATCTGCAAAGCACGCCATAATGCCCGCTACTCCTATAGAAAAAAGTAAGCTAAGCTTAAAAATGCGTCCAACGATGTAATTTATGCGAACGTAACGGCACTGTGCGCGGCATTCGGCAAGCTCGGGCACCAAAAGCCCTGCTAGTGACTGTAAAACGGCGGAGGGGAACAAAACGACAGGCAGTACCATGCCTTGCAAAAGCCCATACGAGGCAAGCGCTGACTCAGAAGAAGCCCCATATTTTTTAAGACCGCGCGGTATAAGCATATGCTCTATAGTTAAAAGCCCGCTGCGTGCATATGCCGAAAAAGCTACGGGTAGCGAAATGCCAAAAAGCCTTTTGCTAAGCCCAGGCTGTTTTGCGCGGCTTGTACGGTAACGGCGGCTGTCATGCAAAAAAAGCAGCAGAGAGTAACAAAATGAACACGCCTCTGCTAAAGCGCCTCCGCCCACTATAGCAAAGCAGGCATATTCAAGCCCGCGTGGTAAAAGCATAGTAAGCCCTATTATAGTAAAAGCTATTTTTAAGCCTTGCTCTAATATTTGTGACGTGGCACTTTTAAACACGCGACGTACTGCGGTAAAGTAGCCGTTCATTGCAGATGACATACCTATAAACGGCATACTTAAAGCTAAAATGCGCAGCGAGGCTATAGTTCGTCTGTCGCAAAGCCACACAAGCCCAATATGTTCGGCGCAAAAAAACAGCATTGTTCCTGTTGCCGTACCAAAAAAAGCGCTGTAAAAAAGACAGCGCCGCATAGCTTTTTTTGCCCCAGTTTCGTTGTCACGTCCAAGCTCCTCGGCAACAAGGCGCGTAGCGGCAAGGCTTATGCCGGAGCAAGCAAGAGTTACGGACAAGGTGTAAACTGACATTATAAGCTGGTAAAGCCCCAGCCCTGCCGCCCCTATTTTGCCCGCAAGGTACACCCCAAAGCCCATGCCTACGGTGCGCATAAAAAGAGACGTTGCCGTAAGCAGCACGGCGTTTAAAAAAAAAGCCTTCACCTGTTTCATTCTTTCACCGCAATCTGATATTTTTTTTAAGTTCTAATTGCACAACAATTATAGATAAATAAAATATCGGTTATAACAAATTTATATGCGGCGTTTTGTGTATAATTTCTTAAATATTACTCAGCGGGCTTGACAGTTTTTTGCATACAATTTATACTGGTATAGTTTGAAGAAAATAAAGCAATTGTCATATCTAAAACTAAACTGATATAATTTGTTTAAAAGGAGCTTTTTGATGTATAGGCTTAAAAAAATATTCTTATTGGCAGCAACCTTTGTTTTTAATTTTATCTTACTGGCTGTGCCTGCTTTTGCTTTTGCCAACCCCGACACGGGGGACCATTCTAATGTGGTGCTTGCCATTTGCATAGGTGTAGGTGCACTTTTGCTTGTGGTTTTGGGTCTTGTGCTTACACGTAAAAAGAATAAATAAAAAAAGCCCGCAGAGTTCTTTTTAAAGAAAACTGCGGGTGTTTTGCAAATATTAGTAAAGGTTGCTTATGTAAATTGTAAGCTTTACTTTATTATTTTTCCGTAAAATTCGCCAAAGGCGGCTGCGGCATTTGCTTCATCGGTGTCAACGTGCATTGCCGGTGCAAATTTATCTGAAACACGCACTACAACGTCATCAAATACAAGTGCGCGTCCTGTGTTTTCACACTTTACTTTTACAATTTCTTTGTCGCACAGACCATATTCGGCGGCGCTTGCAGGTGTCATATGAATGTGCCTTTTTGCAACGATAACGCCCTCGTTAATCTCAATTTCTCCGCAAGGACCTACAAGCTTACAGCCTGCACTGCCTGAAATATCGCCTGATTCGCGGCATGGTGCTGTTACTCCAAGCGTGCGTGCGTCGGTAAATGAGATTTCTACTTGCGTGGCGGCGCGTGTCGGCCCAAGTATAGAAACGCCGGATATTGTCTTTTTAGGTCCTACAACATCAAGACGTTCGGTGCTGGCAAATTGACCCGGCTGTGATAAAGCTTTTTTAAGTGTAAGCTTTGCGCCCTTACCAAAGAGCGTTTCCAAATCGGCTTCTGTAACGTGAATATGCCGCGCAGAGGTTTCAATAAGTATTTTGTCAGACATTAGAAATTACCTCCAAAAAATATTTTTCTCGTGCTCTGTGTTTTATTATACAAAAGTTTTCGCTTTACTGCAAGTCCTATGTCGTTTTTTCGCAAATTTTAACGGTGAATGAGGGTAATATATATGCTTGTCCGTTATAAATCCGGCAACAATAAAATAACAAAAGATTTTACAAGTATAGAAATAGTATGCGAAAAAAATGCCACCGCTTTTTCGCCGTCCATATATTCAATAATAGGGGTTTACGGGCGCGAAAAAGTTGTGCTTGTAAGCGGGCTTAGCGAAGAAAAAGCAATAAGGCGGCTTGCAGAGATAAAATTTGCCTGCGAAAACGCTGTGCGTGACGGCGGAATATATTACGCTTAATAATTAATTTTGAGGTAGTTTTTATGACGGATAGCTTAGAAGTACTTTACAATGAGGTTTTGCACTGCAGAGCCTGCGGGCTTTGCGAGGAACGAAAAACTGTGGTGCTGGGTAACGGTGCCGCAAATGCAAAAATATTGCTTTTGGGCGAAGCACCGGGTGAAGCCGAGGATAAAAGCGGAGAACCATTTGTGGGGCGCAGCGGCAAACTGCTTTGCGAGCTGCTAACACAGGCGGGGTTTAGCCGCGAGCAAGATATTTACATAGCGAATATGCTAAAGTGCCGCCCGCCTAAAAACCGCAACCCAAAGCCATGTGAGCTTGCAGCCTGCAACGAATTTTTACAGCGGCAAATAAAGCTGCTGACACCAAAAATAATAGTGTGTCTTGGCAGGGTAAGTGCCCAAAGCATTATAGACAAGGGCTTTAAGGTTACTGTGCAGCATGGGCATTGGGTGCAAAAGGACGGCGTGTGGCTTATGGGGACTTTTCACCCCGCATCGCTATTGCGAAGCCCCTCTCAAAAGCCGCTTGCCATGTGCGACTTTGCAGCTCTTAGAACAAAGCATGATGAGATTTTTGCTTAATATGCCAAATAAAAAAAGCGCTTGTCAAAACGGTTTTGTGCCGCCTTGACAGGCGCTTTTAATATATTTTATCTTGCGCGGGTTCCTCCCCATTCAACTACGGTGAAGCCCTTGCGCGTAAAAGGTTTAAGCTTTTGCTCTACAAGATTTGCAGGTACGTCAATGGGTTTATAAACCATGTGCACTCTTAAAATGCTATCGGGCGCGGGGGTGACGGTAAGCGGTGCAAGCTGCTCGTACTGCTCACCGGCAAAGGTTATAAGGTTATAGGGTGCGTCTTTAAGGCGAGGCACCCAGTAGCTTATAAAATCTCCGCGCTCACGCGGGTTAAGCCCCATATAGGTTAGCTTTTCCTCCAAAAACTTTTCGGTGTCTTTGCCTGCAACTGAAAACCCGCTTTCAAAGCGCCAGTCTATTTGTTTGTTGCCCTCCCAAAACAGGTAATAATATTCTTTACCTGTTTTGTCTTTAAGTCTGCCGTCGGGGTAAGCTGTTATTTGCCAGCCGTCGTTATAGGCGGGGTAGGTGTAGGTAAAGCTGTCATAGCCCAGTTTTACGGTGCAGTCGGTGGGCTTTTCGGGGTACAGGCAAATAACGGGCTTGCCGGTATCGGGGTTTGCGGGTGTCACATTTGCAGGCAGCGGCTTGTCATTAAGCTTGCAGTACATTTCTCCAGCCGCTGTTTTAAGGTTTGCGGCTTTTGCGGCATCTGACAAGGTGTATTGCAGTGCATAGTTCATGTCGCTGGAGGCTACTGTAAGCTTGTCTTTAAAAATGTATATGGTATATACAACACCGGAATCAAAATTAAGTATAAGCTTCATTTCGTTTTCAACAATGACATCGGTAGATAAAAAAGAGGTGAAACCGGCTTTCACGCTAAGAGAATTAAATAAGCGCGAAATATCTTTATTACCACCGGCTGTGGCACTCTCAAATTTAGTGCCCGCGTCGTCGCTGTAGTCAACGTATGTAATGCGTTTTGGGTTTATGTAAACAAGCCACTGTGGAATCCCCTCGGTTTTGTTAAATTCTTCGGCTTTGGCAAAAAGTGCCTTGCACTGCGCCGGTGTTGCACTATAAACGCCAAGGCTTGTGTAAAGTTGGTTCTCTGTAAGGTAAAAGCTCAGCGAATTTCCGTTAGAAAGCTTAGCCAAAAAACCTAATGTCTTTTCGGTTTTTTCTTCAGGCTTAACATCTTTTACAATTTTATAGCTTTGCAATTCTTTTTTCAATTCTTTAAAGATGTTTTTGTTTTTGCTGCTGCTTAATATGCGGTGATAGGTACAGTCGGCGCTGTTATAGCTGTAAAGCTGCGATATTGCATATGTCAGTTCGGTATTAGGTGCTGTGGCAGCCATACTTTGTGTCGCAAATAAAAACAAAAGTGCGGCGGACAAAATTGCAGACAAAATTCTTCTCACATATATCATCTCTCTTATCGTTTCTTTTAGTTAGCTACCAGTATAATACAACAAAACTTACATAAATGAAAGTACATATAAAAATAAAAGTAGCAATAGTTCGTGTGTGTGAATACCGTGTGAATGGGGAAGAAATATACTTTATAGATGGGAGATATAGATAATGAATGAAAAAAGCCTTACATTATATAAAACGGCAGAGGGAGAAACTGTACAGGTAAGCTCTTTACAGCTAGCAGGCAGTATGAGGCGGCGTTTGCAGGATATAGGATTAACTATTGGTACAAGTGTGCGCTGTTTGCAAAAAAGCCCCAGCGGTGACCCTGTTGCATACCTTATACGCGGTGCGGTTATAGCACTGCGCTCGGAGGATTCCTCAAGAATAATTGTGTCGGCGAGCGACGCCGGTTAAACTTAATTTTACGAGAGCGGGGGAACGGTGATGAATATTGCAGATGATTTTACAGGAGATATATATGATTTTACTGTAAAAAAAATAAATCCCAATGATAAAATTATAGCCTTGGCGGGCAACCCCAATGTAGGTAAATCAACAGTTTTTAATGCACTTACAGGTATGAGGCAACACACAGGCAACTGGGCGGGCAAAACCGTAAAGCTAGAATATGGTAATTGTAATTTCGAGGGTAAAAATTACATTTTGGCAGATTTGCCCGGTACATATTCTCTTATGGCACATAGTACAGATGAAGAAACTGCGAGAGATTTTTTGTGCTTTGGGGGTGCAGACGCCGTTGTAGTTGTGTGTGATGCCACCTGCTTAGAGCGAAACATGAACCTTATTTTGCAAATTATGGAGCTTACACCTCATGTTGTAGTCTGTGTAAACCTTATGGACGAAGCCAAAAAAAAGAACATTAAGGTGGATTTAAAGCAGCTTTCGCAAAATTTAGGTGTGCCGGTCGTGGGTACCGCCGCACGTGGAGGAAAAGGACTTACAGAGCTTATGCGGGCAGTAGAAAAGGCGGCGGCAAGCGGGGTAAAGCCCTTAACACCGCATTACAACAAAGCCATAGAGGCTGCAATAGCCATTGTAGAGCCATGTGTAGAACAATATATTAAGGATAAGCTTTTTGCACGCTGGGTAGCACTTAGACTTTTGGACTATGATGATACCATAAAAAAAACCTTGGAGCATAGCTTTGATAAAATTTTTTTAGACAATAACGAAATAGCAGAAAAGCTTGCTGTTGCCCATGCTGTACTTGCAGAACAGGGGCTGAGCGGTGAAAAATTGCGGGATAGTATAGTGGCTTGCATTTTGCTTACAGCAGAGAGCGTATGCGGAGATGCTGTCATTTTTGAAAACGATGCTTGCAGTAACAGGGACAGAGCGCTGGACCGAATTTTTACAAGCCGCGCCACGGGAATACCTGTAATGCTGATACTTTTGGGGTTCATATTTTGGCTTACGATAGCAGGGGCAAATTATCCATCTCAAATGCTAAGTAAATGCTTTTTTTGGCTGCAACAGCAGCTTAGCAGCTTTTTTTTATGGGTTGGTACACCGCAATGGCTGCATGATGCGGTAGTACTTGGGGTCTATAGGGTGTTGGCGTGGGTTGTGGCTGTAATGCTTCCGCCAATGGCAATATTCTTCCCGCTCTTTACCCTCCTAGAGGACTTGGGCTACCTGCCGCGTGTTGCCTTTAATTTAGATAACAGCTTTAAAAAATGCTCTGCCTGCGGCAAGCAGGCGCTTACTATGTGCATAGTAGATACAATTTTGCAGATATAATTAAACACGCCATTTTATATTAAAATCGTCGCCGTCTATAACTACAGCTTCAACCAAACTGCTTATAAGTAAGCGCTTTGTTTCAAGCGGAGATGTGTCAAAGCTGCTTGCAAAGCGCTGTATATTTTCGGCAAAGATTTTTCGTTTGTCATTTGGCGTTTCTATGTTTTTGTTAAGCTGTGCTTCGAGCGCAGTTTTTTTGTCGCTAAGCTCATTTACACGTGTTGTTAAAATGTTCATCGGTATAGCATCCACTTGATATAGGTCTATAAGGCGATCAATTTGATTTTCTGTATATTTTATCTCTTTTTGAACAGCCTTTTTATCAATTGTAATTTCGCTGTTTTCTGTGCTTGCAACTGCCAGCTCAAAAAGTGCGGTGTTACCCAAAAGCTGCCGTATCTCACTTACTACCGCCGCATCAAGCTCATCTATTACCCAGTTGCTATTCATACAGCTTGGGTCCTTTATAAATTTTTTGCTGCTTTTTGACCTGCTATAGCACTTATAAAACCCATGGTTTCCGCTGTAACGTGCGCCGCAACGTGAGCATACAATAAGGCTTGAAAGCAAAAAGCTTGCGCGAAATGGCGTCTTTTGTGATGTTGTCTTTTTGCATTCCCGTTCGCTCGAAAAAAGCAGTTTATTTGCAGAATTATAAATTTCACTTGATATAATTGGCTGATGCTTGCCATCGTACTCTGTGCCGGCAAATTTAACTTTTCCGATATAAAGGCTGTTTGTTAAAATAATTCTTATCTTTGAGGCGCTCCATTTTCCGTTGTATTGCTTTTCCATTATATGCCAAATTGCATTGATGCTTTTCCCGCCCAGAAATAAATTGTAAATCTGCTTTATTTGAATTGCCGTGTATTCATTAATAACTAGGTTGCCGTCTTCATAATTATAGCCCAGCGGAATATTGCCGCCTCCGTGGAAGTACCCCGCCTTGCTCCTGCCTATTCGCCCCATTGTAAAGCGCTCTGTTATTTGGTCTTTTTCAAGCTGTGCAAAAACTGACAATATACCTATCATTGCTCGCCCGAAAGGAGAGGAGGTGTCAAAGTTTTCGTTTATAGATACAAAATCTACGTTGTTGCTTAAAAACTCGTCTTCTATCAATGTAAGGGTGTCTTTTTGGCTGCGGCTTAACCTGTCCAGCTTGTACACAACAACGGTGCTCGCCTTGCCATCGCGTATAGCGGATAGCATTTGTTGCAGAGCGGGGCGGTTTATGTTGCCGCCGGAGAAGCCGCCGTCTGTGTAAATTTTAAGCAGCACCCAGCCTTTAGCGCGGCAGTATGACGTTATGCGCTGCACCTGTTCGTCTATGCTGTAGTTTTCAAGCTGGTTTTCGGTTGACACACGAACATAACCGAAAACCATTGTTTTTTTATCGTTTGCCACGGTGTTACCGCCTTAATATAATTTTAATTTGCTAAAAGCCGTCCTAAAAAAGGGCGGCTTTTATTTCGTTGGAATAGTTGCATTTACTCCATAAAAAATTTTACCATTCATTAAATTATGCTTATATTGGCACGCACTGGAATACAATTTGTCGGGATGTGTGCATTTCAAATTATTAGAACATTCAACATAGCGATGGCAACAACCAAAGCTACCATCTGTATATGTTTCAATCGCTCTTGATAAAATTTTTTCAATTAAATTTATTGCATTACGGTCAAGTCGCAAGTCACCAAATATCACTTTAACAAAATTCGGGGATAATTTTGTTTTTGAAAAGGTAAATCCACAACCGGACACTATATTAGCATATGCTTCATTTGTTAGTAAAAAGGGATGTTTCTTATGCGGACATAAGCGCATAACTAACTTGCTTCTTAGCATAAGTGAAACAGAACCATCTTTATTTTCCAACATGTTACAATCACCAATAGCAAGCTCGTAGATGGCTGAAATGCGGTTGGATATTTCTTGCACAATATCTATGTTATCCACAGTACCATACCTCCAACAATATTTTATATAACGGTCATAAAACCGCATTTATTGTATAGTTCATCATCTATCATTGCCATAAATTCATCTTCAACAATTACTTGAATGTCTTGCCCCGCCTCTTTTAAGCAATAGGCCTTTTTCATTTTAGAACTCAGCTCACCATGTAAAGTCCTATAATCCTGCAAACCAACAACCAAATAGTTAGTAGCCTTCGTAACACTGTTTTGTGGCGTTCCACCACCTAAAGCAACAATTTCATGTGCATTAGAACGTGACATAGATAGTAGTGTCCCAGTGAAAACAAAGTTCTTTCCTGCAAAATCATCATCAATATATGTAACATCAAGTTCGGGAAGTTCGTGAATTACTTTTTTCTTGTTTAATTTAGGAATATGCGGCAGTTTACAGGGTGAATAACGCTCTTGCTCTCTAATATAACCCGGCGACACATTAAACTGATTGCGTAGGTCATCCAACGTTTCAATGTCGTACTTATCAAGTATGTAACATAGCACTTTAGCGCATCCACTAGCATCAGATAAAGCATCATGGTGATCCAGTTCAATGCCGAGTGCCTTGCATATCACATTAAGGCGATAGCTTCCGGCATTAGGAAAAATATGCTGAGATAAACGATAAGTGCAAAGTATATCAATCCTTGGTAAAATAATGTTGTAATATTCAAGCGTTCGGCGCAAAACACTTATATCAAAAGAGGCGTTATGTGCCACTACAATTTTATTTTCAAGAATAGGCAATAACTCTTGCCATAATTCTGAAAATACTGGAGCATCTTTTACATCATCGTCGGTTATCCCGTGTATGCCAACATTGAACGGATGAAAATAGAATGGCACTGGCTTAATTAAAAATGATTTCGTATCAACAATTACATTGTCCTCAACAACAGCTATACCGAGCGAACAAGCACTTGTTCGCTCTGAATTTGCAGTTTCAAAATCAATTGCGATAAAATCCATAATTATTATTCCTCTTTTGCATATAGTTTATTGTAAAAAGCCCCACTAGCCATCATCGGTTGGAGGGCTATTTCTATGCCTATTTTGCATTTTCTTTAAGACCCATGCGAAGTTGATCAAGTTTTTTATATTTGCTAGATTGAACAATATCGTCTATGTACTCAACTATTTTTTCTTGTCCCTCTTTATTCAAAGAACGGTAGTTATGAATAATTGCGCTCTCAACATTGCTTAATACTAAAGACACTTTTCTACCTGTAAAACCAAATGCTTCATCAATAGAAGCACCATATAGATTACATAATACAAACAATGTATTTGCATCTGGTTGAGAGTAGCCAGTTTCCCAGTGACCTATTATTTGCTGTTTTCTATTTATTATTTCAGCTACTTGTTGTTGAGTTTTGCCACTCTGCAAGCGTAAATCCTTTAATATTGCGCCTATTTCTTCCTTTGTCAAAAGAATACCTCCTAAACTATATGTATTTATTATACTCACAAAAATATCGAATGTCAAGGACAAAACTAAAAAAATGAGTAGAAAAGTATTGACATCTCAAATAATGAGTGATATACTGTAGATACACTCAAATATTGAGTTAAGAAACGGAGGTAAGATTATGTGCGATGTTAGAGAAACCCTTAAAGAGATCATTGTAAACGGCGGCTACAAACAAATTGCAATTGCTCAAAAGGCACAGCTAACGGCGGCTAAGCTTTCTGCTATTTTGAATAAAAGCAGAAAGTTAGATGCTAATGAGATGTTTACATTGTGTGAGGTGCTTGGAATTACTCCAGAACAGCTATTAAATTATACAAAATCGAACTAAACCACACGAAAGGAGGCGGTGGATATGTTTAAACAAGAAGAAGTCAAAGCGGTCGACTGCATGACACAGCATATACTGGTGTTTCGTGCACAGTCAACACACGGCAAAACGGCAGATTTTGCAGAACCCTGCCAAACCTGCCGCTATGCAAAAAGCTGTTCATTTGATTGGGTTTCGGTGATGCACCCGCTACTCACTCATTCTTCGGTGCAGGTTAGCATGGTCGACTTGGAGCGTTGATATACACAGGGCAACGGTGATATTTGTCACGCTCGGGGTATGGACATTCATCAGACAAGGCACATGAATAGGCATCTTTTTTGTAGTCCATGCCAAGTGTGCCACTCATGGGAACTTCAAAGTAGTTAATTTCAATCGCTTGCAAGGTACCTGTGTAAGGGCAGTCACCCTCCACAGTACATCTGAACTTTCTAGTCATAACAATCCTTCTTTCTCGTCATTTCAGCCGCATAGCTGTTAAGACCATTATACCGCAAGAAAATGAAGTTTCCAAAAAAGTTTTTATTAAACCGAAACAGCCGCTACGGATGGAAAGCTTTATCCGTAATATGCCGAAAACGTACAGAAAGCACACGCCTGCGAGCGGGCAAAACAAGAGCCGCCGGCGGTAGATGAGGCACAAATGCGTATGTGGTGAAAGGATAGTGAAAAAAACCATGCCAAGAGATGAAATGAAAAAAGCAAAGATAATAGAATGGCTGAACGGCTATATGAGTGATTGCGATAATGATAATGCTTGTAGCGATTGTCTTTGTCAAAATTTATGCCGTGCTTTAGACGATTGCGCGCCAAGAGCAATTAAAGAAATAATTGAACAGCAGCGTGCGGAAATTAAGCAAATAGAACTGCGAGTGCTTGAAAGCTTTATCCGTAATATGCCGAAAACGTACAGAAAGCGTGCACATAACTGGGTAGTAGTTAATGACATTTTACTGCCTACATTGGGGCAAACAAGCTGCATAGACAAGTGCAAAGAATTAGGCATTGAGCCGTTTGGGTATACGCTAGAAAGGGTAAAAGATGAATAGAGAAGAATTATTGCAAAAAGCAAAGCCGATTTTATTTAATACCGCAATGGTAAAAGCAATTTTAAATGGCAAAAAAAGCTGTACAAGGCGAGTGATAAAGCTGAAATATGTAGAACATGCTTTAAACGACCCTGTCCGAGTTGAAAGACCTAACATATCGGATAACACGTGTATTAGGTACTTATGCACAGCACCGTATCAAGTGGGCGATATTTTGTGGGTGCGTGAAACGTGGAGTGACCCATCTGGTGAAGGGTATCCATATTGGTACAAAGCTGATTTTCCTTTGCATCGGGCCGCCGACGAGGTCGAAATTGGAATACCTGTTGATTTGGTAGCTAATGATTATATATGGAGTCCATCTATCCATATGCCGAAAGATGCCGCGCGCCTATTCCTGCGTGTGACCGATATCCATACTGAGAGGTTATGCGATATTGACCACGCTACAAAGATATCTGCCGAGGGCGTTGACATCGGAGAGCATTGCAGGCAGTGCATTAAAAATTACGGATACCCGTGCTGCTCCGATGTAGACGAGGATAACGGCACTGAATGTGGGTTACTCGATGATATTCGCAGCAATTTTGCCGATTTATGGGATAGCACCGTTAAAAAGCAAGACATTGACCGCTACGGCTGGAAAGCTAACCAGTGGGTATGGGTAATTGAATTTGAAAGGGTGGAGGCAGAAGAAAGTGAGGACAAGAATGAATAACACAAAAATCACTATAGGGCAAGAGCTACCTAAAGAAGCGTGGCTGGGAGTGGCAGAACGACTGAACATTATTGCGCCAATCTTTGCTAATCAGCTTAAAAAATTAAATTATGAGGGACAAGGCAAGCAGGATGCAGAAGAACTTATGAACGATATGATGCTTGCAAAGATTGCATTAAATTATGTGGCTCAAAATGCTACTGACAAGTGCAGATTTATAGGAATATGAGGGGAACAAAAATATCTAGAGAAATATTATTCCGTGGCTTTCACGAGGACGAAAACGGCACAACAACGATAATCATTGTTGGTAAAGAGGTTCAAGGCGAGTGGGTATATGGCTACTATTGGCTCAATACAATACAAAGGGCATATATTACTACTGCTGACGGTGATATGTATGTTGTTATACCCTCAACCGTCGGGCAGTACACAGGCTTAAACGACTGTAACGGCAAGAAGCTATTCGAGGGTGACAAGGCAAAATGGGTTAGATTTAAGGATAAGGAAACAGGCATTGTTAGGTATAACTCTCGAATGGCTTGTTTTGAATTTATGGTTAAGCATTGCGACGGGCATATAAATACTTACTTAATTGGACATTGTGAAAGCCTTGAAGTCACCGGCACAATATTTGATAACGAGGTGGCAAAATGCGACTGATTAATGCAGCTTTATAGGCTTGTGAGTATATAAAAGCTGCAAGCAAAAAAACAACATAGGACAAATTGGCAAGACCATATAATGAACGGAGGTGATAGAGTTGAAAGAAAAAATACCGCACAAAATAGGCAAAATACGGCATATTATGGCAGACGGAACGGTGCTTGACGATATAAAAGATTACAAGCTTGATATCGACAAAATACCGTTTGTGGTAAAGCGCATTATTGCCGAAATGCTGATGTCAGACCCAACGCAAAACCAACAAAAGCCGCTTTAAAGCGGTTATCGAAAAGAGGGACAGGCATATGAAATATGAGGTATTACACAGCTATTGTGAGCTTTGCCGCTTGTACAGGTGGACCCCCTGTATGGCGGGGCTTTGGGGTTATTGCTTACAGAGAATGCTACACCTGCGGTTTTTGTGGGTGGGCAGCAGGGCGCAGGTTTCGCAAAATTGCATAGCCGCAGCGGTGGAGGAGCGGGAAACGGGGAGACTTCCATGTGCGAAGTGAAAAGCGGGGACAAGCTTTTGTACCACTGTCGCGAGGTAACGCTTTTACAGCACGGCGATGAATACCTTGTGCACAGCGGAGATAGCGGAAAGGCAATAAGCTTTACAAACCCTTTAGAAGCATGGAGCTGCTTTATAGTTACGCTTGATTGTCATGTGCGCCGGCGCATTGGAGATATGCTGGAGCATGAGGGAAAAAACCGATATACGGGGGAGGAAAAATAAAATGCAGGGTAAAAGTGCTGTTTTGCAGTCAACTGCAAAAAGCTGTGAGCGGGTGGGTAAGCCGTATAGCTCTGAAGTTTTTAAGCGTGAGCTTTGCCGTGCTGTACAAAGCTTGAGTTTGCCGGAAAGCGCGGGGCTGCCAAATGCTGTGCAAATATGTGTGCGGCAAAACGCGGGCAATGCCTACATAAGCTTATACCGTACAAAGCGCGGTGTATGGGTTACCGAAAAAAGTGAGGAAAATGAACCTTGACAAATAGATATAAAAAAACAACCTGTCTTTACCACCCACAAAGTGCAAAACAGGTTGTTTAAGCAAGCGACAAAAGCCGCCGTTTGTTACTTTATTGTAGCAAATATGGCGGCATTTGTCAAGCTAAAAAATGGCGCTGTTGGGCGCTTTTAAACCCTGATAAAGCTATTAAAATATCGCCCGACGCGAGGCAGGGAGAAAATGCCGTGAAGTATAAAAATCAGTACATAATTAAAACGACAGTTGCCGGCGAAACAATCGAAGTACAAAAAACGCAGTCATCAAGATATGGGCACGCCATACCTCGTTGTGAAAATATAGGGTCAACGCCGAGTGCAGTACAAAAGATAAATCAAATTAACGCCGAGCGCACACTTAGGCAGCTTATAAACACAAACTTTTGCAATGATGATTACCATGTGGTGCTTACGTATAAAAAAAGCTTGCGCCCGCTCGATATAGCATCGGCCCGTCTTGAACTAAAGCTGGTGCTTCGCCGCTTGCGTGAAGATGCGAAAAAGCAGGGTATAGAAATAAAATACATCGGAGCAACCGAGATAGGAGAAAAGGGAGCTGTGCATCACCATATTGTTTTAAGCCATATTGACACACGCTTTGTAACGTCGGCATTTAAGCGGCGCATCACAAATGCCGACGGAAAAAAAGAATGGGTGAGCCTTGGCACAGCTAGGTTTTATTCTCTTTGGAGCGACGGGCAGTATAAAGACCTCTCAAATTACATTATAAAGCAGACAAGCTTGACCTTGCGTAAGGCGGGCGAAAATGGCAAACGCTATTTTGCAAGCCGAAGCTTAAAAAAACCCGAAACAAAAAGCAATGTGGTAGATGCCAAAGCATGGCGTAAAGTTCCTAAGCCGCCAAAGGGCTATATGTTTGACCCTGCTTTGCCGCTTGTAAATGGAGTTTGCGAGGTTACAGGGCTTGCATATCAGCGCTATGCGTTTATAAAAATTAAAACCTACAAGGCACGGTATCAAAATTATATGACAGGAGCGAATTGAAAATGACAAATGAAAAAGTATACGCAATGATAGACGACCAAATATCGGCAGAGCCGGAGCGCAGCCATATGAGGCTACTTGCGCGGCAGCTAAAGGAGATTATAGCAGAAACCGAGGGCGCGGCAGAGCTTGTGGCGCAGGATTTGCAAAACGAAGACCTTAACTTAAAAAAGCTGGAACAAAATTTTGATGCCTTTGCAAGCAAGCATAAAAGCGGTGGAAAAAGCGTTATTTTCCCCGATGAAGCAGATGTTCTTATACGCGCGTTTTATGGAATACCTAAGGCGGAGCGCACAGTAAACAAGCCAAAAACAATATCGCTATTTGACCTTATGGCATAAGGGGGCGGCATTATGAAATTTGTTAAAAAAGTGCTTGAAGCAATACCACAGGAGCCATGCCCAAAGATTAAAGGCTTAAAAGAGCAGTACCAGCTTATTATGACGGCAAAAACAGCTGAATATGGCAGCGGGTGCATACTTGTCGCAACTTTTTTTAACCGTTCAACAAAAGCACCATATTGTACAGCCTATTGTACCAAAGAGAAGTATATAGTCAAAATGCACGAAAGCGGAAAGTGGGTGAGCACCTCAATACAAAGAATAAAGCTGCCGCAAAATGACTATAGCGAAATAAGCATCTATGACACTTTTATTGCCGATAAAAAACATGAGCGGGTGGGGATAAAGTTCTATGGCGACAAAACGGCAAAAAACACTTTTGAAGCAATAGAAAACAATTGCAATGAAAGGCTTTTTGCAAAGCAAAGTGCAAAATCGCAGTTGAACAGGCTTACTACAGCGGAGGTGATATCAGCGCTGCCGCCATTGCCAAACGATATTGAGGAGCAAATATTAGATGGCCCGATGCGCAAGAGCCGCTACCTGTTTTATTGCCGCAAAAAAAGCAAAAACCCGCTTACCGGTGTTGCTAAACAAAGCTACTTTGGCTATTGCACACACTGCAAGAAAGAAAGCGAATTATATGATATCCCGCAACATAAAGGTGAATACATCTGCCCATACTGCGGCGCTGAGGTTACGGCGATGGCTCGGAATATTTCGCGCAGTAAGCTTGTAGAAGAATGTAATTATTTGGTGTGGGGTAAAACCGGCACGGCTGTTTTTGCACGAATTTTTAATGTATGGCGCGATTACACATGCACACCAGAGAATATACACACGCGTTTTTGTGAAATAGAAAGGTTTTATTTTAATTACGGACAGGCATATAAATTTTATTCCGAGTACGATGGCTTTCGGCGCTATGGCAAAGAATTTATATGGACAAAGGCAAACAGGGTAACAGAGGGCTGCTTTTATTATGACAGCTACCCGCGCGCGCAGGGCTTTTTTACAGGTACCTGCGCCGAGCACAGCCACCTTGATGATTATATGGAGCTTTGCACGGAAAAAAACAAAAGCTCTAAGCCGCTTTGTTACCTTGCCGAATACGTAAAGCACAGTGGAATTGAGCACCTGCTGGGCTGTGGGCTGTTCAACCTTGTGTACGAAAAAGTAAACCATTATGCAGAGGTAAGCCGCTTTAACTGGAGCGCACAGCGCCCGCGCGACATTTTACGTGTGACACAGCCGGAGCTTGAAAAAATAGCGGCATTGCAGCTAAGCGGCAAGCAAATAGCTGTTTATAAAAAGTTAAAGCCCTATGGCATAACACTTAACAAAGACGAAAACGGCACTGATATGATAAATTTTTATGCAGGATTGACGGAAGATAGTCAAAAGAAGCTGGACACTTTGGGAATTGCAAGGGTGATAAAATATTTAAAATATCAAAAGCGAAAAGCTTACCAAAATAATACAAGCTATAATCACGTTTTTTACGAGTGGAAAGATTTTCTTGATGCAGAAGCTAAGCTTAATTATGATATTACATCAGAATATAACCTATACCCGCCAAACCTTAAAAAGGCGCACGACAAAGTAACAAAGCTACTCCGCGAGCAAATTAAGCTGGAGGACAAAAAGCGCTGTGCGGCGCAAAATGCCGAGTGGGAAAAACAATATAATGCACTAAAGGCTTTGTGCTTTACAGATGGCAAGCTGCTTGTTCGTCCTGTAAAAAGCCGTGAGGAGCTTATACATGAGGGCGAAGTGCTAGAGCATTGCGTAGCGGGTTACGCCGACAGAGTGCGCACAATGAGAACACATGTTTTGCTTATACGCAGGGTGGAAGCGCCAAATGAGCCATATTACACACTTAATATAAGTACAGAAGGCAACGTTATACAGTGCCACGGCTATAAAAATGATGTTGACCAACCCAACCACAGCCGCCCGCAGTTTATAAGAGATTTTGAACAGCTTTTTTTAACTAAGCAGGTGCCAAAGTGGCTTAAAGCTAAAAAAGCGCAGGAGAAAAAAGAGCGGGCAAAAAAACCGGAGCTAACACAGCGCATACAAATAGCAGTATAAAAAAATATAGGAGGAAGACAAAATGGAAAAAACTACAGAACAAAATATTGCTTTAGCGGCGGCAGAACCCGCATACTCAGACAGGCACACAAAGGCAATAGAGCTGCACGAGGGAATAAAGGCAGATGTGCGCATAGTGGCGCATGGGTTAAGTGATATTGGCAAAAAATTAAAGCAAATGCGTGACGATAAATTATATATAGAGCTGGGTCACGCGAGCTTTGCCGACTATGGCAGGGCAATGCTTGGGCTGGAGCAAAGGCAGCTTTACAGCTATATACAAATTTATGAAGTCTATGGGCCGCATTTTATAGACGAGCACGCTGAGCTTGGAATAACAAAGCTGCTGCTGCTTACAAATATTCCGGCGCCGGAGCGAGATGGCTTTGTTGAAGAAAACGGCGTGGAAAGTCTTACAGTGCGTGAGCTGCGCGAAATGACAGAAAAATACAATAAAGCCGCCGAACAGCTTGTAATTTTAGGCGAAGAAAAAGAGGATAAGTCAACAGAGCTTGAGCATATTGCAGAGGAAAAAGAGCGTTTAAATAAGCTGATAAAAACACAAGAGATTGTTATAGCTGAAGCGAACAAAAGCTTAAACGACGAGCGGGCACGCTACCGCGAAACCGAAGAAACACTTGCACGGCAGCTTAAAGAAGCAGAGAACCGCCCAATAGACATTGCGGTGCAAGAGCCTAATGAGGAGGTCTTACAGGCTATACGTAGCGAGGAGGCAGAGAAAGCAAAGGCTGCTGCCGCAGAGGCGGTTAAGTCAAGCCTTATGAGTATAGAAAACGAAAAGGCAGAGGCACTTGCCCGAGCGGCAGAGCTTGAAAAGCGCCTAAGCATGGCAGCAAACAACGAGCTTGTGCAGCTTAATGTAATTTTTGAGCAAATGCAGGAGCTTGCCGACAAGGCGGGGCATTGTATAGCGAGGGTTGGCGGGGAAGATGAAGAGCAAGGCAAAAAGCTTTACACGGCGGCTTTAAGCATTATAGACAGCTTAAAAGAAAAAATATAGAGATAATTTAACTTCAGATAGGAGGCAGTTTATTTGTTTGCATTAACAAAGCGCGAGCTGTCACAGCTATATTATCTAAAACGAGAAATTATAATGCAGCAGCACCAGCTTGACAGCTTAAAGGTGTGTACAGAAAAAGAAAAAGCTGCCGACACTGTAAAAGGCTCAAATGCGGAATATCCGTATAATTCGCGCATTTTTAGTGTGGACGGAATAGTAAACACGGCGGAATATAACCGCACAAAGCGCGAAATAGCAGAGCTTACAAAGCTTATACAGCATAACCGCGAAAAATGTGTGATAGAATATGAGCGCCTTACGCGTGCCATTATGGAAATTGACGACAGTCTAATGCGGCAGCTGCTTTTTTACCGATACATAAACGGTTTTTCGTGGGTACAGGTTGCAAAGCACATTGGAGGAGGTAACACGGCAGATAGTGTGCGAATGGCACACGAGCGTTTTTTACATTTGCAGACAAAATAAAAGTTGTTCGTTTTGTTCGTTTTGTTTGTGGTATATTTCTATTATGAGAACTTATGTAAAAGCAGAGCCGCCGGGTGTAACAGCTATGGCGGCTCTGCTTTATATTTGCAAAGGTAAATTTGCCGCGCAATATAAAAAAGTGAGGTGTTAAATAAATGCCGATGAAACCGTTGAAACCGTGCAGACACGCAGGCTGTACCGAGCTTACATCAAGCACCTTTTGTACAAGGCATATGCCGCCATTAAAGGACGTGCGCGAAAGCGCAAGCAAGCGCGGCTACGGTTACAAATGGGCAAAGAGCAGGGCGTGCTATTTGGCAGAACACCCATGGTGTGCCGAATGTGCAAAGCATAACAGACAAACACCCGCAACAGAGGTGGACCACAAACAGCCGCATTGCGGCGACATGAAGCTGTTTTGGGATATTACCAACTGGCAGCCGATTTGCCATAGCTGCCATAGCGCTAAGACTGCAAAAGAGAACGGCGGCTTTGGCAACGCTAAAGCTAAGTATTAAACATAAAAACAGGTAAATTATACATAAAAACAACAGCTTTTTAGTGAAAACAGCATATTAAAACATTGCGTGTATAAAAAAGTAACAAATAAAGCCATGTAAAAATGTGTTTTTGCGGATATAAGGTAAGAGTACCCCCCGCCTATACATAAAAACAGCTTGCCGCGGCAAGACCATGAAGCCATAGAGAGAAGAAAAAAACTCCCAAAATGAAAACGCAACAGAGGTGAGGCAAAAATGGGACGACCGCCAAAGCCGGTTATTATTTTAGAAAACGAGCAAAAATCGCACAGGACAAAAGCGGAGCTGGACACACGGCGCAAGGCAGAAAAATCCCTTGAAAGCGGTGTTTCGCTGCGCGAATGGAAGAGCACAAAGGAAAACGACATTGCACACAAGGAGTTTTTAAGGTTAAGCAAGCTGCTTGCAAACCTTAAAAAAAATGATGCGCTATACCAAAATGTTATAAACCGCTACGCGCAGCTTATGGCGGAATGCAATGACTTTGAAAAAAGGCGCGAAAGCCTTTATGCTTCGGCAGAAAAGCTGGAGGCGCGCTATTATGACGGTGAAGCTTGCGAACTGAATGACAGCGAGTTTTATAAGCTGCTGACAAAAATGCAAGAGCAGGTTATTGCTTGTGACAAGCAAGTACAGGCTAAGCGCAAAATGATGTTTGACATTGAAAAAGAAAATATTATGACTATTGCATCGGCGCTTAGAAGTATACCTAAAAAGCCCGAGGAAGAAGCCGAGGATGACCCGATGGCGGCGCTTTTGGGCAGACGCGCATAAACGGTTTTGCAGTTGACTGCAAAAAAATAGAAATGGCTTTTTAAAAAACCAAAAAGGGGGTGAGGGGGTGCAGCCGATTGTGTGAGCACTTTGAACAAAGCTATGCAGATTACGCAGTAAGCTTTATTGAATGCCTAAAGCATGGCGATGATTTTTACGGACAGCCATTTTTGCTTTTAAATTGGCAAAAAATAGCTATATCACAGTTTTACGGTACATTGCGCGATGAAGCACTGCGCAAATACCAATATTTATATCTTGAGATACCTAAGAAAAACGGTAAAAGCGAGCTTGCGGCGGCGCTTGCGCTATTCCATACCTTTGCAGACGGCGCTACAGACGGAGAGGTTTACGCCTGCGCCGCTGATACCGCAAATGCAAGTATTATTTTTAAAGCAGCACTTTCAATGCTGAGGCAGTGCCCTGCACTTATGAAGCGCGCAAGGATAAAAGAAAGCACGCGCGAGATAAAAGATAAAATCTCTGGCACAGTTATGAAGGTGCTTAGCGCCGAGGCGTTCTCTAAGCATGGCTACAAGCCTACCTGTGTTATTTTTGACGAGCTGCACGCACAGCCTAACCGCGAGCTGTGGGACGTTATGACCTTTGGCGCAGGCTCGGCGCGCAAACAGCCGGTGTGGATAGTTTTAACAACGGCAGGCAAGGACCCCGACAGGGCGAGTATTGGCTGGGAAATACACCAAAAGGCACGCAAAATTTTAAATTACAGAGCGGGCGACACGCAAAACGGTGTAGATAACCCTATATGGCTGCCGTTTATTTTTGGTATGCCCGATGACCCTGAGCAGTGCAAAAAAATAGATATTTACGATGAAACACTATGGTATAAATGTAACCCGTCGCTGGGGCACACAATAAAAATTGAAACATTACGGCAAGAGGCGCTTGATGCAAGTCAAAGCGAAGCGTCGGAAAGGCTTTTTCGATGGCTTAGGCTTAACCAATGGATAAGCGTTAAAGCCGTGGGCTGGCTGCCTCTTACACTTTTTGATAATACCGAAAAATACATACCGCACGAAAAACTTTTTGGCAAGCGCTGTTATTTGGGGCTTGATTTATCTTCAACCACAGATTTAACCGCACTTGTTGCGCTGTTCCCGCCGCAAGAGGGGCTTTGTAAATGGCATACGCTTTTTTACCCATATATACCTACGGACGGAATAGCCGAGCGCAGCCGCCGTGACCATGTAGATTTTGAGGGCTGGAAGCAAGGCAAATATATAGAAACAACAGAGGGGGACTGTGTTGACTATGATTACATAGAAATGAAGATAACAGAAACGGCACACAGCTTTGCCGCAAAGCTGCTGGGTACGGACCAGTGGAACAGCCGTATGCTTACACAGCGGCTTATGGAGCATGGCGTAGTTGAGGTCATAGAGATTTCGCAGAGTATGGCGGGAATGTCCTCCGCCATGAAAACATTGGAGCGCCTAATGCGGCGCGGCGAGCTGACGCACGAGGTAAACCCCTGCGCGCGGTGGAACTTTGGCAATGTGCGCTGTGCCGTGGACGGCAACGAAAATATAAAGCCAATGAAGAATAAATCCACAGGGCGCATAGATGTTACCGTTGCATGGATAAATGCTATGGCAGCCGCAATGCTTAAAGAAAAAACGGATTTAAACGCGATTATAAATTCGGGTGAATGGAGTATGTAAAGGGGGTGTATATTGCAGTGAAAAATATAAAAAAAGCAATGCGGGAGCTTTTAAAAACAGCGTCAAAGCTTATGCCGGATATTTTGGCACTGGCGGGCGGGTGCTTTGTTGCGGCGGGTGTGTTTATGATTTATACGCCGGCAGGTTTTATAATAAGCGGTTTTTTGCTTGTGACTGCGGCGGTAATTTGGAGCAAAGGGGGCTATAACTTTTGATATTTGACAGGGCAATAAAACCACATAAAAACGAAGCCACAGCTGTCGGGACGGTAATTACAGGAGCGGGCGGCTGGACAACCGGCGGAAGCCTTGAAACAGGACAAAGCGCGGCTATGAAGATATCGGCTGTAAACGCCTGCGTTGAAGCTATAACCAATTCTATAAGCAAATTGCCGATATTTATAATTAACAGTAAAAACAAAGAACATATAAACCACCCTGTTTTAAAAATTTTAACAGAGCGACCAAACGAGGCAATGACACCCAGCACATACAAAAAACTTATAGAAACAAACCGCCTTCTTTGCGGCAACGGCTATGCGCTTATAGTACGTGACCCAAAAAATGCGCGCCCGCTTGAGCTTATACCTATGCAGGCACAATGCTGTATGCCCTGCTTTGATGAAACGGGGCGGCTTTTCTATAGATACACAAACCCCGGTACAGGGCAGATGCGCTGCCTAAGCCCCTTTGATGTGCTTCACTATAAAGCGTATTCAGAGGACGGAATAAACGGAATATCGGTGTTAAAGCGTGCTAATGAGGTTATAAGCACGGCGCTTTCGGCACAGAGGTATGAAGAAAATTTTTACTCGCAAAATGCACAGCCTGTGGGCGTGCTAAGTGTTGAAGGCTCGCTTGACAAAAACGCAAAGGCGGTGGTGCATGAGGAATGGGAAAAAATGCACAGAGGTATAGACAATGCTTTTCGCATAGCGGTTTTAGACAGCGCCATGAAGTACCAGCAAATAAGCATAAGCCCTAAGGACGCGCAGTTTGTAGAGAGCAAGGCGGTGAGCATAGAGGACATATCGCGCTTTTTCGGTGTGCCGCTTTATAAAATAAATGCGGGAAAGCAAAGCTACAGCAGCAACGAGCAAAACGGCATTGAATATGTGGTGAACACCTTGCACCCAATTGTTACGCAGTACGAGGAGGAGGACAGCTACAAGCTGCTTTTTGACAGCGAGCGGGCGCGTGGGCTGGAGGTGCGCAGAAATATGATGGCAGAGCTGCGCGGAGATAGCAAAAGCCGTGCCGAATGGTACAAAACAGGGCGCGAAATAGGGTATTTTAGTGTAAACGATATTTGCGCTTTGGAGGACACACCAAATGTTGCGGGCGGTGAAAGCCGGAATGCAAGCCTTAATTATGTCCCGCTGGAGGATTTTGCAGAGCTTAGCCATAACAGAAATACAGCGAAGGGGGGTGAGTAAAAATAAAAACGATACTTAAAAGCGTAGACGGTGTAAACGAAATAAGCATAAGCGGTATTATAGTGCAAAATGATGATAGCGGGCTTTATGAATGGCTGGGTTATGAGGCTGTGTGCCCAAATGATGTTATAGCTGCGCTTGAAGCACTGGGAGGCAAGCCTGTAACAGTAAAGGTTGACAGCCGCGGCGGCTCGCTTTTTGCGGGTGCTGTGCTTTACGGCGAATTTATGCAATATAGCGGGACAGTTACCTTTGAAGTCGTGGGGCTTGCGGCATCTGCGGCATCTGCAATGGTTATGGCAAGCGCAAAAGAGGGCAGCCGTTGTGTAATATCGCCGATGGGAATGATGATGATACACAATGTGCAAAGCGGCACGGAGGGAGATTACCGCGAAATGGAAAAGGCGGCGGCTATGCTTAAAGCGGCAAACGAAAGCGCAATAAATGCGTATTGCCTTAAAACAGGGCTTGCAAAAGCCCAAATAGCCGAGATGATGGACGCCGAAACGTGGCTTGCGGCTGACGAGGCTGTAAAAATGGGCTTTGCAGATGAGATTATGTTTACGGAGGACCAAAAAGCAAAAACAGAGCAAAGCGTTGTAAGCAAAGCCGAAAAAGCAAGCCTTAAAAATGCTTACGGCTGTGCCGCAATGCCTGCGGGCGAGCTTTTAGCGGCACTTAGAAGCCTAAAAAAACAGGGAGATAAAACAGAAATGGCTTTAGAAAAAGCAAAAGACGAGGACGAAAACGCAGCATATACACAGAAGCTTGCGCTTATAGCGCTTGAAGAAATAAGATTTGGGGGAAAATAACATGGAAAAAACATACGAACTTAAAAACAAAAGGCAGGAGCTTTTAGACAAGGCAAAAAAAGCGGTGGAGGCTAAGTCAATGGAGGAATACTCCGCTTCAATGGTAGAGGTGAAAAGCATCAACGCAGAGATAGAAGCGCTTGAAAGCCTTGATGCTGAGGCTGGGCGCTTTGAAAACCACGAAACCCGCATAGGGCAGCTTGCGCTTGCAGGTGAGGCTATAAAAGCCGAGGAGCAAAAAGCCTCTGCAATGGACACGGCGCGCAGCGGGAATGAATATGCCAACGCATGGGCAAGGGCTATAAGAAACAAAGCCGACGTCGATGGCGGCGCACATGACGAAAAGTTAAAGCCGCTTTATAATGCGCTTACTATAGGCGGCGGTACACCCGCAGGTACAGAGGGGGGCTTTTTGGTACCTGTTGAGTTTGACAATATGATACATAGAAAGATGAAAGACCTTGTGCGCCTTGCAGATTATTTTAATGTTGAAAATGTAACAGGGTACACTGGCTGGCGCGCGGTAGAAACAACTGCAAGCCGCACAAAATTGCCCGAAATTGACGAGGCGGCAAATATACCCGAAAACGACAAGCCGAGTTTTAAAAAGATTACTTATACTGTGCGCAAATTCGGCGACAGAATAGCGATTTCAAGCGAACTTTTAAACGACAATACGGCGGGGCTTATGGCATATTTGGCAGAGTGGTTCGCCCCGCGTGTTGTAATGACAGAGAACGCCTTGTTACTGGGGCTGCTTGATGGAATTACAGCAAAAAGCTTTACAGCAGGCAAAGAGGTTGCCGAACTTAAAGCAGTACTAAACAAGGGGCTTAATACAGCAATATCGCGCGGGGCAGTGCTGCTTGCAAACCAGTCGTCTTACGACTTTTTAGACGGTATTAACGATGCAGACGGGCGCGGAATACTTGTGCCTAACCCCGCAGACCAAGATGTTTACCGCTTTAAAGGCAGAACAATAATAGCTGCCGATAATGACCTTATACCCGACAGAACAGTGACCGCCACGGGTGCGGCAAAGGGCGACTATTACCCGCTGTATGTTGGTAATTTAAAAGCTTTCGGTACACTCTTTCGCCGGCAGGCGCTTGAATTTGCTGCTACAAATATCGGCGGGCAGGCGTGGACAACAGCGGCAACAGAGGTGCGCGGCATTGCAAGAATGGACGCGCAAAGGGTGGACGAGCTGGCGGCGGTTAAACGCGAAATATTTGTACCGGCAACATAATATATGCTGTGATAGGGGGTATTTTATATGGCGGTAAACATAACTGTGCTTGAGCCTGTTGAGGCATTGCGCGACTATTTGGGGGTGGGTGCGGAATGCGACGAGCTTATAAAGTCTGCCCGTGCCTCTGCCTTAGAGCAGCTAAGGCGCGCAACAGGGGTTAATTGGGAAGCGGAAAACGAGAACGCAGTTGCCGCCGAGGCAGTGCGCTGCCTTGTGTGGCTTAGCTTTTACGGAATACGCGACGACAGCAAAAATACAGAGTTCCTGCGCAAACACGCCATACAGCTTTTGTCACAGCTGCAATATTCGGCGGAGGTAAAGCGAAATGGCACTTTGTGAAAAAATAAGCTTGCTGGCTATAAAAAATAGTGGCTTTGCCCCGCAGGAAATGAACTGGTGCGAAGCAAAAAAGCTTTGGGCAAGTGCAGAGCCGCAAAGTAAAAACACATTGCCCGCAAAAAATGGGGTTAGCGCCGCGGCTGTAAAGTTTACCGTATATAAATGCGAGCTTACTGTGGAAAACGCTATTTTGTGGCGCGGCGGGCACTATGCTGTTACAGAGATAAAGGGTGCGGGCAAAAGCTATATAGAGGTTACGGCGGCACGGCTTGCGCCCTTTAACTGTACAGCCCTGCGCACAGAAAGCGCGGCAGATGAGCTAAAGCGACCTATAAAACAGCTTTGCAAGCTTTGCAGCTTCCCTGCATATCTGCTTGAAAAATGGCAGGGCTATGTGCAAGAAAAGCCAATGGCTACCACAGAGGAGGCTTTTATATTGGTTGCGCCAAAGGCGGCAGAGCTGCGGGCGGGCGACCTTGTAAGGCTTGCGCGCGGGGCAGAGCAAAAGGAGGAGGCTTATACAGTGCGCGTCTGTCACACACTTGAAGCTTATAAAAATGAGTACGAAATTGCACGAAAGGCAGATGTATAATGCAAGTAATTAATCTAAGCGGGTTAAAAGCGCTTGAAAAAACCTTTAATAAACTGCTTAAAGAAGCACCCGAAGCACGGCAAAGGCTGAATACAGAGCTTGGCGAGCTGGCAGAAAAAGAGCTTAGAGCGAGCATGGCAGATGCCGGCATAAATGAAAATACGGGGTTTATTAAAAGCCGGCAAATTAAGCATATAGGCTCGCGCGGCGGCTATGTTACGGTAAGACCCGCAGGCGGAACCGAGGGGGGAGGGACAGGCAAGGACAGCGCGGGTGCCATTACAAATTACCTTGAAAACGGGCACAAAATACCTTCGCATAAAAGAACAAAAGAGGAGGGCTACCGTCCCCGCATTAAGCTTGCGTTTGTGCGCGGGCGGCACTTTTACAGAAGTGCAAATGCAAGCATAGAGGCAAAGGCTCTTACTCTTGCACAAAAGTTTGCAGATGATATTGCCGAAAAAATAAGCGGGGGTGGTTAAACTGCTTTGCAGCACAAGTGTTTTAGATGAGATAAACAGGCGGATTGTTGCCGCCTTTCCCGAATGCAAAAATGTATATATAGACCTAGCCCCGCAGGAGTTTTTGCGGCCCGCATTTTTAATAGAGCTTATTAAAACAGACTGTAAAGACGTAAACCTTAACACTGTAAAGCACACTGACTATTTTTTGATTACAGCCTTTGATATTGTAGATGAGCGCTACGAAACACAAACATTGCGGCTTATGGGAACGCAGCAAAGGCTTATCGGCATTTTTGCAGACGGCTTTTTGCGGCTGGAGGGGCGTGCGCCAAAGGTGCAGGCGACAAGCGGCGGGCGCGATTTTGACCGTACGTATGTAGATGTACAGATAAGCTATAGCGAACAGCGCACGGCAGATAAAAAGCCTTTGCCGATAATGGAAAATTTAAAAACAAAAATAAGGGAGGAATAATAATTGGGCTTACCGAATATCAACATAGAATTTAAAACGGCGGGGACTGCTGCCATAAAACGCAGCCAAAAAGGCACAGTAGGGCTTATTATAAAGGACGCAAACGCGGCGGCAAAGGGCACACATATACTTACGAAAGCGGCGGAAGCGCCGCCGGAGCTGGGGGACAACAACAAAAAATATATAGAACAGGCTTTTATGGGCTATATAAACCCACCGCGTATGGTTATTATTTATGTGCTTGCGGCAGATGCGGCAAACCTAAACGAAGCATTAAACTTTTTCGCGCTTACCGCCGTAGACTACCTTGCGGGTCCTGCCGATTGCACCGCAAAGGAGGCTGCGGACATAGCTTCGTGGGTAAAAACTCAAAGAACAAATAACTATACGCCAAAAGCTGTTTTGCCAAACCAAAAAGCCGACAGCGATGGCATAATAAACTTTACGGCAAGCGAGATTAAGACCGGTGAGAAAACACCGTATACTACAGCTCAATACTGCGCGCGCATAGCGGGGCTTATTGCAGGTACACCAATGAACATAGCCTGTACTTATGCACCGCTGCCCGAGGTAACAGACATAAAAAAGCTTACAAAAGCCGAGCTTGACAAGGCACAGGACGTAGGCGAATTTGTGTTGTACCACGACGGCATAAAGGTAAAGGCAGGGCGCGGTATAAACAGCCTTACCACTACTACACAGGATAAAGGTGAGCCGTTTAAAAAGATAAAAATTGTCGAAGCCGTTGACATGATACGCACAGACATTACCCGCACAGCGCAGGACAGCTTTATAGGCAAATATGCGAACAGCTATGACAATAAATGTTTGCTTATTACGGCTATAAGCGGGTATTTTTTACAGCTTGAGCTTGATGGGATTTTGTCGCGCGGCAAAAGCACGGTTGGCATAGACACAGCGGCGCAGGAGGCATATTTAAAGAGCCATGGCACAGATACAAGCAAAATGACAGCACAGGAGATAAAAGAGGCGGAAACAGGTGCAGAGGTGTTTTTGATGGCGAAAATAAGCATACTTGATGCCATAGAAGATATAAGCATATCAATAATTTTATAAGGGGGAAAAATGAATGGACGGTGCAAAAAGACAAATAAACGGCACATTTGGCAGTGCATGGCTTGACAATGATTTTGTATCTGAGGTATACGGCTTGCAGGCAAAGGGTGCGCTTGAAAAAGAAGATGTGGCAAGATGCGGGCAGTTAAACAAGGATTTTAAAATTAAGGGCGTAAAGTATACAGGCTCGCTAAAGCTCTACAAGGTAAATAGCCGCATGGCTGCAAAAATAGGAGATGCTATACGCGCCGGCAAGGACATACGCTTTACAATAATTTCTAAGCTGGCAGACCCCGACGCATACGGCTCTGAGCGCGTAAAGCTTAACGGGGTAAGCTTTGACGACTTGACACTTGCCGACTGGGAAGCGGACACGCTGGGTAAGGTTGAATGCACATTTACCTTTACAGACTTTGAATTTTTAGACAGAATAGAGGTGCAGAGCTGATGGCTGAAAAAAGTGTGATAGATATGCTGCTTGAATTGCCACAGGAAGCGCCGCAAACTAAAAAAATAAAGGTCAAGCGCCTAAGCCGCAAAAATGCGCCTGTGGTGCTTGAGCTTACTGCGATATCTTATGAGCGCGTGCTTACCATAAGAGGGCAGCAAGATGACTTGGGCGTAGAAATACTTTTAGAGGGCGTAACAGCGCCGGAGCTGCGCAACCGTAAGCTTATGGAAAAATACAAGGCAACAACGCCCGAGGAGCTTATAAAAAAGCTGTTTTTGCCCGGAGAGATAGAGGACATAGCCCGCGAAGTAGAAAAGCTTTCGGGCTACCGCGTTACAAATATAGAGGATTTTAAAAAAAACTGACGACAGGCGGTACAGATGAAAATTTGTTGCTTTGGACAGTGTGCGCTTTGCACATAGGCCCTATGCAGTGGCGGCAACTGCCCGCCGGAGAAAAAGCAGTTTACAGGCTGCTTTACAATGAAATTTGCCGCGAAAACGGCAGATACAGCGTAAAGCCTTGAAAAGCGCAGCAAAAGTGTTATAATAAAGCTGTAAATAAGAACTATATGCAAGAAAGGCGGTATTAATATGGACTGGTTTCTGGTATTGCAGATATTGCTTATGGCTATAGGCTTTGGGCTTTTAATTTGGTGGGGTATAAGAATGCGCAGAAACAATAAATAAAATTACGTGCTTTATAAAAAGCGCTCCGATATCGGGGCGCTTTTTGCTACCCTAAAATTTGGAGGATAATATAATGGCAAGAAATATAGGAATTATGATTACCGCAAAGGATAATTTTTCAGATGCCATAACAACTATGCGTGGTGCAACACGTGCCTTTGATAAAGACATGGGCGGAATGCAGGACAAGATTGATGCGCTAAACAAAACCAGAGCTTCATTAAAGTTTGATACAGACGATGCACGCAAGGAGCTTAAAAAAGCACAAAATGAATATAGAAAACTGGGCACAGAGGCAAAAAAAAGCGAAATGGAGGCGGCAGATGCAAAATATGAGCAAGCAAAGAGCCAGCTAAGATTAGTTGCTAAAGAAGCCAGAGAAACCGAAAAAGCAATGATAAGTTATAACAGTGAAAGCAGCAAGGCATTGAATAAGGCGGGCGGCTTATTAGGCGGCGGCATAATGGGAGAACTGAAAGGGCTAAAAGAGGGCGCTGCCATGATGCAATGGGGAAAAATGCTTGGTGATGCTACTAAAGACATGTTAAATGCCAATATAACCAGTGCACTTGGCAGTAACACAGGCGAAACAATAAGCACAATGATGGGCAGCACAATCAGTGGGGCGGCGATAGGTTCTATTATACCCGGCATCGGCACGGTTATAGGCGCGGGTGTGGGTGCTGTGGGCGGCTCTATGATGGCGGCTACAAACTATTTTTCAAAAGAGGACGATGCCTTTAAGGGCATTGTACAAGAGCGCTACAATACGCAGCAGGAGCGCATGGGGAAAGACCTTACAGAAGGCAGCGGTATAGCAGCCGGGCGTGAAATGGATAAAATTTCGTTCTCAAAGCTTATGGGCGGCAGTGGCGTTGCCGCCGATTTTTTGGGCGGTATTAAGGATATGGCGAACACCACGCCGTTTCAGTATGAGGACTTGACGAAGATGTCAAAGGTTTTAAGTGCATATAAGTACAATCCGGACGAAATTAAAACCCTGCTGCAACAGGTTGGTGACACAGGCGCGGCGCTTGGCATGGATATAAGCGGAATGTCGGCGGTTTCTACAGGGCTTGGACGTATGAAGTCAAGCGGAAAAACAACTCTTGAATATATAAACCCGCTCATAGAGCGCGGAATACCCGCTATGCAGTATTTGGCAGAGGCAAATGGAGTATCGGAAAAAGAAATTTACAACATGATTTCTAAGGGAACACTGGACGGCGCAAAATCTGCCGAGATTATCGCAAGTGCCATGGGCAGCGAAAATGAGGGGGCAATGATAGAGCAGGGGCGAACCTATGCAGGGCTTAAAAGCACAGTGGAAGGGCTTGAAAAAGAGATGCAGGCAGCCATGGGCGAGGGCTATAACAAGGTACGCGAAACAGGCTTGCGCGACCAAATAGAATATTTAGGCGGCGAGGACGGTAAAAAATTAGAGACCGCAAATAAGCTTGTAGGTGAATGGCAAGGGGAGCTTAAAAACCAAAAAGAATATCAAGTGAGAGCCGCCGAGCGTGCAGCTATGGAGCAGTTTGAGGAAGGAAGAATAACAGGTGCAGAGGCGGGGGAGCTTATTGCCAAGGCGCGAGCCGATGCCGAGGCTAAATATATGGCAAGTACCGGAATGCAAACGGAGCTTGCAGCGCAAAAATCGTTGATAAAGGGTATACGCGAGGACACTTCACTAAAAGACGAATACTGGAACACCGGAATGATACTTGGCAAGGAATTTTCAAAGGGAATAAGAAGCGTCGCGGTTGAAGAAATGTCAAAAGCTTTGCGCCCGTTTAATTACTTGACAATCGATAGCACTTACCACGGTATAAAAACACCGAGGTTTAAACCCATGGTGCCAACTGAGTATGAGGCGGGGACAGGCAGACCGCTAAAAGAGCCGCGAGCCGACGTGCCCTCTTATGACACAGTAAGCGCGCCCGGCAAAGCATTTGGAATGGGCTATGTACCCTATAATAACTTCCCTGCAATGCTGCACGAGGGCGAGCGGGTTATGACGGCAAGCGAAAACCGCAGCTACAGCGGCAGTGCCGCGCCCACCATAAATATAACGGGGAATACCTTTACGGTGCGTGAGGAGGCGGACATATACGAAATTGCAAAGGAAATTGCAAAGCAGGTTGAGCGGGCGCGGGAGCTGATGTAAAAATAGGCAAAAAGCAAGCCGTCAAATTGGCTTGCTTTTTTGTGTGCAAATTTAAAATAAGGAGGGTGTCTTTTGTGCTTAGAGAAGTAATTTTTAAAGGGGGCGGGCGTGAGCTGGCACTGCCTGTAACGCCCGAAAGCTTTGCCCTGTGCTTTGCAGTGCGCAGTGAAACGGTAAATATTTATGCTGTTGGAGATGCAGACGTAGCGGGGCAGCCGCTGCTTGACGCCCCAAAGCTTAATTTTATACTGACCGCACAGGATTACCCCTTTGCAAATGCGGAGTACAGCCCATATGAATATATTGCAATGTTTAAAAAATGGGTAAGGCGTAAAACAGTACTGCGCTATATTGTGCCCGATACCGACATAAACCTGCCCGTGCGCATCACAAGCATAGATTTTGGCGAAAAGGACGGCACAAATGATGTGTATGGCACAATAGCCATGCGCGAGCACCGCACATTGGAGGCTGTACAAATTACAGATGATGCGGCGTTTGCAAACAAAACGCGCTCGGAGGGTGCAAGCACGCTTGCAAGCGATTTATCATATACAATACAATATGGCGACACAATGTGTGCCATATGCAGGCGCTATTACGGCAATGACAAGCCCGCAACCTATAATGCGCTGGCAAAATACAACGGCATAGCCAATGCAAATATCATCATGGCGGGGCGGGTTATAAATGTGCCCGAAAAAGCAAAGCTGGGGGTGTAGCAATGCCGCAGATATACATAACGGGCAGTGCAGGTACATTTGATGTGACGGAGCTTATAACAAGCATAAGCTGGGCGGGTGACTACCGACAATGCGCCAGAACGCTTGATTTTGCCATTGTTTCTTCACCATATGACAGCAGTATACCGGAGGTTAATTCATCTGTTGGCAGCGCTGTTTTAATGGAGGAGGACGGGGCAAGCCTATTTGTCGGGTATATCGTCAGCCGCACAAAAAGCACAAGCGGCAATACTATTGATATATCATGCTTTGACAGGGGCTTTTACCTTAAAAAAATTGAGGTTTCACGCAAGTTTATAAATGTAACGCCAGAGGACGCACTGGGCGAGCTTTGCAAAGCCTTTGAAATTAAGACCGGTAAAATAGCAAAAACAGGCATAAGGCTTTCGCGAAACTTCCCGGGGTGCTCGCTTTGGGAGCTTATGAGTACTATGTATAGTCTTGCGGGCGAGCAGACAAAGAAAAAATATCATATAGGCTTTATAGGCGACAAGCTTTGTGTGCGTATAAAAGAGCCGTCCTCCGAAACCGTAATAATAGAGGGCGGCAGTAATTTAATTGATGCAACCACAACCGAGAGCATAGAAGGCATGGTTAATTCGGTGGCAATATATGATGAAACGGGAAAGCTTTTGCAAACGGTAAAGAGTGATGAAAATATTAAGCTTTACGGCTTTATGCAAAAAGTGTTGAGCCAAACAAAAGAGAGCGTTACCACAAAGGCACAGCAGCTTTTAAATGATGGGGGCGTGGAGCAGAAAATAACGCTAAACTGCCTTGGAGATATAAGATGCACTGCCGGCGGCTGTGTTATTGTGCAAGAACCTTACACGGGGCTTTACGGGCTGTTTTATATAGACAGCGACACTCATCAATGGAAGAACGGCGTATATGTAAATAAACTGGTGCTCAACTTTAAAGCTATGACAGACAAAAAAACCGCAGGAGAAGCGGTAAAATGAGGAGGCTTTTACATGGAGGATAACCCTTATGCAAAAATGGCACAGCCTGTGGGCACGGTGCGGCGAATTATAAAAATGGGCGTTGTCACAAGCAAAACACCGCTTAAAATATTGGCGGACGGCTTAGAGCTTTGCGGTAGTGACCTTTATGTAAACAGTGCTTTGCTGTTTGCAACTACAGGCGAGCAGGCTTTGCGGGCGGGCGACAATATTGCCATGCTTACCGAGGATAATCAAACATATTTGGTGCTGTGTAAGGCGGTGAGGGTATCTTGAGCCTATTCCCCATAATTGAGCCGTGCGTGGTTGGGCAAAAGGAGAGCCTGCCGCTTTGCAGAGAGGTTGAGTGGGATTTTTTAAACAACTGCCCGGCTTGGCGGGCGGGCGAGCCGCTTTTTGTCACAGGTGCACAGGCGGTGCTTGTTTGGGCATGGAAAGCACTTTGCACACCACGTTTTAAGTATGAAATATATACGCGCAATTACGGCTGCGAATGTGAGGAGCTGGTAGGACAGGCGTATAGCGACAGGCTTAAAAGCGCCGAGGCGGCGCGGTATGTAAAAGAGTGCCTTAAAATTAACCCGTACATAGATGAGGTTGACAGAATAAGAGTAAGCTTTGCGGGAACTAAGCTGCAAATAAGCTGCCGAATTATAACAATTTATGGGGAGGTTATTTTAAATGTATGACGATATTACACCCGAAAGCATAAAGACAGAGATTTTTGCGGGAATTAAAACCGACATTGAAACCCGTGAGGGCAGCTTTGTAAACGATATAACCTCGCCACTTGCTGTGGAGCTTTACAAGGTTTATACAGGACTGCGTGCGGCACTGCCAATGTTTTATATAGACGAAACCAGCGGCGAATATATAGACAAACAAGCTGCATGGTATGGCATCGTACGCAAAAAAGGAACACACGCACAGGCGGTTTTATTGTTTACGGGCATAGATGAAACGGTAATAACGGCGGGAGCTATTTTTACTACGGCGGGTGGTATGCAGTTTGAAACCCTCGAAGATGTAAAAATCACAGGAGGAAAAGCAAGCACGGCGGCACAGTCAAAAGAAACAGGCGCGTGCTGCAATATACCTGCGGGGTTAATTACGCAGCAGTATATAAGCATTGCGGGTGTCAGCGGCGTAACAAACACGGCGGCTGTAGGCGGCACAAACCCCGAAACAGACGCGAGCCTTATAAAAAGGCTTGACGCGTACAGACAAAGACCGGCAGCGAGCGGCAATGCTTATAACTACGAACAATGGGCGCTTGAGGTTGAGGGGGTGGGCGCGGCTAAGGTGTTCCCCGCGGCGGCAGGAAGCGGCGGGCGTGTAACTGTGCTTATTGCAGGTGATAAAAAACAGCCTGTAGAAAGTGCGGTTGTTGCCGCCTGTGCCGCGCATTTAGAAAAATGCCGTCCTGTATGTGTAGAGCTTATAACCGAAAGCACTGTTGCACACAGTATTAAGGTGACAGCACAGGTGAAAATAGAAAGCAGCGCAATAATTGCTCAAATTGCCGCAAAATTTCAAGAAAGCTTGAGGGGGTATTTAGAAAGCATCGCATTTGTAAAATATGAGATACCATACAACCGTATAGCGTATATGCTGCTTGATATTGATGGTGTTATAGACTACACACAGCTTACAATAAACGGCGCGGTGCAGAATATTGCGCTTACAGAAAAAGAAGTACCTGTGCTTGGCGAGGTGATAATAACGTAATGAAGCTTACCGAATATTTGCCGCAGTGCTATGAAAACAGCCCGGAGGTAAACGACTGGCAAAATGCTTTACAGCTCCCTGTGCAGGAGCTGTGGACTGCGCGTGATGATTTTTTGATGCAGCTTGATATTATAACGGCAACATGGGGGCTTGTGCTGTGGGAAAAAATGTACGGAATTGTGACAGATACCAAAAAACAATATGATTACAGGCGCACACGAATAATAGCAAAAATACGCGGGCAGGGCACTGCCACGCCGCAGATGCTTGTAAACCTTGCCTCAAGCTTTACAAATGCAGAGGTAACTATACTCGAATACCCTAAAGGCTACCATTTTAACATCAAATTTGTGGGTAAGCTTGGTATACCGCCTAATTTAGATGATTTAACCGCCGCTGTAAATGAGGTTAAGCCCGCGCATTTAACCTTTGGCTATGCATACAGCTTTATAACGGTGGGGCAGCTTTGTAGTATAACGCTTGCGGAGCTGGAGCGGCAAAGGCTTGACGCTTTTGCTTTTGCCGAAATAACGCTTAAACAGCTTGAGGGTATGACACTGGCAGAGCTTGAAACACAGCAGAGTAATAATTTTATATTTTAAGGGAGGAAAACATGAGCGTATTTACAAAATTTTTAAAGCTTTTCGAGTACGAAAACGAAAAAGACAGTGCAAAAAACTTTAATATTACCGAGGCACTCAACAATAACTGGAACAAGCTTGACGCGGCAGCCGAGAAGGACTCCGCCGCCATAGCGGCGCTGCAAAGCACCAAAGCGGACAAGACGGCAGTAAGTGAGGAATTGT
>JAVWJP010000007.1:0-44118 GCA_036638975.1 Hydrogenoanaerobacterium sp.
GAAATAGTGAGCACCACAGCAAAAAGCAATGCCGTTTCGTTCTTGCAATAGAACACACCAATATAGCCGCTGATGATAAGCATATGTAAAAGGTGTACGGTGGTTAAAACGGTGCATGCCTTAGACGAAAAATTCTTTTGTAAAAGCCAATGTATCAAAAACAAAAGTGCAATTTCTAAAATAGCAATCGGAATATAAATACGGAGTAAGTACTTTTCTCCAAAGTATGTAAAAGAGCTGGCAATGACGAATATGCTGATAATAAGCATAAAAACAGACATACTCTGCATCGTGCGCAAATTGCTTTGCCCAATCTCATGGGCGAAACGATAAAAATAGGTATCTTCTTTTTTGCAACCACCTGTCAAATCCAGATATGCCAGGCGATAAAATATTTTTTTGAGTTTTTCTTTCATATGGTCGACTCCAAGCTTTCTTCTATTTGTATATGCTTCGGCACAGCTTTTGCTATTAGCCTTAAATAATAGCATACGAAGTGTCGGGAAAGCGTCGGGGATTTATAGGAAATTTAAGTAAAAAGACACATTAAAAAACTTTTTTTTTAATATAATTTTGCAAAAAAACCGCCACGGCGCAGCAATGTTTTTTCACTAATATTCTTTGGATAGATAAGCAGCCAGAATAGCCTCCACGGCTATACGCCATTCATATTTTGTGTTGCAATCCGCTTCATTGCTTTGTAAGAAAGCAGGCAGACGATGAACGTCAGCACATCTGCGATGGGCTGTGAAAAATAGATGCCGTTTATGCCCAAAATACGTGGGAGCAGAATGATGCACGGAATGTAAAAAATGCCCTGCCGTATGGTGGAGAGAAACAGCCCAAATCGTGATGCCCCAATGGTTTGAAAGGTAATTGTCATCATATAGCACAACCCAAATGCCGGATAAAGAGCCACCTGTGAGATAAGCAGACGGGAGCCGTATTTTATTATAGCAGGATTACGGTTAAAAAGCATAATAAGAGGCTGTGAAAGCAAGATGTAGACACCGGCCACAATAACCGACAAAAGCAGTGTAGATTTTAGTGAAAAACGAGCCGAATCGTGAAAACGAGCTTCATTCTTTGCGCCGAAGGCATAGGACGCTACAGGCTGATACCCTTGCATAAAGCCCATTATGACATAGCAACCTATCAGAATCAGCCGTTGTACCACGCCATAAGCGGCAATGATTAGATCACTGTCGGGAAGTGCGGCGGCAGCCACGTTGGTGAGCGAGGTTGCGGCTGCAAGACAGATTTGAATGACCGCCGTTGGGATACCGATGAGGATTACATCTTTGAACAGTTTAACTGTGGGTTTAATGTGTTTCAGGCTTACCTTAATAATGGATTTTCCGCCTAAGTAGAACCATACCAAAATTGCAAAGGTTACAAACTGCGAAACGGTGGTTGCTAACGACGCACCCTCAACCCCCATGTTAAGACCCCATTCAAACATAAAAATCGGGTCAAGTATGACGTTGAGAGCAGCACCTGTGATGACGGCGATGGTGGAAATCTTCACCGACGATTCCGCTCTTGCAGCACAGTTGAGGCTTTGTGCAGGTAGGTTGGCAATGGCGGCGATAAACATCCAGAAGGCATAGTCCTTGGCAAGGGGCATAACCGCATCAGAAGCGCCGAAAGCCCGCAGAAGCGGCTCCATAAAAACAATACCGCCTACACACAGAAGCCCGCCGATGACGGTTGATGCCGCAACAATGGTGGAAATGGTCGTGTTTGCGCCGTCTTTATCGCCCGCGCCAAGCTGACGCCCTGCCAGCACCGCCGCACCTGCGGCAAAAATGTTTTCTATGGATACAAAAATCAGCAGCAGCGGCAAGGTGACACCTACCGCCGCTAATGCGCTCTCGCTATCTAAAAACCCGATGTAAGCGGTGTCTACGATATTGTAAACCGCCTTTGCCAAAAGCGCAATTGTTGCAGGAACAGCCAGCTTCACAATCGCCTTTGAAGGCTTTACATCGGACAACAGCGATTCCTTTTCAATATTTTTTTCATTACTCATTTTCATTACCATATCTTTCTATTACGCCATACAGCAATATGCTGAGAGATCGCTTGCATATTTTCTCATGCTTTTCAAGGTCAAGTGCTTCGGCAGGCTCCATTTGATACCGTGCATTCGTAAAATCCTGATAGAGCCGAAAGGTCTCCACCGCACTTTGAATGGTTATGTCGGAGCGAAGCTTTGCTGATTGTAAAAGCTCTGTAAGTACCGAAATATTCAGCGCATCGAAATCTGCCTTGATTTTAGAGATAGCCTGTGCCAAATGGGCTGGCGGTGCGACTATCACATCACAGAACAGTTTATGATACAGCGGATTTTCACGGAAAAAGCGAAGCCTTGCATCGAAATACCGCTCCAGTCTTATTTCTTTTGTTCCGTCGATATTGGAAAGCTCATTCTGCAAATTCTCAGTCAAGCTGTCAAAAAGCTCCTTGATGCAAACAAGGTAAAGCTCATCTTTATCCTTAAAATAGTGATAAAGAATACCCTTTGAAATGTCACCGGCTGTACAAATGGTGTTCACCGAGCTAAGACCGTACCCTTGTTTGCCAAATTCATCAAAAGCACTGTACAAAATTTTGCGCCGACTTAATAAATTCTTTTCGTCCCGTTTCATGCTACACCTCCACAAAATAGACTTACTGGTCTATTAATTGAAATGTTACCACAAACAGACCTGGAAGTCAATATTATTTATATGAATGTTACTTTACAAAATGATAAACACCAAGGAGCGGATTCTACGCATAACACTGGATTTATTCTAAAGAGATGGCTATGAATCAGTGTCAGTAAGTACAATTGCAAATGAACTCGGAGTGCCAAAACTGCTTCATGCAAGCATTACAAGAATATAGCAATAAAAACAATATACCGCTTAAAAAGAGAAAAGCAACCGATATCGTCACAAAAACAAAGTGGCGTATCGGCTGCTTTGGTATGCGCATTCAAGTGCATGGGTCTAACAGCATATATATTGATTTAGCAATCTCCAATGGTGAAATAAACGATTTTAAAGTAGTCCTTTGGGTTTGTGATATCCAGCGTAAGCCCCAAGCAGTGCCGGCTGTCGCTGTGCCTGCGCCGCAAATCTGATTGAATTTCAAATTGCTTGTTGATGTTTTGCTTCCTGCCGTCCGACCCTATCAGCTTCACCGCACCGATACATTCGTTCACAGTTTGCAGGAATTCCTCCATGTTAAAAACCGTTAGCTTAGTCATAGTATTTCCACCTTTCTTGCAAAAAAAACAGCCACCCAGGGGTGACTGCAATTTGCACCTTATGCCGCTTGCAATTCTTCCTTGCAAGTATCATTATAGTGCAATATTCTCTGCAAAAATATTTGATTACTGCCCAATATTATCACGATTCTGCCATTTGCGACGATATTCAGCAGGGGTACAGCCATTGCGACGACGAAAGATTTTGCCAAAATAACTGCTGCTACCCAGCCCGCAGATAAGACCAATGCTCGTAATTGGCATATTGCTCTCCGCCAGTAAATGGCAAGCCTGTTGCAGACGATAGCTGCTCACATACTCCATAGGGGTCATGTGGAGGCAGTCATGAAATGACCGAAAACATTCTCTCTCACTGATAAAAGCGGCGGCGGCAATCTCGGCGGTTGTGAGCTTTTCCGTATAGTGTTCATGAATCCAAATCATCATCGGCTTAATTTTATCGGTAGTTTTATTATAAATACCGCCTTCCTTGCGAAGTGGTGCGGATAGCTCCAGTAAGCGGCACCATATTTCAGATAACGTGGCGCGCAGGCGTAGCTCATAAGCGTAATCACTTTTTGAAAGCAAAAACGATTCTGATATCTGCTTAAGTAAATCTACCTGTGCCGGGTTTTCCGGATACACGGCGAGGAGTTCAATTTGCGGTGCCGCAGTAATCGGTGTCACATATTTTTGCTCAATCAAGCTTCCGTGCTGTCCGCTGATGAGCGAGGTGTCAAAAATATGCTCAAGCTGAGTTGTATCTCTTGTGCCGTCCTGCGGCTTGGTTGTATGCAAAATATTGCTGTTGACAAGCCCACCGGAGCCTTTTGAAAAGACGGTTTTCCCATTTGGCGTGTAGTATTCCAACACACCCTTTTGAATGTAGAATAGCTCCACCTCTTTATGCCAATGCCACGGAGCGAAGCAACCGTTAAACTTGTCAAGCTCTGCACAGGAGCAGATGTATGGAAAATCCGTTTCAAAATTCGGCAATAATTCTTCCTTGCTCTCATTACGAAATGTAACGCTGTGAACATTCTCCAAACTGCTTTCTCCCTTCAAACTGACCTATATTGACGTAGATACCTCTACAAAAAGAATAACTTCATACAGGTGAAAAGTCAAGTTTATTGCTTTACTAAAAGGCTTGATATAGCAACTAATTTGCAGGAAGTATTTTATTCTAGTGTGAACAATAGCGTTTATGGCAGCGGTGTGGAGAGTACTTTTTCTAAGAGCATTGGCAATGGCGCAACGCTTAGTGCTTCTTGTATTCTACGCGCTTACGATACGCTTACTAACAACGAGATGAAATGCTAAATTAAGAAATCCGGCATTTGCCGGCGCCGATAAAAAAGCATTGCAGAACCGGTGATAAATTAGAAACGAAAACTGGTATAAACTTTCTTTAGCTGTAAATAATAACTTTAACGCCACCTAACACTTGCTTTTTGGTTTGTGGTGAAAGCTTTAAAAATATGGCATAAAGCCAATTTTATTATTTACGCAGGAGGAAAAACAGTGAAAGCTACAGGAATAGTAAGAAGAATTGACGACCTTGGGCGCGTCGTAATTCCAAAGGAAATTAGGCGTACTATGCGCATTCGCGAGGGTGACCCGCTAGAAATTTATACAGATAATGACGGTGAGGTCATTTTTAAAAAATATTCACCTATAGGCGAGCTTTCATCGTTTGCGGGGCAGTATGCAGAGGTTTTACAAAAAGCGGGGGGGTTCCCAGCGGTAATTTGTGACAGGGACCACGTTATTTCGGTTTCGGGAATACCCAAAAAAGAACTTTTGGAGCGTAGGGTTTCTCCTGCCTTGGAAGAAATTATGGAGCAGCGCCGCAGCTACGCTTTAACAAGCCGTGAACAAGCGCGCTTGCAGCCTGTAGAGGGAGTAGACCGCTTTGCGCTTGTTGCAGTGCCAATAGTGGCAGCAGGAGATGTGTGCGGAACGGTGCTGTTTTTAGCCGGAGATGGTGGCACAATGGCGGAAGATGCAGAGGTAAAGCTTATAAATGCGGCGGCAATGTTTTTAGGCAGGCAAATGGAGGAATAAAGCAAAAAAGACACTTATCTTTTAACAAGATGGTGTCTTTTTTGTGTTTATGCAGTGAGCTATGCCACTTTTGCGGGTTTTAGTCCGTGTGAATTTTTGCTATGGTTTCTGAAATGGCTTTGCTGTTAAAATTTGGCATATATAAGGGCTTTGCTACGTAATAACCCTGTATTAAATTGACGCCCGCTTTTATAAGTATACGAAGCTGCACTTCGGTTTCTACGCCCTCGGCTATAACCGTTATGCCGCGCTCTTTGGCAAAGGCTATTGTTTTATTTACAATATCAAGCTTATTATTGTCGTTTTCTACACCGTCAACTAGGAATCTGTCAATTTTTATAATATCAGGCTGTAGGTTTAAAAGCAGCATATCGTTAGCATATCCCGTCCCGTAATCATCAAGTGCCAGCTGTGCACCCCAACTGCGTACCAGCTCTTTTTTGCGTTCCAGCGAGCTCTTCTCTATGCTTTCGCTTTCGGTAATTTCAATAACAATAGAAGCTAAGTATTTTGAATACAAACGAGTAAGCTCTTCATATTCGTTTTCTTTGAGCACTTGATTTGGAATTGAATTTAAAAACAGCTTGCAGCCGCTTAAAAAATCTCTGTACAAAGCTGTTTTTTCAAGCACCGCATAAAAGGTGTTTTTTTCAACCTTCCAAAGCTGCCCTTCCATTTGCGCCAAATTTAAAAGTTTTTCAGGCGAATTTACCGTTCTGCCGTTTGGACGCATTAACGCCTCGTAGCCGTAAATACTACCGTCCACGGCACTTACAATAGGCTGAAAAACATATTCAAAAAGCTGTTCGTCCAGTATGGTGTAAAGCTCCTCTTTGCCTGTAAACAAGTACGATTGCTCCTTGTAAACTTCTGCGTCAAACTCTCGTACACTGCCCTTTAATGCGTGCTTGCCTTGATACATAGCAAAATCAGCATAGCGCAAAAGCTCATCTTGTTCGCAAGAGTTTTGCGGGTACCATGCAACGCCGGATGACATTTTAAGATGAAAAATTGTGCTGTCAGGCAATATAATAAACTCACTGCTTAAAGCTAAATGCATTCCAAGCACTAGTTTGCGAATTTCCTCGACAGAATCATAGCCGTACACAAAGCTGTAAAATTCATCTCCAGACATTCGTGCATATACAACTTGTTTGCCACTCCAATATCTTGAAAGAAAATTTGCTGTAGCTTTTATGTATTTATCTCCGGAATCGTGACCGTAATTATCATTGACGTGCTTTAAATTATCTAAGTCGCACATGACAAAAGCCCCATATTTAAAGTCTTTTTTTTCAAAAAGCTCTGTCATTACACGCTGAAAAGCAAAACGATTATATATCCCCGTAAGGGAATCAAAATCTCTGTCGCGTTTAAGTGCCCTTCTGTTAAGCTCGTCCTGTGTACTGTCAACTATTACTCCAAATTCGCCGTTTTCTGTCAAAACGTCCTCAAGCCTAAACCACTTAACAGCTTCGTCCGTAAATTCGTATAAATTATCATTTGTTTTATTTTTCTTTATTTTGTCAAGACAGTCAAAAAATATTGATTTATCGACAAAATTGTTTTTATCAACAGCGAGCGATAGCATTTCGGCAAGTACAGGCGAAACTTTTACTGTGTTTTCATCATTTTTATATTCAAAAGAGCCAATATCGAGGTTTACCATGTCGATGATTTTGTCGGTTTTAAGAACGGAATTTAAAACGTCGTCGTTAAGCTGTTCTACTGCCGAAGAAAGCGCATCAATTTCTAATATTCCGGTTTTACCGAGCTTCAGCTTTTCTCCCGGTTTAAAATTGTTTATCTCATTTTTAAGTGACTGCAAAGGCTTAGAGAAAAAAACACCCATAAGAAGCGAAATTATAAGGCCTATTACAAAAGATGCCATAATTGCGGCAAGCAGGGTCTTTGTAAAGCTTTTAGAGTATCGAGTTAGGGACGATTGATTTGTAACGCCTAAAACATACCAGTTTTTACCTGTAAATGGTGTGTTTTGGTTGTAGAGCTTTATGCTTTCAAGGTGACCGCTTAATGGCATGGCACTGCTGTTTAAAAGTGCATAGCCGTTAAATTCCTCATTTATAAGTTTTAGCTTTATATTTTGTTTATATGGCAATAAACCGTGCAAAAGCGCACCGTTTACAATAAGCGGTTCAATTCCGCCGTCATCACTGTCCGTAACTATAGCATAGCCGTTGTAGCTCTCACCCGCAAGCTCGTTCTCGGGCAGCAGCTTATATAAGTAATCTTGAGAAATTTCGACTCCGATAACGCCAAACACCCTGCCGGAGGGCGAAATCAGTGGCCTTGTGTATGTAATTACCCTTAAATTTTCATCGTAAAGTGCAGGACAAATATTCCAATAGCCTAAATGCTCTGCACGTTTTATAGTTTGTGCTGCCTCGTAAGGCTTGTAAAATACGTCGCGGTTTTCTTCGTTTAAAGTCAAACCGTAATTCCACGAAATATGCAGGGGTATTTTAAATTTATTTAAAAATTCCAATGGACCTTTTAAAATCATAATATCGCTGTTGTTTTTAAGGTCATTATATCCAGGGTCGCTGTCAACAAAATACAGACACGAATGTGCGGAAGACGGTGTCACATTGTCGTCTAAAATGATAAAAGAGCCGGTTGTCCCCGTGTCGCGAAGCATAGTCATAAGTGAGGGCGTAACTGTTTCTAAAAAAGATAAGCACTCTGCATCTGAAACAGAGGCTTTATCGGGGTACGCAGCTGCAATATCCGCCGTAAAAGAATCTATAGCAGACCAGCGGTTGTGCATTTCACTTTCTATATAGCCTTTGCGGTTTTCAACTGTCTGCGAAAAAATTTCGTAGGCATTGTCGTCTAACTGCGGAACTACCCTGCTAAATATTATTGCGCCGCATATAAGAACAATCTGCAAAAATATTATATTTAAAACAGCGACAGTAATTCTAAATAATGCGGAATGTCCTTTTTTCATTTTAAATCCTGCTTCCATAATAAACAATTAAATATCAGCTTACAGCGCATTTATTTCATCGTTTAAAGATTTATACCAGCTGCTAAAGCTTTCATCTGAACAATACTCTAAAAGCAGGGTTGCTTTGTCACCGCCGGCTGCAAGCTTTTCATTCATCGCAGCAAAATTGCTCTGTGCTTGCTTTAGCAATGATGTTTCCAGAATAGCACGGGCATTAAAGCTGTTTTTTAACGGCTTAACCGCATAAAGCGAATATGAATCGAGCATTTTATAAGCTGCCTGATTTGCCTGAAATATTACATCATTTTCATCGGTGGTGCTAAGCAGCTTTATGGCGGAATCGTACGAAAGAACAGAATTTTGCACGGGGAGGTAAGAGGTTTTTGCCGCAAATGGCGCATTTTGCTCAGGGGCAGTAAACCACTTTAAAAACTCAACGCAGGCTTTTTCGGTTTCGATATCGCTTTTTGCGACAACCATACCGGCACCCTGCTGTATGCAATAAGGCTTTTTGCCGCTGAAGTATGGGTATGGCATCACAAGCGGTTTGGTTTTGTATGAAGTATCTTTACCTGTCTCGATAATTTTCGGAAAAAAAGTTGCACTGGAATTTGAGCCTAAAAACATAATTATATTTCCGCTTTTTACGTCATCAGAGCGAAACCGCCCCACCGCAGTAAAATAGCCCTTCATATATGGGACATAGAATGTATCCCATATTTTTTTTGCGTTTTCACGGCTGAGATTAAGGCTAACCTTGCCGCCGCTTTCTTTAAATATGTCATCGCCAAGTTGCTTTGCGGCAATAATCATAAAGTTTGCCATGGAGTCTATCCCAAAAAACGCTTTTCCGCCGGACCATTCGTAATATTTTTGTGCAGTATCAACTATGCCCTCCCATGTTTCAAGCTGAGAAAGCTCCGCACCTGTTTCATCTGCAAACTTGTTGTATGCAGACAGGTTTAAAAATGAAAGCTCTGTAGATTTTGCAACAGGTATAATCTTTAAGCTGCCGTCCTTGCTAAAGCGACCGTCTTCAATAAATTCTTTGCGGTAAAGCGCAAGCTCATCGGCGGTAAAATAATCGTCAAGCGGCGCTATTGCACCCAGTTCATCAATTCTTAAAGCATTGTCAGAATATGCCGAGAATATATTAGGCATTTCCTTTGAGCCTATATCTTTGTTAGCGGCGGCATAAACAGCATCGGCAAGCTCGTTTACCCCTCCTAATGAATAGCTGTCAACAATAATACCCTTTTCTTTACCTACAGTTTCGTTAAAAGTTCGCACAAGGTTGTCAAAATTAGTTTTAATATCCGCATTATAATAGTTCCAAAGTGTTATTGTTTTTACAGCATTATTTTTTTTTGCGGCACAGCCTGTAAATATAAATGACACTGATAATATCACAGCAAGAAGCAATGAGATTTTTTTCATGAATTTTCCCCTTCGATAAGACTATTAATTTAAAATTTTACAAATGTACTGCCATTATATCACATTAAAAAGTTAAGTTCAATTTCATAGTATAAAAAGTTTATTTAATTGTGCCCGCCGTGATGGGCTTTTTCGTTTTTGCGGTGTCCATTGCCATGCCCATTATTATCGTTGTCGTTTTTGTTGCTTCCGGTTGTATATTGGCTTATGAGGTTGCGAATTTCTCGCATTGAAAGCTGTTGGCAATCCTCAGCCGTAATATTTTTATTATACTTAGAAAGTTCTAAGAATGCTTGATATTTGCCAAAAGAAAGCCCGCTATGATGAGCTTCGTTCATTAGTGCCGCATTAACACCGTGGCATTCCGCATTGGTTTGCGAATATCCTTTACAGCGGCGTATTCCCTCAAGCAGAGCTTCTTCTTTGTCAGACACCACAGTGAAGGAAAGCAGTGAGTCGTCAGACAGATAGCTCTTAAAGGCTTTGTCCGCCAAAAGCAGCTCTAGCGCCTCGGTGTAGGTTTTGTTTTTGATGTTGAGGTTTTGCAGCAGCACAGAACCATCGTCGTTGTATGATTCGGCGCTTACTACACGGTCAAGCCTGTTTAGCCCCAGCTCTACCGATGGGTTTATATCTACACTTATATAAGATACAGGAGTTTGATAGAAGCTGTAGCCGCCAAAGCCGCAGATGACAAGAGCCAGCATAGCACAGCAAATAGCCGCATACCGCAACGGAGCAGTGACTTTGTGTCTACTAATATGCTGCTTTGAAGCCTCGTCTTTAATAAATGCAGTAAGGCTGCTCTTTAGCTCATCTGTGGCACGGATAGGCTCAAAAGCACCTTGTATTTTGTTATTCAAGCCCATCACCTCCAAGTTTTTCTTTAAGCAGCGCTCGTCCTCGCGACATAAGCGAATATACTGTGTTTTCATTTTTGCCGAGAATTTTTGCAATCTCAAGCGCTGAATATCCTTCGTAGTAAAAAAGATAAATAACATCTTTGTATTTTGCAGGCAGTGACAGCACCGTATGTAATATCTCGTTTTGTTCGTCCGATATCGTCAAAGCTTCCTCTGAAATAAGCTCCAACGGTGTTGCAGGGTGCCTCCACAAGCTTTTTAAATAGTCTTTACAGGCATTTACAGTAACACGAATAAACCATGCTTTCTCGTGCTCGGCACTTTTAAACGCACCTGAATAGAGAAGATACTTCAAAAGCACATTTTGAGATATATCTTCTGTATCAGTTTGGTTTTTTAGATGCATAAAGCAAATACGCCGAATCATATCGGCGTATTGCTCTACTGCACGAGTTGCTTCGTGTTCTGTTCTCATTAGTGCCTCCTGATGGGCTTTGTTAGTTATTGACGTAGCAAGAGCCGTTTTGCAGCCTCATTCCGCCCCTGCCGCAGCCGTGCCCTCTGCCGCCGCCACAGCCAAGACCTCCGTGACCATACCCGCTGCCTTTTCCGTCACATATTGCCATGTTTGCCTCAATTGCCGCAATGATGCTGTTGTACTCCTCCTGTGTGAGAATGCCTTTTTCAACCTGCTCTGCAAGAATATCTTTTTTTAGTTTTAGACTTTCTGTCTTAAATTCCGTAAGCTTCCCCGCATTATCGGCAATTGTGCCATAGGTTTTGCCTGATTCGGCTCGTTCTGCAATTACGCTTTCTACAGTGCGTCCGGTAAGCCACGCAACAATATCGGCAGGGGTGCTGTACTTTGCGGCAGGCTCCGCAGCAAAAGCAGTTATGGACAGCATAGCCGCCATGCCGACAGCAATAATTGTTGCAAATAACTTTTTCATTTGTAATTCCTCCATATATTTTGATAAGGTTTTTTTTGCCTTTCATCTACAATACGACAGAACAAGAAAAATCCTTGCAAATATTCGCAAATTTTTTTTGATGTTTTTAGCCGGACTATGCAATACAGGTATAATATTTCTGCATTGCTTTACTTTTTTACATTATAACAGTTTCTTTACTCTTTTGTCCATATTATTATAGCTGCTGAATATTGCTGTGTGGCTTTAAAAATATTGTTTGAATATTTCGTTTTAATGACTATGTGCAATGAGCAGGTGATTATATGTCTAAAACCACCAAAAATACTTTACGAATGCAAAAACAATTGACAAACTCATTTACAGATGATACTATAATGCTTGTAGAATGTTTATGCAATAATGGGAACGTTCCCATTAAAAAGAACCGGTTATATCTTTTCAAGCTACGTATGAATCAGACATAAATATTAAAAATACATCAAAGGAACAGGTTGATATGAAAAAGGATATAACTATAGTTGACATAGCTAATTGGGCAGGAGTTTCCAAATCGACAGTGTCACGAGTTTTAACTAAAGACCCTAAGGTAAAGCCGCAAACGCGCGATGATATCATTAGAGTTATCGAAAAAAGCGGTTATTATCCAAACGAAATTGCACGCTCGCTTGTGAAGCAAAAAAGCAACACAATAGGCTTAATTACACCTTTTCAGATGAAATCTTTCTATTATAATGAATTTTTCCGCGATGTTTTTAAAGGCATTAGCAATACCTTGCGAGAGCAGGAATACGACGTTTTGATGTCATCGGGTAAGGGCGTAGAGCTTGATACAATTAGAAAGTTTGTGCATACAAATCGTGTTGCGGGTATAGTACTTTTGTATTCTATCCATGATGACCCCAGTTTACATTATCTTGTAGAAAACTCCATTCCTTTTTCTCTTATAGGGTGTTGCGACGATTTTGAAGAAATTAACTTGGTTACTTACGATTACGGCAGTGCTATGCGCGAGATTATGGAAAGTTTATTGGAAGACGGGTACAAAAAAATTGCTTTTATGGTCAGTGACAGTGGGCTTTCTACTGCCAAGGCTTACATGGAAAGCTACAGCGCAATGCTTAAAAAAGCGGGGTTACCGCTAGCTGCTGCATATATGCCCACGGGGCTTTATGGCGAAGCAGAAGTAAATGCAGTTATGGAGGGCTACCGCATTGCAGGGAATCTTCCGGAGGCTGTGATTGTGAGCGATGAGTCAATTTGCGGAGCTTTTATAAGCTATTGTCAGCGGCAGAGCATTCGTATACCTGAAGACATCAAAATTTTTTCACTTGAAGAAAGCCGCTTAAACCGGTTATTGGGTATTTCCTCTGTAAGCCTGGATTATATAAAAATGGGAGAAATTGCGGGGGAGCTGCTTGTTAATACGATAGAGGGCATAGAGCATACTCACCGTGTACAGCTCGATTATCAAATTATACAGCGAGATTTTCAGCGAAAACGTCAATGAAATTACGATAAAACAATGATGTAGGGGGAGGGAGTTTTTTAAGCAGAAACTACAATGAAAACCAAAATTGAGGAGGAAAAACATATGAAAAAAATGTTAAAAGTCGGTAAAAGCATGGTAGCTTCGCTGCTAATTGCTTCGATGCTGGTGGGCTGTGGTGCTTCATCTATGCCCGGTGCCGCTGCACCTGCTGCTGAATCCGGCAAAGAAAGCCAAAGCGTTGCGCAAACAGAAGAGGGCAAGGGCGGAAAACGGCAATTTAATTTTTGGGATTCGGCATTTAAAACTGATTTAGAAGCTAATGTATATTTAAAAACAGCTATAGATATGTTTGAAAAGCAGCACCCCGACGTAGAATTTGTATTGAGCACCAAGGGCAGACCGGAGCAGCAGTTTGATGCTTTGACTATCGCTTTTAGCTCTGACAATGGACCTGACGCATTTGGTTATAGTGTTGGTGCGCTGCTTGACCCACTTATAAAAAGCGGAAAAATTGAAAAATTGAATGACCAATTTGCAGCAAACGGCTGGAAAGATGTATTAGACCCTGCTGCTATTAAAATGCAGGAAATGCTGTTTAATGGCGATATGTATGCACTTCCTATAGAGCATACTGTTATGGGAATATTTTACCGCAAAGACCTTTATGAGAAGTATAAGCTTGAGGTACCTAAGACTTTTGAGGAGTTTGAAAACAATTGTAAAGTTTTGCAAGAAAATGGGATCGTTCCCATTGGCAATGCAGGAAAAGTACCGGCAGTTACCAACCGTTGGTTTGATGGATTTTTAGAGATGCGCTGCGGACCTGAGCTGCATGATAAGCTGCTTATGGGGACAGCTCCTATTAATTGCCCAGAGGTTGTTACTGCTTTGGAGGATTTAAAAAAACTTTCTGTCTATTTCCAAAAAGGACATCTTTCCGCAGAGGAATCTGAGGTTTATATGCTCTTGTACCCTGGCAAGGCGGCTCATTTCTATACAGCTACATGGCAGGCAGATACATTTGAAAACCAAGAGCAGGATATAAATAATTATGGTTACTTCCGCTTCCCAAGCGGACAGACACCATCTCGCTCTAATAGCTTCAGCTATGGTATTTATGTAAATGCAAGCTCTGCTAATAAAGAACTTGCCGCAGACTTCCTTAAAATTTGTGCTTCGATAGAGCCCTACAAGGCGGCTTTTGATCAGAAAAAATCTATTGTCGGCGCACGTCCGGACGCGTTTGACCCTTCTAAGGTAGATGATTTGCGCAAACAATTGTTAGAGGACATTTCCAATCCCGGAGGCTCTTATATGCCATCTAACGAGATGTCGTGGCCACCTAAGCTGACAGATGAATTGTTCCAGGTGCTGGATCAGGTAATGCTTGAAACTATTACCCCGGCACAAGGTGCTGCACAGCTTGACGCCATGGCAAAGGAAATAAGCTTCTACAAAATATAAAACACGCGGCAAATGAGATAACGGGGCAGGCGGGCGCTGCACGAATATAAAGCGCTTCGCCTGCTCGTTCATTATTTTGAAGGTGAGGGTGCGAGTATGAATGGCTCATTAATAAAAAAGCTTAAAAAAACGGAGTGGACACCATATATATTTCTATTGATACCACTGACACTTTATACTGTTTTTTTGATATACCCCGCAGCTTATTCGGCGGTTATAAGCCTATATGAATGGGACGGCTTAACGGCTACAAAGACATTTGTGGGTTTGGACAATTACATTAAAACAATTAGAGATGACCCTATTTTTAAGGTTGCAATTTCAAATAATATTAAATGGGCAATATTATCGGAAATTATCCCTATTATTTTAGGTTTGACAATGGCACTGTGCTTAAACGTTAAGCTAAAGGGCTTCGGCTTTTTTCGCGGTGGGATATTTTTCCCCTCCGTGCTGTCTATAAGTACTATCGGGTTAATTTGGCGTTGGATGTATGACCCTAATTTGGGGCTTATAAATGCCGCTGTCCAGGCATTTTCCGGCGGAAAGCATTCGTTTAATTGGTTAGAGCCGCCTGAAATGGCAATTTACTTTCTTATAATTGCGGGGTCATGGGCATATTCGGGGCTTTGCATGATACTGTTTATGGCGGGAATTAAAGCTATTCCCGAATCTACCATCGAGGCTTCAATGCTGGACGGAGCAAGCTCTATGCAGCGTGTGTTTTACATTATTCTGCCGCAGATGAAAAATTCGCTTAATATAGTTGTCACCTTTACTTTAATTAACTCATTTAAGGTGTTTGATTTGATTTATGTGATGACAGCCGGAGGACCCGGACGAATGACAAACGTTATGGCAACATGGTCTTATTACTCGATTTTTCGCTATTACAACTACGGAACAGGAAGCGCTATGTCTATAATGCTGGCAGCTATTCTACTTATTGGGTCTTTGGTGGTAAACCGAGTTTTCCGTTTACAGAAAAACTGACGAGAAGGGACAGAATATGAAAAACGTAAAGAAAGTAATTATTTATCTTGCTGCCTCAATTTTTGTAATTATCTGGTTGTTACCTGTTTTTTACTTAATAATTGTTGCTATAAAACCCACTAATGAGTTTTACATGAATGGAATGTTTGCGCTACCTGTGCACCCTACTCTAAAAAACTTTGGCATTGCGTGGGAGAAGATAGGAAGCTTTTTTGGTAACAGCTTAATTTATGTGGCGGTTGCAATTCCACTGATTCTGTTGATTTCCACAATGGCGGCTTATTCACTATCTCGCTTTGAGTTTAAACTTAAAAAATACCTTATAGCCTATTTTATGCTTGGAATGCTTCTTCCTGTTCACATTACACTACTGCCAAATTACATGACTATGAAATCCTTAGGGCTTTTAAACAGTCGTGCAGGGCTTATAATTTTATATGTTGTGCTTAATATCCCCTTTACTTTTTTCTTGACGCGAGGGCATTTTATGGGAATAAATAAAGAAATCGAGGAGTCTGCTAAAGTTGACGGCTGTCCCTCATGGCTTATCTTTTTTCGCATTATATTGCCGATGTCTGCGCCCATATTGATTATTGCGGTGGTAATGAATTACATGAATGTTTGGAATGATTTGGTGCTTGCCATTACCTATGCTACAGATAACAGCTTGATGCCGGTGACGGCAGGGCTGCTTAGGTTTGTCGAGGAATATGCACAAAATTATGAAAAAATGACGGCGGGAATTTTAATTTCTATCGTTCCGTTGACTATAGTGTTTATTTGCCTGCAAAAATATATTGTTGCAGGTATGGCAGAGGGTGCAATTAAAGGATAGGAGAAAGCTTATGCAGTTGCTTCATAATTGGAAGGTAATGCAGGACGTGCATGACCTTGGCGAAAAGTTAGAGATTTACAGGGACGGTTTTGAATTTGATAATTGTGCTCACTTAATTTCGGCATGGGAGCCCATTGACCGCCTGACAGCGTTGCAGGTAGTTTTTTCAAAAACCCCTTATTACGGACGTGAGCTGCGTTATTTTAACCAGGCACCTTGGTGGTATTGCTGTACATTTGATGCTGACAGTGCAGATTCGTCACTGATGCGATTTGAATCTGTAGATTATTACTGTAAGGTGTGGCTGAATGGGGTTTTTATCGGCGAGCACGAGGGGTATTTTGATGCTTTTGAGTTTGATGTTACCGCTGCGATGAAGCAGGGGCAAAACAAGCTTGTTGTTAAGGTTTGGGCGCCATGGGACAAAGAGGTGTTGGCAAACGCAGATGCAGTGCGCTGCTATTCGGTAAAGCGCGAAATGGTTAAGGGGCTGTATGAACACGCTGACGGCTTTATTCAAAGAGATGTAAACCCTGTGGGCATATGCGGCGATGTGAGCTTGCGCAGTTTTACCAAAGCGGGTTTTTATTCTGCATGGAATGCTTGCGCAGAAATTAGCGATGACCTTTCATCAGGAGAAATTGCGGTAAGTGCAAGTGTTGCGGGGCACGGCAATAATTTGCGTATTGTTTGCAACATCTGCGACGATTTTGGGCGCAAGTTAAGTAGCTATGAAGCCGCAATTATGCCAAATTCGCAGGACATTGGCTTTACCGTTGCGGTGGAATCGCCAAGGCTGTGGAACACGTGGGACAGGGGAGAAGCTGCTCTTTACAAGGTAGAGCTGTGCTTACTGGACGGAGAGCTTGTTTTGGATACGCTCGTTAAAAATGTCGGGTTCCGCAAGGTCGTATTGCTCCGCACAAAGGATATAACCCGTTTTTATTTGAATAACCATGAAATTTATATGCGTGGTACCTCATATTTTGCAGACATATATATATCAGAGATGTGCCGAGCCAGATATTATAAGGACCTTTTGCTTATAAAAAAAGCCGGTTTCAACGCGGTACGAGTGCATATTCATGTGGAGCGTGAGGAGTTTTACGAGATTTGTAATGAGCTTGGGCTTGCTGTTGTTCAGGATTCTGATTTTAACTGGGATCACCCTACTGATTCAGAATGGCTTAACCGGGCAGTCAAGGTTTTTGGCACTATGGTGAATTTTTTAAAGGATAACCCCTCTATTATTTGTTGGGTTGCGCTTAACGAGCCAGATGTATGGAAGATATTTACTAACGGTCTGCTTGAGCAAACGCCTGATGACAACGTAATGCTATCTACTATTTGCGCTAAGCTTACGGGTGAACTTAAACGGCTTGACCCGAACCGCCCGTATATACGTGCCTCCCGCGAGAACGACGACCCGGAAAGCGGCGATACCCATACATATACAGGCTCGCTGGCGACAGGCACAGAATATACAGACATTGACGGTACAACAGAAAAGCTGAATACAGAGTTTGGCATGGACGTGCCGGGCTGTGTACAAAGCATATACAAGGATAGGCGTATCTATAAAAAGCTGTATCCAATTATGGGAGAGCTTACCGAGATGGAGCGTTATCAATATAGACTTTTGCGGTATTATATAGAACATTACCGCTCAATGAAGTACCGTCCTTGCTCAGGATATTTTCAGTTTATGTTTATAGACCTTTGCCCGCAAAGCTTTTATGGCGTATTGGATTTTTATGGAATACCGAAAAAAGCTTATGATGCGTTGATGGAATGCAACCAACCTGTGGGGGTAATAGCGCGTAAGGTTAAAGAAGGTTTTAAAATTTTGCTGGTAAACGACTACTTAAAGGTGTTTTCCGGCGATGTTGAATACAGCATCTTAAAGGACGGCAAATGCGTCAATTATGGTAATATAGCGGCAAAAATTGCTGAAGATACGCTTGTAGAGCTTGCCACTGTAGAATGCGCGTGGGACGACGGAAGTAAAACCGATTTGATTCTGCGGTATGTTTTGGAGGACGGAACGCGCATTGCCGAGAACAGATATGAAGATGCGTTCAATGAAATGAAGCACATAAAGGGACATTCCGACATTCTTAACAACGAGCTTGGAATGCGCTTATATATGCTTAGAGATTTTGAATGAAGAAAGGATAAATAATGTATTTAGAAATGGTAGAAATTAATGAGCTGGATTTTTCTCCGTATGGTAGATATCTTTGTACCCCAAAGGCTCGCGAAGCGGAGATTAATACGGGGTATTCTCGTTGCTGGGGGCAAGAATATACCTTGCCGTTAGGCGAAATGCGGTTTGGTGTGGAGGAAGTGGACTATCGTCATACGCTTTCAATAGATAAGCTGGAGCAGCATAGAGAATCTAAGGAAGTAGTTATCTGCGGTGACCACCCTGTAGTAATAGCGCTTTGCTTGCCAAGAGATAAAGCAAACAGGCATGAACAGCCCAAAATAGAGGATATTGTGGCAGTGAAAATTTATCCCGGAGATATTCTTGTTTTGGACGAATATATTTGGCATTCGGGCTGTATGCCGTTGGAGCAGGCAACATATTACTTTTTTATGTACAAAGTAAGGGACGAGGAGCTATACTGGGTGGAGATAGCCGGCGGACCTATAGAACTGAAAATTGGCGGTGAGTCACATGGAACGTAAAAAAGACTGGTTTAAAGAAATGGTACTTTATCAAATTTATCCACGCAGCTTTGCCGATTCTAACGGTGATGGTGTGGGAGATTTGAATGGAATTATAGAAAAGCTGGATTATTTAGAGGATTTGGGTGTAAATGCTATTTGGCTTTCGCCTATCTATAAATCTCCAAATGTGGACAACGGTTATGACATTGCAGATTACAAGTCCATAATGGACGAGTTTGGAAGCTTTGATGATTGGAAACGTCTGCGTGACGGATGCCATAGGCGCGGTATGCACCTTATTATGGATTTGGTACTTAATCACACCTCTGACCAACACGAGTGGTTTAAAAAATCAAGACAATCAAAGAACAATTCATTAAGTAATTATTATATTTGGCACGACCCCGTTGACGGCGGAAGACCAAACAACTGGGAATCGGTTTTCGGTGGTAGTGCGTGGGAGTTTGCAGAGGAACGCGGGCAATATTATTTGCATTTATTTGCAAAAGAACAACCGGATTTAAACTGGGAGTGTAAGCAGCTGCGTGAAGAAATATTTGACACCATTCGTTGGTGGATAGAGCAGGGCACAGACGGGTTTCGCGTAGATGCCATCAGCTATTTAGAAAAGCCTAACGGCTTCCCCAATTCCAAGAAAGCCCCTACAGGAGCCGACGGGTTAGTAATGGACATGGAGATGTGCTCTAATTTGCCTAAGACGCACCAATACATTCACGATATGAAAACTGAGGCATTTGAAAAATATAATGTAATGACAGTTGGGGAAGTAGCCTGTGATTCACCCGCTTGTGCGTGGGATTATGTCGCGAGGGAGCGTAGAGAATTTGATATGATAATTCCGTTTGTTCCTCCGATAGTTGAAATTAAGACATGGTCGCCAAAAGCCATGAAGGACAGCATTAGCAGTATGTATAAAAAGCTACAGAATGACGGCTGGTGGGCACGCTTTTTAAGCAACCATGATAAACCGCGTCAGGTTTCGCTTTATGGTGATGACGGGCAGTATTGGGAGGCATCTGCAAAAATGTTGGCAACAATGCTGCATATGCTGCCGGGAACGCCATTTATCTACCAAGGTGAGGAAATAGGCATGACCAACGCATATTACTCATCTATAGATGAATATGACGATATTGACACGCATAATTTCTATCAAAAGCTTTTGTCGGCGGGTGAGACGTTGGAACAGGCTCTTTCATTGGCGCAGAAGATTAGCCGCGATAATGCACGCTCTCCTATGCAGTGGGATGGTACTGAAAATACAGGCTTCACGTCCGGCACACCGTGGATTAAGGTGAACCCAAACCACACAAAAATAAATGTACAAGAGCAGCTGGAACGTCCAAATTCTATATTTAAGTATTACCAAAAGCTTATTAAGATGCGCAAAGAGCACCCTATTATGGTTTATGGAGATTTCACGCCGCTTTTTGAGGATAAAGACACTATTATCGCTTATACTCGTTCATATCAAGATGAAACATGGCTTGTATTGCTAAACTTTTGCAAACAGCAGGCAAGTGTAAACTTAACAGAGCCGGGGATATGCGGAAAAATTTTGCTTTCTAATTATGGCAGGACAGACGACTGCTTTGGAGAAATTTTACTTGACCCATACGAAGCGCTTGTGTTGCAGGTTGACTAGCACGCAGATGGCAATTTTAAATAACAGACTGGGTACAAGTAAAGTGCCGCCGTGCTTATTGCTTTTTTGTATTATGTCTGTACATAAATAATTTTTAAAATAAAAAGGCACTGTTTGGCAGAAAAAACCTGCAACAGTGCCTTTTTGATATAAAAATGTCTTAGATTAAACAGCTTTGTACCTTAGCGTTCTTCGCGGAAATACGCAAGACCCAAGCTGGCAGGGGGTTGGTTTTCTTTGCGCGACTTCATGCTTACAACAATAAGCACAACGACTGTTACTACATAAGGCAAAATCTTATATAGCTGCGTTGGGAAGAAAGGTATGGCAAGGCGTAGGTAGAGTACCATAAGCCCGCCGAACAGCGCCGAGCCCCATAGGGCGCGCAAGGGGTTCCACAGGCAGAAGATAACCAGCGCAACAGCAAGCCAGCCCTCGCCCGCAAGCCCTTCGTGGTTCCACACACAGCCGGCTATAGTCATTATATAAACCATGCCGCCAATGCCCGAAATACCGCCGCCCAAAACAGTTGAGATGTACTTGTAGCGAGAAACATTTATGCCCGCGGCATCTGCCGTAGCAGGGCTTTCACCTACAGAGCGCAGGAACAAGCCCTTGCGGGTGCGCCCTAAGAACCATGCTATTGCCAGTGCCATAACAATACCTATGTAGACAAAAATATTATATCCGAACACAAGCTGACCAACCACGGGTATATCCTGCAAAAAGCTCGGGAAAGGCGATTCTTGGAACATATCTTTAAGCCCGTTGCTAACAGATATAAATGTACCCTCTTTTACACGCATAAACTCGCCTACGAACTGCCCAACGCCTGTGCCGAAGATGGCGAGTGCGAGACCGGTTACGTTTTGGTTTACGCGTAGGGTTATGGTGAGAAAGCTAAATAGCAGTGCGCCAAACGCACCTGCTGCGAACGATGCCAAAATACCTACGATAACCGCCATGAAGCCCATAGTTGAGGCACCGGCAAATTTTTCGTAATAGAACACCGCACCAAGACCAAAAGCGCCGCCCATGTACATCATACCCTCAACGCCAAGGTTAAGGTTACCGGATTTTTCAGAGAGGATTTCACCAACCGTGCCAAAAAGCAAGGGTGCGCCATTTAGTATGGCGGCGGCAATAAGTGTAGTTACAAATGCCATCATGATTTTGCCACCTCCTTACGTTCACTTCCGCGGAATATGAGCTTGTAGTTAATGAAGAATTCACAACCGAGCATGACAAAGAGTATGAGCCCTGTCATTATGTCTGAGATTGATGCGGGGACTGCCATGCGGGTTTGCAGTGTATCCGCACCCTTTTGCAGTACTGCCAGCATACCCGAAACTGCAATCATGGCAAATGGGTTAAGCTGAGAGAGCCATGCTACGGTTATGGCTGTAAAGCCAACTCCTGCGGCAACTCCGTCGTATAAAGTGCCGTTAGCACCCGATACCAGCATAAAGCCCACCAAACCGGAGATAGCACCGGAGAGGAACATTGTGCGCATAATTACCTTGCCAACGTTCATACCTGCGTAGCGAGCGGTGTTTTCGCTTTCGCCGACTACGGCAATTTCGTAGCCGTGCTTTGTATATTTCATATATACAAACATAGCAACTACAAGCAGCAGTACAATAATCCAGCCGCAGTAAACTCCAAAAACCTTTGGAAGCTGCGCTTCTGCACCAAATTGGGCAATCTGCTGGCTTCCTTTTGGGGTTTTCTCCCACGGACCGCCCTGAAGCCATTTAACAAAGCCTATAATAATATAGTTCATCATTAATGTAAACAGGGTTTCGTTGGTGCCCCATCTTGCCTTAAAGAAAGCGGGAACAAGTGCCCAGATTCCGCCGCCTATCATACCGGCAAGTGCCATTACAATAAGCAGTGTAGGCCCCGGAAGCTTGTCGCCCCAAAAAAGAGCAAAGTATGTAGCTAAGGTTGCTCCTGCTGTTATTTGTCCCTCTGCACCGATGTTCCAAAAGCGCATCTTAAAGCAAGGCGCAATGGCAAGGGCGCAGCCCAGCAGGGGTATTGCGTTTTTTACTGTTTGGCGTATGGCTGTTGTTTTACCCAGTGCACCGTCTATTATTGTTCCGTATGCGGCAATAGGGTTTTGCCCTGCAATAGCGATAACCAAACCACCTAAAATAAGTGCAAACAAGAAGGCGGCGGCGCGAATAGCCCACGTTTGTAAGCGCGGCAGTGCATCTCGTTTAGCCAGACGAATCAGAGGGCTGTTGTGTTCGTGCATATGTCCTCCTCCTTTCGTTCTACGTGTGTCATAAGAAGCCCGACGGCTTCCTTGGTGGTTGTGCGTCCGTCAACAATTCCTGAGATTTTTCCTCCGCAGAGAACCAGTATTCTGTCACATAGTTCAAGCAGTACGTCCAAATCTTCGCCTACCATAACAACTGCAACGCCCTTTTTCTTTTGCTCGTTAAACAGGTGGTAAATTGTGTATGATGAGTTAATATCCAGCCCGCGGACAGGGTATGCGCTCATAAGCACTGTCGGGCTTGAGGCAATTTCGCGTCCAACAAGCACTTTTTGAACATTGCCGCCTGAAAGACGGCGCACAGGTGTTGCAACACCCGGTGTGACTATTTCGAGCTCTTTAATAAGACGTTCTGCCAGCTTTTTCGGCGTTTTTCTGTCTACCAAGGCTCCCTTGCCCTCGCGGTAGCTTTTAAGCATAACGTTGTCTGTCATATCCATGCCGGCTACAAGCCCCATTCCCAAACGGTCTTCGGGAACAAAAGCAAGTGAAACGCCTATTTTGCTAATTTCAAGCGGGGTTTTGCCGATAAGCTCCTCGCCTTTTTCATCAACAGGTGCGTGCTGTCCCGCAATTTCATCATTAGATGCCGGCGGGTGGTAGAGTATACTGCCGTCCTTTGTTTTTTGCAGCCCTGCAATAGCCTCCAGCAGCTCTTTTTGTCCCGAGCCTGCAACGCCCGCTATACCGAGAACCTCTCCGCCCATTGCGGTAAAGCTTACATGGTCCAGTGCTAAGACACCGTCACTGTCTACAACAGTTAAATCTTTAACTTCTAAACGCGGTGTTTGTACTTCAACATCGGGGCGCTCAATATCAAGGCTTACAGCGTGACCTACCATCATATCGGTGAGGCTTTGCGGGTTAGAGCCCTCTGTCGCTACAGTGCCTATGTACTGCCCTTTGCGAAGCACCGATACTTTATCGGAAATTGCCATAACCTCGTGTAGCTTATGGGTTATAATGATGATTGCCTTGCCGTCCTCCTTCATATTGCGGAGGATTTCAAAGAGCTTGTTTGTTTCTTGAGGCGTAAGTACTGCCGTAGGCTCGTCCAAAATAAGAATATTAGCTCCGCGGTACAAAACCTTTACAATTTCAACCGTTTGCTTTTCAGAAACGGACATATCGTATATTTTTTTGTCAGGCTCTATGTGAAAACCATATTTAGCAGAGATTTCTCCTATTTCTTTAGAAATAACTTTTCTGTCAAGCTTACCCTTTTGCGGCAGACCAAGAACAATGTTTTCCGATGCAGTAAGCACATCTACCAGTTTAAAGTGCTGATGAATCATGCCTATTCCCAAGTCAAAGGCATCTTTTGGAGAGCGAATTGTTACTTCCTTGCCATCGACAATTATTTGCCCTTCATCGGGGAAGTATATGCCCGAGAGCATATTCATAAGTGTTGTTTTACCACTGCCGTTTTCCCCCAAAAGAGAGAGAATTTCTCCACGGTACAGGTTCATGCAAATGCCATCATTGGCAACAACTTTGCCAAAGCGTTTTGTAATGCCTTTAAGCTCAATTGCGCAGGTGGTTTCCAAGTGCTTCACCTTCCTCTGTTGACCTTTTCATACTCATAGCTCTGCTATGGGTTGCAGAGCGGATAAATCCGCTCCCTACCGGTCTTTTTTTAATTGTAGGAAGCGCATTTATGCGCTCCGCATTTCTTTTGTTAAGTAAGGCGGGGCTACGGTTTGCAGCCCCGCCATGTTTTTAAATGGTTGTATGTCTTAATTTTGCTTGCTTTTACTTAAATTAGCTTTCGATTTTAATACCGTCAATAATCCAGTAGAAGCTTGGTGCAGAGGTGTTGCCGCCTGCAACGTCAGACTCGTGATACCACTCGCCCTCAGCCATAACCTTGGTGTCAGGTGCTTTTGCGCCAAACGCTGTACCTACGCCTGTCCATGGGCCGGAGAACGGATGTGTTTTGCCGTCTGCAATTGCTTTTTCTACTTCGGCAAGTTTTTCTGCGGTGCCGGGAGCAGCAATTTTTTCGTTAAGCTTTGTTACAACTACTGCTTTTTGACCCATGCCGGCTGTCCAGTCTTTGTCAAAGCTTTGTCCATTGGCAACAGCTTTAAGTGCATACACAAAGTACGGTGCCCAGTCTATACGGCAAGAAAGCAGAGAAGCCTCAGGGGCAACGCCTGTCATGTCGTTGTTGTAGCCGCAGTGGAATGCGCCGGAAGACTGTGCTGCTGTGGCAGGTGTTGTGTTGTCAGAGTGCTGACCTATAAGAACTGCGCCTTCGTCGCAAAGTGCTGTAGCAGCATTTGCTTCTTCTGTGGCGTTAGACCATGAGTTTACGAACTTTACATTCATTTTGACGGAAGGGCAAACGCTCTTTGCGCCAAGGTAGAACGAAGTGAAGCCGGAAATAACCTCGGCAAATGGGAACGCGCCTACATAACCGATGATGGCTTGTTCAGGTTTGATTTTGCCGCTGTCTATCATTTCTTTAATTTTAAGACCACCGGCAACACCGGCAATATAACGACCTTCAAAGATGTTTGCGAAGGCATTATGTACGTTCTTTAAATCGGAGAAAGATGAACCGAGGTTTGTGCAGGCGATAAACTGAATCTCAGGATAATCGGGAGCAACTTTAAGCATATAATCTTCAAAACCAAAGGAGTTGTTGATGATTACCTGGCAGCCTGCTTCTGCAAGCTCTACGTTTGCATCTTCACAGGTGGAATCTTCACCTATGTTAAACTTAGGAACCCATTCTACTTTAATGCCTTCGGCAGCAAGTTGCTCTGTAGCAGCTTCTTTACCGCGTATAAAGTTGTAGGTGTAGCCCTGGTCGTTCTCGTCACCGATGCAAATTAGACCGACTTTAATGGTTTTGCCTTCTGCTGCTGGTTTGCTTTCTGCAGGGGCTGCAGAAGAAGCCTTGGATTCCGGTGCAGCTGCCTTGCTTTCTACGGCGGCCGGCTTACCGCCACAGGCGGCCATGGAGAACACCATTACTCCGGCGAGTATCAGTGCGAGCAGTTTCTTTTTCAATATTTTTTCCTCCTTTAATATGCGCTTCAAGCGACAAATATCTTCACGACCTACGCGGTCGCAGGGAACAATTAAAATTTGACAAGCCGTAATGTAAGAATACGGAGTGGTGCAGACCTTGTCAGATAACCCAAATTAATGTCTGCAAAAGAAAAAATAGTGCATTATATATGTAAATTTATATTCGTTCGTTTTAAATTAAGTTCATTATAGCACAAAAAAACAATTTGGACACAGTTTTTAAAAAAATTTTTTTGCAAGGCTATAAATTTTTTAGTTTTAAATATTCGGAGCATTTAAATTTTACATTATTTGGTTAAAATTTAAATTAAACTTTGCCCAAAACACAGGCTTCTTACCAATACATAAAACTGTTTTAGGGGCAAATATGGCATTTAAGCGTGTGTTTATTAAAAACATAGCGTAGGACAGCTTGCTTTTGCATATCTGTGAAGCCGGATTAATTTACCTGATGAAGATATTATAGCAGTGCTTGTTAAATAAAGCAAGCAAAAAAACACTTTTTCTACAAATTAAAGCTACAATTAACCATTAAAAATGTATATATTATAATATAGTCATTCTTCATACTTGTAAAATCAATGCTTGCAAGGTTTATATTTACAAATTAAGCTTATGCACATAATTAATAAAAAACAAGTCGTAGCATAAATTTGTAGCTGTAAAATTAAATGCTTTGTGATATAATTTAAGAAAGCTTTAGCTTATCTGAAAAAAGCTGTGGCTATTATTATAAGATAAGTAATACAAATGAAAACAATTGAGAGGTGTATATATTTGCAAAAAATATGTGCGGTAGTGCTGTGCGCAGGCGACGGAAAACGTATGAAGTCTGAAAAGCCCAAGGTAATGTGCGAGGTGCTTTTTAAGCCAATGGTAAACTGGATATGCGATGCCTTATGTGAAACAGGTATAAATGACATTTGCCTTGTATGCTCAGATAAATCGGATTTAGTTCAAAAAGCCGTGCCGCAGGCAGAGGTGGTTTTGCAAACCGAGAGGCGCGGCACAGGGCACGCGGTTATGCAGGCTAAAGAGTTTTTATCGCGCTACAGTGGCGGCGACTGTGTCGTACTGTGCGGCGACGCACCTTTTATGAGTACAGAGGTTATTGGCGGTGCTTATGCACAGCATAAAACAGCGGGCTGTGCCATGACTGTTATAACAGCAGAGCTTTGTGAGCCGTTTGGTTACGGAAGAATAGTAAGAGATTCGCAAACAGGCTTTGTAAGCGGAATAGTCGAGCAGGCAGATACCGACAGCGCGACTTCTCCTATAAAGGAAGTAAATTCCGGCGGGTATATTTTTAAGACCGATTTTTTAATCGAGGCCATTGCACACCTTACAACCAACAACAAACAAAATGAATATTATTTAACCGAAGCCGTAAGCTATGCCGTAAAAAACGGGCTGGCGGTGGGCGGCTATAAAGCTGCACAGGCAGATGTCATATTGGGAGCCAACGACAGGGCACAGCTATTACATTTAAACGAAGTTGCAAGGCTGCGCAATATTAAAAAGGCATTAGAAAGCGGTGTTGAGCTTTTGTCTACCGACGGTGTGATAATAACGGATAAGGCAGAGATAGGGCACGACACAAGAATACTTCCGAACACCATATTGCGCGGTAAAATAAAAATAGGCAAGGGCTGTGTTATAGGGCCGAATACTGTTTTGAGCAATGTAACTGTTGGCAACAACACTGTAATTAATGCGTCGCAGGCTACAGATGCGGTTATAGGCAGCGGGGTTAATATAGGGCCTTTTGCTTACATTCGTCCCAACTGCACTATTGCCGATGGTGTAAAGGTGGGAGATTTTGTCGAGCTTAAAAACTCAAATATAGGAGAAAAAACGTCTATAGCACACCTTACTTATATAGGTGACAGCGATATTGCAGGTGGCGTAAACATGGGCGGCGGTATAATTACTTGCAATTATGACGGCAAAAATAAATACCGTACGGTTATAGAAGCTAATAGCTTTGTGGGTTGCAACACAAACCTTGTAGCACCTGTAAAAGTTGGCGAGGGCGCTTACATAGCGGCAGGGTCAACTATAACAGAGGACGTTCCAAAGAATGCACTGTCAGTGGCAAGGGCACGTCAGGTGAACAAAGAAGGCTGGAATGATAAGCGGCATAAGTAGAAAAACCAGGAGGGATAATGTTATGAATTTGCATGGTAAGGACATAAAAATTTTCAGCGGAAACTCTAACCCGGAGGTTGCACAGTCTATAGCTAAGGGGCTGGGCTTGCCGCTTGGCAGATGCGATGTAACTACCTTTTCGGACGGTGAAATATCGGTCTTTATACACGAGTCCGTCCGTGGCTCTGATGTTTTTGTGGTACAGTCAACTTGCCAGCCGGTCAATAATAATTTAATGGAGCTTCTTATAATTATAGATGCCCTAAAGCGGGCGTCGGCGGGGCGTATTACTGCGGTTATTCCATATTATGGATATGCACGGCAGGATAGAAAAGCCCGTTCGAGAGATGCCATTACGGCAAAGCTTGTTGCAGATATGATAGCGGCGGCGGGGGCAGACAGGGTACTTACGATGGATTTACACGCACCGCAAATTCAGGGCTTTTTTAATATTCCTGTAGACCATTTGCTGGGTGTGCCGCTTTTAGCGCCATATTATGAAAAAAAGTACGCGCATAGAAAAGATGAAATTGTCGTGGTTTCGCCCGACTTAGGCTCGGTTGGCAGAGCACGTAAATTTGCCGAAAAGCTGGAGGCACCCATAGCAATTATAGATAAGCGCAGACCAAAGGCAAACGTGTGCGAGGTTATGAACATTATAGGTGACGTGAGAGGCAAAACTGCCATTATCGTTGATGATATGATAGATACAGCGGGCACTCTTTGCAATTGCGCCGAGGCTATTATGAAACTAGGCGGTGCGAGGGCGGTGTATGCCTGCGCCACACACGGCGTTTTTTCGGGTCCTGCCATAGAACGCATAGAGAACAGCTGTATTAAGCGCATTGCGGTGCTCGATACCATTCCATTGCCGCCTGAAAAGCAAAGCAGTAAGATAATAGTTTTGCCTGTGGGCCCTGTTTTTGCCGAGGCTATAGAGCGCATTTATGGCGATAAGCCTATTTCTCCTTTGTTTGTTTAGCAGCTTACAAAAAATCTTTAGGCGGGGTACTGCGGTATCCTGTCCAATAGCTTTTGGCTTTCGTAATCTTTTATGACATATATAATAAAATTTATCATATCAAAAGAAGGCAGGTATAATCTTGACGGATATTTTTGCAAAGCTGAATTTGCTTAAAAAAAACAGTGCTGCTGTGCCTACAGGCGCTGTAGAGTTTATAGTGGCAGGGCTTGGCAACCCCGGCGCAAGGTATGAAAACACGCGGCACAATGCGGGCTTTATGGCGCTTAACAAAGCTTGCGAGAAGCTTGGTATAAAGGCTGACAGGTTGCGCTTTAAAAGCCTTACGGGCGAGGCTATGATAGAAGGACGGCGGGTGCTTTTTTTAAAGCCCGAAACCTTTATGAACCTTTCCGGTGAGGCTGTGCGGGAGGCGGCGCAGTTTTATAAGGTAGAGCCAACCAACATTATAGTTATATTTGATGATGTTTCGCTTGATGTCGGCGCTGTGCGTATACGCCGCAGCGGAAGTGACGGCGGGCATAACGGTATGAAAAATATAATATATTTAAGCGGAAGTGATGCTTACCCGCGCATAAAAATTGGCGTAGGCAAAAAGCCGCATCAAGATTACGACCTTGCCGACTGGGTGCTATCTCGCTTTACAGATGATGATATGAAAGCACTTGCACCTGTTTTTGATAATACTCTTGATATGCTTAAAAAGATAATCGGCGGAGATATTGACGGCGCAATGAATAATTACAACAGACAAAAAATAGATTAAGAGGTTAGTATGATAAATAACATCATAGCTGCCACAGCGGAGTACCGCCGTATGCTGGACGATGTTCAAAGCGGCAGAACACCGGCGCAGATGGCGGGGCTTTGCGGTATACACAAGGCGGCACTTTGCGCTGCGGCTTCACAAAACGGCAGTGTTCTTCTTATAACGCAGGACGAATCTACAGGCACCCGCATGACTGAGGATATTAACGCTTTTTTGCAAAGTGAAGATGCTGCGGTGCTGTTCCCTGTGCGCGAGCTTATTTTTAGGGATATAGAGGGGAGCAGCCGCGAGTACGAGCACGCAAGACTGCGCATACTTGGCGGAATTTTGCGAGGCAAATTTAAAGTAGTGGTTGCAAGCTTGGAGGCAGCAATGCAGTTTTTGCCGCCGCCGGATGCCATAAAGGAAAACACGCTTACACTAAAAAGCGGCGGTACCTATAAGATAGACGAGCTTGTAGCACGTCTTGTCCATGCGGGGTACGAGCGGCGCGACCAGGTGGAGGGTGTGTGCCAGTTTGCACAGCGCGGAGGAATACTCGACTTTTATTCGCCCGACAGCTCCGTGCCGTTTCGCGCAGAGTTTTGGGGCGATGAGATAGACACAATCTCGGTTTTTGATGTGGACACACAGCGCCGTACAGATACGGTGAAAAAAGCCGAGATAACACCGGCAAGAGAGGTGCTTTATAAAAGCCGAGAGTGGCTTATAAAGCTGCTTAAAGAGCATTCGTCGGCTTTGCGCGGCAAGGCGGGCGTAAAGGCAAAGGAGCTTATTGCAGATGATATAGAAAAGCTTGATGCAGGGCTGAGTCTTAATAATATTGATAAATATTTGCCTGTAATTTACGAAAAGCCCGCTACACTTTTTGATTATATGCACCATTCAATGCTTTTTGTAAGTGAGTTTGTTACAGCACGCGAAAACGCTAAAAACAGTATGTGGCAAATGTACGAGGATATAAGCATAATGCTGGAGGAGGGCGTTTTATTTAAGGCGTGCAGCCGCTTTTCCATAGAGCCTGCCGATGTTATGAGCATCATAGGCAAAAGTGATGCGGTTTTGCTTGATACCTTTGCAAGAAGTGTGCCGGAGCTTAAACCGGGCGACCTTATAAATGTAAACAGCATGGGGCTTTCACCGTGGGGCGGCGATGTAGCCCTGCTTTGTGACGACCTTGAGGGGTATATATCGCGCGATTACTGCTGTATGGTGCTGGCGGGAACAGAGAAAGCCGCCGCCGCCCTGCGTGAAGACCTTTTTGACAACGGGCTTACCGCAAAGCTTGTGAAAAACGCAGAGAGCTTTTGCGCGGGAGAAATATTTATAGCTGTGGGCGGGGCTTCCGGAGGGCTGGAGCTACCCGACAGTCGCTTTGCGATGATTGCTCATGTGCGGGCGGGTGCTGCGGTGGCAGAGCGCAAAAAGCGCAAAAAAAAGCCGGGAGAGCAAATCCGCAGTCTTTCTGACCTTGCACAGGGCGACCTTGTTGTCCATACCGCGCATGGTATAGGCGTGTTTGATGGAATTATAAAAAGAGATATACACGGTATTGTTAAAGATTATATAAAAATTCGCTATGCGGGTACAGATGCCTTGTTTGTACCTGTAACGCAGCTTGACTTAGTTTCAAAATATATAGGACCTAAAGATGACGGTACGGTAAAGCTTAACAAGCTTAACTCGGTGGAGTGGCAGAACACACGCAAGCGTGTTAAGGCGGCGGTAGCCGACATGGCAAAGGAGCTTATAGACCTTTACGCAAAGCGTATGGCTGTAAAGGGCTACGCTTTTGGTGAGGATACCGAATGGCAGCGCGAGTTTGAGGAGCGATTTCCGTACACCGAAACAGACGACCAGCTGCGCTGTATAGAAGAAATGAAGCGCGATATGGAAAGTACAGTGCCAATGGACAGGCTGCTTTGCGGCGATGTCGGCTTTGGCAAAACCGAGGTTGCACTGCGAGGGGCATTTAAGTGCGTAATGGAGGCACGGCAGTGCGCGGTGCTTGTGCCGACAACTATTTTGGCATGGCAGCATTACAAAACCTTTGTTGACAGAATGCAGGGCTTCCCTATAAATATCGAGCTGCTTTCGCGTTTTCGTACCCCAAAGCAGCAGGAGGAAACTATTAAAAAATTGCGCAGCGGTGAGGTTGACATTGTCATAGGCACACATCGCCTGTTGCAAAAGGACGTAAAGTTTAAAGATTTGGGGCTTTGTATAATAGATGAGGAGCAGCGCTTTGGTGTGGCACATAAAGAACGCTTTAAAGAGATGAGAAGTAATGTCGATGTGATGACGCTTTCGGCAACGCCCATTCCCCGCACACTTAATATGGCAATGAGCGGTATTCGGGATATGTCCACCATAGAGGAATCTCCGCAGGACAGGCACCCTGTGCAAACCTATGTTATAGAGCACGACTACGGCATAATAACCGAGGCTATAAAAAAAGAGCTGCGCCGCGGCGGGCAGGTGTTTTACCTGCACAACAGGGTGGAGTCCATAGACAGCTGTGCATATAAGCTGTCGCAGCTTTTGCCCGATGCACGTATAGTAACGGCACATGGTAAAATGGCAGAGGAACAGCTTTCGGACGTGTGGCAGCAGCTTATAGACAATGAAATAGATATACTTGTTTGCACCACCATAATAGAAACAGGGGTTGACGTTGCCAACTGCAACACACTTATTATAGAAGATGCCGACCGCTTCGGGCTTTCGCAGTTATATCAGCTGCGTGGGCGCGTGGGGCGCAGTAGCCGCCGCGCATATGCCTATCTAACCTTTAAAAAAGGCAAGGCACTTACCGATATTGCAACAAAAAGGCTATCTGCCATAAAAGAGTTTACCACCTTTGGTTCCGGCTTTCGCATTGCAATGCGTGACCTGGAAATTCGCGGAGCGGGCAATATTTTGGGTGCAAATCAGCACGGACATATGGAATCTGTCGGTTATGATATGTACTTAAAATTGCTTTCGCAGGCGGTTGAGGAGCAGCGAGGCGAAGCACCTGAGGTAAGAAGTGACGATTGTCTGATAGACCTGCGCATAGGGGCACATATACCTGAGGAATATATAGATAATATTACGCAAAGAATTGACATATATAAAAAGATAGCAGGTATACAGACAGAGGAGGACGCCTTTGATGTTACAGATGAGCTTATAGACCGCTTTGGAGAGCCGCCGGAGGCTGTAAAAGGGCTTGTTGACGTTGCGCTTATACGAAATATTGCCGCAAAGAACAGTATATATGAGATATCGCAAAAGAATGATTGCATAGTGTTTTATCCAACGCAGCTTGATTTAAAAAAGATGAGCAGCCTATCGGCTTTTTTGCGCAGCCGTGTTACAATAAACGCGGGCACAAAGCCATGTATAACGGTAAAGCTGGGCAAAACCGAAAAGCCTATAGATGTGATACGCAGTACTCTTTATGCTCTTAGCAAGGGGTAATTTTACAAAAACAGCGGGGCGCAGAAATGCGCCCTGTTTTTTTGTACTATTTTGTGCTTTACTGCTTGACAAGCTGACAACATTTGATATAATAAACATATGAACAAGTATTCATATGAGGGGTGAAAACATGAATATAGAAAAAGAAAACGACTGCGCGGCAGAGCTTTGCGACGTTGTGCAGGTGCACGATGATGTTGTAAATGCGCTTTGCGAAAAGATGCCAAGGGTAGAAACTCTTGACAACATTGCCGATTTATTTAAGAATTTTGCCGACTTAACCCGTGTTAAAATATTATATTTATTGCACGAGGCAGAGCTTTGTGTGTGCGACATAGCGGCGCTTTTGGACATGAGCCAAAGTGCTATTTCGCACCAGCTGCGGGTTTTAAAGACAGCGCGGCTTGTAAAAAACAGGCGCGACGGTAAAACTGTTTTTTATTCGCTTTCAGACGACCATATTATGACTATCTTAACCCAGGGACTAGAGCACGTTACCGAGTAGCGGCAACCATCAAAAACGACATAAGGACGGAGCACTATTATGAAGAAAATATTTTGCCTTGAGGGTCTTGACTGTGCAAATTGTGCCGCAAAGCTTGAGAGCGCTATAAATGACATAGATATAGTTACAAATGCCAGTATAGATTTTATAAACAAACGCCTTGTTTTAGAGGCGGTAGAAAGCGACTTTGACGCAGCGCACATTAAAACAAGGGCGGCTATATCAAAAATAGAGCCTAATGTCAAAATGACGGAAAAAACAGATAATACAGCGGCAAATGGTGAAGGAAAAGCAGAGGATATTACTAAAAAAAAGCAGGACGACATTTACCTTAAAAACCAGATTATACGAATTGCGGGCTGTGTTGTTATAATGCTGGCGGCGGCGCTTTTGCCGGAGCTTACGCTTATTACAGAGGTGTTAATGTACATCACAGCATATTTGCTTATAGGCGGGGATATTTTATGGCGTGCCGTGCGCAACATTTTAAAAGGAAAAATATTTGATGAAAACTTTTTAATGTCACTTGCCACTGTAGGCGCATTTTGCATAGGTGAGTACCCAGAGGGCGTTGCCGTCATGCTGTTTTACCAGGTTGGCGAGCTGTTTCAGCATTACGCCGTTGCCCATTCGCGCAAGTCTATAGCGGGGCTTATGAATATTCGTCCGGACTATGCAAATGTGCTTGTGAATGGCGAAATTATAAGCGGTGCGCCCGAGGACGTGGAAATCGGTGATATTCTTGTGGTAAAGGCGGGGGAGAAAATTCCGCTTGACGGCGTTATAACCGAGGGAACCTCGTCTGTGGATACTGCTGCTTTGACGGGAGAATCGCTGCCGCGTGAGGTGTCTGAGGGTGACGAAGCACTAAGCGGCTGTATTAACCTAACAGGGCTTTTGCACATTAAAGTAACCCGCGAATACGGTGAATCGACCGTTTCTAAAATACTTGAGCTTGTCGAAAATGCAAGCAGCAAAAAAGCGAGCACCGAAAATTTTATTACAAAGTTTGCGGCTGTTTACACCCCTGTGGTTGTCGGAATAGCACTGCTATTGGCTGTTTTGCCTCCGCTGTTTTTTGGCGGCGAGTGGCACACATGGGTTTACCGTGCACTTTCTTTTCTTGTGGTTTCGTGCCCGTGCGCACTTGTTATATCTATTCCGCTGGGCTTCTTTGGGGGAATAGGCGGGGCGTCTAAGTGCGGTGTGCTTATAAAGGGCGGCAATTTTTTAGAGGCTTTGGCGAAGACCCAAACTGTAGTGTTTGACAAAACAGGCACGCTTACCGAGGGGCGCTTTGAGGTTACCGAGGTCAAGCCGTCTGCGGAGGGTTACCCCTTGCTTGAGCTTTTGGCTCATGCAGAGCTGTATTCTAACCACCCTATATCTCTTTCTATAAAAGCGGCTTACGGCAAAGAGCCTGACGGAAAACGCGTTAAAGATGTTATAGAGCTTGCGGGACGAGGCGTAAAGGCAGTGGTTGACGGCAAAACTCTGCTTGCGGGCAATTTGCGTCTTATGGAAGAAAACGGAATAAAAGCTGCCAAAAATGCGGCTGCCGGTACAGCTGTTCATTTGGCTGTGGACGGCGTTTACGAGGGCTATGTTACAATAGCCGATAAAATAAAAGAGGATTCTGCAAGGGCAATGGCAGCGCTAAAGGCTGTTGGTGTTACAAAAACCGTGATGCTTACGGGCGACAGCAGGGCTGTAGGCGAGGCAGTTGCAAAAAAGCTGGGGCTTAACGAGGTTTATGCCGAGCTGCTGCCTGCCGGAAAAGTCGAAAAGCTTGAGGCTCTGCTTGCCGAAAAACCGCCAAAAACCATGCTTGCCTTTGTGGGCGACGGTATAAACGATGCGCCTGTTTTGGCTAGGGCAGACCTTGGTATAGCAATGGGTGGCTTAGGCTCTGACGCCGCTATTGAAGCCGCCGATATAGTGCTTATGACAGATGAACCATCTCGCATAGCCACTGCCATAAAAATTTCTCGCCGAACCTTGGGTATAGTAAAACAGAACATCGCTTTTGCAATTATTGTAAAGGTTTTAGTGCTCGCTTTAGTTGCATTTGGTGTTTCTACAATGTGGGAGGCTGTTTTTGCAGACGTGGGAGTTTCGGTAATAGCCATACTTAATTCTATGCGCGCACTCGGCACAAAAAAAGCAGGCTAATTTCTCTTTGACAATTTAGGTAAATCCTCCTATAATGAATGTATAGCGGCGAATATATGCAATTTTAGGAGGATAGATAAAATGTATATCGACAAAAAACTATGGATTGCAAAAAGCGAAGAAAAAATATTTATTTTGCCTAAAATGGCAAATCGCCATGGGCTTATAGCCGGCGCCACGGGCACAGGAAAAACTATTACTTTAAAGGTAATGGCAGAGTCCTTCAGTGACCTTGGCGTGCCTGTTTTTTTGGCGGATATTAAAAGCGATTTGGCAGGTATGTGCGAGCCGGGTGCTGACAATGAAGATATGCAAAAGCGTATTAAAAGGTTTGGTATGGAGGATTGCTTTGCATATAAAAAATACCCTACCCGCTTTTGGGACGTTTTTGGCGAAAAAGGGCACGCTGTCCGCACAACGATTTCAGAAATGGGACCTATGCTTTTGGCAAGGCTTATGTCACTTAACGACACGCAATCGGGCATACTCGACATAGTTTTTAGAGTAGCAGATGACCAAAAAATGCTTATGCTGGATATAAAAGACCTTAAAGCTATGCTGCAATGGGTGGGCGAACACGCAAAGGAGCTGCAAACTACCTACGGCAACGTAAGTAAACAAAGCGTGGGCACAATTTTGCGCAATGTTTTAACCTTAGAGGATCAAGGCGGAAACATCTTTTTTGGCGAGCCTGCTTTAAATATTGCCGACTGGATGCGAACAGATGTTGACGGGCGAGGGTTTATTAACGTTTTAGATTGCGTAAAGCTTATACAAACTCCGGCTTTGTACTCAACATTTTTGCTGTGGATGCTCTCGGAGCTGTTTGAAACCCTACCTGAGGCAGGGGACCTTGAAAAACCTAAAATGGTGTTTTTCTTTGACGAGGCTCACCTGCTGTTTAACGATGCGCCAAAGGTTTTGCTGGAAAAGGTCGAGCAGGTGGTAAGGCTTATACGCTCTAAGGGCGTGGGTATATATTTTATTTCTCAAAGCCCCACAGATATGCCGGATACCGTTTTGGCACAGCTTGGCAACCGTGTACAGCACGCACTGCGCGCATATTCTCCTGCTGAGCAAAAGGCTATAAAAAGTGCCGCGCAAACCTTTAGACCAAACCCCGATTTCGACACCGAGGAGGTTATAACACAGCTTGGTACAGGCGAAGCGCTCGTTTCTTTTTTAGACGAAGAGGGAAGACCGAGTATAGTTGAGCGGGCGCATATTTTGCCTCCTCAAAGCCTTATGGGCGGTATAGATGATGCTGTGCGTGCGAAGGTTATAGCAGACAGCGAGATGGCGGCAAAGTATGGGCAAATAATCGACAGAGAATCGGCATATGAGGTCTTGGCAAAGCGCTGCGAAGCCGAAAGTGCCGAAAAGGCGGCGGCAGAAAAAGCCGCAGAGGACGCAAAGCAAAAAGAAATTGCCGACAAAGCAGCAGAAAAAGCCCGCCTTGCAGAGGAAAAGGCAGAGGCTAAGGAAGCGGCAGCAAAAGAGAAGGCAGAGCTGTACAGGCAAACGCACCACCGTAAGAGCAGTCTTGAAAAAGCCGCAGACAGTGCAATGACAAGCATTGGTCGAGAGGTTGGACGTTCGCTTTTCCGTGGTCTGATGGGCGCTTTAAAAAAGTAAAAAATAAATATAATGCCGAAATGGAGTAACTTAAATGTTAGATATTAAGCTGTTACGCACAAGCCCGGAGCTTGTCAAAGAGAATATTAAAAAGAAGTTTCAGGACGAAAAGCTGGTTTTGGTGGACGAGGTTATAAAGCTGGACGAGCAATATCGCGAGGCTAAATCGCGCGGAGATATGCTGCGCGGGCAGCGCAATGCCATAAGCAAGGAAGTTGGCGGGCTTATGGGCAAGGGGCTGCGCGACGAGGCAGAGGCGGCAAAGGCAAAGGTTGTTGCCATGGCAAAGGAGCTGGGAGAGCTTGAAGTGCTTGAAGAAAAGCTTGACGGAGAAATACGCGAGCGTATGCTTGTTATACCCAATATTATTGATGAAACAGTGCCGATAGGCAAAGATGACAGCGAAAATGTTGAGGTAGAGCGCTTTGGAGAGCCAAAAGTGCCCGATTTTGAAGTTCCGTACCATGTTGACATAATGGAGAAATTTGGCGGAATAGACCTTGACAGTGCCCGCAAAACAAGCGGCAACGGGTTTTATTACCTTTGCGGAGATATTGCAAGGCTTCATTCTGCAATACTTTCGTACGCCAGAGATTTTATGATAGACCGCGGTTTTACCTACTGCATACCCCCGTATATGATTCGCGGAGATGTTGTAACAGGTGTTATGAGCTTTACCGAAATGGAAAACATGATGTATAAAATAGAAGGTGAAGATTTATACCTCATAGGCACCAGCGAGCATTCCATGATAGGCAAGTTTATAGACACAATTTTAGACGAAGAAAAGCTACCGCAAACCCTTACCAGCTATTCGCCCTGCTTCCGCAAAGAGGTTGGCGCACATGGTATAGAGGAGCGCGGGGTTTATAGAATACATCAGTTTGAAAAACAAGAAATGGTTGTGGTATGTAAGCCGGAGGAGAGCGGCGACTGGTTTAAAAAGCTTTACAAAAATACTGTCGATTTCTTTCGCTCTATGGATATTCCGGTGCGTACGCTGGAGTGCTGCTCCGGAGATTTGGCAGACCTTAAAGTAAAAAGCATAGATGTAGAGGCGTGGTCGCCGCGCCAGAAAAAATATTTTGAGGTTGGCAGCTGCTCTAATTTAGGCGATGCACAGGCGCGTAGGCTTGGTATTCGCGTTAGAAGCAAGGACGGAAATTATTTTGCACATACGCTTAACAACACTGTTGTTGCACCACCTCGTATGCTTATAGCATTTTTAGAGAACAACCTCAATGCAGACGGAACAGTTAATATTCCACAGCCATTGCAGATGTATATGGGCGGCAAAGCACTTATAAAATAAGATAATAAGCAAAAAACTAAAAAACACTTGAGTTATTTATTAATTAAATAATTAACAAGTGTTTTTTAGTTGTATTTTTTACCAAAAGTTGTTATACTTATTGAAAACAAAGTTATGGTTTTGCTGAAAGCACAAAATTGCGGAAAATTAATACTCTAGATTAGAAAAGAAAGATGGGTAGTAAATGAAAAGTATTAAAACGAAAATGATGCTTGTCGTATGCCTTTTGGTAGCGATATCACTAAGTGTTGTCGGTGGAACGGTTTCTATACTTATGTACAACAGCTCTATAGATTCTTTAAACAAAACTCTTACAGAAACAGCTACGGTCGCGTCAGACTTAGTGGTCGAGTACCTTGAAACTTATAAGGCAGTTGCCAATGAAGCGGGGCTTGTTGCCCGTCTTACTAACCCCGCAACTTCTCCGGAGGACAAAAAAGCAATCATTGAAAGTAAAGTAGAGCAGTATGGTTTTCTTAACGGAAACATCACCGATGCTGCGGGAAATGGGCTTATAAACAAAGTCAGCGTGGCAGACAGAGATTATTTTCAGTCTGCCATGAAGGGCGAAGCTATGGTTTCGGACGTACTTTTAAGCAGGTCGCTTAATAAATATACCATAGTCGTTTCTGCACCTATTTGGAAGGACGGCAAAAAGGGGACGACTGTGGCGGGTGCGGTTTACTTTAATGTGGACGTAAAAGTGCTTTCAGATATCGTGCAGAAAATAAATGTGGGTAAAACAGGCAGCGCGTATATGCTGGACGGCAACAACTTTACAATAGCGCATAAAAACCCGCAGCTTGTAACAGACAGGGATAATACACTGGAGGCAGTTAAAACCAACAAAGATTTAGAACAGCTTTCGGCAATAGAGCAAAAGATGACTAAGGGCGAAACCGGCTTTGGCGTTTATAAATACGGCGGAGAAAAGAAAATTCTTGCTTATGCACCCGTTAATACCGGACACAACTGGTCTATAGGTGTAAATGCCGAGCTTAACGAGTTTTTACAGAGCACAATTACGGCAATTATAATAACTATCATTCTTGTTGTGCTTGCAATAATAGCAGGTATAATTATTTCAGTGCTGCTTGCAAATTCTATTACCAACCCCATTATTAAAATTGAGCTTGCAGCCGCAAAAATGTCACAGGGAGATTACGATGTTGACATTGAATGTAAAACAAAAGATGAAACGGGCAAGCTTGCCGCCAGCATGAAGCAAATGATAGACAGCACAAAGAGCATTATTCTTGATACCTCACGCGGTCTTGGCGAGATTGCAAACGGTAACTTTAACATTAGACCGCAGGCGGAATACATAGGCGTTTATCATGGTATAGAAGACGCCATGAAGCGCATAATTACAGACCTTAGCAACACAATGGCGCAGATAAAAATGTCTGCGGAGCAGGTTGCAAGCGGTTCTGACCAGGTTTCCAGCGGGGCACAGGCTTTGGCACAGGGTGCAACAGAGCAGGCAAGCTCTGTGCAAGAGCTTTCGGCATCTATCAACGAGGTTTCAGAGCAGATAAAGGGCAACGCAAACAACTCTGCCGCCGCAAGAGAGGTAGTTAAAAATGTTGGCATAGCTATAGCGGAAAGCAACGAGCAAATGACACATATGACGGGTGCTATGGGCGAGATAAGCAACTCGTCACAGGAGATAGGAAAAATAATAAAGACCATTGAGGATATAGCCTTTCAGACAAATATTTTGGCGCTTAATGCGGCTGTAGAAGCGGCGCGCGCAGGTGCGGCGGGCAAGGGCTTTGCAGTGGTTGCAGACGAAGTGCGCAACCTTGCAAGCAAAAGCGCAGAGGCTGCAAAGGGTACAACTGCACTTATAGAAGGCTCTATAAAGGCTGTAAATAACGGTACAAGAATAGCTGATGAAACTGCAAAGTCTTTGTCAGATGTTGTTTCGGGTGCAGAGGAAGTGACGGCACTTATAGAAAAAATATCAGACGCTTCTGCCGAACAATCCAATTCGATTTCTCAAATTAACCTTGGCGTAGAGCAAATTTCGTCGGTGGTTCAGACAAACTCTGCAACAAGCGAAGAAAGCGCGGCGGCAAGCGAGGAGCTTAACGGGCAGGCTACAATGATGAAGCAGATGGTTTCTAAGTTTAAGCTCTCAGAAGGCACAGAGCAAGGCGATAACGGCTATTTTGGAGCAACAGAAAATGCAACAGATAAAAGCTATGAAGCTGCACAAGGTATTTCCGGCAAATATTAATTTATAGTTTAAGCCCCTCCGTACTTTTTATTACGGAGGGGCTTTTTTGCTGTAATTCAGGTTATGTATTTTCCGTCGGCGTAGCCCACTGTGCCCTTGTAGCGCACAATGTCCCAGCCCTGCCATTGCCCCAAAACCGTTATGGTATCGCCGTTTTTTGCTGTAGCAAGTATGGGCGAGCCTGTGTTTGGGTACTGTCGTATATTTAGCCTGCCGCTTTTAAGGCTTACTGTGCCGCTGCGTGACGGCTGTGCCTCTACAAAGGGTATGCCAAAATATTCGGTTAAAGAGAGCACGACGCTTTGCGCAATTTTGTCTATATTGTTTTGTATCCACATTGCATCGGGGATATTGTCGTGGTAGGCAAATTCCACAAGTACACCGGGTGCTTTTGTAAGGCGTACCTCACCTAAACGGGTTGTCGGCAAAATCCTTACAAGTGACGGCTGCGGGTAAATATCCTGTAAGTTGTGCGCTATAATTTCGGACATTCTAAGCCCCTCAGAGCTGCCGGGGTAGTAGTAAACCTCCGGCCCCTGTCTTAGCCCATAGCGGTCATCAGGCGAAGCGTTAGAATGCAGTGCAAGGTGAAAATCATAGTTATCCTCGTTAGATTCTCTTACAGATGAAGCCGCTGTCATTTCTGGCGTGTTGCGTAGGTACTGTATACCGCTGGAGCGCAAATAAGGCACCATTGCGTCTGCCAAAAGGTTCATGTACTGCTCCTCGCTGCCGCCGATTACATACATATTTCCCTCTTGAGTAGATGGGCTTAAATAAATATAAGGCAAGTTGTTTTCCTCCTTGTAAAAAGCTTTTATATAGAAAATCTACCACATAATATAGCGCTTCGGTTGTAATCCGTAATGCAAACAATTCCTTAGTTTTTCTATATCACTGCCGGAATTGCTATATGTGCTTTAATATTTTATGAGGCAGAGCGTAATTTTGTGCACAAAAAAACAGAGCCTAGCACAATGTCTATTGCTCTGTTTTGTTACTTATAAAAGTTATGTAAAAAAGTATTACGAGTTTTTCATAATTACGCTTTCTACAACGTTTGCAACGTGCTCGCAGGCATCGCAGCATTTTTCAAAGCAATCCAGTGTCTGCGTCCATGCAATAATCTCTATAGGGTTGGTACAATTGAGGTAAAGCTCCCTCATGGCTGTGCTGTAAAGTGCATCGCCAACTTCTTCAAGTCTGTTTATTTCTATGATGCTTGCCTGTATTGTAGTGGATTTTCTAAAGTTACGAAATTCTTCCATGACGGTTTTAAGAGTTATGCAGCATTTAAGTATAACATCGGTAAACTTTAAAGCCTCGGGGCGCATAGATTTAATGTTGTACATAAAAATGCGAAGGAGAACGTCCTCTATACTGTCTGTAACCTCGTCCAGCTCCTGCGCAAGCTCCATTATGTCCTCACGCTCTATGGGTGTAATAAATTCGCGCACAAGCCTGTTCATCATTGCGTGTTTGCAGTCGTCGGCATTGTGCTCCATTATGTGCATTTCGCCCAAACGCGCTTCAAGGCTGTCAGGGCTGAAGCTAGTAAGAATCTGGTGAAGCATCTCGGCAGATAATTTGGAGTATTCTACCATTTGCACAAACATTTCATAGTAATCGAAGTCTTTTTTGCCCGCCATAATGATAACATCCTTTCGGTTTTAAAAAATTCTCATAAACAGCTTTGCCATTAAAAAGCCTATAAGCCCACAGCCGGGGAAGGTGAGCACCCATGTGTATACCATTTCTTTTACAACTCCCCAGTTTACCATAGAAACACGCCGCGCGGCACCAACACCCATTATTGCCGTTGTTTTGGTATGCGTGGTGCTTACAGGTATGCCTGTAAGTGACGAAAGCAGCAGACAGCCTGCCGCTGCCATGTCGGCAGCAAAGCCTTGGTATTGCTCCAGCTTTACCATGTCCATACCAACAGCTTTAATAATGCGATACCCGCCGATTGAGGTACCAATCCCCATAACCGCCGAGCACAGCACCATCATCCACATTGGTATGACAAAGCTTGAAACATTCGGCTGCCCCTTTGCTAAAAATATGCCGAGCATAAAGATGCCCATAAATTTTTGTCCGTCCTGCGCGCCGTGCATAAATGCCATAGCAGCACCGCCGCACACCTGTGCGTGTTGAAAAAACTTCGCGGTTTTAAGCCTGTTCATGTCACGGCAAAAAAACTCTGTAAGCTTTGCGGTTGCAAAGCCAAATAAAAAACCCAAAAGTGTAGAAAGCACCAGACCGTAAAGTACTTTTACCCATTCGCTTCCGTTTATACCACCAAAACCGCTATGTAAAGCTATAGCAGCACCTGAAACACCTGCTATAAGCGCGTGGCTTTCGCTGGTTGGTATACCAAACGCCCACGCTGCCGTTGCCCACACGACTATGGCAAAAAGCGCGGCGCAAAGGGCTATAAGTGCCTGATGAGGGTCACCGCCGAAATCAACCATATTGTAGATGGTTTCGGCAACGGTTGCATTTACAAAGGTCATAAAAAGCACACCTAAAAAGTTAAAAACCGCAGCCATTAAAATTGCACGGCGCGGGCTCATTGCGCGGGTAGAAACACAGGTCGCAATGGCATTTGGTGCGTCTGTCCAACCGTTTACAAGTATTACACCCAAGGTGAGTAAAACGGTTATAAGAAGTGCAGGGTTAGAAAACAGTTGGTTTGTAAAGTCTGTTAGTGTAATGGTCAATACACTACCCCTTTCGATAGCTTGTCTTTTTTATTTATTTATTTATCACTATTACATAATAACACTTTTATTGACAAACGACAATATTTGAAAAAAGTTTTTTTACAAAAGAATTCTCCCCCGCCAACGGCGGAGCGAGAACTGAAGAGCAAGCAAACGACAATATAAAAGCAGAACGTGCGGTAAAGCCGTTCTGCCT
>JAVWJP010000007.1:44218-49788 GCA_036638975.1 Hydrogenoanaerobacterium sp.
AAGAGCAAGCAAACGACAATATAAAAGCAGAACGTGCGGTAAAGCCGTTCTGCCTTTGTAATGCTATATTTTTTCGGTGCCTATCCCGCGCCAGCCCTCGCCCAAAATTTCTCCTGCGTCCGCTACCATCATAAATGCATCGGGGTCTGTGTGGAGGACGATTTTTTTAAGAGCAGGGTACTCGTGGTCGCGCACCGCGCACATAACCATTTCCTGCTCGTTGCCCGAGTATGCTCCGACAGACTTTACAAGTGTGGCGGTTCTGTCCATATCTTTTATTATTGCCGCAGTTATGTCGCGCGCACAAGCAGAGCTTATATAAACTATTTTGCCCTTATCAAGCCCATAAATAATCATATCTATCATTTTGGTTGCAGCCAATATTGAGATTAATGCGTACATTGCGCTTTCTACATTTTGGTAAACTACAGCCGCTATAATAATTATTATGCCGTCAAGCACCAAAAGCACCTTACCAAATGGAAGATGCGGCATTTTGCGTTTTGCAAGGCGACAGAGGATATCGGTGCCGCCTGTGGTGCTGCCGCGCATAAACACAAGCCCCAAGCCCAGCCCGCTTGTTACGCCGCCAAACATGGCAGCAAGCAGGAGGTTACCCCTGTATGCAGGCAAAAATGCTCCGCAGAGGTCTATAAGCAGTGACATTATAAGTGTCGATTTAAGCGTAAGGCACGTAAAGCGTTTGCCCAAAAGTTTAAACGAAATAAACAAAAGAGGCACATTTATAAGCATACCGACAGTGCCTATAGGTAGCCCCGTCAGGTAGTTTATTATGGTGGCAAGCCCTGTTACACCGCCGGGAGCAATGCGGTTAGGCGCTGTAAAAACAGCAACTGAAACACCGTTTAAAAGCCCGCACAGAATGTCACAGGCTAAGTCCCCCATAAGCTCACGCGGGTTAATGTTCATTTTAAGTTTACGCATATCTTGCCCCTTAGCAGTTTTTATTTTTAATTATGGTTTGTGTTTCTCCGCCGGTTACATTAATATATCTTACAAAAAGAGAAACCTTGTTTGCTTCATTAAGGCTATGCCAAATTTCATCTGTAAATTCATCTATGTCACCTCTTATTAAAACAGCGGTAGGTTCACCCTCAAATGACGGAATAGGCTCGCCATTGCAGCGGTAGGTATGCAAAAAATGCCCCTGTCCCGCTATAGGATTTTCGTATTCGTAAAAAAAGCGCTGTGTCCCCGCGCTGTCACCCTGTGCGCTTTTTAGTATTGAAAGCTTGTATGCAAAGCCTGCCATTACAGCGGATATCCGCGGTGTGAAGTTTGGAGCGTCAGGCTCGAAGCTGCGTGTACGCAATGCTTCCTCAAAGCTTTTTTCACTTACAAAAGCATCATATATTGTGTCGGTTTGGTCGCCGTTTGTAACTATAGTGGTAGTGTCACTGCCTTTTTTAAACACGCGCACAGGTGAATATATTATAAGAGATGGGTCTGTAAGCTTAGCAGGGTTGTATGCCTCGGTGCGTATGCCCTCGCCGTTCTGGGTAAAAACGCGGTTGCGGCTGTTCTCGCTGCGCCCCATTATAAAGTACGTTAAAACAGCGTGCTCCCCGTCGCTGTGCCGTCCTGCGATTATCCCGCGACCGGGGTAAGAATTGTTTTTAAGCAGCTCGGTTATTTTTTGCAGCGGCATAACATCATTCCCTTTACTATGTATTTTTTTGGTGATTTTATACAGATTGTTTTAAAATTTTGGCACGGCAAGATATCTTTTTAAATTTCGTGACGAATAAATGCTGTCACCGCTTTAGGAAGAAGCTCCCATTCTGCTTGCTCCATAACGCGGCGCTGTAGACTTTGCGCTGTGTCGTTTGGCAAAACGTCCACCGCTTTTTGCATGATGATTTCGCCGCCGTCCACAACATTTGTTACAAAATGTACGGTAGCGCCGCTTACCTTAACGCCCTTTTTAAGTGCTGCCTCGTGCACTCGCAGACCATAAAAGCCGTCACCGCAAAATGCGGGTATAAGCGAGGGGTGCACATTTATAATGCGGCGTTTGTAGGCATTTAGGGTTTCGTTACCTAAAATGCAAAGAAAGCCCGCCAGCACGACAAGACCTATATCCTGCCGTGTCAGTGCGCTTAAAAGCGCTTTGTCATATTCTGCGGCGTCAGCAAACTTTTTGCGCTCTAAAACAGCTGTATCTACCCCGTACGCTTTTGCCCGCTCTAGGGCATAGGCTGTGGGCGAGGACGAGAGCACCAGAGATATTTTGCCGCCGTCAAGCTCACCGCGTTTTTCGGCATCTAACAGTGCCTGTAGGTTTGTGCCTCCGCCGGATACCAAAACTGCAATATTCAGCATATCCTCACAGCTTTTTCGCCATTCTTTACTTCCCCTAAATAATACGCTGTTTCGCCACATTTTGCAAGCGTGTCAAGGGCTGTCTGCGCTTCGTCCCTTGCAACGACAACGCACATACCAACGCCCATGTTAAAGGTGTTGAACATATCACGCTCGGGTATATTGCCCACCTGCGCCATAAGCCTAAAAATGGGCAGAATGTTTACTGCGCTGCGCTGTATAACAGCGGTTTTTCCTTCGGGCAGAGCGCGCGGAATGTTCTCGTAAAAGCCGCCCCCCGTGATGTGCGAAACGGCTTTTACTGTAACCTTTTGTGCCAAAGCCAATATAGCTTTAACATATATTTTTGTCGGTGTAAGCAGTGTTTCGCCCAGTCCCGCGCCCAGCTCGTCTGCATATGCGTTAAGGTCGCAATTATTTTCAAGCCCAAATATTTTGCGCACAAGACTAAAGCCGTTTGAGTGTACACCGGACGAAGCCAGTGCCAATATAATATCGCCATCGGCTATTTTAGTGTTGTCAAAAAGCTTGCTTTTATCTACTACGCCAACCGAGAAGCCTGCCAAGTCGTACTCGTCCTCGGGGTAAAACCCCGGCATTTCGGCAGTTTCTCCGCCGACAAGTGCACAGCCTGCCTGCACACAGCCCTCTGCAATACCCGCCACTATTTCTGCAATTTTTTCGGGTGTATTTTTGCCGCAGGCAATGTAGTCTAAAAATTGCAGGGGCTTTGCGCCGCAGCAAATAATGTCGTTTACGCACATGGCAACGCAGTCTATGCCGACGGTATCGTGCTTATCAAGTAAAAAAGCAAGCCGCAGCTTTGTGCCTACGCCGTCTGTGCCGGAAACTAAAATTGGCTTTGCAATACCGTCTAAATCAAGCTCGTACAGCCCGCCAAAGCCGCCTATGCCGGAAATTACGCCGGGTGTAACTGTGCGTGCAACATGGCGTTTCATAAGCTCCACTGCTTTATAGCCGGCGGTTACGTCTACACCTGCCGACTTGTAAGAGTCGCTAAAGCTTTTTTCAGTCATTGTTTTTCCTCACAATCGCAGTTTATTTTTTGTTCAAACCTGCTTTTGGGCATTTCTGCGGGTACATCTATAGGATATTTCCCATCAAAGCAAGCCACACAGAAGTCGCAGCTTGCACCCTCCGCTACTTTTTTGACATTTTCTACGCTTAAAAAACCTAAGCTGTCTACGCCTATCTCTTTTGCTATTTCGTCCATGCTCATGCGGCAGGCTATAAGCTTGTCGCGGCTGTCAATATCTGTGCCGAAATAACAAGGGTTTAAAAATGGGGGAGATGAAACGCGCATATGCACTTCTGTTGCTCCAGCATCGCGCAGTAGCGTTACTATTTTTTCGCTGGTGGTACCGCGCACTATCGAATCATCAATTAAGACAACACGTTTGCCCGCCACATTTGCCGCAAGTGCATTAAGCTTAATGCGCACAGCCCGTTCGCGCATTGCCTGTGTAGGCTGTATAAAAGTGCGCCCGACATAGCGGTTTTTTATAAAGCCTATGCCATATGGTATTCCCGATTGCTTTGAGTAGCCCATAGCGGCATCAAGACCCGAATCGGGCACTCCTACAACAATATCTGCCTGTACAGGGTGTTCGAGAGCCAAATAAGAGCCTGCTCTCTGCCGCGCAAGGTGAACCGAAGCACCTTCGATTACGGAATCGGGTCTTGCAAAGTAGACAAATTCAAAAACACACATTGCTGTTTTTTGCCCGCAGTGTGTGCGCAGACTGCGCAGTACACCGTTTTCTATCACAACAATTTCGCCCGCTTCTACGTCGCGCACATAAGCCGCTCCCAGGGAATCGAGCGCGCAGGTTTCGCTTGCAAATATATAGCTATCACCAAGCTTACCTATAACAAGAGGGCGAAAGCCCTGTGGGTCGCGCACGGCTATAAGCTTTTTTGGTGACATTATAACAAGTGAATATGCCCCTTTTAGCTCTGTCATTGCGCTTTCTATAGCGTTTTCTATGCTGGGTGAATTGATGCGGGCGCGTGTTATCATGTACGCTATTACCTCGGTGTCGTTTGTCGTGTGGAATATAGCTCCGTCAAGCTCTAAGCGCTCGCGCAATTCTTGTGCGTTTACGAGGCTGCCGTTATGCGCAAGTGCCATTACGCCTTTTATGTGGCGCACAACAAGCGGCTGTGCATTTGTGCGGCTTGCCCCGCCTGTTGTAGAGTATCGAACGTGTCCAACTGCCATTTGTCCCTGTCCCAGCTTATCTAAAGCTTCCTTGTTAAAAACCTCCGGCACAAGCCCTACATCTTTATGAGAGCTTATTATTCCGTTGTCATTCACTGCAATTCCGCAGCTCTCCTGCCCGCGGTGCTGCAAAGCATAAAGCGCATAGTAGGCACTGACTGCAACATCGGCGGTTTTAGGCTCGTATATGCCAAAAACTCCGCATTCCTCGTGTATATTGTCAAACATATTATTCTCCCAAAAGACGCTTCATAACCTCGTGATAAGCGTCCTCTACGCCGCCCATGTCGCGTCTAAAGCGGTCTTTATCAAGCTTTTCGTGCGTGGTGCTGTCCCAAAAGCGGCAGGTATCGGGCGATATTTCGTCCGCCAGTACTATAGTGCCATCAGAGGTTTTACCAAATTCAAGCTTAAAATCTATAAGCTCTATCCCGAGGTCCTTTAAATATTCTGTTAGGATATCGTTTATTTTAAGCGAATATTCCGCAATTAAATCAAGCTCTGCTTTTGTGCAGTATTCCATCGCCATTATGTGATATTCGTTTACCATAGGGTCGCCCAGTGCATCGTCCTTATAGCTGTATTCTAAGACGGTTTTTTTCATGCGAACGCCTTCTTCAAGCCCCAGGCGCTTTGCCAGCGAGCCGGCGGCAATATTGCGCACAATAACCTCAAGCGGAACAATGCTTACTTTTTTAACTAAGGTTTCGCGCTCCGAAAGCTCCTCTACAAAATGGGTGGGAATACCCTTAGCCATAAGAAGCTTCATAAGGTGGTTTGTAACACGGTTGTTTATGACGCCCTTGCCTGTAATGGTGCCCTTTTTAAGACCGTTAAAGGCAGTTGCATCGTCTTTATAATCTACAATATAAAGCTCGGGGTCCTCTGTTGTATAAACTTTTTTTGCTTTGCCCTCGTAAACCATTGCTCTCTTTTCCATGTTGCTTACCGTCCTTATTTTTTATTTTGATAATTATTATTTTTT
>JAVWJP010000007.1:49888-49962 GCA_036638975.1 Hydrogenoanaerobacterium sp.
TCTTTTCCATGTTGCTTACCGTCCTTATTTTTTATTTTGATAATTATTATTTTTTTATTGCCTTACCGCCTGCG
>JAVWJP010000007.1:50062-83810 GCA_036638975.1 Hydrogenoanaerobacterium sp.
GCGGAAATGCGGGTTGAGATTTGTCCTTATTTTTTATTTTGATAATTATTATTTTACTGCCTTACCGCCTGCGGCGGAAATGCGAGTTGAGATTTGTCCTTATTTTTTATTTTGATAATTATTATTTTTTTATTGCCTTACCGCCTGCGGCGGAAATGCGGGTTGAGATTTGTCCTTATTTTTTATTTTGATAATTATTATTTTTTATTGCCTTACCGCCTGCGGCGGAAATGCGGGTTGAGCTGTTGCAGAAAAGCGGGTTGAGCCCTAAGCGTTAAGCAGGCTTTGCAGCTTTTCGTCCTTGGCAAGTACTTCATCTGTCATACTTTGGCGCTTTTTCATAAGCTTTTCAGCGAGCTCGTTGTCCTCTACGGATAGTATCTCTGCGGCAAGTATGGCGGCGTTTTCTGCACCGTCTATTGCAACTGTTGCAACGGGTATTCCCGAGGGCATTTGTACGGTTGAAAGCAGTGCATCAAGCCCGTCAAGTACCGATGCTTTTATGGGAATGCCTATGACCGGAAGTGTTGTGTGCGCTGCCATAACTCCGGCAAGGTGTGCCGCCTTACCTGCTGCCGCAATTATTACCCCAAAGCCGTTTGTCCGCGCCGCGCCCGCAAATGCGCACGCCTCTTTTGGTGTGCGGTGTGCGCTCATAACATGAGCCTCTGTTTCAATGCCAAAGCCGCGCAAGGTGTCTATAGCGCGTTGGACTACAGGCAAATCGCTGTCGCTTCCCATTATTACAGCTACTTTTTTTATACCCATTATGTAAAACACTCTCCTTTATTTTTAACGCCGACCTTAAAAACATATCATATAAAAATTGTACCACACAGGGCGGTAATTTCAATTAAACTTTGCGCATTTTTTTTAACTTTGTAGACAAGACGTAAGAGTGAGGCTTGTTGTGTTGCAAAATTATGCAAAAAAACCGCTGGTAATACTTCGTTCTTTTAAAACTGTCACAGATAGTTTTATTTTGCTTTCCAATAATTATCATAGCCTTTTGCAGGCTTTTGCTTTATAATTGGAGGAGGGCAAAATATTAATGTCTTTTGGGTAAATTAATTAAAGCAGAGCTATGCAAGAATTTATGCTGTTTTGTGCACTGATTAATTATAGGCAAGTTAAGGCGCTTTGCAATGCCTTTAATTTATTAGCGCCGAGTAGATTTAGCATAAAATAACATGGCGAAGAAAGTGCGGTGTAGCGGTTGACTGTAGATTTACAGGCGGTAAGCATGGCAAAAGCTGGCAACGTCGAGAGCTTCTCGCTGATTTACGAGCAAGTTAAGGACGAGCTTTACAAGTATGCGCTTTATACCTTGGGGAATTCTCACGATGCCGAGGATGCGGTGGCGGATACCTTTGTTGAGGCATTTAAAGGTATATCAAATTTACGAGATGAAGCTGCATTTAAATCGTGGATATTCCGTATACTTTCGGTGCGTATGAAGCGTAAAATTTCGGACATTATAAGGCGCAAGAATACAGTTAATATAGATGACTTTTTGGGAGATTTTGTCGCTGAAACAGATATTGAGCGTGAAACCTCTGACAAAGTGGTGGTGATTGGCGCTTTGGGCAGGCTAAGCAATGACGAACGCATGATAGTCGTGCTTTCGGCGGTGCAGGGCTATACCACAAAAGAAATAGCCGAGATGCTGGGCTGTCCGCAGGGAACAATAAGCTCAAAACTACATAGGTCACTTATAAAAATGCGTAAAATGATAGAAGTGGGGTGAGATAATGACTGATTTTGAACAGGAAAATAATGATAATTTAGAGTTTATAAGGGCAAAATTTGATTCTATAAGTGAAAACATTGCAGTGCCGCAGTCAGTTAATGCGTCTTGCCTTGCACAAAGGCTTAACGCTGTACCTCCACAGCTTACGGTGACAAAAACACCTGTAAAATGGCGTCGCTTTGCCGGCGTGGCAGCAGCACTTGCGGTAATAATAGGTGCGGCGGCATATGTAAATATGGGCACACTTACCGCAAAAAATGCAGGTGCTGTACCAATATCTGCTAACGATGCCGTAGGAGCAGTGGCGGCTTTTGACGAAGCTTCTGCCCCAAAAGAAGCGCAGCAAGCCGATGCAAAACAGGAGAAAGCCCGTATTGCCCCCGAGAATGAGGCGGCGCCGGCACCTGCAAATGCAGATGCTGTGCCCAATATGATGTATGCAATAGAGCCGGAGGGCGGGGAGGGCGAGCTTTGTCAGTTCGATTTTCTTCAGAATTTCGGCGATGAGCTTGTTGCTGCTGCGTTTGCCGACGGTAAGGTTTTAAAAGCATATATTTCAGAAACAGAGGGGACATTTATAATAAATATTACAAAAGCGGGTGAAGAAAGCATAAGAGAAAAAATAAAAGAACTCGCCGAAGAAAAGGGAATTTCAAGCGATTGGTATAAAATTGTGGTGACCGACTCTTAAAGAATAAAATTTTGGTCCTTAAGTAAAGATTTGACTTCCCTTTTTCGTCAAAATACTGTATTATGTAAAGTGAAACAGCTTTTTAGCTGTAGAGCGGTATATATTTTAACGAAACGGGTGAAGAAATGGAAATAAATGCCTTTTCTGAGGGCTTAGAGCCGGGCGGCTTGAAAAAAGGCTACGAAATAAAAATTTTACTTTGCTTCTTACTGCAAAATATAAAAGAAAAGCTTACTCTTTCTCAAATAAATGAGGCTCTTTTAAAGAGGGGTCTGGTTAATTATTTTGAGCTTGCCGATGCCATGAGTGAGCTGCTCGAGTCCGGTCATATAATCATTTGCGACACTACAAAAAATGATGAGGAGCGGTATAGCCTAACCTCGCTGGGCGAAAAAACATCTGTCGAGTTTTCGGGTACACTGCCTGCCGCTGTGCGAGAAAAGGCGCTGGAATCGGCACGAAACATACTGGAACGGCAAAAGAATGCTGCTGAAAACATAGTAACAATAGACAAAGTTAAAGACGGTTATATGGTTAATATGATAATTTCCGATATAGGCTCCGACTTACTTAACCTTTCGGTTTTTATGCCTACAGAAACCGAGGCGGAGGCTGTGAAGCGCCAGTTTGTGCGCGACCCGCTCTTAATTTATAAAGGGTCGCTGGCACTTTTAACAGGCGACCTTAAAACAGTGGGCGAGCTTGTGCCTACAAACAATGCTTTTTATTATGACGACTGATTTTAGAAAATTTTTAGCATAAAAATTAACTGGTGTAACTTGAGCCTAACTGCTAACAATAATTTTGCAAAGAAATTTTGCGTAATTTTTGCAGGGGAGGCGACTACTGTTTTGAATGGTAAAAATATGAAAAGTGCCGCATTGGCGGGTGTTTGTGTTGCTATGGCGGCGGGTACTGCGGCATATGTGATGGCAGATAAAAACAAAAAGGTGATCAACAGTAAAAAAATGAAGCGCACAGCAAGCAAGGCAATGCGTGCCGTTGGTGACGCGGTGGACAGTTTTAGTGCTTATATCCATTAAAAAAAGGGCGAAGTCTATAAGGCTTCGTCCTTTTTTGCCGTTGTAAGCTTATTTCCAAGCTAAATATATATAAGTTTTGTTCATTTGGTTAAGTGCGTTTGTAGCGCCGCCCACTACTGTTGCGGGCGTGTTAAGCACTGTAAAGCCCGTGGCTGTTGCCGAAATACCTTGAGAGCCGCCTATGGCGGAATAAATTGCAAAATAAACATTTGTGGTGTCGGGTGCTCTTTTATATTCCATTGGTGCACGTCCCATGGTAAAAACCATAACAAGGCGCGGGGCATAACCCAAAACAATAGTTCTGGCTTCTTCCAAGTCGCCTACATAGCTGCCCATTTCAAAGGCAGAGTTTGTAAGTGTAATGCGGTCTGATGCACTCAGATGAGCCACAGAGTTTTCTACATGATTTTTTATGGCAGTATCTGTTTTTAAGTTATCGTTGCAAAAATCCTCGCGTTTTGGCTTGTCTGTCCCCAACCACTGGTTAAGGTTTAAAAATGGAGTCTTATGAGTACTTGACATTTGCGCTTACCTCCTTAAATATTTCTCCGCCCAGTATATCAAGCTTTGCCCATGTTGCATCTTTGGCATCAAACTGCGTAAAGCTTATGTTTGTCGCATCAAATTGTGCCCAAGTAAAATTCCCTATTTCAAAGTCTGCATCAAGGTGGGCGGGCAGCATATGCCTAACTCCGTCCTTTACAGCATCAATGTTTTCAAAATCGCCTATAAAACCATCTTCTATTATTTTAATGCGCTCGTTTATCAAGTCCTCTATAACCTGTGCATTTAACCCTGCCGCTTTTACAGAGCTTATAATGCCGTTTAAGGTGTAGTCGTTTGGTGCAACTGCCAAGCGGTACAGCAAAAGCGCACGCCGCTTTGCAATGTTACTTTGCGGCGGCTTCCAAAGCTCCAGCATTTGTTCGCGGCGTACAAGCCCAAACGAAACCGCTGTTTGTATAAAGGCTTCGCGGCAAAGCCCATTTAAAAGGGCTTCTATAATGCCAAAGCCGGCATCATACGCAAGCAGCTCTGCATCTACAAGCGAGCTTCCGCTTAAAGAGTAAAGCCTTAGAGGACGAAGCAGGCGGTAACATTCAGCTATGCTTTTTGTCATGATATTACCGCCATTCTGTTTATGGTTACAGTGCCTAATATCAGCAGCTCATCAGCATTTGCAAGGGTATCGGCGGTGGGGGCGCTAAGCTTGTAATTATATAGCCCCTCTACATGGTAAAGTGCATCGGAGATGCCGGCAATTAACAGGCTTTGTCCAACGGAAAGCTTTAAAAAATAAGCTTTGAGTTTTTCGTGACAGGCAATTTTTAAATTCTCAAAATCCGCTCCGCTTTTTCCGTCAAGCTCCAGCGACACATTCACGCGGCGAAGCAACGCGCTTTTTACTGTCACATCTACGTTTATTTCTTTTGCGGCGGTAATTTGTGTTTTAATCTTTTGTATTAAGGCGTCGGGTGCTGCCGTGCCTTGCCCCGCAACATAGACTCCAACTGTGCCCCTGCCGGCAACACGCGGCACTACCTTTGCCGAGGCTATTCCCTCAAAGCCCATGACAAAGTCGTAATAAAATGCCGAGTTTGTGCCGTTGCTTATCTGCCCAAAGCTTCGCAGTAAGCGCGCACGCAGCTCTGTGTCGTTTTCTGCATCAGCCCCTCCGTTAAAAGACGCGGTGTTTGTTACAGACGAAACTCCTTGTACAGGTGTCATTATTACAGTAATTGTGTTTGGGGCAACGTTGGTTAATGTGCCGCCGTCTGTGGCTGTTGCGGCAACATCTGCAAAAACCGCCCCCTTTGCAAGTGTTGCCGCCGCTGTCGTTTTAAAACGAAGTTCTACGCCGTCATCTCCGCGGCTTACGGCACACATAGTCCCCATGGGTATAATCAAGTCCTCAGGTGCAGGGGTAGAGCGCGAGAACCGCAGAGTGCCAAGTGCAGATGCAGCTTCCTTGCGGTGCAGTCCACGCGTTTCGGCGTGATAATCAAGCTCGTTGCCATGTGCTGTTTGAGGAAAAACCTGCTCCTCAAGCCCGCTTATTTTTTCTGCGAGAGATGCAAGCTGTAAAGCCAGTACCTTTAAACGGATTCCTATATCGGAGGCATCGTCCGCAAAGAAGCCTGTCTGTGCATAATATTTTTCTTGCATTGCTGTTAAAATTTCATTATAGCCTGTCATATATTCATGTTCACCTCTAGCTTTTTTATTTCATCACCGATATTAAGCAATATTTTTATAAGAAGATTTTCGCCGCTTTTGGTGCAGACGGTGCTTAGCACATCAATTTCGCTTATTGGCAAAAGCGCCTGACGCACCATGTTAAAGGCGGCGGTGTCAAGGTTTTTAATTCTGCTGTCGCCAAGGCTGTGCAGCTCGCTGCCCAGAGCCTTGTCCGCTGCAAAGCTGCCGCGGCGCACGGTAAGACGAATTATGGCTCTCTGTGCAAGCTCCTCGTCCTGCGTAACAGTGTATGGCATTCCGCGCGAATTTCGTTTCATATCCCCGTTTTCAAGAACAGTATCTATGGTGTAGTCACCACGCTTTCTTTAAAAGTGCCGTTAGGCTTTATTGTTAGTCCGTTTATAACAACATCACCGTTGTTTTTTAGTGTTATTTCTGCCCCGCCCTGCGAATATAGTCGCAGCTCACCGTTTAAAAGCCCTGCTGCGGCTTTTGGCGGGCACAGTGTAGCTATGCAGACAGCTCCGCCGTCAAGCGGAAGTAAAAGAGCCTCGTCGCCCTCCTTAGGTAGCGCGCAAATACCGGTCGGTAAAAAAAGCGGCAAAAAAAGGTGGTCGCTTTCTCCGCTTGCGTTTACATAGCCGCCGCCGGTGTTTGTAACTGTTGCAGTAGCCGCTGTTGCACCCTTTAAACCAGCCGACGTTTGTTGTAGCCACATTGTACATTCCTCCTCGCTTTTTTATAAATATTCGGGCAAAACCAAAGTGATTTTTGTTACGGCGGTGTTGGCATTTGCCGTATAGCAAACGTCAAATACTGTAAATTCTCTACCCAAGCTTGCTGCTGCCGCATCGTCAAGGTGCACAAGGTCGCCCGGATAAACCACAACTAAACCCGGAAGCGCCAAAAAAATTTGAACTTTTTTCGTCATGGAATCCCGCATCAGCCTGTCTGCACCGCGCCGTGGGTTCCCCACCCAGTCCTTTGGCGGCGCTATATATCTTTTGCGCTTTATGCGAAGCTCGTTAAAGAGCGGGTTGTAAACGGCTGTGTCGTAAAGCTTTGTAGTGCTGCTTTTTAAAATAACCTTAGATATCACACCGTACCGTTTGTTGCGAACAGTCATGGACATATATTTAAGCCCGCCCGAAGCATTGTTTGAAATAAGCAGCTTTTGTGCAGCCTGTCTTTTTTTTGCTACGATATAATCATTTTGTACAAAAGGGCGCAGCTCCAATGTTTGGCGGCAAAAGCTTTCAAGTGCCTGCCATTCACTTTGCCCCTTTGCAACCGTAAAAGATGAAAGCTTTGGGTTTTTATCGTAAAGAAGCCCTAAAAAACCATATTGTCTGCAAACAGTGTTGTAAATATCGGTAAGATTCGGTCTGTATAAGGTTTGAGGAATTGCTTCATTGTCTAAAAGTACAGATGCCTTACTGCGTGCGCGCAGCTTTAGAAAAACCCCGTTTTCATTTTTTACAAGCTCCTGTTCATCTACAGGACCGTCAAAAATTATTTTATTTTCAAGCTCCATCGTCAGCGTGACAAGCTCGCCTGTGTTTTGCAGGCTTGTTGCCGTGAACATTACGTCAAGGGCATCAGCGGGGATATCGTAAGCCGAGTTGTAGCACAGCGAAACAGGCGAGGGCAGGGCTATGCGGTAACCGTTCAGGTTTTTTGCGGTCAGCCTCACGAAAACACCGCCTTGCCGTTTACCATAGTGCCATAAGAGCCTTTTTGCGGCGAATCGCTTTCAATAAATTCAAACGAGTAGCGCAGTATGGGCGCTCCCGCTTCACCTATGACGTTAAGCGAGGTAAAGTAGGCGTTCATCGGTGCGCATAGCGGGCATATAAGCCGCCCTGCGCCGTCACGTAAAAATTCCGCTTGCAGCATTGCAAATTGGGCATCGCGGTCGCTTCCAAAAAACTCACCCTCCCCGCGGATAATGCGCGGACGTATGCTAAGCTCCTGCAAAATTGGTGAGGCAAAGGGCAGGTTTATAAGTTTTACGTTTTTTTTACAGCCTATTTCTATTTTGCGGGGGTTGTAGCGCATAGTAAGACCGTTAAATTGCATTTGTCCCGCCATTAAAGCACCTCCTGAGAATAAATGTCGCTTGCAAAGCGGCGGTATTCTGTAGAAATAATATCGTTTATTTGTGCAGCACTTGCCGTCGCTTTAAAATCTACTTCTTTAATACCGCTTGCGATATCGCTTTTTTCGTATTGACCGGCATTTTGCTGATACATTATTTTTGTTTCAATAGCTTTTTTAACCGGAATTGATAGCTCTTTTTTTTGCGGTGATATTTTTTGCTTTACCGTTTTTTGGGTTGATTTTTCTTTTTTCTTTTGCAAAGGTTTAAAAGCTTTTTTATTTTGCGGGGCTTTTTGTTGAATATATTCTTTGCCTGTTGACTGTGCTTTTTCTTTATTTGGCATATCAAAGCGGGAGGAGCTTGGTTCTGCGGATAATTTACCTCTCGTGAGGTTGTTTACAATGCTTTTAAAAAAGCTGTTGCTGCTTTTGCCTTTTTTATCTTTATTTAATGTCACAAAATGTGCTGTGCTTGTGCCGCCTAATGCGTTGCGTTTTGCAAGGTTATTTGCAATGCTTTTAAAAAAGCTTTTGCTGCTTTTGCCTTTTTTATCTTTATTTAATGCCACAAAATGTGCTGTGCTTGTGCCGTCTGATGCTTTGCGTTTTGCAATAAATTTTGCGGTGTCTGCAATAAAAGTATTTTTGCTTTTAGCTGTATTTTTTGCTTTGGTTAAGCCTTGCCTTTTGCCGCCCCTTATGGGGTCGGGCGCGTTTTCGCGCCCGAAAAGCACCGCGGCTGCGCTTTTTAAACGCTGCCAAAGCTTCCTCATGGCAATTCCAGCCTTTTGCCTGCAACAACGGTTACCGATTCTAAAACTACTTCTCCCAGCGATGCGGCTTCAGAAATCTCTCCCCATTCGCAGTTTGAATAAATTATCTGTCTGTCAGGCTTAACAATAACGACGTTAAAGCCGGAAAGACGGTAAAAATCAATGCCGTCGTTTACTGCATCACGGGTGGCGCATACGCGAGTAAGCTCTAAAATATGCTTTAGCCTGCCTCCAACTGTCCCAACGGGCTGTTCACTGCCAAATGCCTCAACATAGCGGCTTTCTCTGCTGCTTTTTGCCTTGTAGCCCTGTGCTACTGCCAGTCTTCTGCCGTTTACCTCAATATAAATATCCTTACTTGTCGGGAATAAAACTGCCATATATTTGTTACCTCACTTTCTAAAGCTGAATATGTGCTACAATGTGAATTTGATTAATAGCGGTTGCAACGGCAAAGCTAAGCTCCATTACGCATACAGACGGGTCTGTTGCCGATGGATATGCGCGCGGAGTGTCGTAGCTGCGAAGCAAGCCCTCCTCGGTTGCGGCAGAAAGCAATACTGTCATTTGTGCCACCATGCTTTGAAGCGTGGCACTGCCTCCCTTGGCAGTTTTAAGCAGCAGCTTCATGGTTGCCCGCGCTCTTTGCAAAATTTCATCTATAATGCGTGTGGTTGCAATATTTGTAAAGCTTGTGTCTATAGCTCCGTTTGTTTTTGTACGCGTGGTTACAGCTTTTACACACTCAATGTTGTTGCCATCTGCCTCAAAAACCGTAACACCTGCCCCCAAAAGTGCCTGCACAGTGCTTTCGCTTAGGTTCTCGCCGCTTGGTGTAACTGCGCGGCATACACTGCCGCTTAGGTTTTCGTCAGCGGGGCTTGCAAGCAAAAGTGCCGCAAAGCCGCAGGCTGTCATAAAGGTGTCTGTTGTTTTTTCATAGGTGCAGGCAGGGGCGCAAATGCAAATTCTCTCGCTGTTAAGAGCCTGTGCCAGTGCCTCGGCTCCTTGAGTTGCACCTGCGCCTATTACAGCTATGCGCTCTTTAAGTGCTGTGCACGACGCATTTATGCTTGCAAGCAAAGCCTTTTGTACCGCAGTATCGGTGCTGTCGCAAAGCAGTACCCCTATATTTTGTATTTCCGCTGTAGCCGCAAAGGCAAGCTTATAGTCGTTTTCTGTAGCCGCTGTAGCCGTTACGCTTACAGGTACACATATCAGCTCTGAAACTCCGTTTTCTAAAAGCATCTTTGCCGCGGCAAGCATAGCCCCGCCTGTAAATATTCCGCTTACCTCGCTAAAGCTTTTAAAGCGGTAGAGCTTGCCTTTTTCGCCTCCTATTGCACAGGCACAGACAGCGGCATACTGTGCCGAAACGCCTGATATTGCAGAGCTTGTCACAGTGTAAGAAGAAAATACGCCGGGTCTTAATGAATTTGTTGTCATGTGTTCACTCTCCTAATAATAAAGTTAGTAATACCGTTTTCATTCTGTGTTTGCGTAACCATAATTTTAAGGCGCGCAAAGCAGGGGAGCACCAATGCTCCTATCTCTTTCTCGTAACGAACTTTTTCGCACCATATACGGCTTGTAAGGTATTCTGTCTGCGCAAACAAAAGCCTGTCGCATATAACCCCAAAAATACGCTGGCATTCCGCAGCGGTGGAATTTGGCGGGCTGTATATAAGCATAGATACCGTAAGCTCAAGAGTTCTACCGTAAATGCTTTCTCCGCCTTCATTAAGCCCTGCAAAATCTGCCATGGCACAGGGCAAAACCTCGGCATCGCACAAACCCAGAGCTATAGTGCTTTTTTTTAGCGGCGCAGGGCGCAGTGTGGCAGGCATATGCTCTACAGCCCGCACCAAGTCGCCTGCAAAAGCGGTGTTTAAAATTCTTAAAAGGTCTGCGCTTACCTTATTCATGCAGCTTGTCATACCCAGTCCTCCTTTGCACGGCGCAGAAGTGCCCAAATATAAAATATTTTGCTCCCAATTTTAAGCTGCTCGGTCACCGAAACCACAAACATATCGCTTCCGTCGCGCACAATATCGCCAACCGCAAGCAGTGCACCGCCGCCCTCCGCAGAGCCTATATATCTGAACATATTTTGCTCTCTATACCCGATTTCGGAATATTTCTCGTCAAGATATTGTCTGTTTTGGTGTGTCAGCGGCTCGATATATGCTTGTGCCGCATAAAGCTTTTGGTCTTTTTCTATGCTTACTGTTCTGCCGTATTGTCTTAAAATTTTGTTAAATTTAGTGTAGCTGTCGTTTATCATGTCATTTTACCTGTATTAAAAAGGCATCGTTTTGCAGTAAGAGCGGGGCTATTCCCGCAAAAAGCTCGTCACGCAGTGCCCTCGCATCACTTACATTTACACGTCCGTTGTCTGTGCTTATGGCTAAATCGCCAAGCTTAAAGCTTTCGTTCTGCATAGTGTTAGAGAGCGTTGCGTACTGGTAAAGCAGCATACCCGCCGCAACTGTAGAAAGCGCTTCTTCGTTTTCTGCGGTGTCCGCACCGGGTTTAAGGCGCGCATACAGCCTGCTTATGCAAAGCTTAGCAAGCGGCAAAAGCCTTTTTGTGTCGTTTGTCGGCAGCTCTGCCAAGGCGGCAAGCTTCTCTAGCACCACAGCTTCAATTATCATTTAAGCTCCTCCTCAATATAAAAATATGGCGGGGCGGGGTGGTGCTTTTTCACCTCGCCCCATAGCACCGTAATTTGCTGTAATTACTATTTTTTAAGCTTCATAACCTTTACAGCAGATGGGAATATTTTACCAAAGCCTGCAATAGAGGTTACAGCGGCGCGCTCAAGCTGGCTGTCTATAAGCTTGTCATAGTCAACCAAAACACCGCCCGCAGTTACCATTTCCAGTGCGAAACGGCTGTCAAGGGCTATCAAGGTGTCATCGGCAACGCAAGAGGTTTTTATAATCTGTGCGCCAAGCGGGGTTATAAGCTTGCCTGTACCATGAAAATTCAGTCCGGCAGTTGCATCTTGCATTTCAGTTAAAGCAAGCAGCCTTTGAACCATGGCGGGGCTTGCAAGCAAGGTGTTCATTTCGTAGTCGCCAAAGCTTGTCCAAAGTCGCAAAAGGTCGGAATATGATATTTTACCTATAACCTCTGTGTCCATTGGTACTGTGCCAGTTGTAAGTGCAGTTACGGCATCGCCCATTTGTGCTTTTGCAATATATGCTCCTATTTGGCGAAGGGTAACGGTAAACAAATCAAGGCGTTGGAATTTAATAGCTTCGTAAGAAGCTACCAGCATACGTCCGCGCTTAATAAGCTTTACGAGGGTGTCGCTAAGGGCTATAGTTGTCTGCGGAATAGCCGCTCCTTCTGCAATAGCTGTCATAGCTTTGTCAGCGTCAGACAAATCTGTGATAATCGAACGGTAATCAAGACTGTTGATGTCAGTCTTAGTAGCTACAATTTTAGAAAGCAGCTCCTCATCGTTCATGCCCTGCGCAACGGCACGGCTTACATACTCCGGAAAAAGAAATTTGCTGTCCGTTGTTGCAAAGAATTTTTGTATAGAGTCTGACTTAGAGCCGCTTACATGGATATCAAAGCGTTTAAGCTGGCGCTGGTAAGCGTCAAGCCCCGACAGCTCTGTGTTGTTGTAGTCGCTTGTCGGGTCAAGCTTTTCAAGCTCGTGGGTAAAGGTGCTTCCTGCAGCTTTGTACATTGCCTTGTCAAGGTTAATTGTTTTTAAAACAGACATAATTGTACCTCCGTATTTTTATATTTTAAATTGTGAATTGCTCTCGTATGATGCTTGCTTTTTAAAATTTTCGCCTAAAATTTGCGGTGACGGCGCTTCTGCATTTTTTTGAGCAAAGGTTTTTTTAAGCTCGCGAAGCTCGTCTGTGTTTAACTTTTCGGTAATTCCGCCAAGCGTAGCGGGGCTTATGCCGCCTGCAAGCGTTGCCGCACAAAGCACCTCTTTTTTAAGCTCGTTGCGGTAGTTTTCGCCCTCTTCAGCAAGTCTTAGTGTGCTTTTTAAAAGCTTGCCCAGCCTTTTTGCATCATCGGCTGCAAGTGTAAAGCCGCCCTCTGTAACAGATAATTTACAGCACAGCTCGTCCAGGCTTTCGCAGTGCTCATCATTTGTGCCATATGCTTTTGTTACACCCGCCGCCTGCTGTGACGGCACTGCGACAAAGCTCCATTCATACGCGTCTGTGGGCTTTTGCAGTGTAAAATAGCAGCTTTTGCCGCCGTAGCTTTTACCGTTTATGTGCTCGCAGGTTTTTTCTTTTGCATTTGCCCCGCAAATCGAGCATATAACCTCAGAAACTGCGCAACCAACGCTAACTTCTTTCTTAATTCCTGCATCAATGTCCAGTATCAGGTCGCGGTTTTTTTCGCTTCTCACCATATAGGCCTTAGCGGTTAAAAAATGATATTCCTCGCCGTCGCTTGTTTTGCGCATAGGGTCTTTTTCTACTGCTGTTTCATATATGCGCGCTGTTTGGTTCTCGCCTTTCGGGTTATGGTCGAAAATTCCTGTTTTGCCCAAAAATAAACGACGTAGCTTTGTAAGCGCTTCTACCGAGAATTTTTCAAAGTCGCGGTCTACCTCGTTGTCGCACAGCGTAAGCGGAAAAACATATAGCTCCTCCGCTTTAAGCTCGCGCCTTGTATAACGGTTTATTTTTTCAAGGTCCTCCTTAGTCAGCTCGTCCGGTAAAAAACCTTTGTATATCATGCCTTGCTTCACTTTATACCCTCACTTTCTTTTGCAGCCTGCGCCAGTAGTAGCTGTGCCTGTGCTTCTTCTATTTCATCTTGAAGGTTAATGTTGTCCCAGTTTACATTTATTTCGTCAGTAAACCCGTTCATGGCTAAGAACAGACCGCATATTTTTTTAATAATCGGTGTAAGAAGGCGCCTGTAAGCTTCAAGCTCGCTTGTCAAAATGTCGGCTTGCTGCTTGCTCATGCGCTCTGTGGTGCTCCACGAAAGCCCCAGTAAAAACGGAGGTATGCCAAGCTTTGAAACTATTTGCTGCAGCATTTGCTCCACGGGTATTTTTGTGTCGATTATTTGGTTGTCTGCACCTATAACTTTAATGTCAACGTCACCCACAGCCACAAAATCTTTTACACTGCCCTTTGCTGTTGCGCTCATGGCTTCGCCCCACTCTTTTGCAATGCTCTCGGCAATTTCACGCGCGGTTGCGGGGTCAGAGCCTGCTTCTCCGGGTTTATAGGTTACAGCAAAGCGCACATTGCCCACTCTGTCAAAATTTTTGCCTATACATTCGTAGATGCGCAGTAAAATATTGCTTATAAACGGCAGCCCGCGCAGTAGTGAAATACCGCAGATTTCCCCCGCGGCGGGGTTTCTTGCACTGAACAGTATAAGCTCGGGGTTTGGTGCGGGGCTTAAATTAAGCCCGTTTCTAAGGTAAAACTGCACTTGTAACGGGCTTTGCGGCGTACCCACCTCAAGCCCTGTCAGCGGGCTGTTATAAAGTGCATAGATGCTGCCGCCGTCTTCAGACAGAACAATTTCACCGGCTGCGTTGCCATAGGTCAAAAGGTCACTTAAATAGCAGCTTAAAAAAGCATCAAGTCCGGCTTGTACACCGCCTACAGGTACTTCTTGGGCAAAGCGGCATAAAAGCTTTTCAGCCTCTGCGTTTTTACATTCTGTTTTAAACCCTCCAACCAGCCGTACAATCTTTTCAAGTGCCGCATCTATAATGGGCACGCTTTGGCGCATTTCTTCATAAAGCCTGTGCTCGGCTGTTTTAAGCGGCAAAAAGCCGTTTAGTCGTTCTGCAAAGCTTTCTCGCGGGGCAGTTTGTACAAATGCACCGCCATTTTTTTCAGGCTTCGGTCTTTTAAAAAAGTTCAATAATTCATCTCCTTGTGCTGTTTGCATTTTTGCCCCGTGTAGTTGCCATGGCGTAAAACCCGCGCTTTTCGTTTAAAGCTGTCATAACAAAATACCGCAGGTCGTCCATTGCATGGTCGTTTTCTTTTTTCGGTGCATCACGCCCGCAGCCTTCGTCCCAGCAGTAAAGCGAAAATTCTCGCAGTGTGTCGCGGCAGCTGTCTGAAAAGCACAGTACATTTTCACGCAGAAGGTCGCTTACCCTGTGTATTCCCGTGGCAACGTCATTTTGCGCGGGCGTGCACCTAAATTTGCCGTGGCGGCGTATACACTGCAAAAAGCTTGCGGCAGAGGGGTCAACTATAACCGATGCAATCTCTCGTTCACCGGCAAGCTTTACAAGCTCCTCGTAGTACTCCTCGTCGGTTTTAAGCCCGCCTGCTGCGCGTGAGTTATGGTAATATTCGCACAGCCTGTACCATGTCCCTTCGTTAAGCCCCCATAAGCCCATAGACATGGGGTTTACCGTGCCGTAATCGCACGATATATAATATTTTTCGCACAGAGCGGGGGGGCTGCTTGTAACGTGCTTTTTTGCATTGAACATGGGGTAGATAAGCCCTTGCGCCACTACCCATTTACCAAGAATGAACCTCTCGTAAAAAACTCCTGCGTACATTCCTTTGTAACGCTGTTTAATCTTCTCTGAAAGAGCAGGGTTATCGTCCATGGTAAAGTGTAAATAAAGCGCATTTTTTTGCTTGCTTTTTTGTATCCATTCCGTGTAGAACCAGTGAAAGGGGTGCTCGGGGTTGCAGTTGAACCAAAAACGAGAGCCTGCAATCGAGCATCGCGCCATTGCCTGTTCTACAAACGAGCGCGGCATAAGAGCAACCTCGTCCATTAAAACTCCCGCAAGCGTGATACCCTGTATATGTGCCGCAGAGCCTTCATCTTTACCGCCGAATAAATAGTAGCGGTTGCTTTTACCGCCAAAATTCAGCTCGATATAATTTTGGCTTCGTTTGTCGCAGCAGACAAAGCCCGCCGCGGCAAGCTGCTGCAAAAGCGGAGTTATTACGTTGCGCCGCACCGATGATATTGTTTTGCCGCATACAGCAAAATCGCTTTTGTTAAAGCAGAGCATGCTCCATGCTATAAAACCCAGCGACATACAAAGTGTTTTTCCGCTTCTTACAGCACCGTCGCATATAATTGCATCGCGGGCGGCATAAGGGCTTTTTGGGCACCACCAGTTAAGCGCCAAACGTTGCTTTTTTGTAAATGGTTTAAGCTTCATAGCTTTCACCGTCCGCTTCGTCATTTACACTGCCTAAAATGGCGCTGTAAAACGGCAAAGCACCATCTCCCGCTTCTTCGGCTTGTGCTATGCGCGCCAACGCCTCCATAGCCTTAAAGCGGTCGAAAAGCTTAACCTCAACACCGTTTTTGCCCCGTTTAACTTCTGCAATATGAAACAAATCTAAGCCGGAAAGCTCGGCGGGTGACGGTGCTTCTTCAAAGAAAAGCAGTTTTACGGCATCTGTGGTGCTGCCAAAGGCAAGCCTGTAAAGTCCCTCACGCACTTCCTCTAAAGGCGATTTTGTTTTGCTTCGACGTTTGGCTTTTGTGTTTTTGCTTTCCAATAACAACCTCCTCCCTTTCATACATAGCGCATAAAACAGGCAATATACGCCAAAAAACGGCAAAAAATAGATAATTACAAAAAATTTAGCTTTATTCCTATTGTAAAATGAGCTTAAAAAATGTTATAATGTTTGCTAGCGTGGGCTTTAACGCGCATTTTTTAAAGGAGAGCTGTTTTAAAAATGCCTGCTTTAAACTTAGTTCTTATAGAACCTCAAATACCACAAAACACCGGTAATATCGCCCGCACTTGTGCGGCAACAGGCGCAAGGCTTCATTTAGTAGGTCCGTTGGGCTTTACGGTGGACGACAAAAAGCTAAAACGTGCGGGGCTCGATTACTGGCATCTTTTAGACATAAGCTATTATGAAAACTCCGAAGACTTTTTTAACAAAAACAGCTGCGGAGAGTTTTTCTATTTAACTACCAAGGGCAAAAACATTTACAGCAGCGTCCAATACCCGCCCGATGTATACCTTATTTTTGGGCGAGAAGATGCAGGGCTGCCCGAAGAACTGCTTTTTGCAAACCCGCAGGCCTGTGTGCGCTTGCCCATGATAGACGAAGCGCGCAGCCTTAACCTTTCTAACACGGTCGCAGTGGCAGCATACGAGGTTTTGCGTCAGTGGGGGTACCCTAAGCTTCGCAGTGCGGGGCAGCTTACAAAATATAAGTGGGAGGATTAGCGATTGGAAAAGATAAAATTTATAACCGATTCCGCCTGTGACCTTGAAGAAAGCGCCGCGCGCGAAAATGGCATAACGGTTTTGCCTATTCCCATCACGGTGGACGGTAAAAGCTACCACGAACGGCTTGATTTTACTTCTGCGGAATTTTATAAGATATTGCTTGATGCTCACACAATACCTGTGACAAGCCATATCACTGCCATTAGCTTTGCCGAGCAATATCATACTGCCTTTGATGAGGGCTACACGCATATAATAGTTACGACAATCAATTCAAAAGGCTCCAGTATGTTCGACGCGGCAAACCTTGCCAAGAACATTTTTTATGACGAATATCCCGAGGTACAGGGCAAGCTTACTATATATGTGGTGGATTCCAAGACCTATACAATTCCATATGGCTATGCCCAGTGTGAGGCGGCAAGGCTTGCAAAAGCAGGTATGCCATGTGCACAGGTGGTAGAGTTTTTAAAAGACTTTTTCAGCAGAATCGAAATCTATTTTGGTGTGTATTCATTGGAATTTGCAAAAAAAAGCGGCAGAATAAACTGTGCTGCTGCGTTTGTAGGCGATGTTTTGGGCTTGCGCCCCATTATTTCGATAATAGACGGAGAAATGAAGATAATAGATAAGGTTCGCGGGGACAAAAACGTTACGCCAAAGCTTGCCGAAATAGCCTGTAAGCGCCGTGTTGAGGGCACACCGTACATTTGTATACGAGCACTTACCGACAATGTCGGAGAGCAGCTCTCGTCGCTTATGCAGGAAGCTACGGGCGCAGCACCCATAGGGCTTTTTTACGCGGGCGCTTCCATTACCATAAATGCCGGTCCGCGTCTTGCGGGGGTAATGATAATGGGTGAAAAACGCAGTAAATAATATGAAAATCACTTGCAAAAGATATATAGTTGCGCTAGAATAAGGGTAGTTTGTTTTTTGTTTAACAAAGCCTGATATTTTTTAGCTTCGGCATATTTTACCGCCGGATTAAGCTGAATTAATACAAACAGGCAAGTATACAAATTAAAAAGGAGTTTTTAACATGACAGCTTTTAACAAAAAAACAGTTGATGACCTTTCCGTTGCAGGTAAACGTGTGCTTGTGCGCTGCGATTTTAACGTGCCTTTAAAGGACGGCGTAATTACTGACGAAAACCGTATAGTTGCGGCACTTCCCACCATCAAAAAGCTTATTGCGGACGGCGGTAAGGTTATACTTTGCTCACATCTCGGCAAGCCTAAGGGCGAGCCTAAGCCCGAGCTTTCATTAGCGCCTGTTGCAAAAAGGCTTACAGAGCTTTTGGGCAAAGAGGTTATATTTGCGGCTGATGACAACGTTGTTGGCGAGAATGCAAAAAAAGCTGTTGCCAATATGAAAAACGGCGATGTTATTCTTTTGCAAAATACACGCTACCGCGCCGAAGAAACCAAAAACGGAGAAGCCTTCAGCAAAGAGCTTGCCTCGCTGTGCAACGTTTTTGTAAACGATGCTTTTGGCGCAGCTCACCGTGCACACTGCTCTACCGTCGGTGTTACACAGTTTGTTAAAGAGGCGGCAGTTGGCTACCTTATGGGCAAAGAGCTTAAATATTTGGGCGGAGCAGTAACAAACCCCGCACGTCCGTTTGTCACTATTTTGGGCGGTGCTAAGGTTGCAGACAAATTAAGCGTTATAGAAAACCTTCTCACCAAGGCAGATACCTTAATAATAGGCGGCGGAATGGCTTATACGTTTTTAGCCGCAAAGGGCTATGGCGTAGGCACATCACTTCTCGATAGCGAAAAAATAGATTATTGCAAGGATATGCTCAAAAAAGCTGAGGAAAAGGGCGTAAAGCTTCTTCTTCCGGTAGATTGCGTTATAGCTAAAGCTTTCCCAAATCCTATTGATGCAGAAATAGAAGTTAAAACGGTTGCCGCAAACGCAATACCTGACGACTACATGGGTCTTGATATAGGTGCCGAAACTGCAAAGCTTTTTGCAGACGAAATTAAAATGGCAAAAACCGTTGTTTGGAACGGCCCTATGGGAGTATTTGAAAACCCGATTCTCGCAAAGGGTACAATAGCTGTAGCCAAAGCATTGGCAGAAACCGATGCAGTCACAATAATAGGCGGCGGCGATTCTGCTGCGGCTGTTAATACACTTGGCTTTGGCGATAAAATGACTCATATTTCTACAGGCGGCGGGGCTTCCCTTGAGTTCTTAGAGGGCAAGGAGCTTCCGGGTATCGCTTGCGTAAACGACAAATAAACAAAAATAAAGGAGCTTTTTTAAATGAATAAAGCACTTCGCAAGGCAGTTATAGCAGGTAACTGGAAGATGAACAAAACACGTCCGCAGGCTAAAGCATTGATAGAGGAGCTTAAACCATTGGTGGCAGACGCCAAATGTGACGTTGTTATATGTGTACCTTATACAAATTTGGAAACAGCGCTGGAGGCAACAAAGGGCAGCAATATCAAGGTAGGTGCAGAGAATTGTCACTGGGCTGCATCGGGCGCGTTCACGGCAGAAATCTCTGCCGAAATGCTTACAGAGCTTGGTGTAACTTATGTCGTTATAGGTCATTCAGAGCGCCGCCAGTACTTTGGTGAAACCGATGTTACCGTAAATAAACGTGTTCGTGCCGCGCTTGATGCAGGACTTAATGTAATACTTTGTGTTGGCGAGCTTTTAGAGCAGCGCGAGCAGGGGATTACCGAAGAAATTTGCGGTTTGCAGACAAAAATAGCCCTGCAAGGTGTTAGCGAAGCAGAGCTTTCTAAAATTATTATAGCTTACGAGCCTGTTTGGGCTATAGGCACGGGTAAAACCGCTACCTCCGAGCAAGCTAACGAAGTAAACGGCTGCATACGTGCGGTTGTTGCGGGGCTGTACAATAATGCTGCTGCCGAGGCTTTAACGGTGCAGTACGGCGGCTCTATGAATGCCGCAAATGCCGACGAGCTTTTGGGTAAAGAGCACGTTGACGGCGGGCTTATAGGCGGAGCTTCTCTTAAAGCCGCCGATTTTGCCGTTATAGTTGCCGCAGCTTCAAAGTAATAAAGGGCAGACTTCAATATCAGCTTTTAAAATTGAGCTTTTAGAGGTTACTCAAACTAAAAAATTAAGGACTGAACCATATGGCTAAAAAACCACTTGCACTTATAATCTTAGACGGCTTCGGCAAAAACCCCGATGATTACGGGAACGCCATAAAGACCGCCAATAAGCCAAATATAAATAAATTGTTTTCCGAAAATCCACGTACGCTGATAGGTGCTTCCGGCATGGACGTAGGTCTTCCGGAGGGGCAGATGGGCAACTCTGAGGTGGGGCATACAAATATAGGTGCGGGTCGTGTTGTATATCAAGAGCTTACACGCATCACAAAAGCCATATCAGACGGAGATTTCTTTACGAATAAGGCACTTCTCGGTGCGATGGAAAACTGCAAAAAAAATGACAAAGCTCTGCATTTGTGCGGGCTTGTTTCGGACGGCGGCGTCCATAGCCATAATAAGCACCTGTACGCACTTTTGGAGCTTGCCAAAAAGTGCGGGCTCACAAAGGTTTATGTCCACTGCTTTATGGACGGGCGCGACGTTCCACCTATGTCGGGCAAGGGCTTTTTAGCAGAGCTTGAGGAACAGATGGCGAGAATCGGCGTGGGCAAAATTGCTACCGTTATGGGTCGCTATTACGCCATGGACAGAGATAACCGCTGGGAGCGTGTCGAAAAGGCATATGCTGCAATGGTCTACGGTGAGGGCAATTATAACCCAAGTGCCACAGAGCTTATGGACAAATCCTATGCCGAAAACGTAACGGACGAGTTTATTATACCAACTGTTTGTGTGCAGGGCGCTACTATTAAGACCAACGATTCCGTAATTTTCTTTAATTTCCGTCCTGACCGCGCCCGTGAGATAAGCCGTACCTTTGTAGATGAAGCGTTTAACGGGTTTCAGCGCAAAAATGGTTTCTTTCCGTTGTATTATGTTTGTATGACGCAGTATGACGTAACAATGCCAAATGTTCATGTTGCGTTTGCCCCGCAGTCACTTGTAAATACCTTTGGCGAGTATATTGCAGAAAAGGGTCTGACGCAGCTTCGTATAGCCGAAACCGAAAAATATGCTCATGTCACATTCTTTTTTAACGGCGGCGTAGAAACTGCCTATAAAGGCGAGGACAGGGCGCTTATTCCATCTCCTAAGGTTGCAACTTACGACTTAAAACCTGAAATGAGCGCTTATAAAGTTACCGATGAGCTTTTGTCGCGAATTGCAAGCGAAAAATATGACGTTATAATATGCAATTATGCAAATTGCGATATGGTTGGTCATACAGGAGTGTTTGAGGCGGCTGTAAAGGCAGTAGAGGCAGTTGACGAGTGCGTAGGCAGGGTCGTGTCCGCAATTACGGCTAAAGGCGGCGCAGTGCTTATAACTGCCGACCACGGCAATGCCGACAAAATGTACGAGCCCGACGGTTCGCCGTTTACGGCGCATACCACAAATCCTGTCCCATTTGTCGTTGTGGGTTATCCGTGTAAACTGCGCGAGGGCGGAAAGCTTGCCGACATTGCCCCGACTATGCTTCAAATTTTGGGCTTAGAGCAGCCGATAGAGATAACCGGCACTTCCCTTATAGTAAAATAATTGTTTAAGTATTAATACCTGTTTTTTTGTACATACTACTTTATATCCAAAATATTAAAAAACAGCTTGTCATTTTTAAACTTTAGCATTATAATGAATCTATATTTCGGCGTGACAATTAAAATAACAGGAGGCGACATGATGAAAAAAAGCACGTTAATTTCAATTATTATTGCGCTCATTGCTATTGCGGGGGCACTTTTGGGGCTTGTAGCTTATATGAGAAGCAGAAGATGTCTTGGATGCAATGATGTAGAGGAAGATTTTATTCCGCAAACCGATGATGATTATGACGGTGACGATTATTATGAAGAGGACCGTCCAAGCACAAAAACCGATGCAACCGGTCAAGATTATGTCAGCAGCGATTTTAATGTGGAAGCCGATGAGCCTGAAGATGATAAATACACTGAAAATCAGGCAGATGAAACCGCTGAATAATGCCGTTTAGCAGTAAAACAGCACTCTTTGTAAAATTCTTTGCAAAGAGTGCTTGCTTTTTTGCTTTGGTTATAGTATAATAATAAAGCACTCAAGAAAAGAGTATATATCGCGGGGTGGAGCAGTCCGGTAGCTCGTTGGGCTCATAACCCAAAGGTCGTAGGTTCAAATCCTGCCCCCGCAACCAAAGCTAAACACTCATGAACATTGCGTTCATGAGTGTTTTTTATATACTTGTCCAAAAAAACCGCTTTTTTCGATAAAAAAACAAATAGTGACAATATTTAAGAAAAAAGAACAAAAAGGTAGACTTTTATAATTATATATAATATAATTATCTAGAAACGCTAAGCAAAAAATCATATAAAGCATTGGTAAATTCCGGCTGGAATTATGCTTTTTGTTTTGCATATAATTTGCCGGATTATTACAATTGCTTTTCAATCGGATACAGCGTCCTAAGCAGCTTTAGCAATAACTCTGTTGCTTCATCAAAGCTTTTATGCTCTAAAAGGTCAATTGCATTTATACATTCAGCGTGGTTAATCTCGCCGAGTTCTTCTGTGGCAGGTATTCCTTTAAGGTAGCTTGTCCAGTAAAGGTAAGTTCCGGCGACATTGTACATAGAAAAAACTGCGTCGGAATTTGCACCTTTAAAAAGATGATAAAAAATAATAGCTACAGAATATCTGTGCTTAAAGTTCCATGGGCTGTCCATGTCATTTCGCAGCTTAGAAAACGGCAAAAATTTAGCCGCTCTGACAATATCAGCACAGGTAACTTCTAAAAATTCAACTGCTTCGCAATAATATTCTTTTCTGTTAATAGCACTTTGCTCTAAGAAGTAAGAGCTTTTCGGCGCAAAAAAGCTTACTACCCGTGTGCCTATGCCGTTAAGTGTTTGTGTATAGCCCATTTCGCAAAGTATATAATAAGCTCGTCTTACGGTTATTTCAGACACCTGATAGTAGCTTTGTGCTTGTGCTATTGATGGCAGCAAATCGTTGTTTGTGTATTTACCGTTTAGTATTTGCTCTAAGAAAGAAGTTGCAATAATAAAGCTTTTTTCATCGTCCATAACTTCAAATATATTAAACATTTGTGTACTCGGTTTATTTGGGAAAATCCCCAAGCTAATGGCTTCTTTTAAAATAGTGTTGTAAATCGGCAATATTTCACCCCAGCAATTCTTCAATTGCAGCTTGTCATTTTGCTTTAATGCCTCATAAAGAAGCGCTATTTTATCTCTCACTTTAAAAAGCAGCTTCGTAAAAACGGTGTTGTGCCCAACCAGCAGCATGGCGGGCAGCATCGTCTTTTGCATTGTAATTTCCACTATTTTTTTAATCAATTGATTTTCAATAGCTGAGGTTATTGCCTCAGAAAGCTTAATGGACAGATTAATATAGGTTTTTCCGTTAAGCTCGCAGTTGATAAATTCCTCAACAAGTTCTTTTATTTTCAAAAGATCTTCTTCGCTGTAAGTTGACGGGGCATAAGCATATAATGCCGGAAACAAAATTTCCATAGCATAATAATAGTCCAAAAGAATATCCTTGTCGCATACGAATCCGGGTAAATCTTTTATATATTGTTCTAAATTGTTGCAGTCAAAAAGCACTTGTCCTACTTTTCCGGAGGAAGTTTCAATAAAGCCGTTGTTCTTTAGCTTTTGCACCACTTTTATGATAGTGTTTTTACCTACATCATATTGCGTACATAGCTCAGGCAAGCTGGGCATATGGCTGCCGAGCGGGAACTCTCCTTCGCAAAGCCTAATTAAAAAATCGCTGTAAATTTTCTCGTAAACAATTTCTTTATTTTGAATAATATCAACTCCCTTTGGGAAGAAAATTATTTTAATTTGATTATATCACTATTTTTTGTTTTTTTAACAATAATTTTACATTGAGCGATAAATATTTTTTTAATACAGCCTTGTCTATCATGGGCATGGTTTTTAAGCTGAAATACTTTAACTGAATAATACTATTAAAGCATTTACAAAGTCATTAATGTGCATATAAACAAAGCCGCAACGGTTTTTACTGCTAAGGCAGATGAGCTTTTTAATATAGATTGAGCTTTATAAATAGGGGGAATGTTTATTGGAAAAACTCAACCGCAGAGAACCGACAGTTCTTTAAATTTTATTTATAGGGGTGAGGGGAATTTGAAAAAGCAAAATATGAAGATTGAGTTTGGTTTAAGGTTTGCAATTATAGTTGTATGTGTGGTTGCTATGACTGTGGCCATTGTGTTTAGTGTAGGCAAAATACAAAAGACTAAGGAATATGCCTCAAAAATGGAAAGCGCGGTAAATGTGCTCAATGCTTCTGAAATCGGGCATTTAAAATGGGGCAGTAATTTAAAAGCGGCAATAGAATATGGCACAGAATTTAAGGGAAGTACAAACGAAAAGGAATGTGTGCTTGGCAAATATATATACAGCGAAGAAGTGCAAAACGAAGCCTCATTGTCTGAACTGATAAAAAAAATTGAGCCGCTGCACAAAGAAATACATCATTTTGCAATTACTGCATTGGCGGATAGCGCGGTCAATAAGGTGCGGGCAGAAGAATTTTACAATCAAAAAATTCAAAGTGATATAGACAAACTGCTTTTACTGCTTGATGAGGGTATAAGCGAAAGGCAGAATTTGGCTGCCGAGGCAGAAAAAAATTTAGATACGGTAACAAAAACAACTGTTATTGTGGCATTGGTATTGATGATAGCTACATTAATTGCGTGTCTTAATATTTATCTTTATATTCAAAGAGAAATAGGCAAGCCTATTTTGTTTATTACAAAAACCGCAAAAGCTTTGGCAGACGGTCAGCTTAATTTGGATTTTACAACTAACAGCAAAAATGAGGTGGGTCAATTAGGCCTTATGCATAATTCTTCTGTTAAAGATATTGCTTCTTATGTCATCGATATTGACCGCGCGATGGCGGAATTTTCAACAGGCAATTTTAATGTAGTGCCGTCACAGCCATTTATCGGAGATTTTAAAAACATAGAAACCTCCATTGCCAAATTTATTCAAACCATGAGCAAAACAATGCAAACTATTACGCAGGTTTCAAATCAGGTATCCTGCGGTGCAGAGCAAATTTCAGATGGCTCTCAGGCATTAGCGCAAGGTGCTACAGAGCAGGCAAGTCAAGTGGAGGAGCTATCGGCTACAATTAACGAGCTTTCTGAGCAGGTGAAAAAAACGTCTGATAATTTTAAAGAAATAAACGGAATAGTTGGAATTACTTGCAGTAATGTAAGTGACGGAAGTTCAAAGATGTCGGATATGACTAATGCAATGGACGATATTATTGTATATTCCAAAAAAATAAGCAATATCATCAAGACCATTGATGATATCACTTTTCAGACTAATATACTTGCGCTAAATGCCGCAGTGGAAGCTGCCAGAGCGGGTGTGGCAGGAAAAGGCTTTGCAGTGGTTGCCGATGAGGTTCGCAATTTGGCACAAAAATCTGCTGCTGCGGCAAAGGACATATCTGTCTTGATTGAAAATTCAATAGGCGTTATGAATAATGGCGCGGCACTTACAAAAGAAAGCTCGGCTGTGTTTAATAATATTGTAGGAATGTCGGCGGAGATTACGACTAAAGTAGCTGACGCCTCTGCGGCAGCCGATAAGCAAGCGGGTGCAATAGGACAAATTGTAATCGGCATTGAACAAATATCATCTGTTGTGCAGACAAACTCCGCAACAAGCGAAGAGAGTGCCGCCGCGAGCGAGGAGCTAAACGGACAGGCACAGCTGTTAAAAGAATTGGTGTCGGAATTTGTTTTATTCAATGCGGAATCGTTGAGATAAGTATGCAAAAATGCTGATGCGCGCCAAGTAAGTTTATCGCTTTTCAAGCATGATTCTGCGGATATCCTGCCCCTTAAACCACAGAACATCGTAGTTGCCTATAAGGCGCGAAACTACTCTGTCTGCATATTGCAGGTTTAGTTCTTTAAGCGTGAGGTTTGTGCTTATTATTGTCGATTTATGGTGATTTATGCGTGTGTTTATTACATTGTAAAGTGTTGAAGCGGTAAACGCTGTCGCAAATTCTGCTCCCAAGTCATCAAGTATCAATAAATCGCAGTCCAAAATTGATGATAAGGCATCGTAAGTGCTGCCCTCGCGAGAGAATTTTTCGCTTTCGGTTTTTCTCCATAAATCTTGCACAGAGCCGTAAATAACCTCATAGCCTTGCCCTATAACCTCTGCCGCTACGGCCAAAGAAAGGTGCGTTTTGCCAAGCCCCGTAGCACCCAGCAGCAAAAGGTTTTTGTCGCTCTGCGGCGTAAAGCTTTTGGCAAAGCTTACGCACTTGTCGTAAATGTCCTTCATTTTTTCGCGCGGAATAACACCGTTTTCATCGGGTGAAAGCGAGTAATAATCAAGCCGAAAATTTGCAAAGCTGCTAAGCGAAAGCGACGAGCTGGAGTTAAGACGCCGCAGCTTTTCGTCCCTTAGAACTTTTTCCATACAACCGCACATTTTACCGTTTATATACCCCTCGTCGTTGCACAGGCGGCAGGTAAAGGCAGGCTCTAGATAGCTTGCCCCAACGCCTGCCTCTAAAAGCAGCTCTGTTCGTTTTGCTTGCAGCTTTATATTTTTGGCTTTTACATCGGCTATTGCTTGTACGGCGCTTTGACCGCTGCCCATTATGGCGTAAACAAGCGCCGAGGCTGTACCTGCAAGCTCATTTTCTATATCGGCAAGCTGAGGTAAATGCGCGTAAAGCTCATCCTTGCGTAAAGACGCCTGCGCTTTTGCCGCTGCTCTGCGTGATGAAAGTGTAGAAAGTGCATATTCAAAAAGTTCCTTTGAGTAATTCATAAAGCACCGCCTTTTTTTGTTTCGCGCATAAGATACTGCTCAAATTCGTCTATATCATACGAGGATTTACCTTGCGTTTTTTCGTTTTTTCGTACATTAAATGCCTTTTCCTCTTTGCTTGCATCTTCAGGGGTTTTAACATTTTGCTCGTGCCAGTTTGTAAGCACCTTGTTTATGTATGGGAAGCTTACCTTGCCCGTGTGCTCTATAGAACGCTCATATGCAAGCTTTATTATCGAAATATCAAATTTATAATCGGTAAACCAAGACCGTACAAATTCAGCTTCTTTTGTTGTAAGCCTTCTGTCGTATATCCCAAAGGCAGATTTGCAAATGTCCTCGCGTGCGTCGCGTTCCAAGGTTTCTTTTATGTAGCGTTCCGCTTTTTCAAAGCTATCTATGCCTTTTTCCTGCCAGTTGAGTGCTACTTTTTCAACATATCTTAAATTTGTTTTTCCTTTTTGCTTGCAATATTCCATAACTGTAAGCAGTACGTCTATCTTTATACCCGCCCAGTCATAAAGCGATGCTAAGGTGGATATATCGGCGGAGCTTAGGGTTTTACCAAGAGAAGCTTCGGTTTCATCAAGCAGGGTTTTAAGCTCGCTGTTGTGCTTCGACATCTCCAAAACTTCGGCGGGGCTTAGCCGTGCACGTGCCGGCTTTGCTTCCGGCGAAGCTGTCTGCGGGGCTGCTTCGGCAGGGCGGTTTTTTTCGTCGTCCTTCGGCAAAGGCTTAGGCGAAGCTTCTGTCGTGGCAGCTTGCACCGGTGTATTTGCCGTTTGTTTTAATGCCGACTGCTCGTTTACTGTAAGCGAGCAATTGCCCTCAGATGGCTGTGAAGTAAGCACGCCTGCACCAATCCAATAGTTTAATGCGTCTTGCGTGTCACCGGTAGAAATATTAAGAGCCGATGAAATTTCGCTAAGCTCCATCGTACCGCTTGTGCTGCGCAGTAAAAGCAGTAAAACTTTAAGCTGTGCTGCGCCGCACATTTTTATATGCTTGTCCACAATTTGCGTCGGTACCGCAAAAACATTGCTCCAAAGACCAAAGCTAATGCTATAGTTCACTGTTTTCACCTCACAGATTTTTGTATGCTTCTTTAAAAGGATAATAGTATTATAACAGATTTTTAAAAAATAGTCATAAAAAATTTAAAAGAGTCGAAAAAGCCCCCGCCACGTAAAAATACATGGCGGGGGTTAAAAACTGGAGCGGGTTACGAGGTTCGAACTCGCTACCTCCACCTTGGCAAGGTGGCGCTCTACCAAATGAGCTAAACCCGCAATAAGCCGAAACGCTTTTATAATTATATCAAATCGGCTTTTTTATGTCAAGCAGTTTTATTGTAAATTCTGTTTTTTTAAAAGATTCCTGTTACTGTGCAGCTCGAAATTTGGGTTATTGGTGCATACTTTTTCGTCCCGTGCTGCCAAACAAAAGCGAAATAGCCCACACGCCTGCCAATGCTACAAGTGTGTAAATAATACGGCTGAAAAGTGCCGCCTGTCCCCCGAAAATCCAAGCCACTGCATCAAATTGAAAAAGTCCTATAGCACCCCAGTTTAATGCACCTATAATGACAAGTATTAAAGCAATTTTATCAAGCATTTGCATCAACTCCTTTGGGTTATTATCGCATTTAAATATAAAAAATATACAACTGCAGTGCAATATTTTTGCTTTTTTTCGTTATTATCAAGAAATATGATAAAAAAGATAAGTATTTGTTGCTTTTTTAATGGAAAAATGGCACAATAAAACATAGAGAAAAAATGCGTTGATTAAATTAATTTTAGAAAGACGAGGGCTTTTACAGTGCATCAAACTATTTTAATATTAGATTTTGGCGGGCAGTATAATCAGCTTATTGCAAGGCGTGTGCGCGAATGCAATGTTTATTGTGAGGTTCATCCGTATACGATGAGCATAGAAAATATAAAAAAGCTTGCGCCCTCCGGTATTATTCTTACGGGCGGACCTAACAGCGTTTATTTAGACGCATCACCTAAGTGCAGTGCCGAAATGCTTGAGCTTGGCATACCTGTTTTGGGTATTTGCTATGGAATACAGGCTATGGCGCACGAGCTGGGCGGCACGGTAACTACGCCGGATAATCGTGAATATGGGAAGACAGAAACCTTTTACGATACAAATTGTGAGCTGTTTGCGGGGCTACCTGCCAAAGGCGATTCGTGGATGAGCCATACAGACTGTGTCACACTGCTTCCGCGCGGCTTTGAGGCTACGGCACATACTTTACTTACACCTGTAGCGGCAATGCAAAACAAGGCAAAGCGCCTTTATGGGGTTCAGTTTCACCCGGAGGTTATGCACACCGAAAATGGCTTGAATATTTTAAAAAATTTTTTGGTTAAGATATGCGGCGTAAGCGGCGACTGGACTATGGGCAGCTATGCCGAAAACGCCGTGATGGACATACGTGCAAAGGTTGGCGGCGGCAAGGTGCTTTTGGCTTTGTCCGGCGGTGTTGATAGCTCTGTTTGCGCTGCGCTGCTTGCAAAAGCCATAGGCAACCAGCTTACTTGCATTTTTGTAGACCATGGCTGTATGCGTAAAAACGAGGGCAATGAGGTTGAAGCGGCATTTGCAAACCGCGGCTTAAATTTTGTTCGTGTAAATGCACAAAAGCGCTTTTTGGGCAGGCTTGCAGGTGTTACCGAGCCAGAGCAAAAGCGTAAAATAATCGGCGAAGAATTTATAAGGGTGTTTGAGGAGGAGGCTAAAAAGGTTGGTAAGGTAGACTTTTTAGCTCAGGGAACTATTTATCCCGATGTAATAGAATCCGGTATTGGAGATGCGGCTACAATAAAGAGCCATCATAATGTCGGCGGCTTGCCCGATTTTGTAGATTTTAAAGAGATTATAGAGCCGTTGCGCCTTCTTTTTAAAGATGAGGTGCGCGCTTTGGGTCGCGAGCTTGGGTTAGATGAGGTCTTGGTAAGCCGTCAGCCATTCCCGGGACCGGGGCTTGCTATACGTTGTATTGGCGAGGTTAAGAAAGAAAAGCTCGATATTTTGCGTGATGCAGATTGGATATTCCGTGACGAAATTGCAAAAGCCGGTCTTGATAAAAGTATTAACCAGTACTTTGCGGTAATTACAGATGTGCGTTCTGTTGGAGTCATGGGCGACAGCCGCACTTACGATTGTACCTTGGCGTTGAGAGCCGTTACAACAACAGATTTTATGACGGCAGATTGGGCGCGTATACCATATGATGTGCTGGAGGCGGCGAGCGTACGCATAGTAAACGAGGTGCGCGGCATAAACCGCATAGTTTACGACATAACCAGTAAACCACCCGCAACCATAGAGTGGGAATAGTAACGGTTGGCTTGCACCATACAACAAAATATGCAGATATACAGAAAAGAGGGCTGAAAAGCCCTCTTTTTGTGCGTTTTATGCGGTTGTAATGGAAATTTATGCACAGACTATGTTGCTGACAATGCCACTGATAACAAAATGATAACATTTATAAAATCAAGAAAAACAACTTTCTCCTAAATCTCGTATTTGTATAGCTTTTCTTCTCTTTCTATGGTAGTGTTGTTGCTTGAAAAGGAGGACGAGAATATGCCAACAAAATTAGATGACCTATACGACAACTTTTACAAACCACAGGAATTTACAAAGCTTAAAATTTCTATCGAGGAAAATCACAAAATCTTAATTGACAGGCTATCCAAAGATGACAGAAAAATTGTACTGCGAATCATTGATGCCTTAGAAATGACTTGCAACTATCAAAGTAAAAGCAGCTTTATCCAAGGCTTTAAATTAGGCTTTGAGCTGACAACTGAATTACAAAATTACAACTCTCAGCTTGACGAGATACACTCTCAACATGCTGGGAGTTCTTTTATCCCACAGGAGGTGTATGAAGATGAAAATAAAAACTAAAATGGCGATAGCAACCACTGCAATAGCATTTACTTCTCTGATGATAATGGCATATCACATAGAGCCAACAACTTCACCCGTGTCGCCACAAATTGCCTCTGTGTCAGAGGTTGTGGAGGTAGGTAGGGCAACTGCCCCACTGACTGAAATAGAACCAATTGTAGCCAAAGAAATCACGGAAATTGAAACCCAAACAGAGGAAATAATCAAGTCTACTCCAGCAGAAATCTCTCCGCCACAGCCAACGGACAATGCTCAATCGACCACCACCACAACTGCTCCTACACAAACGGCTACAAAGGCAACTGTACCAGAAACCACCGCACCAAAGAATGGTGACACCCGAACAGTCAACGGTCAAAAACAAGGCTACCTCATAGGTTTCGGCTGGGTGGACTACATGGGCGAGAATGAGTGCATCTTTGAAGAAGGCATGCACGAAAACGGCAACAAGGTAGGCATCATGGGTGGAGCAACAGTCGGCAGAGATGGTGACATAAATAAGCAAGTAGGAATTATGGACTAAGAAATAGCAAAGAGGTGTTGCAGTTTTTGCAACACCTCAATTTTATTTTCTCATATCCTCCAAAATCTCCTCGACTGATTTTTTCAGTGGTCGGTTTGGAAAATAGTTATAAATCCACTCATAAAACTCCACAGGTGTAATCTTGCCGTCGGTACATTCATCACGCTTGACACAAGCCTCTCTGTTCCACTTATCAAATACATCGGGTTTTAGTGAGCCAACCTTTTTGCGTTCGTGGTAACGCTTATAGTAAAGATTAAAAATCTGATAAGGCAAGTTATTTTCATTCTTCTTTTTAAAGTTCTCTACTGCAGCAAACTGCTGACAGGTCTGTGTGGTGTTCGCATAGATACGATTACAATAATCAGGGTTCTGCTTGTTCTTCACCACAAAATATCTATCGCACTTTTTGCACTTCTTAACTTTGACATTATCCTCAACCATTTTGTAAAAAGCTAAGGTTAATGCCTCAAAAGCACTGTGTAAAAGATAATATTTCCTCATAGTCGGGTTTTGCTTTTTTATGTGAGCAATTAGTCCCGCAGGTATTCCAAAGGTTGCTTCTAAAGCAGACTGCTTTTGCTTTTTATTCTGTTCAAAGGACAACATCGTGTTTGCATCAATAGTAAAAATCTCCGTTAGCTCCTGCGGTATGTCACCACCGACAGGCAATGTAGCATGGAGATGAAGTCGCTGATAGGCTGTCATACCCTCCAATTCTTCGGGATAAAAAGTTTCGCTGAAGCAAAAGGATACAAGCTTGAAAAACACAGCTTGCAGATATTTTATGTGTCCCAAATATTCGCCGAAAGCCTTTTCCTTATCGCCAATCACCTTTGCGTGGAAATATCCGAGGAATGGGTTGTCCTCCAACATATCCAAATCTATGTAGCTGTATTCTTCAAACTCGCTTAAATCCATTTCAATGAAATTTAGAAAAGCTTCTACATAATCAAACTCTAAATTTACAAAATCATTGGTCTGCAAGTGCAGTATATTATTATGGATATAGCCTAAGTGTTCGTGGTGATCTACCGAAACACTGGGATTTTTGTTTTGCTTTTCGTGAGAGTTCAAATACACCTACCTCCTCTTTTTTATTTGAAAATAATAATTATATTAAAATTCGAAATATAACATTACTCCAGAAAATATTGTACAGAACTATTGATTAAATGTCAATGGTTTGCTAAAATTTATTTGAAAATAGTTTTACGAAACAAATTAAATTATCAAGTAAAGGAGAACAAAATGAAAACCTTTAAAACCATAACTGGCGAGGAACTGTTAAACAAAGAGCTTGCCGAAATTCCCTTCGTGGTAAAAGATTTTATCCCAATAGGTCTGACACTTCTTGCAGGTGCAGCAAAGGTGGGAAAGTCGTGGCTTGCACTTTGGCTGTCTGTGCAAATTGCAAAGGGCGAAGATGTGTGGGGATACGAAAGTGTAAGATGCACCACCCTATACCTTGCCTACGAGGACAACGAAATTAGAATTCAAAATAGACTTTTGGAAATTACAGATGAGGCACCAAGCAATGTTCACTTCTGCACGGAGGTTTCAAAATTAGGTGGTGATTTAGAAACAAGAATACGAAATTTTATTTCTCTGCATTCTGATACTAAGCTGATTATTATTGATACCCTCCAAACTATTAGAACCACAGCTGAGAGCAACTATGTAAATGATTACTCTGACTTAACCATTCTCAAAACCCTTGCTGATGAGTTTAAGATTGCCATAATTTTAATTCACCATTTCAGAAAACAAAAGGACAGCGATGTGTTTAATCAAATCACAGGCTCCACAGGTTTGCAAGGTGCAGTGGATACCATATTCACCTTAGCACCAAGTAAGCGGAGTGATAGAACAGCGGTGCTAACTTGTATCGGCAGAGATATTGAACCGAGGGAACTGGAGATAGAACGGGGGGAAGATAATGTATGGGTAAAGTTAAATGACAGCCTTTCCGAAAACACCTTGCACGATTTGAATTTCATAAAAGTAGTTGAAAATTTTATGTGTGATAGAGAAAGCTATTTGGGAAATGCCACAGAATTATCGACCCTCTTAAATGAAATAAGTGACGATAAGTTTTCGAATAAAGTTATTTCAAAAAATATAAAGAGACTTTCGAAAAGTCTTGAAAACCTTGGAATACTGGGAAATTCTCGTCGCAGCAACGGTAAGAGGATTGTAGAACTATTGCGTATCGGTGACGATAGTGCCGTGGAAAAGTCGGTGTCGTAACTGTTGACCCTGTCGGCACTGACAGTTCGCCACTGTTGCCCTCTGTCAGCCCCTGTGTGCCGACTTAGAGGGAGAGGTGGAGAGTAATGCCAACAGCAAGCGAAACGGCGAATTTGGGGAGATTTGAGAAACGCTAAAAAATTGGATTTATTTAAAAAATTGGTAATGTCATTATGCACAACCCCAACCTCAAAACCAAGCTGAACCCACCGTTTGATATAGGTGCAAGATAAAGGGGTGGCACCACCCCATTGGACAAAGCACGGCAGTGCCGAGCTTTTACGAGTGATGTGGTATAAAAATAGTTACAGTGAGTCTTGCCACAGGAGGTATAATAAA
>JAVWJP010000008.1:0-67110 GCA_036638975.1 Hydrogenoanaerobacterium sp.
TTCTACGCTTGAGTGCGCTAATTTTTCATGTTTACTTTACAGTGCCTTTTTATTTATTCTCTTGATTTGTTCTTCTGTGATATTCGGCAAGCACCGTACAAGACATAAACTGCCGTGTCTGCGCGTTTATAGGGTGCGCTACATCGTAAAATTTTCCATTGCCGCCCGGCGCATCGGGCATGGTAACAAATAATTGATTGGCATTCATAATCACCTTAACGCCGTGTATTGCAAAATCGTCATCAAGCACAATAGTAGCTACTGCCCGAACCTCGGGGGTATTACTGCACAACAGCATATCAGATACTTTTATTTTCATTTAAATGCCCTCCGCGATTTTCTATAGTATTTCTCCTGCTGTGTCATTGTGTTTTCCTCCTGTTGTTTTTATTTTTTAATATATAAAAGCCCTGTATCAACTAATACAGAGCTTTTTCAATATTTTGTATTTATCTTCTGTTTAAGCTATAATGTAGCAAAATCGACAAAGAGGTGCATCTTATGACATTTAATCAACTTCCCATCAACTTTAATTCCATTCCATAAAAACTTAACCTCGTGCTCCTGCTTTGTATTCTCCATTAGCTATGCCTCCTATTACTTATTTTCCTTATAAAATTTTACTGCTCGTAAAATGTAATCCGAAATCTCGTTGCCCTCCAGCTCTGTAGGGATATAGGACAGCACCTTAAAAAAAGCTCTGTCAGTTTAAATACGCAAAAGAGCAAGTTACCAAAATGATAACTTGCTCAGATTCTTGTTTAAATTTTATTTATACTGGTTAAAATTTCTCCGTTTACTCTGATAACTTTCGATATTAATATTTTCGCCGGTTTCTATATATCTAAATATATCATCTCGTTTAGCTTTAGTTCCAAGCAGTAAATTATCTTTAAACTTGTTTTTGAATTCTGACAGACGCAAAAGACGAGCATTGTTCTGTTTTTTAGATAATTCGCCGCTCTCAATTCTATCAAATATATCGCTGCGATAAACCGTTAATTCATTGTATTCATCATCAATTGAAAAAGAATAACCGGTACCCTTTAATAAGCGTTCTGTGGCAATTTCCACATCTTCCGAATCGCAAAATTTAGAGGATAGAAGAAAGTTCTCTTTGCTGCAATTCGATTTTTGCAATTCTCCATAAATTTCTTCGCAAACAAGTTCAACAATATTTTGCAAGCTGATTATAAATGATTCCATTCTTCCGTGCACCGAATATACAAACCCATTCAAATTGCTTGATGCTATAAATATTCCATACTGACTAACCGTTTCAGATATTATCCCCTGTACTCTTTTATTAAAGGCGCTGTTTTGCAGTTTATAAATAGCTTGCTTTCCAACTAAACCACTTTCTTCAACCTCTTTATGAACGGTGGCAGGCAAATCCTTTAAATATGACTTATATGCGATAAAAGGGTTGTTTTTCGCTTCAATTTCATACTTTTTAATCTCCGCCTTTATATCCTCATTTTCATGGTAAAGCCTAATAACTTCTTGTTTCACTTGTTCAGCGTTCTTATCGGGAGTTTTTTCTTGGCTTATGTAAAGCTGATATTTTTTCCTAAAGTCATTGGAGCTGTTTATGTATTTTTCTTTTAGCTTTTGTGGTACAACTACTTTGCAGCTCCCTATTAACGAACCCAGTGTCTTAATATCATCAAGAATGCCCGGCAAAATATTTTCCAGTAAAACCCTGCGCTTATCTGATTTTAATTTCCAAACATCTACAATTTTCTTTTTTTCTTCGCCTATAAGAACTTCGCCTATACATTCACGGCCAACCTGCATCGTATTAGCGTTTTTCTTGTTTTTAATATAGAAAACATATATCAGAGTTTTATTTTCACACCTATCACACACTTGTCTATTCTTACGGTCGAACTCTACAGGGTTTACTCCTTTGGAGCTATCCAATTCCCATTCAGCTCTTATTGCCATAGATAGTTCTTCTTTTAAAGTTTTTGAGTTTAAAATAGCTTTATCGTTTTGTGTCAGATTACTTTCATCATTCGTCAAAACGTACTTGAGTAGTGTTGGATATTTTTTAATTTCCTCACTTTTCGCCCAAACATTTCTCTCTCGCATATGTAGCCCCATATAATCGACCTCCTTTATATGGGGCTATTGTATCATATATTTTAGCAATTTTCAAAAAAATAATATAAACATGCTAAACTCTTGTAAATTGAATTTCTGTTTTCCCAATATTCCAATTCAATTTTACTTTATCTCCGCTATTATCTAAAAGAATATCGTTCTCAAAAACACATATGCCGTCAAAATTAAATCTATCAAGCCTAATTTACGCATCATCTACCTGCCACCGGCAGCCATATTGCGTGCGGCAAAGCCGCACTTGCCAGCTCTTTCAAACCCCAAGGGCATAACAAAACAAAAGCAACAAGACTGATGTCTTGTTGCTTTTGTTTTGGTGACCCGAACGGGATTTGAACCCGTGATACCGCCGTGAAAGGGCGGTGTCTTGACCACTTGACCATCGGGCCTTATTAAGCTTTTATATTAACCCCAAGGGGATAATTTTAAAATGGTAGCGGCAGTAGGATTTGAACCTACGACACTTCGGGTATGAACCGAATGCTCTAGCCAACTGAGCTATGCCGCCATATTCCTTTTTTATCAGGCGAAATTTATTATACTATAATAGCGCCGCTATGTCAAGTATTGTACCTACTTTATTGAAAAAAATACATTTGCAGTACCTGTAATTCGTAATATATATTCTGTAATATACTATAAGTAATTATTTTTAAAGAAAATACGGGGCGAAACCAATTATAGCATCTCGCCCCGCAATAAAAAACATATGAAAACAAGTATTATATTATGGATTTATAGAATAATTCGGCGCCTCTTTTGTGATATAAATATCATGTGGGTGGCTCTCTTTAAGACCCGCACCTGTAATTTTTACAAACTGCGCTTTTTGGTGCATGGCTTCTATATTGGGACAGCCGCAATAGCCCATACCGGATTTAATACCGCCCAAAAGCTGAAAGACTGTTTCGGACACCGCGCCCTTATAAGGCACGCGCCCCTCGACACCCTCCGGCACAAGCTTTTTGTTGTCCTCTTGAAAATATCTGTCCTTACTGCCGCACGCCATAGCCCCAAGGCTGCCCATGCCGCGGTAAACCTTAAACTGACGCCCTTGGTATATTTCGCTGTCACCCGGCGCTTCTTCACAGCCTGCAAGCAAGCTGCCCAGCATTACAACCGAGGCACCCGCCGCCAATGCCTTAACAATATCTCCCGAATACTTTATACCGCCGTCTGCAATAACAGGTATGTTGTGCTTTGCCGCAACACAGGCAGCGTCATAAACAGCAGTAATTTGCGGCACACCAATGCCCGCAACCACGCGTGTGGTACAAATAGAGCCCGGTCCTATACCAACCTTTATGGCATCTGCTCCCGCCGCTATAAGGTCCTCGGCTGCTTCTGCCGTTGCAATATTACCCGCTATGAGTGCAACATTTGGGAAGGCGGCTTTAACCTTGCGCACACAGTCTATTATGCCCTTGCTGTGCCCATGTGCCGAGTCGAGCACCAACACGTCAACCTGCGAATTTACAAGCGCATTTGCACGCTCCAAAACATCTGCTGTTACACCTATAGCACCTCCGCAAAGAAGTCTGCCGTTTTTATCTCGAGCCGAATTTGGGTACCTAACAGCTTTTTCTATATCTTTAATTGTAATAAGCCCTTTAAGCCTGCCCTCGCCGTCAACTATGGGCAGTTTTTCTATCTTATGCTGGCGCAAAATCTCTTGCGCGCCCTTTAAGTCAGTGCCGACAGGCGCTGTAATTAGGTTTTCTTTTGTCATTACATCTTTAATTTTAAGATTATAATCTGTAAGAAAGCGCATATCACGGTTTGTAAGTATACCTACCAGCTTATTATCGCCGTCTACTATAGGAACACCGCTTATTTTATATTTGCCCATAAGCTCATCTGCATCAAAGACAAAATGTTCAGGCGAAAGATAAAACGGGTTCACTATTACGCCGTTTTCAGAGCGCTTTACCTTGTCAACCTCGTCCGCCTGGCGCTCCATACTCATGTTTTTATGAATAATGCCAATGCCGCCCTCACGCGCAATAGCAATTGCCATTAGCGACTCTGTCACAGTGTCCATTGCCGCAGTCATAAGAGGAGAATTAAGCATAATGTCCTTTGCCAGCCTTGTTGTCACGTCAATATCCTTAGGTAAAACATCAGACTTTGCGGGAATTAACAGCACATCATCAAATGTAAGGCCTTCTTTTACAAATTTCTGCTCGTAGCTTGTGTTAAGCATCGGCACGTCCCCCTTTAAAAGTATTTTTACTATTCTATCACTTTTTCAAACTATATTCAAGCAAAAACAATATAAGATGTTTTACACCTTTGGGCTCTCTACATATGTCGGTGCAAATTTGCTTGATTGCAGCTTTTTAACCTCTCGGTAATAATTATATGTCATTGCCGCACCGTCTTTTATGTTTTCGGCATCTGTAACCTCGCACAAAAACAGCGTGTGACTGCCCATATCAAGCTTGTCCACAACCCTACAGCTTATGTTGGTTATAATTCCGTCGGACAAAAGCGCGTTTCCGTTTGCATCTTTAGTAAAATTTACACCTTCAAATTTGTCAAAATCTCTGCCGCTGCGGTAACCAAAGCGCCCCAAAAGCGGGCTTTCGGCTTGCTCGTCCACCACATTTATTGCCACCGTACCGCTTTCAAGAATAGCATCATGCGTTTGGTTGTCTTTAGACACGCTTACCCCCACGCAAACAGGCTTTGCTGTAAGCTGAAACACCGTGTTTACAAGGCAGCCCGCGTTTTTTTCTTTAATGCGCGAGGTGATAATGTATATACCATAGCTGATTTTAGAAAGTGCTTTAATGTCGAACATAAAAATCCTCCTGCCTTTTTTATTATTTTTGTATGAACCACATAAACCGTAAATATTTGTTTTGCTGTATCGCCTTTAAAAGCTTTTTGCCCGCCTTTATACGATATTATAGCGCCTTAAATTTAAGCACTGCATCAAAGCAGCTGTCTTTTTCCGGTCTGTCCGCGCCGACATAATAAGAGTCGCTATCCGTTGAAGCTCCATAAAGCTCCATTTTGTCACCCAGCCTTACTTCGCCCACAAAAGCTATGTGGCACTCGCGCAGCTCTCGCTCGCTGTGCATTTTTAAAGGCAAAAAATCCGCTATAACATCGGCATATACGGCGTTATTCATGTGCATATTGCAGTCGATATCGCTGTAACGCACAATGCGTGTTCCTAGCAAAGCTGCGTTTTCAGGGCGGCGCAAATGCCCTTTTACAAGGTCGTAACAGTCCTCGTGGTCCGGCTCCAATGGAATTTGATGCGGAAACGCTCTTGGTCGGTATATTTTGTGTGTAAAGGGGTTAGCCAGCACCCATGCCGTTTGGGCAAAAATAAGCTCGCTGCCATTTACATCATAAAAGCTAACCTCGCGCATCATCTGCACACCCTTTGATGCCCGCGCTTTTGTGACAAGGCGAAGATGCTCCATTGCGCAGGGCATACGGGTTATTCGCATACCTATGCGCGTCAGTAAAAAAACAAAGCCCTCGTCCCACAGGCGTTTATATGGCAGAGAAAGCGCGTCTAAATGCTCCTCACCCATGTCCCCTATGTGCCTAAGAACGTTACTGAGCTTAATTTTATTTTGCGCATCACATTCGGGGAAGCTTATTTTTATTGTTTTTTCAAACTTATACTCCTGCATTTTGTATTTTCCTCTTTGTATTATACTAAAAGTTATATATTTGTTGGGCTTTTATTCGTTCCAGCTAAGCTTTTCACCTGTAAGCTTGCCCACTATATCCGCTAAGTCGCGCTTATTGTAAAATTCAATTTCTACCTTGCCCTTGCCGCCTTTTTGTACTATCTTTACATTTCTGCCAATCTCCTGCGTTGCGGCAAGCTCAAGCTCCTCGTAAAAAGTTTCGCGCACAAGAGGTTTTTCTTTTTTTGCGCGCCTTGCTTTTACATCTTTTTGCTTGCCCGTAAGCTTTTCTATGTCGCGCACCGTAAGATGCTCTTTTATAATGCGCTCTGCTCCTTCTTCTATTAGCTTGTCTTCCTCAAGGGTAAGCAATGCCCTTGCGTGCCCCACAGAGATTTTATCCTGCCGTACAAAATCTATAACCCTTGATGGCAAATTTAAAAGCCTCATTGCATTTGTTATACTTGGGCGCGACTTGCCCACGCTTTTAGCTATCTGCTCCTGCGTCATTGCATACTGCTCTGCAAGTAGCTTATAGCCCAGTGCTTCTTCTATAGCGTTTAGGTCCTCTCGCTGTAGGTTTTCTATAAGAGCAATTTCCATTGTTTCGTGGTCGTCCATTTCTCGTACGACAACAGGTACTTCTTGCAAACCCGCCATGCGCGAAGCACGCCAGCGGCGCTCACCCGCTATAAGCTGGTATGTACCCGCCGGCAGCGGACGCACCAAAAGCGGCTGTATAACACCATGCTCCCGTATTGAATCTGCCAAATCTGCAAGCGCTTCTTCATCAAAATCTTTGCGCGGCTGCATTTTATTAGGCTCAATTTCTGAAATACGCAGTGTCAAAACATTAGTACTGCTAGTTGTATTGTCCGCAAAAAGCGCTTCTAAGCCTTTACCTAAGCCACTTTTTCTAACTGCCATAACTCCGCCTCCCCTTACTTATTTGCCCCTATTATTTCTTTTGCAAGCTCCTCGTACGCCTGTGCACCTTTAGAGGTTCTGTCAAAATATACCACAGGCTGCCCAAAGCTTGGTGCCTCTGAAAGCCGCACGTTTCGCGGTATAACACTTTTGTAAACCTTTTGCGGAAAATACTTTTTAACCTCACTTACCACCTGCATAGTAAGGTTTAGGCGCGCATCATACATGGTAAGCAAAACCCCCTCAACCTCTATCTGCGGGTTATACATACGTTTTACTGTCCGCACAGTGGTCATTAGCTGTGTCAGCCCCTCTAAAGCATAATATTCACACTGAATGGGGACAATTAGCGTGTCACAGGCGGTAAGCGCATTAAGTGTAATAAGGCCCAAAGATGGCGGACAATCTATAAAAATAAAGTCGTATTCGCTTTTTACGCCTGAAAGAGCATTTTTAAGGCGGTTTGTACGGTTTTGCAGCTCCACCATTTCTATCTCCGCCGCCGCAAGGTCTATGTTAGAGGGTAAAATATCGACGTTTTGAAACGCGGTTTTTAAAACAATGTCGCGCGCCTTAGCGTCACCAAGCAGAACTTCGTAGCACGAGCTTTTAAGCTCGCGCTTGTTCACACCAAGCCCGCTTGTTGCGTTCCCCTGCGGGTCGATATCTACAAGTAAAACCTTTTTACCAAAAAGCCCCACCCATGCCGCAATATTCACCGCCGAGGTTGTTTTGCCGACTCCGCCTTTTTGGTTTGCAAGTGCTATAATTTTACCCATTTACATACCTCTTTACTCATCATTCATGCTTTACTTATGATTATAGCACAAAAGCAAAGCTATTTTCAATGTTTCACGTGAAACATTACTAAATAATACTTTTTAACAAGAATAAAGCGCTTTTAATTTGTGACATAGTGGTATTTACGCAAAAGCCGCAAGCCGCACCGAAATGTAAAAAAGCATAGCTAAACGCAAAAAAGCCGCCTTACGGCAGCTTTTTTGCAATCGGTTAAGGGGACGCGGCTTTTACAGCAATTCCGGTAGTGATATATAGAACTAAAGAATTGCTTACATTACGGAATTGGTCTTGAAGCTGCTTCTAAGAATAATTGCCAATTCCTACTGCCCCGGGTACAACCGAAACAGCTTTATACTTAAACGGTTTCCCGTCGGTATACTTTATATTTGCGTAGGCTCGGGCTTATATACTAAGGGTTTTAGTACATAAAGGCATAAAAAGAATATTTTAAAAACATCACCGTCGGCAAGTGCGCCAGCACCGCTATTAGCTGAGGTAAAAAAGCAAAGCTTTTATTGGTGATTACTATAAGCCGAATGCTTTGGTATTTTTACAACATACTCTATATAATCTGTTTTGTCATTTTGGCACGAAACCGCCTCTATACCCGCCTGCTTCATAGTGTCTATTGCGCGGTCTATGGTATTTATAAAAATCCTCAAGTCCTTAACCACCAATATTCGCTTTGAGGGTTTAGTATGTTGCTGTGAAAGTTCATCTATAAATCTTTCGGTTTGTGCAACATTTAAATGGCGTCGCAGCACTGCACTTATAACTTCTGCCTGCTGCTTTGGTGTTTCAAGCCTAAGCAGTGCCCGCGCATGGCGCTCTGTAAGCCCATATTCCTGCACAGCTTCTTGTACTTCTGTTGGAAGACGCAAAAGCCGCAGCTTATTTGCCAGTGTCGATTGTGCCATGCCAAGCTTTTGTGCCGCCTCCTCTTGTGTAAGCTCAAGCCGGCAGGTAAGCTCGTAGAGAGCACGGGCTTCATCAAAAAAGTTTAAATCTTCTCGCTGAAGGTTTTCTATAAGTGCAAGCACAGCCGAGCGCTGCTCGCTTGCATCTACCAGTATAGCCCTTATATTTTTGTAGCCCAGCAGCTTACAGGCACGCAGCCTGCGCTCGCCCGAAATAAGCTCGTAGCCGCTTTCGGTTTTTCGCACAGCAACAGGCTGCAAAAGCCCGTTTTGTTCTATACTTTGCGCTAGGTTTTTAAGCTCGTCCTCATCAAACACAGTGCGCGGCTGTGCCGAATTTGGGCGTATATTTGCTATGGGCAGCTCTAGCACCTGTTCCACCTTAGGCTTTTTAAAAAAATACATCATAGCCACCCCGTTTTATAAAAATGCACGACACAGGCAAAGCCGCTTTAAAGCTGACGGATAGCTCTAAATTTGTGTGTTTGCCCTGCCTATGTCGTCCGTATTTATAATATACCACGTTTTACCATATATTTCCAGTATTTATTCCGATAAAAAAACGACATATCCTTACATGATATGCCGTAATTTACAGTTTTATAATGGACTTTTTGATATTTTAGCAGATATCCGTGGGTATTTTGTCGGTGTTTGCGATATCTTTCTTACAATCACTATAGCTCGTCGGCTGTTATCAGGCAAAATATATTTTTTTACTTCCTCTATTCTTCCGCCCAAAAGCTTTATGGCAGACTTTGCGCTCTCTAGCTCGTCCTCAACCTCATAGCCTTTAAGTGCTGCAAAAAAACCGCCAAGCTTTACAAATGGCAGAGTATACTCTGACAGCTCTCGCATATTGGCAACCGCACGTGCAGATGCAACATCAAAATGCTCACGCTGCTCGGGCTTGCGCCCGCCCTCCTCGGCTCTTGCATGAATTGTCTGTGCTTTTATCCCTATTTCTTCACACACCGCATCTAAAAACAAGACACGTTTGTTTAAGCTGTCAAGCATAGTAAGCGCTATATCGTCACGCAATATCTTGCACGGAATTGATGGAAAGCCCGCGCCTGTACCAACATCTATAAGTGCTGCTCCCTGCTTAATATCTGCTGCTTTAAGCAGTAGTAAGCTATCCAAAAAATGCTTAACCGCAATTTCTTCGGGGGCAGTAATGGCGGTAAGGTTTACCTTTTCGTTCCACTGCACCAGCAGCGCGGCATAGCTTTCCAGCATATCAAGCTGCCTGTTGCTTATTTGTAAGCCGTACTCGCCGCATTGCTCCAAAAAGCCTTCGGGTAACTTCATTTTACACACGCCCTTCGTTTTTTCCGCTTTGCTCTGCCAAATATATTAATAAAACAGAAATATCCGCGGGGCTTACACCGGATATTCTTGAAGCCTGCCCCACGCTTATAGGTTGCAATTTTTCAAGCTTTTCGCGCGCCTCCAGCCGCAAGCCGGTTATGTCCTTATAGCTTATTTTTGACGGCAGTGGCTTCGTTTCAAGTCTTCTCATCTGCTCTACTTGCAAAAGCTGCTTTTTTATATATCCCTCATATTTTATCTCTGTTTCTGCCTGCTCTATTACAGCAGCTGAAAGCTTTGGACGTTCTGCATCAAACAGTGCTAAATCATCATAGCTTATCTGTGGGCGTCGTATAAGCTCTGCAAGGCGAACACCTGTTGTAACCGCAGATGTTTCACGTGAAACAAGCAGTGCATTAAGCCCGTCAGATGGCGGTATAGTGGTGGTTTCCAGACGCTTTTCCTCTGCTTCCTTCTGCCCCTGCTTTTCTAAAAAGCGCTCATATCTCTCGTCAGAGATAAGCCCTATCTCATGCCCTATGGCAGTAAGGCGGGTGTCAGCATTATCTTGCCGTAAAATAAGACGATATTCCGAGCGCGAGGTCATCATACGATAAGGGTCTTGGCAGCCCTTAGTTACAAGGTCATCGACAAGTGTACCTATATAACTGCTTGCCCTGTCTAAAACAAGCGGCTCTTGTCCGCGCAGCTTACGCACTGCATTTATAGCGGCATAAAGCCCCTGTGCGGCGGCTTCTTCGTAACCCGAGGTGCCGTTAAACTGCCCCGCGCCGTAAAGCCCCGGTACTTTTATAAACTCCAAAGTTGGAAGAAGCTCTAAAGGGTTACAACAGTCGTATTCTATGGCATAAGCCGTGCGCATAACCTGTAGCTTCTCAAAGCCTTTTATAGTGCGGTAAAAAGCAACTTGAACGTCCTCCGGCAAGCTGCTGCTCATGCCCTGCAAATACATTTCGTCGGTGTCAATCCCCATAGGCTCTACAAATATCTGGTGGCGCGGCTTGTCGGCAAAACGTACCACCTTGTCCTCTATACTGGGGCAATATCGCGGTCCTATACCCTCTATCTTTCCGCTATAAAGCGGCGAGCGATGAATATTTGCCCTTATTGTCTTATGAGTTTCTTCGTTTGTATATGCGATATGACAAACAACCTTGTTTTTAAGCTCCTCCGTTGTTTCAAACGAGAACGGTACTATAGGCTCATCGCCGTCTTGCTCCTCCAGCTGTGTAAAATCTATGCTCTTTCGCGCCACACGGGCAGGTGTACCGGTTTTAAAACGGCGCAATTCTATGCCCATCTTTTGTAAGCTTTGAGATAATCTGTTAGCAGCATGAGTTCCGTCAGGCCCGCTTTCATACGAAACATCGCCAACATAAACTACACCCTTAAGGTAAGTGCCTGTACAAAGAATGACGGCGCTTACATCATAAACAGCCTCAAGCGCGGTTACTACACTGTAGCCGCCGCCCTCCTGCGCCCTAACTTCAACTATCTCAGCCTGCTTTATCTCCAGGCTCTCTTGTTCTTCCAAGGTATGCTTCATAAGCCCATGGTACGCCATACGGTCTATCTGCGCGCGCAAGCTGTGTACGGCAGGGCCTTTGCCGCGGTTCAACATTCTGCTTTGCAGCAGAGTTTTATCGGCGGCTTTTGCCATTTCTCCGCCCAATGCGTCTATCTCGCGCACAAGATGCCCCTTAGCCGTGCCGCCTATAGACGGGTTACATGGCATATTTGCTATACCATCAAGCGTTATTGTAAAGATTATTGTTTTTGCGCCAAGGCGCGCCGCGGCAAGTGCAGCCTCGCACCCTGCGTGCCCCGCACCTATAACCGCTATATCGTAGCTACCTGCATTATATTCCATTTTAGTTGTCCTTCTTGCTTTTTAGTCTGTTCGTTCTATTCTAAAATTTTTAACACAGCTTGTCAATAAAAATTTAGCAATATAAAAATCAGTTTGTTTTTGATATAATTTTTGTTTATATGCCCGCCGCGCGGGCTTTGCCTTTAAAATCAGATTAAATCTTACCCGCGCGGAATATACCTTTTGCAGTTTACAATAAGCTTTACAGATTTAGCACTAAAGTCAAGCAGTAGAATTTTTCGTTCTCTCGCCGTCACCACACAGCTTAAACAGCTTGCGGAAAGGGGGTTATTAGGGGGGAACGAATCAGCAGACAAAGGAGTTTGCAGCGAAGTTCCCCACTAATCGGGCTTTTCTCGTCAATCTTTTGCCCGAACAAAAGATTGACTCGACGTGCGGGAGCGAAATCCCGCAATAAAAGTCAGTTTGCTTTTAATATATTTTTTGTGTATATGCCCGCCGCGCGGGCTTTGCATTTAAAATCAGATTAAATCTTATCCGCGCGGAATATGCCTTTTGCAGTTTACAACAAGCTTTACAAATTTAGCACTAAGGTTAAGCAGTAGAATTTTTCGTTCTCTCGCCGTCACCACACAGCTTAAACAGCTTGCGGAAAGGGGGTTATTAGGGGGGAACGAATCAGCAGACAAAGGAGTTTGCAGCGAAGTTCCCCACTAATCGGGCTTTTCTCGTCAATCTTTTGCCCGAACAAAAGATTGACTCGACGTGCGGGAGCGAAATCCCGCAATAAAAATCAGTTTGTTTTTTTGATATAATTTTTGTTTATATGCCCGCCGCGCGGGCTTTGCCTTTAAAAAACGTACAGTGCTGCCGCTATTTCCCTACGCAAAAGCTCGCAAAAACCTCTGCCACCACCGCATCGCTCACGCGCTCGCCGGTAAGCTCTAAAAGTGCCGCTATAGCATCATCTATGCAGACATTTACAGCATCAAGAGTCATTCCGCCCGCAAGCGCCGCCTGTGCTTCCTCAACAGCAGCTTTTGCACGCATGGCACAGCCGCGCTGACGCTCGTTTGAAATAAGCAACGCCGAAGAATCTAAATTAGCCAGCCCCAAAACCTCAGTTATTTTTGCCGCCAGCTCCTCTGCCCCCTGTCCATTTTTCGCAGAAATATATACTATTTGTATAATATTATCTTTTATAAACTTATCGTTAATCTTTTTATCTAAATCAGACTTATTGATTACCGCTATAGCCGGACGATTTTTAAGCGCTTTTATAAGCTCAATGTCCTCGTCCGATAGCTCGTCAGAGCTGTCAAAAACCGCAAGCACAAGCCCTGCCTGCATAAGCCTTTTTCGTGCCAGTCCAACGCCTATTTGCTCTATGGCATCGCCCGTTTCTCTAAGCCCCGCAGTATCCGCAAGATGCAAAATGACGTCACCCACCTTTACGGTGTCCTCTACAATATCTCTCGTCGTCCCCGCAATCTCCGTTACAATGCTGCGCTCGAAGCCCGAAAGTAAGTTCATAAGGGTAGATTTTCCGACATTTGGTTTGCCCACAATAGCGGTTTCTACGCCCTCGCGCAGTACTCGCCCCGCGTCGTAGCCTGCAAGCAGCTCTGCAAGAGCTTTTTCTGCTGTAATGGTCGCCGCCTTTACTTCATCATTTGTAATTTCGGGTATCTCATCGTCGGGGTAATCTACCCATGCCGCAAGGTGCGCCGCCAGTGCAAGAAGCCCCGCAAGTATATTTTTAATTTTGGTGTATAGCGCACCGTCGCGCACTGCAAGTGCGGTTCTTGCCGACTCTGCGCCCTGTGCCGATATTAAATTCATAACAGCCTCTGCCTGCGTAAGCCCAAGCTTTCCGTTTAAAAAAGCCCTTTTGGTAAACTCACCCGCCTGCGCCGGTACAGCACCGGCGGCAAACACAGCACGAAGCACACGTTGCAGTAAATATATTCCTCCGTGGCACGAAAGCTCCACGACGTCCTCGCCCGTGTAACTTTTAGGCGCTATAAACACTGTTGCAAGTGCTTCGTCAATATCGCCTACTGCATCAAACACTTTGCCATGCAAAACGGTATAGCCCGCCATATTTTCAACATTTTTTCCTCCGGACGGTGCAAAAACAAGCGTGGCTATTTTACGGGCATTTTCGCCCGAAATTCTTATAATGCCTATTCCACCTGCCGCAAGGGGAGTTGAAATAGCAGCTACAGTAGCTTGTGATGACATATTCTCACCTCGTAAAAAATATATAAACGGCGCACATCTTATGTGCTTAATATAAAAGCAGGGGCTTCAAACATAAGCGTTTGAAACCCCTCTTTTTAATCAATTTCTATTTTAGAATAAAGCGGCTTTTCAGGCACAACCACTGCCGAAGCCGGCTTTGGGGCTTCCGGCTTTGCCGTAAGCGGCACTGTACGCGTTGGCGGTGCAATGTCAAACTGCGAATCATCTATGCGCTTTTTTGGTGACTGTGCCGCCGCCTTCATGCTCTCATTAAATGCACCCGGACGCGTCACAACGTCTGAAGCTGTGTTTGTATTGCGGCGAAACTCGTGCGGCTTGCCGTCATTGGGTCTTGACGAACGCTGGGCTGCACCGTTTTTTGCATTGCCTCGGTTTTCGTAGGGTCTGCGCGCCGGGCGCGGCTCGCCCCCATCTCGCGCTGGTGCTTCTTTGCGCGAGGTCGAAGAAATAACAACCTTGCGGTTAGGCTCCTCGCCTGTTGACGAAGAAGTAACGCCCACTATGTTTTGTACAGTAGCATGAATTATTCTTCTCTCATACGGGTTCATAGGCTCAAGTGTCATACTGCGCCCGTTTTTGATGACCTGAGAAGAAAGTTTTTTTGCAAGCTGCTCCAGTGTTCTCTCGCGTTTTTCGCGGTAATTGCCGCTGTCTATGGTTATTCTAAAGTATTCGCCCTCCATGCGGTTTGCCACAAGACCCGACAGATATTGCAGCGCATCAAGGGTTTCTCCTCTGCGGCCGATAAGAACGCCCAGACCTTCGCCCGTAAGGGTAAGCACTGCTCCCTCGGGTGTCGCAAATGCTTTGATATCGACTGTACCCAGCTCCATATTTTTAAATATTTCTGTAAGATATGCCACTGCGGCATCTACTTTTTCGCCTGTGGCAACAGTACCCTTCGGTACTTCCGGTCGCTCAGGGCGCTCTGTATGTGTTTTTTTTGCTTCCTCTGCTTTTTCGGCAGACACAGGCGGCTTTTGCTGTGTTGTAACGGTTTGTGGCTGGCGCATTACAGGGCGCTTTGCAGGTGTTTGCTGTGCCCTTTGCTTAATTGCGGACGGCTTTGCGTCTGGCAGCTCTACCGTTACTTTTACCTTTGCAGGTGTCACCTTTAGCCCAAAAAAACTGCGCTTTGGGCGTTCAATTATCTCAAATTCAGAATTATCTCCGTCTACACCCAATTGGGCATATGCTTGTTCTAAGGCTTCTTCTACGGTCTTTCCGGTTCCTATTGCTTCTCTGTTCAAAACAGCACCTCCTCAGCTTTTGCTTCTTTAGGTTATTTCAAGTCGTCGTCGGTAACCTCAATGTATTCCTCACCATATTTTTCAGCCATCTTACGCCGCGCATCGGCAAGCTTTTTACGGTTTTGTTCTTTCTGCGACATTGCCTTTTCCTTTTCAAGGTTCTTATACTCGCCGCTCTCTATCTTCTTTTTCATAAGAGCTCGCTCGGCACGCTCTCGCTCCTTACACTCTTCTTCCTCCGCCTTTGCCTTTGCAAGCATTTCGGCAGGATTATACTTTTTGTTTAAGTAAAGGGTTTGCCCCATAGAAAACACGTTTGTAAGTATCCAGTACAAACCAACGCCGGCGGGAACCTGAAACGCAATGACTATTGACATTATAGGCATCATAAGCATCATGCCCTTGCTCATTCCGTTCATTGCGGCATTGTCGCCGCCCGTCTGCTCAGTCATTTTCATTGTAACCTTAGAAAGCAAAAACGAAGTTATACCCGATATAATCGGTATAAGTATAAGTGCATTTATGGCCATCGTCGGCACCTGCGATAAATCTAACCCTAAAAAGTGCTGGTCAAAGCTCGCAACCTTCTGTGAAAAATCTGCACCCAAAGCCGAGAAAGCGCTGGGGCTTAGCTCCAGCCCCTTCATTATTATGTTTTCTTGCCTAAGCCCAGAGTTCATCTGGACAAAATTGCCGAGGCTTCCGTTTGCGGTTATTACATCTGTGCCTATTTTTACCGCCTTGTCAATAATATCGCCCGGTATGCGCAAAATATGATAAAGCGGCTTATATATAACATCTATAAGCCCAAAAAGAATGGGGAACTGTATAAGCAAAGGCAAACAGCCGCTCATGGGGTTATAGCCCTCTTTTTCGTAAAGAGACGCCAATTCCTCTTGCTGTTTTTCTTTGTTATTTGCATATTTTTTTGTAATGGCATCCATCTTAGGCTTGAACATTGCCATTTTTACCTGCGATTTTTGCTGTTTAATGCCCATAGGCAAAAGAATAAGCTTTGTTATAAGTGTAAAAAGTATAAGCGCCAAACCGTAGTTACGAAGAAGCTTGTAACACGCCCACATTACCCAGCCAAGCGGGTAGCCTATTACGGTGTAGATAAAATTCATCAGGTCTTGTCCTCCAATATGTGGTATTTACTTTTGTATGGCTTTTACCCGCCTATATTCCATTATGACAGGGCGGCAACAAGTAAGCCGGTGTTTTGCCGCTTTCTTAGTTACTTTTGGCGGCGAAGTGTAAAATGCTGCGGCACAACATCTACCCCGCCCTTAAAAAGCGGGTTGCACCGCAATATGCGCAAGAACGCAAGTAGCCCGCCCCTTAAAGCACCAAAACGCGAAATCGCCTCTAGGGCATATGAAGAGCAGGTTGGAAAATACCTGCAGCACGCAGGCTTACCGGGGGATATTTGTTTTTGATAAAAACGAATCATAGAAATCAAAGCATTCTTTAGCATTAATTTTTCCCCGCGGCAAAAATATTAAGCTTTTTGGCGTGTGCATTTAAAACAGGCAGCAGCTGCTGTGTTTTTGCACTGACTGTGCGCCCGCGCGCAACTAAAACTATGTCGTAGCCCTGCAAAAGCTTTTGCTCCGTCATGGCATATGCCGCCTTGATAATTCGCCTTGCCCTGTTGCGGCAAACGGCGTTGCCAACCTTTTTGCTGGCAGTAATGCCAAGCCTGTTGTAGCCCAGCCTGTTTTTCATAACGTAGCTTACCATAAGCGGGCTTACTGCCGAGGCAGCCTTTGCGTACATTCTGCAAAAATCGCGGTTGTTCGTAAGAGGTTTAGTATAAAGCATTTGTCTGCCTTCCGTTTTTCATAAAAAAAGAAAGACCACAATAAAAAAATTGTGGCCGTCATTTTTAGTAGCTCAGGCTCTTTCTACCTTTTGCTCGTCTGCGAGCTAAAACCCTACGTCCATTTTTTGTAGCCATTCTTTTACGGAAGCCATGTTCCTTTTGTCTGTGAATCTTTTTAGGCTGATATGTTCTAACCATTCAAAACCCTCCCTTCGAGGTAAACCTTGCAAGGGTATATTATACTTTAAAAAAGCCGTGTGTGTCAAGCCTTTTTGCTTTCTTTTATGATATTTACCCTATCTAACAAGAATTTTTACTAAACTTTAATTATTATACTATAAAAACTGCTTTTACACAACTACTATATATAGCTAATAGAATAATATAAACCACAAATAGCTGTAAAATAAAGCTTTAAACTACTATCCTTTATACTATTAAATAATATAACTCAATACAGATGGTGGAAAACCTTGAATTTTGACATAAAATTTGTTAGAATAGAAGATATGAAAAAACGTTGAAAACTATTCTTTCAACAATAAAACTTGTAGTTTTTCCACGGATTCAACAAGTTCTCAACATATGGAGGTTATATATAATGGAATCATTCGGCGAAGTTTTTTCGCTTGTCAGCGATTACTGTAAAAATGAGATTTCTCAAGTGGCGCATTCACTTTGGATAAAAGACATAGAACCGATTCGGCTTGAAGGCTCCACAGCATACCTCGCCGTAAAATCTGAGTTTAAACAAAAGGTGCTGCGTGAAAAATACATGGGGCTGTTAAGCAAAGCCTTTGAAGAAGTTATGGGCTTTCCCATAGACGTTGTAATATCGTCGAGGGAAACCACCCGTGCACAGGCAGACGAGGCTTTAACGCTGCTGCAGCGCTGCACACCCGAGGAGATTGAAAGCACAGCGGCAGGCGGCGACTACGACTACACCTTTAGTACCTTTATAGTAGGTCCCTCAAACAAATTTGCCCATGCAGCCTCCTTGGCGGTGGCAACAAACCCCGCCGGCTCGTACAACCCGCTTTTCATATATGGTGGCTCTGGGCTTGGCAAAACACATTTACTTTATGCCATATGCAACGAAATAACAAAATCTGCACCTAAAACCAATATAATATATGTAAAGGGAGAAATCTTTACAAATGAGCTTATAGATGCCATTCGTAACGAAACAACAAAGCAGTTCCACGAAAAATACCGTCAAGCCGATGCACTGCTTGTAGATGACGTTCAGTTCATAGGCGGTAAAGAGAGCACGCAGGAAGAATTTTTTCATACCTTTAATGCCCTTTACGAGTCAAATAAACAAATTGTACTAACCTCGGACAGACCGCCCAAAGAAATTAAAACACTTGATGACCGCCTGCGCACACGCTTTGAATGGGGGCTTTTGGCAGATATACAGCCGCCCGACTTTGAAACGCGCGTGGCAATAATACAGCGCAAGGCAGAGCTTTTAGATATACAAATACCCGATGACGTTGCCGAATATGTGGCAAATAAGCTTAAAACAAATATTCGTCAGCTTGAGGGAGCTGTTAAAAAAATAAAAGCATATAAAACTCTTACAGGCACTCCCCCCTCTATACTTATAGCACAAAATGCAATAAGAGATATATTAAATGACCATCAGCCCGTACCTGTAACAATAGAACGCATAATATCAGAGGTTGCACGCACCTATAACGGTGTAACTCCGCAGGATATACGCTCGAGTAAACGCTCTGCAAATATTTCATCAGCACGGCAGGTTTCTATATACATAGTACGCGAAATAACGCAGATGTCCATGGCTTCTATAGGACAGGAATTTGGCGGGCGCGACCATTCTACCATAGTATATGCTTTGCAGCAGGTAGAAAAAAACATGAATATAGACCCCCGTTACCGCGAGCTTATAGAAGATATTATTAAAAATGTACGCAATTCTTAACAAAAAAAGTTTTAAACATTTAACAGTTTTACCGCAAAAAATTTCATCTGCTTTTTTTATTGCTTTTCTCCACCGTTTTTTAAACTTTTTCTAAACTATTAACATTTCTTTTTACCTGTTTTTTTGTCATTGTTTTTATATTTAACTTATTAACATTTTTGTAAGCAAGTTATAATTTTAAAAAAACCGTTTTTTTCCTTTATATACACCGTTTTTTTGTGTTCTAAACAAATTCACATACACTACTACTACTACTAATCTTATATTTACTTTATATATTATATATAGACTAAAAATATATACGTTGAAACATATTTGCAAACCAATAACTTTTTATGAGGTGATTAAATGAAGATAACTTGTAACAAAGCAAAGCTTGTAGAAATAACATCTAATGTTTCCAGAGCTGTTTCTCCTAAAAGTACTCTTGCAGCTTTAGAAGGTATACTTTTGAAAGCTAAAGATAATCGTATTTTTCTTTCGGCTTACGATTTAGAAATGGGAATGCAGGCATCTATGGAAGCTAATGTAAAAGAAGAAGGCGAAATAGTTTTAAAGGCAAAGCTTTTTGTAGATATGATACGTCGTATGGACGGTGAAACTGTAAATATAGAAAGTGACACAAAAATGCTCACCGTTATAAAAAGCGGTCTTACAGAATTTACTATTTTGGGCATACCGGCAGAGGAGTTCCCCGAAATGCCTGTTGTAAAAGATGTAGATGCTGTAAAAATACCGCAAAATATGCTTAAAAGTATGATAGAGCAAACTCTTTTTGCCGTAGCCACAAACGACTCTAAGCCTGTTCATACCGGCTCGCTTTTTGAGATATACGAAAACTGTCTTACTGTTGTTTCTGTAGACGGCTTTAGGCTTGCTGTAAGACGCGAAAAAATACACGATTGCAAAAATATTTCATTTGTAATACCCGGCAAAACTCTCGGAGAAATATCGAAGCTGCTTGAAGAAGTAGACGAGCTTGTAAATATGGATATTTCAAATAAGCATATTATATTAAATATAGGTGAATATGCGGTGATATCGCGGCTTTTAGAGGGCGAATTTTTAGATTATAAATCTGCCATACCACCTGCCTCCGCAACTGTTATAACAGTAAATAAGCGCGAATTTATGGACAGTATAGAACGAACCTCACTTTTAATATCAGACAAATTAAAAAGCCCGCTTAGAATAAGCTTTGAAAACGAAGCTATAAAAATGTCGTGCTCTACAGCTATAGGCAAGGCATATGATGAGCTTTCGTGCAAAATAAAAGGCGAAGGCGTGGAAATGGGCTTTAATAACAGATATTTAATAGAAGCCTTGCGCGCGGCAGATTGCGACGAAGTGAACCTTGTTGTAAACGGTGCACTTTCTCCTATGAAGATAGTACCGCTTAAAGATGAAAGCTTTTTATTTTTGGTGCTACCTGTACGTCTTAAAAATGAATAATGCCGTAATGAACGGAGAAACGGAACTTTATGCAGAATATAAAAACAACAATAAATACAGAATATATTAAGCTGGACCAATTTTTAAAATATACAGGAGTAACAGAAACAGGCGGTATGGCAAAGGAAATTATTTTAAACGGTGATGTAAAGGTAAACGGTGAGGTTTGCACTATGCGCGGAAAAAAAATACGTGTAAACGACATAGTGGAGCTGGAGGGCTACCGGCTGGAGGTAAGGTCGGGTGAAGATTAAAAACCTTGAGCTTGCAGGCTTTAGAAATATAAAAGAGCTCAAGCTTTGCTTTAACGACGATGTAAATATAATATACGGCGATAACGCACAGGGCAAAACTAACCTAATAGAGTCGCTGTGGCTGCTGACGGGGGCAAAAAGCTTTCGCGGGGCGCACGATGCCGATTTTATAAATTTTGATATGAGCTATGCGCGCATTAAGGCAGTTTTTTTTAAAGATGGACGTGAACAAACGGCACAGCTAAGCTTTGGAGAAAAAAAAGCAGCAGAGCTTAACGGTATAAGCCTACCCTCGGTGACAGGCTTTGCCGGTGTATTTTGCGCCGTGGTTTTTTCTCCGTCACATTTGGGGCTTATACAAGAAGGGCCTGCGGCAAGAAGGCGCTTTGCAGACACCTGCATTTGCCAGCTTTCGCCTAAATTTATTGCACTTTTAAGTGACTATAACCGCACCTTAATGCAGAGAAACAGCCTTTTAAAGGATATAAGCTACAGCGCCGATTTACTTGAAACCTTAGACATTTGGGACGACCGTTTAGCGGCGCTTGCCGCACTTATTATAAAAAACCGCGGCAGCTACCTTAAAAGGCTGGGCACACACGCAAGCGAAATATACAAAGGTATCTCCTGCGGAAAAGAGGCACTTATAATGCGGTATGTCCCCTGCTATGGCGCAAAAGAACCATTGCGGGACGGTGAGGACTGCCGCACACAGCTTTTAACAGCGCTTAAAAATGCGCGCGGCGATGACCTCCGCACAGGCGTTACCTCGGTGGGACCGCACCGTGACGATATAATTTTTGAGATAGAAAACACCAATGCAAAAAGCTTTGCTTCTCAGGGGCAGCAGCGCAGCACCGTGCTTGCTTTAAAGCTTGCCGAAAGCCGCCTGCTTAAAGAAATTTTACACGACGAGCCTGTCATACTTTTAGATGACGTAATGAGTGAGCTTGACAAAAAACGCCAAAGCTACCTGCTTAACAATTTAAGCAGTAATCAGGTATTTATCACCTGCTGTGACAAAACCGGCATAAGCTTTATGCAAAAAGGTAAGCTTTTTCATATGGAAAATGGCAGAATAGAGGAATAAGGGTGAAAAAATGTATTTACATTTGGGGCAAGAAACCGTAGTGCGCACAAGCGAGATAATAGGCATATTTGACATAGAAAACACTTCTCTTTCGCGCTCTACACGCGGATACCTTGCACAGGCCGAAAAAAAAGGCTTTGTGGTGAATGTGAGCTACGAGCTGCCGAAAAGCTTTGTCGTATGCAGCGAAAAAGGGCGGCAGAGGGTTTATATTTCTCAGATATCCTCCGCCACATTAAAAAAGAGAGCAAGTTACATTGACGATATAGCAAACGTATGAAAAAAACTGCGGCAAAACCGCATTGGAGGTTATTATATTGGAGAACACACCGCAAATCCCCGGGCAGGGCATACACGACAGCGGTTACGGAGCCGATGATATTCAGGTGCTTGAAGGCTTAGAGGCTGTCCGTAAGCGCCCCGGTATGTACATTGGCTCTACAGGGCCAAAGGGACTGCATCACCTTGTTTACGAGGTAGTTGACAATGCTATAGATGAGGCACTGGCGGGCTATTGCTCGCAGATTACCGTAGAGATTTTGCCCGAAAACATAGTGCGAGTGCACGACAACGGGCGCGGTATACCGGTAGGGCTTAATGCGCATACAGGGCTTCCCGCAGTAACAGTTGTTTTTACAATACTCCACGCGGGCGGCAAATTCGGCGGCAGCGGGTATAAAGTTTCGGGCGGACTACACGGAGTAGGCGCTTCGGTTGTAAATGCGCTTTCAGAATACCTTGAGGTTGAGGTTTGTGACGGCGAGCATATGTATTTTCAGCGCTTCGAGCGCGGCAACGCAGTGGGCGAGCTTAAAATAATGGGTGATACCACAGAAACCGGAACGACGGTTACTTTTAAGGCGGACCCCGAAATATTTGAAGAAAGCACCGTTTATGAATATGACGTAGTGCTTACGCGGCTTCGCGAGCAGGCATTTTTAAATGCGGGCATAAACATCTTGCTAACCGATACCCGCGACCCGGACGATTTGCATGAAGATGTGCTGCATTACGAGGGCGGCATACGCAGCTTTGTCGAGCATATTCTTGCAAAAAAAGCACAGGAACCCCTCAATGCAGAGGTCATATATATTTCGTCAGTGGACGGCGACACCAGCGCCGAGGTTGCAATGCAGTACAACGACAGCTTTAACGAGGTTGTTTTAAGCTTTGCAAACAACATACACACGGGTGACGGGGGCACGCACGAAACAGGCTTTAAAAATGCGCTTACACGCGTATTTAACGACTACGCACATAAAAACAAGCTGCTGCGCGACGACGAAAAGTTCTCTGGCGAGGACGTTCGCGAGGGGCTTACCGCTATTATCTCGGTAAAATTAACCGACGCACAGTTTGAAGGGCAGACAAAGGCAAAGCTTGGCAATACCGAAATTCGCACGATGGTAGACAACATGGTAAACACTAAGCTTATGGTTTATTTTGAAGAAAACCCCGCTGTTGCCCGCGCCATAATGGACAAGGCAAGCACGGCGGCAAAGGCGCGCGAGGCGGCAAAGCGCGCGCGCGACTTAACAAGGCGTAAATCGGCGCTTGAAACAGCATCACTGCCAGGCAAGCTTGCCGATTGCAGCGAGCGCGGAAGTGAGGGCACCGAAATATATATAGTTGAGGGTGACTCGGCAGGCGGCAGTGCAAAGATGGGGCGTGACAGGCGTTTTCAGGCTATACTGCCCCTTTGGGGAAAAATGCTCAACGTAGAAAAAGCACGGCTTGAGCGCGTTTACGGCAACGAAAAGCTCATGCCCGTGGTTACTGCGCTGGGTACAGGCATAGGTGAAGAATTTGACTTGACAAAGCTTCGCTACGGCAAAATAATAATAATGGCAGATGCCGACGTCGACGGCTCGCATATACGCACACTGCTGCTTACATTTTTCTTTCGCTTTATGCGCCCTCTTATAGAGGACGGACATATATTTTTGGCACAGCCTCCGCTTTTTAAGGTTGCCCGCGGCAAAAAAATCCGTTATGCGTACTCGGACGAGGAGCGCAACGAGTTTATGAACGAGCTTTACCCCGATGCTGTAGACAACCCAAACCTTAAAAAAGATATTCAGCGCTATAAAGGTCTTGGTGAAATGGACCCGACTCAGCTTTGGGAAACAACTATGGACCCGGAAACCCGCACCATGATAAAGGTCAGTATGGAGGACGCTGTAACCGCCGACGAGGTGTTTACTATCCTTATGGGCGACAAGGTTGCCCCGCGCCGCGAGTTTATCGAGAAAAATGCGCGCTACGTCAAGAACCTGGATATTTAAAATTATAAGAAACTGGTGATAAGCTAATGTATCAAGAGGACGGTAAACTGATAGTTGTAGATATTGAACATGAGATGAAAAAGTCGTTTTTAGATTATTCAATGTCTGTTATAGTGGCGCGTGCCTTACCCGATGTCCGCGACGGGCTGAAGCCTGTGCACAGAAGAATACTTTACACAATGTACGAAAACGGGCTTACCCCCGACAAAGCATACCGCAAATGCGCAGACACCGTCGGTAGCGTTTTGGGGCGTTACCACCCGCATGGCGATGCCTCGGTTTATGACGCACTGGTGCGCTTGGCGCAAGATTTTTCTCTGCGATATCCGCTTGTTGACGGGCATGGTAACTTTGGCTCTGTGGACGGCGACCCTGCCGCTGCCTACAGATATACCGAAAGCCGCATGGGTAAAATGGCAATGCCGCTTTTAACCGATATCGACAAGGAAACAGTAGATTTTGCGCCCAACTACGACGACCGTATATTAGAGCCTACAGTGCTCCCCTGCCGCTTTCCAAACCTTTTGGTAAATGGCTCTACAGGTATAGCCGTGGGTATGGCTACAAATATACCCCCGCATAACCTGCGCGAGGTAATAGACGCGGCGTGCTGTCTTATAGACAACCCCGATGCAAGCTTAGACGATTTAATGGAGTTTATCAAAGGACCGGACTTCCCCACGGGCGGTATAATAATGGGGCGCAAGGGCATACGCAGTGCATACGCCACAGGGCGCGGCAGAATAATTTTGCGCGCGCGCGCGGAGATAGAGGAGCACAAAAATGGGCGAGAGCGCATTGTCGTCACCGAGATACCCTATCAGGTAAATAAATCTCGCTTAATAGAAAACATGGCGGAGCTTGTAAAAGACAAGCGCATAGAGATGATAAGCGATTTGCGCGATGAGAGCGACCGCGACGGTATGCGCATAGTAGTAGAGCTTAAAAAAGAAGCAAATGCACAGGTGGTGCTAAACCAGCTTTATACCTACACACAAATGCAAGAAACTGTTGGTGTAATAATGCTTTGCATTGTAAACGGCGAGCCTAAGGAGCTTACCTTGCACCAAATGCTGCGCGAATATATTAAGTTCCAAGAGGAAGTTATAGTGCGCCGTACAAAATACGACCTGCGCAAGGCAAAAGAGCGCGAGCATATTTTAGAGGGGCTTAAAATAGCGCAGGATAATATAGACGAGGTTATAAAAATTATACGTGCCTCGCGCGACGACAGCGAGAGCAAGCCGCGGCTTATGGCGCGCTTTGGTCTTTCAGAAATTCAGTCGGCTGCCATTGTTGCCATGCGTTTGGGGCGGCTTTCCGGAATGGAACGCGAAAAGCTGGAGAACGAGCTTGCCGAAATACTTGCTAAAATTGCCGAATACGAAGAAATATTGGGCAGCGAGAGCAAGGTTCTTGAGATTATAAAGGACGAAATACATTTAATCAGAGAAAAATACGGCGACGAGCGCCGCACCGAGATAATGACGGTGAGCGGCGAGGTTGATATAGAGGACCTTATACCGGTAGAGGACTGTGTAATTACGCTTACACACTTTGGGTACTTAAAGCGCATGGCAGTTGATGTTTACAAAACACAAAGGCGCGGCGGGCGCGGGGTTTCGGGTATGACACGCCGCGAGGAGGACTTTGTGGAGGAGCTGTTTATATGCTCTACCCACGATTACATCATGTTCTTCTCTAACATGGGGCGCACCTACAGGCTAAAGGGCTACGAAATAGCCGAGTGCAGCCGCACCTCGCGCGGTACAAATATTGTAAATTTGCTGCCGCTTGAAGCGGGCGAAAAAATAACCTCCATGATACGTGTAGGAGAGTTTGACGATGAAAAATACCTTATTATGGTTACGCGCATGGGTACTGTAAAGCGCACACAGCTTTCGCTTTACAAAAATGTGCGCAAAAGCGGGCTTATCGCAATTAACCTTGATGAGGGCGACGAGCTGGCATGGGTGCGCGAAACAGGCGGAGAAAATCAGCTTATTATCGCTACAAAAATGGGCATGGCAATTCGCTTTTGCGAAACCGATTTACGCCCGCTGGGGCGCAGTGCGCGCGGCGTAAGGGCTATAAGCCTTAAAGAGGGTGACGAGGTAGTCGGCATGGCTCGTACAAGAGAAGATGCCACTATACTTACCATAACAGAAAAAGGCAGCGGCAGACGCAGCAATATCGAAGAATATCGCCTGCAAAACCGCGGTGGTAAGGGAATCCTTAACTATAAGTGCAGCGAAGAAAAGGGCCTTGTGGCAGGTATAAAGGTGGTAAACGAGGACGACGACATTATAATGATTACGGACGACGGCGTTATCATTCGCATATCTGCGGGCGAAGTCAACACACAGGGCCGCTACGCGAGCGGTGTGCGCGTTATGAGAGTTGCAGAGGGAAGCCGCATAGTAACTCTTGCACGCGCCCCAAAAGAGGACGTAGACGTCGCAGACGGCGACTTGCCGGAGGACGATGAATTTTTGGACGAGGCAGACGGCGAAGCCGCCGCACCAACAGCTACCGAAGAAGCAGAGCCGGAGGTTTAATCGCGCGCGTTTTAAAATTGCAAAATAAAAAAAAATCCCCCGCAAAGCAGAAAAAACCTGCCTTGCGGGGGATTTTGCGTGTGCAGAAAAATTTACCTTTATCCTGATTTAATTATAAAACGAAAAACATTCCACATACTATTGCTGTTACGGTTTAAAATTTTGGAGTGTGATTATTTTGGCATTAACACCTAAGGAATACGAGAAAATAACTCAAAAGGCTTCACCTAATACAAATCTTTTAAAAAACATGGCGGCGGCTTTTTTTATAGGCGGGCTTATATGTACGCTGGGGCAGTTTTTTATAGAGCTGTATACCATGGCGGGCATAGATGAAGAAATTGCGGCGGGCTCGGCATCGGTAACGCTGGTGTTTTTAAGCGTGCTTTTTACGGGGCTTAACTTGTACGACAAGCTTGCACGCGTTGCGGGTGCGGGCACTCTTGTGCCTATAACGGGCTTTGCAAACGCAATAGCCGCGCCTGCCTTAGAGTTTAAAAGCGAGGGCCTTGTGTTGGGCGTGGGCGCAAAAATGTTTACTATAGCGGGGCCTGTTTTGGTTTACGGAATTTCTGCAAGCGTGGTTTATGGGCTGATTATTTATCTGTTTGGGCTTTTTTAATACTGATTTTTAATTAAATGCCACCTTGTGAAGGCTTCTGCGTGGTTTTCTTTTTATAAAAATTAGACTATTTTAAGCGCCGGAGCAGCCGGCTGAATGGAGAAAAATATGGCAACAAAAGCAGGTAAGCATACGCTTATTCTTAACAGCTCACCGTCTATTTTGTCTTTTGCGGCAGTAGGCAGCAAAAAAGAGGGCGAAGGTCCGCTTGGGCAAAAGCTTGACATTTTAAATGATGACACCTCCTTTGGGCAGCGAAGCTGGGAGAAAGCCGAAAGCCAAATGCAAAAGCTTTGTATGGCAAAAAGCCTTGAAAAAGCACAGCTTTCGCCCCAAGAGCTGGATTATATTTTTGCGGGAGATTTGTTAAACCAGTGTATAGGCTCAAGCTATGGTCTGCGAGATTTTTCTATACCCTTTTTTGGGCTTTACGGTGCCTGCTCTACAATGGCAGAGGGACTTATGCTGGCGGCAATGCTTGTGGAGGGCGGGCTTGCAAAGCGCTGTGCCGCAATAACTTCATCTCATTTTTGTTCTGCCGAAAGGCAGTTTCGCCTGCCGCTTGAGTACGGCGGGCAGCGAACACCTACGGCACAATGGACAGTTACGGGCAGCGGCAGCGTAATTGTCGGAGATAGCTGCTCGCCGCCTTTTATAAGGGCTGTTTGTACGGGTACTATAGAAGATTTGGGCATAAAAGATTCAAATAACATGGGCGCTGCTATGGCACCTGCCGCCGCAAAAACAATACAAACCTTTTTTGAGGACACCGCAAGCTCTGCCGGTGATTACGACCTGATATTGACGGGAGATTTGGCAGAGGTTGGCACTAAGCTTATGAAGGAGCTTTTGGCGCGCGAGGGTATCTCGCTTGAAGGACGGCACAACGACTGCGGTCTTATGATATATGACATGAAAAAGCAGCAGGATATAAATGCGGGAGGCAGCGGCTGCGGCTGTGGCGCGGCGGTGCTATGTGCGGATATATTGCCGAAAATATTAAGCGGAGAGCTTAACAATGTGCTTTTTATAGGGACAGGCGCGCTTATGAGCCCTACCTCTGTACAACAGGGAGAAAGCATACCCGGTATAGCGCATTTGGTACAGCTTTGCAGCACAAAGGGGGCGACTTAATGCAAATGCTTTTGGTTTATTTAAAAGCCTTTTTAGTTGGCGGGGCTTTGTGCGCCATAGGGCAGGTTTTTGTGGATAAAACAAAATTAACCCCTGCCAGAATACTGGTGGGCTATGTTGTGGGAGGCGTTGTACTCTCGGCGTTTGGGCTATATAAGCCTCTTATAGATTTTGCGGGTGCGGGTGCTTCGGTTCCGCTTACAGGCTTTGGGCATCTTTTGGCAAACGGAGTGCGCGAGGCTTTGACACAAAAAGGGCTTTTTGGTGCGCTTACCGGCGGGCTTACGGCGACAGCAGGCGGTATAGCGGCGGCTATAGTGTTTGCACTTGCCGCGGCTCTTGTTTTTAAGCCCGGCGACAAGAGCTAGAGCGCGAAAGCCAATACCATAAGTTATATAATATATAACGGCTAAGCTTAGGGAGTGACTGTTATAGCTGACTATAAAAAATTGTATTTTTCTTTATTTAATGAAGTAACTGATGCCATAGAGCGCCTAAAGCTAGCACAGCAGCTTGCCGAGGACGAATATATACATGACGAAGAGCCTATTAGCATAGACGGTTTATTGCCGACAGACCAGAAAGAATAAGCAGGGGCTCAGCCGTTTTTACGGTAAAGCCCCTGCCCTTTTTATTTTACTAAGATAGCTATATAAGCCCGCAATCCTCGTAGTCCTTCCATTTTTCGCGGTAGCGACGCTCGTTCATAAGGCGGAATACAAGATACCCGACAGAGCCCATTAAAAACACTATAGGTAAAATAACAGACAGAATTTTTTTAAGGTTACAGCTTTTTTTCATTGTGTTGCCTCCGTAATTTTAAAATTCATAACGGTTTTCTAAAATAATAATAAATTTTGTATTTATTTTTTCATTGTACTCTAAAAGCCCATGATGTGTCAATATTTAGATGCAAAAAAGCAGACGCCACAAAAAATGGGCGCCCGCAAAGCTTTGCAGCACACAGAGCTAAGCTTTAAGCGTTTACGTTAAGCTTGCTTGTGAGGTGAGATTTTTTTCTGGAAGCACAGTTCTTGTGAAGAATATTTTTAGCGGCAGCTTGGTCGATTTTTTTAACCGCAAGCTTTACTGCCTCTGTTTTATTCTCGCTGTTGTTGGCCAAAGCCGCCTCGGCGCTTTTAATAACAGTTTTAAGGTTTGTTCTTACCGCTTTGTTTTCTGCGCTTTTAGCGGCAATAACCTTTACTCTTTTTTTTGCAGATTTAATATTAGGCATAATTACACCTCCTTAATAACACATACAGTACAAGTTATATTAGCACTTTTTCGCAAAAAATGCAACTATTTTTTAATAGAATATTTTTCACTATATATTTATTGTCTTTTTTGCCAATAATAAAATGGTATTATGAGAAATTTATAAGTAACAGGAGGCAACTAATATGCTTTTAAGAACCGACATGGCTACAGAGCTTATGCGCGAGCACGAGGGCGAAACAATGTGCGGTGTCAGGCAGTATGAGGACAGCGTAGGGGGCATAAAAATAAGCCGCATATGTGTGCAGACAGCACAGGCGGCAGAGCTTTTGGGCAAGCCCTTGGGGGAATATGTGACGGTGGAGGTTCCGCCTTTTTCAGACGATGTGACAGAGGCGGAGGACGAAATAAAAGCAATGGCGGGCGAGCTTAGGCGGCTTATTGATGATGAAAACGGTCTTGTTTTGGTGGTGGGGCTTGGCAACAGGCAAATTACACCGGACGCCTTTGGACCATGTGTTGCAGATGATATAATAGCTACGCGGCATATAAAGAACGAGGTTTCGCGTGCGGCGGGGCTGCATAAGCTGCGACCTGTGGCGGTTTTGGCACCGGGAGTATTGGGACAGACGGGCGTAGAAACAAGCGAAGTTATAGCGGCGCTTGCTACAAAAATAAAGCCCTGCTGTGTTATTGCGGCAGATGCTCTTGCCTCTCGCAGCTTAGAGCGGCTGGGCTGTACCGTGCAGTTTTCAAACAGCGGAATATCACCGGGCTCCGGTGTTGCAAACGCGCGTTCAGAGCTTTCTAAGGCTACGCTGGGTTTTCCTGTAATATCTGTGGGAGTACCTACGGTTGTGGACGCTGTAACGCTTGCGGGGTCTATAGTTAGGGGAAAGGACGAGCTTTGTGACGAGGAATTAAGGACGCTTTTTATGCCGCGCGGCGAAGCCATGATGGTAACCCCGCGTGAGATAGACTTAATTATAAAACGGGCATCACGGGTGGTGTCATTGGCTATAAATATGGCTTTGCAGCCGCATATGGCACTGCGAGATATAATTTACCTAACAGCTTGATGCTTCTAAAGTTAAGCCCCTGCGCATATTTATTGCGTAAGGACGGCTGTATATAGCCGTCTGCTATAGATATATTGGGGAGGACGGCAAAATGAGCAGACGGCAAAAGAACTTTATGGCGAAAAAGGCAATTATTGTCCTATTTGCAGCGCCTTTTTTGTTATGGGGGCTTAAAGCTGCTTCCCCGTATATTTTATCTCTTGCTGCTAAGGCTGCTATGGTTTCTGCTTGTTTTAATATGCCGGAGGGCAGCCTTGCGGTTTTGGAAGAACGCTTTAACTCTGAGCTTTTCGGCAATAGCGAAAAAATAAGCCCCACAGTGCCCATAAAGCCTCATGCTGCTACCACGCCGCAGGCTAAACCAAGCAGCGAGGCTGAAGAAGAAAACAGCGTAGAAGGAGAGGACGAGCCGGAGGCGGAAGAATCGCCGCCTAAGCGTGATATACCGGAAGAATACAGAGGAACAATAAAAGAAGTGCAATATGCCGCAGACAGCAGCTTGCCATATATAAAGCTTGCTGACGGATATATAAAAAACACCACAAAGCTTAGTGCCGACAAGATATATAAAGAGCTTGAAAAGCCACTTGAACTTGATTTGACGCATATAGACGAGCCGCAGGTGCTTATAGTGCACACCCATGCAACCGAGGCATACGAGCCTTTAGCCTCTGATATATTTGACACACGCTATACTTGGAGAAATATAGACAATGAGCAAAATATGGTTGCGGTTGGCAGAGTTATAGCAGATGAGCTTAAAGCGGCGGGAATAGGCGTTATACACGACGGAACGCAGCACGACTACCCTACCTATAACGGTGCGTATGGTCGCAGCGCAAAAACTGTGCTTGGCTGGCTTGCAAAATACCCCACAATAAAGGTTGTGCTAGATATTCACAGGGACGCCATACAGCCGGCAGATGACATCATAGTAAAGGCTGTTGCAGAAATTGACGGTAAAAAAGCGGCACAGGTTATGATAATAACAGGCTGTGACGACGGCACAATGAATGTGCCCGATTGGGCGTATAATCTTCGCTTCGCGGCAGCGCTGCAAAGCAGTGCCGAGGGTAGCTACAATGGGCTTATGCGCCCTGTGCTTTTTTGTTATCGCAAATATAATATGGATTTAACAAGGGGCTCTGTCCTTTTGGAAATAGGTGGTCACGGCAACACGCTTGACGAGGCAAAATATTCGGCGGAGCTTATAGGTAAAGCATTGGCATCACTTTTAGAAAAACAATAATAAAATGTTATTTGCACCGTACATGATATCAAGCCATTTTACAAAATTCAGTAAAAATTAAGGAGATTGTTTCACATGAAACAAAAAGTGAGAAGCTTTACAGCGGCTTTTTTATGTACGCTGTTGTTTTTATGTTTGCTGTGTGGTTTTGCCTTAGCCGATGCAAACACGCGTAAGAACGGGTACGGCAGCTTTGTACCTGTGGCAGAGCTGTGCTTTACGGCAGAGCCGCTGGTTTATGACATTGTGCTTTTTGGCGAAGAATACAGTGTTTCGTTTAAATGGTTACCTGTTGTAAAAAAATATATTTGGCAGCTGCAACGCTTTGTTCCGCTGCGGTATAAGGCGTTTGGAATGGCTTTTTTTAGAATTATGGCGGTAGCCCTTTAAGCTTAGCGCATAAAAGAACACACGCGCTGCGTGCATAATTATTTTTCTCTATGCTTCTTCTGCCATCTGCTATAAAGTAAAGCCGAGGCAAGCGAAATTACAAGGATTACCATAAATGGAACTAAAAAGCCGATAGAAAAAGGGTTGCTTAGGTTTTGTCCGACAAGCACTGCGGGTATCATTACAGGCAAAAGCCCCAGCATAGAGCCTACGCAGTAGCTGCGGTACGGCATACCGGAAGCGCCAAGCACTATGCTTACGATGTCGCCCGGAAGAAGATTTATTATGCGCAAAAAATAGCTTGAAAACACGGCGTTTTGCAGTGAAAACTGCGAGAGCTGCCCCACCCTTGAGTACTTTTTTGTCAATGCCGAAACTACCTCGTTGCCGGAAAAACGCCCTATAAAAAATGGCAGAGTTATGCACAAAAGCAACCCCACCGTGTTTATGCAAATTGCAGGGAGCACGGGGAACATTGCCCCTACGCTTACATAAAGCACAAGCAGCGGAAAGACAACCGAAACAGACTTTAAGAGGTAAAGCCCCCACACCAAAAATGCCGCAAGCACAAGGTTTTTTGGTGCAAAGCTTAAAATATCTTTTGTTGAGATGTTTTTTATTGCCGCGCCGAAAAAAATTATTATAAGCGCCATTGCAATGAGCGGCAAAAGCTTTAAAAATTTTTCTTTTTTCATGGTAAATTACCTAACCCTCGTTATAAGCAAGCTTAAAAAAAACCTTGTATGAAAATGGCGAAAAGCTTACTCCGTGCAGACCTGCACTGCTTGCAAAGTAGCTGGTTTCGTAGCACAGCGGTATATAAACACCGCTGTTAAGCAGAACCTCTTCGGCAGCCTTGTAAAGCTCGGCTGCTTTTAAAATGTCCTCTGCTACCATGGCTTCCTCCAGCTTTTTTTCAAAAGAGTAGTCAAAATAACCGCATACATTAAGCGGAGATTTGCTTGTAAAACAGTTTAGTATAGAATCGGGGCTGTTGCTGTTGGCAGAAAAAGCTGCCACGGCAAAGGTGTAGTCACCCCCACGTATGCGGCTTCTAAGCTCGCCTTGCGGCAGTGCTTCAAGGTTTATATATACCCCCAGCGAGTTTTGCAGCTGCCGCTGAAGCACGCTTAGCATTGGTGCAAGCGGCATATTTTCGTCAAAGATAATGCTTGTTTTGGGTAGCTTTGTTATGCCTGATGCTGCAAAGCCTTCTGCAAGTAAGGCCTTTGCAAGCGCGGTGTCTGTATGCGGGCGAAGGTTTTCACCGGCTGCCTTGCGGTAGGGCTTGTCCAAAAGCTTTACCGCGGGAGGTACAAGTGCATTTGCCGGCGAAAGATTATCGCCGAAAAACGGTTCAAGTTCAGAATAATCTACCGAAAGAGCTATGGCTCTGCGTATAGACTCGTTGTCATAGGGCGCACCGGAGCAGTTAAGCAAAAGCCCCCACGAGGTGTTTTCAAAGCTGTAGATTTGAGCGCCTGTTTTTTCTTTAAGCGGTGAAACATCGCTGTAGCTTACAGGTGCGGCATCGGTACGTCCCGTATAAATGCGCTCCAGAACTTTTTGGTTGCCTGTTTTAAGTACTGCATCGGGTTTTTCTTTGTCGGGCTTGTCGTCAAACTGAAAAATAAAATCAACACCACCCGCAACGGTAGGTGTTTCTGAATGATACTTGTTGTTTGCACGCAGTTTAATGCGGTTTTCGGGGTCGTAGCTTTTTACAAAAAACGGCCCGTTGTACAAAAGGTAAGACGGCTCCAGCCCATAACGTCCTTTTTGAAGGCGAAAAAACTTTTCGTTACATGGCATTGCGGCGGCAGAGGTTACTGCTTCGGCAAAAAACGGGCTGGGCACGTCCAAATGCACCGTAAGGGTGTGCTCGTCGGTTGCCTCTACGCCAAGCTTGCTTGCCGGCATACGACCTGCATAAATTTCTTGCGCATTTTTGATACATAAAAAGCTTGTTATGCCGGGTGAAAAAGTATCGGGCTCTACCACGCGTGTAAATGCAAAAACAAAGTCGGCGGCTGTAACGTGTGTCTTGCCGTCGCTCCACATAGCGTTTTGGCGCAAGTTAAAGGTGTAGGTAAGCTTGTCATCGCTTACGGTGTAGCCTGTTGCAACACCGGGCATAAGCTCACCATCGGCGTTTTTGCGCAGCAGACCTTCAAAGGTGTTTTCAATTATCATCAGTGCCTCGCTGCTTGTGGCAAGCTGTGGGTCTAAGGTTTTTGGCAGGTGTGTAAAGTCGTAGCTTACAATGTATCCGTTTGTTTTTTTGCTGTCACAGGCGGTGAAAAGGCTTAAAAGCAGGCAGCACACCATAAGTATAGAAAAAACACGCTTCATAACACGGCGCACCCCTTTTGTAAATATTTATAAGCTGCTTAAACTCTGTGAAGTAAATCGGTATAAGTGGGCATAGGCCACATTTCGCTGCTCATTATAGGCTCCAGTGTGTCACAGGCAAGGCGAAGTGCCAACATTGCCGGTAAAACAAAATCTCTCATTTCCAAGGCATATTCCCTGTGGTTACCGCTGTGCCGCTGTGCTTTTGTGCAAACGTTTTCCAGCTCTGCGGTTTTAGCGCTTATCTCTGTAATAAGACCGTTTACCGTGTTAAGATGTGAAGCTAATGAGGGGTTTTTAAGCCCTGCCCTGCATAGCTCGTTTAAAGACTGTGCTGTTTCACCCGCGTACTTTACAGCGCTTGGGTAAATTTGCCGTTTTGCCATTTCAAGCATTGTTGCCGCTTCTATAGAAACTACCTTGCCGTAATTTTCAAGCATTATATCGTAGCGGCTGCGGCATTCAAGCTCCGAAAAAACGCCCATGCGTTCAAAAAGATTGATGTTTTTAGGATCTATCATAGTTTCTATCGCGTCGACGGAATTGGATAGATTTGGAAGACCGCGCTTTTTTGCCTCCTCCGCCCATTGTGCGGTGTAATTGTTACCGTTAAAAATTATTGTGCTGTGTGCGTGCATGGTATCTTGTATAATAGCCCTAAGCTCCCCGTCAAAATCGTCCGATTGCGACAATCTGTCAGAAAACTCGCGCAGTACATCGGCAACGGCGGTGTTAAGCATGACGTTTGAGATAGCTATGGACTGCGATGACCCGACCATTCTGAACTCGAATTTATTGCCTGTAAAGGCAAGCGGCGAGGTGCGGTTTCTGTCGCTGTCATCGCGCTTTAGGTTAGGCAGGGTTTCGACACCCGTTTGCAGTAAAACGGCGGCGGGTATGTCTATGTTTTTGCCGTCGGCAATGTTATTCAGCGTACTTGTAAGCTGCTCGCCTAAAAATATGGATATTATAGCGGGAGGTGCTTCAAAGCCACCTAGCCGTCTGTCGTTGCCCGCCCCGCTTGTAGACAGCCTCAGTAAATCGCTGTAATCGTGCACGGCACTTATTACGGCGCACAAAAAGGTTAAAAACTGTACGTTTTCCCATGGTGTTTTGCCCGGGTCTAGTAAATTTATTCCGTCATCGGTAGAAAGTGACCAGTTATTGTGCTTGCCGCTGCCATTTATACCCGCAAAGGGCTTTTCGTGCAGCAGACAGGCAAGCCCCCTTTTTTTGGCGATAACCCGCATCATTTCCATTGTAAGCTGGTTGTGGTCACAGGCTATATTTGCGCTTTCGTAAACAGGTGCAAGCTCGTGCTGTGCGGGTGCCGCCTCGTTGTGCTTTGTCTTGCTGCTTACACCAAGGCTCCACAGCTCTGTGTCAAGCTCGCGCATAAAGTCTGCAACGCGCAGGCGTATTCTTCCGCAGTAGTGGTCGTCAAGCTCTTGTGCTTTTGGCGGCTTTGCACCAAAAAGCGTGCGCCCGCAAATTTTAAGGTCCAGCCTTTTTTCATAAAGCTCTCTGTCAACCAAAAAATACTCTTGCTCTGCACCTACTGTGGGTAAAACACGGTGTGACGAATTGTTGCCAAAAAGGTGCAAAAGGCGCAGTGCCTCGGTAGAAAGCGCTTGCATAGAGCGCAGCAGCGGGGTTTTCATGTCTAAAGCCTCGCCGGTGTACGAGCAAAACGCCGTTGGAATGTAAAGGGTGCTGTCTAGTATAAAAGCAGGTGAGGTTGGGTCCCACGCGGTGTAGCCGCGTGCCTCAAAGGTGTTGCGCAAGCCGCCGCTAGGGAAGCTCGAGGCATCGGGCTCGCCCATAACAAGGCTTTTGCCTGAGAACTCCAGTATAACAGAGCCGTCTGCTGTCGGTGTAATAAAGCTGTCGTGCTTGCCCGCCGTAATGTTTGTCATGGGTTGAAACCAGTGTGTGTAATGTGTTGCCCCGTTTTGCGTAGCCCAGTCCTTCATTGCACCTGCCACTGCCTCTGCCAGAGCAGGGTCTAAAGGAGCGCCCTCTCTGTTTGTGCTTTTTAAACTGTCATAAATCCGCTTTGGAAGCCTTTGGCGCATTACGGTGTCGTTAAAAACCTTGCAGCCAAAAATTGTTGTAATATCCATGTGCGGCACCCTCTTTATATAGTTTAAGTCACTTTGCCGCCTGCTTTAGGGCGGTAAAGGCTAAATTGAAAATTTGTAATATAATATTGTCAAGTTAAGATGATGATTATAGCAGATGTATTCCGTTAGCCTCGCACATTTCGGACATATCGTTTGGCCAAACGGAGGCTTGAACCTCGCCTATGTGCGCTTTTTGCAAGAGTATCATGCACAGGCGTGACTGCCCTATGCCCCCGCCCATTGTAAGCGGCAATTCGCCCGCCAAAAGCGACCTATGAAACGGCAGCTCTGCGCGGCTTTCGCAGCCGGCAAGCTTTAACTGGTGCTCTAAAACACTTGCGTCCACGCGTATGCCCATAGATGAAAGCTCTATAGAACGCTCTAAAAGTGGGTACCATACAAGCAAATCTCCGTTAAGGCTCCAGTCGTCATAGTCCGGCGCGCGTCCGTCATGCGGCTGCCCGCTGTGCAGCTTGCCGCCTATTTGTGTAATAAAAACCACTCCGTATTTTTTGCAGATGGCGTGCTCGCGCTCTTTTGGAGAAAGCTTCGGAAAAAGGTCTTCCAGCTCTTGTGATGATATAAAATGTATTTCGTGCGGCAAGTAGCAGTCCAATTGCTCAAAATGCGCGCAGAGTATTTTTTGTGTAGCCCTTAAAGCCGCATATATATCGCGCACGGTGTTGCGTAAAAAGCCAAGTGTGCAGTCCTCCTCCGTAATAACCTTTTCCCAGTCCCATTGGTCAACGTATACCGAGTGCAGGTTATCAAGCTCCTCGTCGCGCCTTATGGCGTTCATGTCTGTGTAAAGCCCCGTTTCGGGCTTAAAGCCGTAGCGCAGAAGCGCCATTCGCTTCCATTTGGCAAGGCTGTGCACAATGGCAACGTCGGCTCCTATATCCTTTATATCAAATTGTACGGGTCGTTCTATTCCGTTAAGGTCATCATTAAGCCCGCTTTCGGGGCGTACATAAAGCGGTGCAGAAACACGCGTAAGCTCTAAAACAGCCGCAAGCTCGGTTTCAAATGCGTCCTTAGTAAGCTTTATAGCCTTTTCAGTTTCTATAATATCAAGCCTTGCGGGGTAAATATGCGGAATAATAAGATGCTCTGTAGACACGGCGATACCTCCGTTTTTTATTTTACTTATATAAAGCTTATACTAGCATTTTCACCTTAAAAATGCAATATTACGCACTTCCAAATAGCAATATTTGTAGTACTGTACCACAAATTTATTTACTTTGTCGCTTTATTTAGCTAAATTATTACTAAGCTGTAAGGCTGTTGACAAAATTGTAGCACCTGTTACAATAAAAGAATAACATACTTGTGCGAAGGGAAGCGTAAAAACAGTGACGGGTGCAAGAATATCGTGGATAGCTATAAACTATAATTTGCCCATAAATCCATCTAAAAACAGGGTTTACGTGTGGCGCAAGCTAAAAGAAATGGGCGCTGTGGCGTTTAACCACGGTGTTTCTGTGCTGCCCAAGAGCAGCAAAAAGGTAAGCGAGCTTGTGCTTTTGTGCGAAAAAATAAAGTCAATGGGCGGCGAAGCGGCAATAATAGAGATGAGCTTTATAAACAGAAACGACGAGCAGCAAATGGCAGAGCGCTTTGAGGCACAGGGAAGACAGGAATATGATGAAATTTTGCAGAACTGTGACGATATATTAAGCCGCATAAAGTCATCATCAGTAAAGCTGGACAGGCCAACCTCAGACGAGATTAAACAGCTTATGCGCAGGTACGGCAAGGCGCGCGGACGCGGGCATTTTAATTCGGTAGAGGAAGCCGAGCTTATAAAGCGTATAGACCGCATATTTGACCGCTGTGTAAGCGATGCCTCCGAGATGGCGGAGCAGCTTAAAAAGATAATAGACAAGGCAAAGTTCTAAGCCTTAAAATTGCAGGGCTCTGCAACATAAAAACAAATAATTAACAAACTGCATAAGGCACAGTAAAACAGAGAAATAACGAGCATGACGGCGCATTTGCGGCATTAGATAAAACCTTAACGGTAACAAGCGGCTAATTGCGTACTTTGATGTATTTGGCGGTTTGCTTATCTCTTTTACAGTGGAGTACAATTAAAGTGTCCAAAAAAAGCAGCACCTCCGGCAAAAAACACTGCAAATTTGGCAGTGGTAAACTACTAGGGGTGGAACTATGATGTAACCTTAACTTACCTTAAAACGGCAGCCAAAGAGAGAACCCATAAATTTAAAAAGGTGAGTGAAACCGTGAAAACCGACCGATTGTACAGGGTTGAAAAAAAAGATGAAGAAAAGCTGACAGAGCTGTTAGCAGAATGCTTTAGCCAAGACCCGCTGTATTGCAAGCTTATACCGCAAAACGAAAAACGCAAAAAAATGCTACCGGAGATATTCAGCTGCGATTTGGACGAAATGTTTTCTGACTGCGAAATTTACGCAGACAGTAAAGATGTAAACGGAATAATTTTGGTTTCGGACGAAACCGAGCCCTACAGCCCCGTAAAGTACTACGCAACGCAAATATTCTTTGCTATTAAAACCCTTATGTATATCATTAAGGACGACTGGACCTTGCAGACTCTTGTTAATTTTATAAAAGGCAAAAGCTACCTTAACTCCGAGTGGACGGACGATATCGGCAACGAGCGCCGTATGCACATTGTCTATTTTGCCGTGCGCCCTTCTATGCGAGGACGCGGCATAGCAACAAAGCTTATGACACCTGTCCTCGATTATGCGGACGAACAAGGGCTTATAACCTCGCTTGAAACCCACAACAGCTGCAATGTAACCCTTTACGAGCACTACGGCTTTAAGCTTTTTACTACTACGCAAAAGAATTTTGATTTAAAACAGTTTTGCATGGTGCGTTAAAAACGCTGCTGTCGGCGGTATATTTACTGCCGGCAGTGTTTTTTTTGCCCCTTAGTTGATATTTTACAGTTTCAAAAGTATAATATAGATATATAATAATAAAATGTGCGGCAAATGCGAAAGGCAGGGCTATAATGGAAAACCGAGTTAAGAATTTTTTTGAGGCATTAAAGCTTAAAAAGGTGGCGTTTATAGGCGTTGGGGTTACTAACACAGAGCTTATAAAGCTTATGGCAAAAAAAGGCATAGATGTAACCTTGTGCGACAAAAAAACAGGCGAGCAGCTGGGCGAAATATATACCGAGCTTGAAGCAATGGGCGTTAAGTTCGACTTAGGCGAAAACTACCTTGCACAACTTACACACTACGACGTTATTTTTAGAGCACCGGGGGTTTACTTTTTAAAGCCTGAGCTTATTGCCGCACGCAAGGCGGGTGTCGCAGTATGCTCTGAGATGGAGGTTTTCTTTGAGCTTTGCCCGTGCAAAAAGTATGCAGTAACAGGCAGCGACGGCAAAACGACAACTACTACCTTAATAGCCGAGATGCTGCAAGCGGAGGGAAAAACCGTGCATATCGGCGGCAATATAGGGCGCCCCCTGCTTTGTAATATAGAAGAAATGAGACAGGAGGACTTCGCGGTGGTGGAGCTATCAAGCTTTCAACTTCTCTCTATGCGTCAGGCGGCAGATGTTGCGGTTGTAACCAATGTTGCACCAAATCATCTTGACGTACACGGCACAATGGAGGAATATATAGATGCCAAAAAGAACATTGTGGCACACCAAAATGCTTTTAGCCGCACTGTGCTTAACCTTGATAACCCTGTTACAAAAAGCTTTGCCGAGCTTGTGCGCGGAGATTTAAACTGGTTCTCGCGCTTAGAGGGCGTAGAGCGCGGCACTTTTTTAGACAGCGAGGGTTACCTTTGTGCGGTGCACGGCGGGGATATCACGCGCGTTTTTCATAAAAGCGATATTCGCATACCCGGTGTGCATAATGTGGAGAATTATCTTACGGCAATTGCGGCGGTTTGGGGCGAGGTTACGCCCGAGCACATGAAGCAGGTGGCAAAAAGCTTTGCAGGCGTAGAGCACCGCATAGAGCTTGTGCGCGAGCTTAACGGCGTAAGCTGGTATAACGATTCTATCGCAAGCAGCCCCACGCGCACCATAGCGGGGCTTAATTCCTTTGCCGAAAAGCTTATACTTATCGCCGGCGGCTACGACAAAAAAATACCCTATGCTCCCCTTGCGCCTAAAATTACAGAAAAAGTAAAGCACCTTATTTTAATGGGTGCTACTGCAAAAAAAATAGAGGACGCAGTCACCTCCTGCGAGGGCTACACAGGGGGTAACCCTGCGATATGGCACGTTGAAAGCATGGAGGAGGCAGTTGAAAAAGCGCATGAGCTTGCAGCGGAGGGCGATGTTGTAACGCTGTCGCCGGCAAGCGCCAGCTTTGATAAATACAAAAATTTTGAGGAGCGCGGCAAGCACTTTAAGGCGCTTGTAAACGCCCTTGCTTAGTGTGAACGGAGAATATATGGAAACAAAAGAACTTGTAAAACAGCTCTCGCAGGCAGTTGGGGTTTCGGGCGCCGAAAACAACGCGGCACAGCTTGCGGTAAATACACTGGCACCGCTGGGCGCTGCTTATATAGACACTTTGGGTAGTGTAATATGTAATATTCAGCCGCAAAACGAAAGCAAAAGGCACTATATGCTTGATGCTCATATAGACGAAATAGGCATGATAGTTACAGGTATAACCGAGGACGGCTTTTTAAGGCTTGGCTCTGTGGGCGGGCTTGACCGCCGTCTGCTGCTTGCCTCAGAGCTTACAGTGCATGGTAAAAAGCCGCTTTTGGGCATAGTGTGCTCTACCCCGCCGCATTTACAGGGCGAGGGCGAAAAAAAGAACCCTAAGCTTGACGAGATATTTATAGACATAGGCATGGGGCACGATGCCGCCGCCGAAGCTGTGAGCCTCGGTGACAGAATAACCTTTAAAAGTTGTTTTTGCGAAATGCCGGACGGCTGTGTTACGGGCAAGGCGCTTGACGACCGCGCGGGCTGTGCTGCCGTAATAAAAGCGGCGGAGATGCTGAAGAAAAAAGGTTTAAGCTGCGGGCTTACTGTGACGCTTACAGTGCAGGAGGAAACAGGCGCGGCGGGCGCAAAAACTGCTGCATTTGCCGTGTCGCCCACACACTGCTTTACTGTGGACGTAAGCTTTGCCCACACACCGGACGCAAAGCCTGAAAAATGCGGAGAGCTGGGCAAGGGACCTATGATAGGCATTGCACCGATATTGTCGCAGGCTTTAAGCCAAAGGCTTATAGAAACCGCCAAAACCAAAAAAATACCTTTTCAGCTTGAGGTTATGGGCGGCAGCACCGGCACAAATGCCGACGCTATAGCGGCAAGCGGTGCGGGGGTTATAACGGCGCTTGTGTCTGTCCCTCAAAGGTATATGCACACGCCCACAGAAAAAGTTTGTATAAAAGATATAGACGACACTGCACGGCTTATTGCCGAAACAATAATAGAGCTGGAGGCGTCGGTATGACAGAGCTTATAAGGCGGCTTTCGCTTTTGCGTGGGGTTTCGGGTGACGAGGGTGCTGTGGCACAGGCTATTACGGAAGAAATAAAAGCCTGCTGCGACTACAGCATTGATAATTTGGGGAATATTATAGCCTTTAAAAAAGGCAAAAAACCTGCACCAAAAAAGCTTATGCTTGCCGCGCATATGGACGAGGTTGGCTTTATTGTGACATATATTACCGAAAAAGGCTTTTTGCGTTTTGCCGCGGTGGGCGGTATAGACGGGCGAGTTGTGGCGGGTAAGGCTGTGCTGGTGGGCAAAAAAGCTGTCTATGGGGTAATAGGAGAACGTGCAACGCATATGGTAGAAAGCACCGACAAGGACAAGGTGCCCGAAACCGAGGCTTTATTTATAGACATTGGCGCGGGCAGCCGTGAGGAAGCCGAAAAAATGGTGTCAGTCGGTGACAGAGCCGTCTATGCCTCAGATTTTGCAGAGTTTGGCGAGGGCTTTATGAAGGGGCGCGCACTGGACGACCGCGCAGGCTGTGCCGTGCTTATAGAGCTTATTAAAAGCGAGCTTTTGTATGACACATATTTTGCATTTACCGTGCAGGAGGAGACTGGCACAGTGGGTGCAAAGGCGGCGGCTTTTGCAGTAAAGCCGGATATTTCTTTGGTTATAGAAGCTACAACGGCGGCGGATATTGCAGGAGTGCCGAAGGACAGGCAGGTGTGCCGTCTGGGCGCGGGCGCGGTAATTGGTTTTATGGACAGAGCTACTGTTTATGACAGCACGCTTTATAATATTGCGCTTGACACAGCAAAAAAATGCGGTATTGCTGCACAAAGCAAAGAGGGCGTTTTTGGCGGTAACGATTCCCGCTCTATACAGTCCTCTTGTGCAGGGGTGCGGTGTCTGGCTGTTTCTATGCCGTGCCGCTACCTCCATTCACCATCTTGCGTCTTAAAAATAAGCGACATAGAAGCTACATTTGCTCTTGCAAAGGAGCTTTGCACAGAGGTATATAATGCTTAAACTGTGCGGCAGCCTTGCCGAGAGCGAGAGCGTTTATAATGCAAGGATTTATACAAGCCTTGCGGCGTACGGTGCTTTGCCAAACCCTCCCCTGCTTTACGAAAATGAGAGGGGCGAGAGGGCGCTTCTTTGCGGCGGCGTTTTAACCCTTGACGGCACAGGCTTTGATAAGTGCGAATTGCGTGAGTTTGTAAAGCTGTGTGGTTGTAAAAAGCTTATTTGTGCGGCAGAAACGGCAGAGGGGCTTGCAAATGCGGAAGATACGGTTTTTTGTACCGTTATGCGTTTTGCGGGTGCTGTACAGCCGCAGTGCGACGACAGCGTGTGTATACAGCCGCGTTTAGACGATATTTACGGGCTTTTGTGTCTTGCCTTTGATAATATGCAGAGCATTGGCTTTGAAGACTGGTACAGCGATATTTCTCTTAAAATACGCCGCGGGCTTGCGTGTAGCTATGCCATATACGAGGACGGAGTGCTTTGTGCATCGGCGGGGGTCAACTACCAAAACAGCAAAACCATTGTCATAGGCTCGGTAGCAACGGCAAAGCTTTGCCGCGGGCGCGGGCTTGCCACAAGGCTTGTAAACACGCTTATTGCGCGTGAGGCACAGGGCAGAGCAGTACAAATTGTTTGTAAAAACGCCGTGGCTATGCGCCTTTACATAAAACTGGGCTTTGTCCCAATAGGCGTATATGCCGAAATAAACTATATATAAGGGGTAAAATAAAGTGACAGAGCAAAACTTTTTTGACATAGACAAAAAGCTTATGGATATTGCACAGCAGGCAGAGCAGGATTGCGCACTGCATTTTGCAGAGCTTGACAAAACTGCCGAATACAACGGGCTTAAAGTGCTGGCGGCTTTTCATAAGCTGGGTGTAAGCGAAACTCATTTTGCGGCGAGCACAGGCTATGGCTACGGTGACAGGGGGCGCGAGGTACTGGACGCGGTGTTTGCCGAAATTACAGGCAGCGAGGACGCCTTGGTGCGGCACAACTTTGTTTCGGGCACACACGCGCTTACCACGGCGCTTTTTGGTGTTTTGCGCCCGCACGACATTTTGCTATCGGTTGCAGGCTCGCCCTATGACACCATGGAGGAGGTTATAGGCATACGCGGGGAGGGAGCGGGCTCGCTGCGCGATTTTGGCGTGGAGTACCGCCGGTTAGAGCTTTTGCAGGACGGCTCTGTAGACTGCGAGGGCTTAAAAACAGCGGCAAAGGGCGTAAAGGTTGCTTACATACAGCGCTCGCGCGGGTATGCCCTGCGCCCGTCGCTTAATATTGCCGCGATAGAAAAAATATGCGGTATTGTGCGCAGTGTAAACCCCAAAGCTGTCATTATGGTTGACAACTGTTACGGCGAATTTGTTGAAAAAAAAGAGCCTACACAGGCTGGGGCAGATATTATTGTGGGCTCGCTTATAAAAAATGCGGGCGGAGGAATTGCAAAGACAGGTGGGTATATTGCGGGTAAAAAAGCTTTGGTAGAGCTTTGTGCTTACCGCCTTACCTCGCCCGGCATGGGCAAGGAGGTTGGCTGTACACTGGGACAGACCCGCGATATGCTTATGGGGCTTTTCTTTGCGCCAGATGTAGTTGCAAACGCCTTAAAAACCGCTGTTTTTGCCGCCGCGCTTTTTGAGCGGCTGGGTTACGAGGTTTACCCGCGCTGTACACAGCCGCGCACAGATATTATACAGGCGATTACACTGGGGACGGCGCAAAAGCTTGTGGCATTTTGCCGTGGAATACAAAAGGGTTCGCCCATAGACAGCTTTGTTACGCCGGAGCCATGGGAAATGCCCGGCTACGAAAGCCCTGTTGTAATGGCGGCGGGTGCTTTTACGGCAGGTGCGTCCATAGAGCTTTCTGCCGACGGACCTCTGCGCGAGCCGTATGCGGCATGGCTTCAGGGTGGGCTTACATACACAAGCGGCAAACTGGGTGTACTGCTTGCCGCACAGGAGCTGGGCGGAATTTAACAAATACATTTGTACTGTACAGCAAGTAAAAACAGTGGGGACGAGTAAAATGCGCAGCTTTAAAAAATGGTGAAAATAAGTAAAAATGTAAGGCGAAAAGGGGAAGCTTTATGATTCGTCCGCTTGCGGCGGTGGGTTTTACGTATGTTTTTGCAGCAATGCTTGCGGTGTGCTTTTCGTTTGAGGTTTGCTTTTTTATTGCCGCGGTGTTTGGCTTTTTCTCCCTTTTGGCATCGTTTTCTAACCACAGGGCAAGGCATAGCGTCATGGTTGTTTTTTTAGCGGCGGGTGTAAGCTTTGCCGTAACAGGTTTTTACACACTTTTTAAAATAGAACCTCAGCGCGAGCTTTCAGGGCAAAAGATAACCATAAGCGGAGAAATTTTGCGTGTAACAGGCGCTAACTCGGTTGAGCTAAGGCAGGCGGACGGCGCTGTAATTGCGGTTTCGTCGCGCGAGGTACTTGATGTGCACCGTGGCGACAGCTTTGCGGCTGAGGCAATTATTTCGCGCTATGAGCGTGGCGGTCTTAGCTCATATGACACCCAAAGGGCAAAGCTTATACCACTGCGCGGCTTTGTCGCGGGTGAATACACAGCAGCTCCTCCGCCAAAAAACTCGGCTAAGGCTTTGCTTGGAAGCATTAGAGAGGGTATGCTGCAACATCTAAGGGTGCGCTTACCGCTTTATCAGGGCGATATTTTGGCGGCTATGCTTTTGGGAGAAAAGCAGCTTGTACCAAAAGAGGTAAAAAACGATTTTTCACTAAGCGGTATTTCGCATATTTTGGCAATATCAGGCTTCCATCTTGCCGTTATAGCCGCATTTTTGGGGCTTATATTTCACACACTGCTTATTCCGCCGCGCATTGCTGCGGTTTTACAAGCGGCGTGTGTTTTTTGTTATATGGCGCTTGTGGGCTTTTCGCCTTCGGTAATAAGAGCGGGCGTTATGATAATTATATCGCTTTTTGGAGTTTTTGCAGGGCGCAAGGCAGACAGCTTAACCTCACTTGCGGCGGCGGGTCTTATAATTTGCGTGTTAAACCCGATTTCGGCGGCAGATGTAAGCTTTAAGCTTTCGTTTTTGGCAACGCTTGGTATAACTGTAGCTGCAAAGCCGCTTTATGCGGTGCTAGCAGGTAGGTTTTTGACTAAACGGGCTGTAAAAGTAAAAAAGGCGGTGCTTTCGTCTTGCAGTGTTACGCTGTGCGCCACGGCTTTTACATTGCCTGTGACAATATTAAGCTTTGGACAGGTAGCACTTTACGCCCCTGTCACAAATATTTTAATAGCACCTTTTTTGCCTGTGGCAATGATATGCGGCTTTATCGCGGCTGTGCTGGGTGCGCTTCCTGTTGTCTGCTTTGCGGCTGCACCTTTTGCTTTTACTGCGGGGCTTGCAGTAACGGCAATATCAGCGGCAGCAAAATTTATAGGCGGGCTGCCATTTGCAAGCTTACCCGCAAATGCCGGCTTTGTAGGCCTGTGGCTGGCGGGCTCTGCCGTGCTTGTTTCTGCCGCCTGTGTGCACCGCACACGCAAAAAAGCCGTTGTCTGCACAATGCTTTGTTTAATATCGTTGTTTTTTGGCATAAGCTCTTACCAAATTTCTATGCGAGCTGCGGCAATTGTTACAAGCTTTGCCACAAAAAACTCTGTGGCGCAGGTTATTATAAAGGATAATTGTGCTGTAGTTATAGGTGATATAAATACAAAAGCCGATGTTTATGCAGTAAACCGTGTATTAAAGCGCAGCCGTATAGAAAAGATAACGCTACTGGCAATTGCGCCTGTGCGGGGCAGACGCAGCGGTGCGGTAAGCAGCTTGTTTACAGACTACAAGGTTGAGGCCGCCGTTACAGATTTTAGTGACACAAACGACGAGCTACTGGTAAGCTCACTTAAAAAAGCCGCAGAAGTATACGACTGGGGCAATATTGAAGCCGAGTTTTGGGGCGGCGACGGGCTTATGATATCGGGTGAAACAATTTGTCTGAAAATAGGCGGTATAAAAGATTTTATTCTAAATGGAAAATGTGATATAATAGTAGATGTAAAGAGCCACGGCGACTGTAATGTTGCTGTGTTTGCCGGTGCACTGCCCAAAAATATAAGCAAGCTGCGCTGTGACATAATTATAGCAGATGCGGGCTACAGAGGCGGTTTTGCAGAGCATACGGCGGTGTTTACAGACGATATGCCCGAGGTAAGCTATGTTATAAAAAACGGCGGGATAAAGCTTTTGTAAAATAAGGAGGCGGCGCACATGATATATAAAACCGAGGCGGATTTTGCGGCAAAGCTAAAGAATTATACGCCGCATGGGGTCTATTTTTTGTATGGTGCGCAAAACTATTTAAAAAAGCTGTATACCAAAAAAATTATAGATAAAACGGTAGAGCCTTCCTTTGCCGACTTTAACCTAACCCGCTTTGACGGCGGAGCTGCGGGGCTAGATGAAATATCGGACGCAGTGGAGGCACTGCCCATGATGGCGGCACAGAAGTGCGTGGTGGTAAGCGACCTTGATGTTGCAAAGCTGTCTACGGGCGAAAGCGACAAGCTTAAAGAGCTGCTTGCCTCGCCACCGGACAGCACCGTGCTTATATTTACAACAAGCGATGTCATTGTGGACAGCAAAAAAAGTGCAAAATGGCGCGCATTTATAAAGCAAATTGATGCGGTGGGGGCGGCGGTGGAGCTTGGAGCGCGTGCCGCCGGCGACACAAACCGCTTTATAAAGGCAATTGCCGAAAAAAACGGCTGTAAAATAAGCACCGATAATTGCTATTATTTAACTGCGCGTTGCGGGGACGATATGCAGGCGCTTCAAAACGAAGTAAATAAGCTTTGTGCGTACAAGGGCGTGGGCGAGCTGACAAAGGGCGATATTAATCTTTGTGCCATACCGCTTTTGGACGCAAGCGTTTTCGATTTATCAAAGCTTATATTAAAGGGAGATTACCAAAATACAATGCAAAGCCTGGGCGAGCTTTTGTCAATGCGTGAGGAGCCTGTTATGATATTGGGGGCGCTTTCGGCAAGCTTTATAGACCTTTACCGCGCGCGTGTGGCGCGTGCAGACGGTAAAACGGCGGCAGATTTAACAGCGCTTTTTGCAGCATACAAGGGCAAGGAATGGCGGGTAAAAAACGCTATGCGCGACTGTGAGCGCTTTACGGTACAGCAGCTTTGCGCGGCGCTTTCGCTTTTGGCAGATGCCGATTACAGGCTTAAAAGCAGCAGAACAGACTCTGTTATAATACTTGAAGAAGCCATAACAAGAATATTTACAGAGTGCATAAGGGGTTATTAGACAAAAAGGAGAAAAAGATATTGATAAAGCTGCGACAGGCGGTAGTAGTAGAGGGCAAGTACGATAAAATAAAGCTTGCAGGGCTTTTGGACACAACAATAATAGAAACAGGCGGTTTTCGCATCTTTAAGGACAAAGACAAAGCGGCGCTTTTGCGTGCTCTTGCAAAAACAGTGGGTTTGGTAATCTTTACCGATTCTGATGCCGCGGGCTTTGCAATACGCGGGCATATAAAGGGCTGTGTAGAGGGCGGTAAGATATATAATGCGTATATTCCGGAGATATTGGGCAAGGAAAAGCGCAAAAGTGCGCCATCTAAGGCGGGTACCTTAGGCGTAGAGGGTGTGCCCGATGCTATTATAACCGCGGCGCTTGAAAAAGCCGGTGTATATGCCGAAAAAGCCCATGGCGGCGGCAAGCATATAACTAAGACGGATTTATTTGAGGACGGGCTTTCGGGCAGCGAAAACAGCCGCGCATTGCGCCTTGAGCTTTTAAAGCTTTTGGAGCTGCCGCAGTACCTTTCGGCTAATTCTATGCTGGAGGTGCTTAACACGCTTTACAGCCCTGACGAATACAAAAGCCTTGTGGGACGGCTTAGGGAAAGGGAGCAGAAGCCTTGAATTTATACAGCCTTACATTTATATATATGTTTTTGCCGGCTTCTGTAATATTTTATTATATAATGCCGCGCAAATTAAAAAACACTGTGCTTTTGCTTATATCATTGGCTTTTTATACGCTTGCAGAGCCGCGTTACCTGCCGCTGCTGCTTTGCTGTGTGCTTTGCGACTATATAGTCTACAGGCTTATGGAAAGCTATGAAGAAAACATCTTACTGCGGCGCGGGCTTATTTTGTTTGTGCTTTTAAAGGCGGCGGGGCTTGTGGTTTTGCTCTCGTCATTCACACCAAACCGCGAGCTTTGGCGCCCGCTTGGGGTTATGGTCTATGCCGTGACAAGCTTAGGCTACGGTCTGGACATTTACAGCGGACAAATAAAGCCAGAGCATAATATAATAGATTTTGCGCTGTTTTGTCTTTTCTTTGTCAAACTCCCCGCAGGCCCGCTTGTGCGTTGGGACGACATGAAGCAGCAGTTAAAAGAGCCTAAAGCCTCGCTTACGCTTGTAAGTGATGGGGTGCTTTTGTACATTCAGGGGCTTGCAAAAAAAGTTCTGCTGGGTGGCAGTATGACAGCTGTCTACGACAGCCTTGCAAGCTTTCCGCGCATGGGGCAGTCGGTGGTTTCATCGTGGCTTATGGTGGTGTCGCTTGCCTTTGCCGTTTACTTTAACCTCTCGTCACTTTGCGATATGGCGCGCGGGCTTGGCAAAATGTTCTCTGTAGATTTGCCGCGAAACTTTTATTACCCGTACCAATCGCGCAATGTGACCGAGTTTGTGGGGCGCTTTAATATAAGCGTTACAAGCTTTTTTTCGGCATATCTGCCAAAAAGCTGGGTTGATGACAGCGGAAAAGGCTGGCAGCCTGTTTTTGGTCTTGCAGCCGTCACTCTGCTTTGGGGTGCTTGGTTTGGCTTTAAAGTAAACTTTATAATATGGGCGCTTTATTTTATTCTGTTTCAGCTATTGGAAAAGCTTTGGTGGGGCAGTTTTTTAAAAAAGCTCCCCACACTTTTAAGCCGCGTATATACCTTTGCAGTGGTGCTTATGTCGTTTGTAATATTTGCGGGCAACAGTGTCGAGCAGAGCATAGGCTACTTTAAAACAATGCTTAATATAGGCTATCCTCCGCTTTACACCGACAAAGCTATGTATATATTTTCAAGCAACTATGTGCTGCTTGCAGTGAGCTTTGTGCTTTGCACAAGCCTTGTAAATATGCTTATGGTAAAGCTGCGCCGCAGGGTACCCGCGTTTTACAGCCTGCTTATGATAGCTTTAAACACAGGACTACTGCTGGTGACCACAACTTTTTTGGTGGTGTAGAAGCGGCAATGTAATTTTAAACAAAAACACAGATAGGAGGAAGTGCAATGAAGCCAAAGCAGGTAAGCGCTGTGGTTTTTATAGGTATACTGCTTATGGTGCCGTTTATAATGTGGACTTCAGGCGGCTTTGATGAGCTTCCTCAGTTTGACAGCAATAAACTTTTAAGCGGAGAATATATAACAAAAGCTTTTTCGGGCGAATATGCTTTAAAGCTTGAGAAATTTGTAAAAGAGCACTTCCCTATGCGAAATGAGCTTTCGGCAATGGGTTGGAACATTCGCTTTCGCACAGGCTCAAAAGAAATAGATGGGTACTTTATAACCGATGACAGCATTATAAAGAACGTGGGCAGCCCCAATAAGCGCCTTGTAAAAAACAACAACGAGGTAATTTTAAAATTTGCGCAAGATGTAGATTTGCCTATGTGTATTATGCTTATACCCACCGCCTCTGCTGTAAAACAGCAGGCACTGCCCGCCTTTGCTACACCATATAACCAAAAAACCTTTATAGAGGGCGTTTACCAAAGCTTTGGCGGAGGGCTTGCCACTGTAGACGCATACCCTGTGCTTTTTGCAAATCAAGAAAAAAGCCTTTTTTACAATACAGAAGATGGCGTTGCACCGCTTGGCGGATATTATGTCTATACGGCACTTTGCCCAAAGCTGCGCATTGCCACAAACCCGATGAGCCGATATACCATAGAGTATGCCGTACACGGCTATGAGGGCAGCCTTTGCAAGCGCTTCCCCTACGCCACAGAGAAAAAAGATGTTATATCGCTTTATCATTACCGAAACGATAAAATATCGCGCAACTATATGCTCTGCCGCACAGATGGTGACAGGGAGATTTCTATTAACGACCTTTATGACAGAGGTGCGTTAAAGGGCGAAGCGCCGCTTGATGTTTTTTTTGGAGGTCCTTACCAGACGGTTGACATAAATGTTTTTTCGTCCACGGGAAAGCCCCCGCCAAACCAGACAAGGCTGCTTATTTTTGGAGATGAAACCGTAAAAAGCTACCTGCCGTTTTTAGCCCCGCAGTACGGGGAAATTAAGGTGGTTAATGCAGAAACGGTAACAGCCGAGCAGGCAGATGAAATAGACCTTTTATATTACGACCAGGTTTTGTTTGCGTTTTCAACCGATACCTATATGCACTGTGAAAACCTTGAGGTGCTAAGTGTGCTGTAGCTTACAGCAGAATGGAGAATTATATGCCTTTTTTACCTATAAGCAAAGAAGAAATGGACGCACGCGGGTGGAGCGAGCCGGACTTTATATGTGTGACAGGTGACGCATATGTCGACCACCCCAGTTTTGGAATCGCTATAATATCGCGGCTTTTAGAAGCCGAGGGCTTTAAAGTTTGCATGATAGCCCAGCCGGACTGTAAGAGCACAAGGGCTTTTAGCCTGTTTGGTAAACCGCGCTACGGCTACTTTGTAACCGGCGGAAACATAGACACAATGGTGGCGAACTACACAGCCGCAAAGCGCCGCCGCAGCGATGACGCATATTCGGCGGGTGGCAAGGCGGGGCGGCGCCCCGACAGAGCAACCGTGGTTTACTGCAACAAAATACGCGAGCTGTACCCCGAGGTGCCGATAATTATAGGGGGCATAGAGGCGAGCCTTCGCCGCATGGCGCATTACGATTACTGGGACGATGCTGTGCGCCCGTCAATTTTGATAGATGCTAAAGCCGATTTATTGAGCTTTGGCATGGGCGAGCACCAAACAGCTGAGATTGCGCACAGACTGGCGGCGGGAGAAAGTATAGCGGAGCTTAAAAATATCCGCGGCACCTGTTATGCCGCCCCCAAGGGCACTACCGTAGAAAACGCCGTAGCTATAGCATCGTACGAAAAAGTAAGCGCCGACAAAACGGCCTATGCGCGGGCTACAAAGCAGCAGCTTGATGAACAGGACTATGTATACGGCAGACCTCTGCTGCAAAACCACGGCGACTGCGTGGTGGTGCAAAACCCGCCGGCAGTGCCGCTTGCACAGGAGGAGCTTGACAAGGTTTTTGCCATGCCGTTTATGCGCTACTATCACCCAAGCTACGAGGCTATGGGTGGTGTGCCCGCTATAGAGGAAGTAGAATTTTCTATAATGCACAACAGGGGTTGCTTTGGTAACTGCAACTTTTGCTCTATAGCTTATCATCAGGGTAGGCACGTCACTGCGCGCAGTAAAGCCTCTGTGGTGGAGGAAGCACGCGGGTTTACCGAAAACAGCCGTTTTAAGGGATATATACATGACGTAGGCGGCCCAACGGCAAACTTTAGGCTGCCAAGCTGTAAAAAGCAAGAAAAAAAGGGGCTTTGTAAGGATAGAAAATGCCTTGCGCCCACCCCATGCCCTGCTTTACAGGTAAGCCACAGCGAGTATTTGGACATATTGCGGGAGCTTAGAGAGCTGCCTAAGGTAAAACAGGTTTTTATACGCTCAGGCATACGCTACGATTATTTACTGCGCGACGAGAACGATGCTTTTTTAAAGGAGCTTGTGACATACCATGTAAGCGGACAGCTAAAGGTTGCGCCAGAGCATTGCTCTGCACAGGTGCTGGATTACATGGGAAAGCCTCATATAGAAGCATACAATGAGTTTTCAGAGAAGTTTTACCACACCACAAAGCGCATAGGCAAAGAGCAGTATCTTGTGCCGTACCTCATGTCCTCACACCCCGGCTCAACCTTAAAGGACGCCGTACAGCTTGCGCTGTTTTTAAAGAAAAACAATATAAGACCCGAGCAGGTGCAAGACTTTTACCCTACACCCGCTACGGTTTCTACCTGTATGTTTTATACGGGGCTGGACCCTTTAACCATGAAGCCCGTCTATGTGCCAAAGACAAGCGAAGAAAAGGCAATGCAAAGGGCGCTGCTGCAATACTTTAGACCCGAAAACCGCCGCCTTGTAAAGACTGCACTGTTAAAAGCGGGGCGCGCAGACCTTATAGGTAACGGCAAAGAGTGCCTTATACCGCCGGATAGAGGTTTTGTAGAAAAACAAAAATATATTACTAAAAGTATAGAAGCAAAGCAAATAGGCAAGCCTAAGGGAGGCAGCCGCTATGCAAAGGGCAAGCCTAAGCAAAAGCCAAAGGCAAGGGGCTAGCCTGTAAGGGGGTTAAGCAAGATGGCAAGGTATAGGCGGCGAAGCCGTATAAACTGGGGCTTTGTCGTGGTGTCATCGGCACTTTTGGCGGCAGTGCTGCTGGTGACGCTTGCAGATAAATTTGATTTTGGCGGTAAGGTACCCACGTGGGACGACATATTTACGCGCACGGGGCTTGCTGAGCCTGCTGCTGCAAAACCAAAGGAGCATAGCAAAAACGCTTATGTGCATTTTATAGATGTGGGACAGGGTGACTGTATTTTGATAGAAGCACCCGAGGGCAATATTTTGGTAGATGCCGGTACACCCGAAAGCGTGCCAAAGCTTATAAGCTACCTTAAAAAAGAAAAAATAACAAAGCTGGATTATGTTGTGGCAACTCACCCCCATGCCGACCACATAGGCGGAATGCCGTATATTATAAAAGATTTTGATGTGGGAAGCTTTATTGCGCCGCGCATACCTGACGTGCTGGTGCCTGCGTCGCAATCGTACTTAAAAATGCTGAAAGAGCTTAAAAACAAAGGCATGAAGATAACAGCTGCAAGGGCGGGCGAAAGCTACGACGTAGGCGCAGCAAGCTTTACAATTTTGGGACCGGTTAACCCTGACAGCGAGAACATGAACAATAACTCTGTGGTACTGCGCTTTTGCTATGGCAATGTTGCTTTTTTGCTAAGCGGAGATTGCGAACGCGGCGAGGAGAAGAACATACTGGCAAGCGGTGCACAGCTTAGCGCCGATGTTTTAAAGCTTGGGCACCACGGCAGCAGTACAAGCTCGTGCTACGAATGGCTTGCCGCTGTTGCGCCTAAATATGCGGTGGTTTGCTGCGGGGCAGAGAACTCATATGGACACCCGCACATTGAGGTAAGCGAAAGGCTTGAGGAATTTTCAACAAAAACCCTGCGTACCGATATTGCCGGAAGTATAGTTTTTGAAACCGACGGCAAAGCTTTAAGGCTTATAAATGACGAAAAGAGTGACGGACGGTGAGCGAAAATAAAGAATATTACATTAGCATAGACCGTAGCGAGGGCGACTTTGCGGTGTGCGTGGGTGACGACGGCAAAAGCTACAGCCTGCCGTTGCAGCTTTTGCCGCAGGGCGCGCGTGTGGGCGAAGCTTTGCTTTTGCGCAGTGACGGTGTGCTTTGCACTGCTGCCGAAGAAACTGCAAGGCGAAAACAAAAAATAGTAGATTTGCAAAACGAACTTTTTGAATAAAAAGCACGCAATAACATGGACTGATGTTGTATTTTATAAAACTCTATTGACTGTTTAAAAGCAAAGGCATATACTCATGCTATGGACGATACACATAAATAAAAAACAATAAGGAGATGCGCATATGGCAATTTTAGTGACAGGCGGAGCAGGGTACATAGGCAGCCACACCGTTGTGGAGCTTTTAGAGGCCGGCAAAGAGGTAGTTATAGTAGATAATTTTATTAATTCAAAGCCGGAAGCGCTTAACCGTATTCGTAAAATAACCGGAAAAGATTTTAGATTCTACGAGGCGGATATCCTTGATGAAGCCGCAGTTACAAAAATATTTGAAGAAAACAGCATAGAGGCTGTTATACATTTTGCGGCGCTTAAAGCCGTAGGAGAAAGCGTAAGCCAACCGCTTCGCTACTACTACAACAACATTACCGGTACGCTTGTGCTGTGCAAGGTTATGGAAGCGCACAACTGCAAAAAGATAGTGTTTTCATCATCTGCCACAGTTTACGGCATGAACAACCCCGTACCTTTTATAGAAACTATGCCTACCTCCGCCACAAACCCGTATGGCGAAACAAAGGTGATGAACGAGCAGATATTGACAGACCTGTACACCGCCGACAGCTCTTGGAGCGTCGTTTTGCTGCGCTACTTTAACCCTATCGGAGCGCATAAAAGCGGGCTTATAGGCGAAACACCAAACGGCATACCAAACAACCTTTTGCCCTATGTCGCACAGGTGGCTGTGGGCAAGCTTAAATGCCTTAATGTCTACGGTGACGACTACGACACCAATGACGGCACCGGTGTAAGAGATTATATCCATGTGGTTGACCTTGCAAAGGGGCATTTAAAGGCGCTGAGCAAGCTAAACGATAGCGGAGTTAATATTTATAATTTGGGCACAGGCAAGGGCTACAGTGTGCTTGAAGTCGTGTCGGCGTTTAAAAACGCAAGCGGGCGCGATGTTCCGTATAAGATTATGCCGCGCCGCCCGGGCGATATTGCAAGCTGCTATGCCAACAGCGAAAAGGCATTTAGAGAGCTGGGCTGGAAGGCAGAGCTTAATATAGACGATATGTGCAAGGACAGCTGGCGTTTTACAGAAACCAATAAAAACGATATGTGATGCTTGCAAATAAATTTTATAAAGGTTTTTAATACAAGTATTTTTACTTACTCCTCCAACACTGACGGGGGAGTAAGTTTTTTTATATTGCATGAAAATTACACTGGTTTCCTTGCATTTATGCCGTTCTTCATTTATAATGGGAATAGTTGTATGGCGCAAGCAAACATTTGTTCTTTTTTTGCTGCGCACGAAAGGACGGAATTTAAAATGGCATTAGATAAACAAAAGGCGCTTGAAACGGCGCTGAGTCAGATAGAAAAACAGTTTGGCAAGGGCGCCGTTATGAAGCTTGGGCAAAACTCTACCTTAAATTTAGACGTTATACATACCGGCTCTATATCACTTGATATGGCGCTTGGTATAGGCGGTGTGCCGCGCGGCAGAATAATAGAAATTTTCGGTCCTGAATCATCAGGCAAAACAACGCTTGCACTGCACATTATAGCAGAGGCGCAAAAAAACGGCGGCGAGGTTGCCTTTATAGATGTTGAGCACGCGCTTGACCCAGTTTATGCAAGCGCCTTGGGCGTAGACATAGACGCATTGCTGGTGTCACAGCCCGACACAGGCGAGCAGGCGCTTGAGATTACCGAAGCACTCGTGCGCTCAGGCGCTATAGACGCCATAGTTATAGACTCTGTTGCTGCCATGGTGCCGCGCGCCGAGATAGAGGGCGAAATGGGCGACACACACGTAGGTCTGCAAGCAAGGCTGATGTCGCAGGCACTGCGCAAGCTTACGGGAGTTATCTCAAAAAGCAACTGTGTTGCACTGTTTATAAACCAATTGCGCGAAAAAGTGGGTGTTACCTACGGCAACCCCGAGGTTACCCCGGGTGGGCGTGCGCTTAAATTTTACGCCTCTGTGCGCCTAGATATTCGCCGCATAGAGCAGCTTAAAAATGGTACAGAGGGCATAGGCAGCCGCACACGGGTTAAGGTTGTAAAAAACAAGGTAGCTCCCCCTTTCCGCGAGGCGGAGTTTGACATAATGTATGGCAGCGGAATTTCTAAAGAGGGCGAGATACTAGACCTTGCCGTTGCGCTTGATATAATAAACAAAAGCGGCTCTTGGTTTAATTACAAGGAAACACGTCTGGGACAGGGACGCGACAATGCAAAGGAGTACCTAAAGGCAAACCCCGAGCTTTCTGCGGATATAGAAAAGCAGCTGCGTGCACGTTCCGGAGAGCTTTTGATGGTTCGCGGAGGCGGCAAAATGGCATCTAAAAAGGTTTCGGCAAACTCTAAGCAAGTGGATATTGACGTAGAGGTGGAAGACTAAAATGCTTATTACCGCTATAGAAAAGCGCAAGGGTACACAGTGCGCTGTGTATATAGAGGGCGAGTACGCCATGATGCTTGATGCAGAGCTTATATACAACAGGGGCTTGCGCGCGGGGCTTGAGGTGGACAGGGACGATATCTACGAGCTTAAACGACAGTGCGATTTGCGCCGTACCCGCGAGCGGGCGCTTTACCTTTTGGGTTACAAAAGCCACACAAAAAAAGAGCTTTTTCTAAAGCTTGCAAAAACAAGTGACGAGGAGCTTGCGGGTGAAGTAACAGCCCGCATGGAGGAGCTGGGGCTTTTAAACGACGAGGAATATGCACAGCGCTTTGCAAACCGGCTTGTAAACAGCAAGAGCTATGGCATAAACCGTGTGCGGCAGGAGCTTACAAAAAAAGGCATAGACCGCGACATTATAGACAATACTTTAGCAGAGCTTTCTCAGGTGACTGACACCGACGAAAAGCTAAAAAGTATAATAGACAAAAAATATGCAAGATATTTGGACGACAAAAAGGGCATTGATAAAACTATAAATGCCTTGCTTCGTCTGGGCTATCGCTTTGACGATATACGGCGTGTACTGCGGTACTATGCCGACAATTTTGAAGTAAATGATGAATAAAAAAATAGTTTGGAGAAAATGCTATGTCCGTTAAGGTAGGAATGGTTTCATTGGGGTGCAACAAAAACCAGGTTGATGCCGAAATAATGCTTTCGCTTATTACAGAGCACGGCTTTGTTATATGTGCAGACCCCGCAAAATGTGATGTTGTAATAATAAACACCTGTGGGTTTATAGAGGACGCAAAGCGCGAGGCTATCGAGAATATTTTAGAGTTTGCACAGCTTAAAAAAAGCGGTGTAATTAAAGCCGTTGTGGTTACGGGCTGTCTTGCAGAGCGCTACCAAATGGAGATAGCCAAAGAGATTCCGGAGGCGGACGTAATACTGGGGATAGGCTCTAACAAAAACATTGCAGAGGCTATAGAGCGGGCGCTAAGCGGCGAAAAGGTGTATATGTTTGGCGAAAAAACCGAGCTTCCTCTTAGCGGAAGCCGCATTATAACAACACCGCCATACACAGCCTACCTTAAAATTGCCGAGGGCTGCGACAACCGCTGTACCTACTGTGCCATTCCGCTTATACGCGGGGGACTGCGAAGCCGCCCCTTGGACGAGGTTGTAGCAGAAGCCGAAAAGCTTGTGGCGGACGGTGTGCGCGAGCTTAATGTTATAGCGCAGGACACCACGCGCTACGGTGAGGACTTAGGCGGTGGTCTGCTTTTGCCTAAGCTTTTGACGCGCCTTTGCAGCATTAAAGACTTGCACTGGGTGCGCGTGCTTTATGCCTACCCGGACAGGGTGACAGATGAATTGCTGGACGTAATGGCAAAAGAAGATAAAATATGTAAATATATAGATATACCTCTGCAACACGCAAGCGGCAAAATACTAAAACGCATGAACCGCCGTTTTGACAGAGCATCTCTTACAGAGCTTTTAAATAAAACCCGCGAAAAAATTAAGGGCGTTACGCTGCGCACCACATTTATTACGGGCTTTCCGGGCGAAACAGAGGAGGATTTTACAGAGCTTTGCACCTTTGTTAAAGAAATCCGCTTTGACAGGCTTGGCTGCTTTGCCTATTCTGCTGAGGAAGATACACCGGCAGCCTCAATGCCGGACCAGCTTGACGACGATGTAAAGCGCCGCCGCGCAGAGGTTGTAATGGAGCTGCAAATGGGTGTTTCAGAGGAGCTTTCGCGCGAGAAAATAGGCAAAACATTAGAGGTTTTGGTGGAGGCTTACAACAAAAAAGAAAAAATTTACAGCGGACGTACTGCCGCAGATGCGCCGGAGATTGACGGAAATGTTTATTTTACGTCAAAAACTACGCTTAAAGCAGGCAGCTTTGTTATGGTAACTGTCGATGATGTCACGGAGTACGACTTGCTGGGGCATATGGCAGAACAATAAACAAGGGGGTTTTTTTCAAATGAATCTTCCAAATAAGCTTACGGTGCTTCGCATGGCTTTAGTGCCTGTATTTGTGGTTTTTATGTTTGCAGACGGCATTGCTAACAATTATATTATCGCGTTTTTTATATTTATTGTGGCATCTTTTACCGATATGCTTGACGGACAGATTGCGCGCAAAAATAATCTGGTTACAGATTTTGGCAAATTTATGGACCCGCTTGCCGATAAAATTTTGGTTATGAGCGCCATGCTTTGCCTTGTGCAGATGAAATATGTGCCGGCGTGGGTGGTAATAGTTATATTATCGCGCGAGTTTTTGGTCACCTCTTTGCGGCTTATTGCGGCGGGGCAGGGCACTGTTATTGCCGCCGACAAGCTGGGTAAATACAAAACAGTGTGCCAAATGGCATGGCTGGGGCTTGCGCTTATATCGGCTTGGGTTTACGATATTGGTGTGGGGTCTGTACAGCTTGCAGACACTATGCTTATGCTATGTAATGGTTTAATGTGGCTCTCGCTTATATTAACTGTTGTTTCGGGCGTAAATTATGTTGTAAAAAATAAAAATTGCATCAGCACAATGAAGTAAAGATTACTGAGGAGAAAAGCAAATGAAAGTATACAACACATTGACAAGGCAAAAAGAGGAGCTTATACCCATTAAGGCGGGCGAGATTAAAATGTATGCCTGCGGACCTACCGTCTACAATTTTATACACATAGGTAACGCTCGCCCTATATGTGTGTTTGACGTTTTGCGCCGTTACCTTGAGTACCGCGGCAACAAGGTAAGCTTTGTGCAAAATTTTACCGATATTGATGATAAGCTTATAAAAAAAGCGGCCGAAGAAGGTATTACAGTTGCCGAAGTTGCCGAGAGATATATAAAAGAGTACGAAACCGATGCCAAAGGTCTTGGCGTTTTGCCTGCCACCTTTCACCCGCGCGCAACCGAGAACATAGCAGAAATTATTCGCATAGTAAGCGAGCTTTGCGAAAAAGGCTTTGCCTACGCCGTAAATGGTGATGTTTATTTTCGCACCAAAAAGGACGAGGGCTATGGCAAGCTTTCGCATATGCCGCTTGAGGACTTGGACGCGGGCAACCGCATAGATGTAAGCGAGCAAAAAGAGGACGCTATGGATTTCGTCCTTTGGAAGGCGGCAAAGCCGGGGGAACCCTCTTGGCATTCACCGTGGGGTGAGGGCAGACCGGGCTGGCATATAGAATGCACGGCGATGATATATAAATATCTGGGCGAAACTATAGATATACATTGCGGCGGGCAGGACTTAATCTTCCCGCACCACGAAAACGAGATTGCGCAGGCAGAGTGCTGCTCAGGGCATGAATATGTGCATTATTGGATGCACAACGGTTATATAAATGTGGACAACCGCAAGATGAGCAAGAGCCTTAATAACTTTTTTACAACGCGGGCGGTTGCCGAAAAATACGGCTATGAGCCTATAAAATTTATGATGCTGCAAGCACATTACCGCAGCCCCATCAACTACAGCATAGAGGTTATAGAGCAGTGCACAGCGGCGCTTGACCGCCTGCATACTTGCCGCGATAATTTAGATTTTGCGCTTAAAGCTGCCGCAGAAAGCGCAACTGAGGGCGAAGCCGTGCTTATGGCACAGTTACCTGCACGGCGCGAGCAGTTTATTGCGGCAATGGACGATGACCTTAACACCGCCGACGGAATAGCGGCGTTGTTTGACTTGGCGCGAGATATAAATACAGCCGTTGTTCAGCCGCGCAGTGCAGAGTACCTAAATGCCGCTGCCGCTATGTTTGACGAGCTTTGCGCTGTGCTGGGATTACTTTACAACAGGTGCGAAAAAAACCTTGGCAGCTTAGAGGACGAGGTAGAAGCGCTTATAACAAAGCGTGCCGAGGCGCGCAAAAACAAAGACTATAAGCTGTCTGACGAAATTCGCGACAAGCTTAAAGACATGGGCGTAGTGCTGGAGGATACACCGCAGGGTGTAAAGTGGCAGCTTATTAAATAAGATGCTTTGTGACCGGCATAATTTAATTAACAATGGAGGCATTTATTGTGGAAAGCTTTAGCGCAGATGAAATAAGAACGGGTAAAATTTACAGCATATGTGCGTACCTTGGTATACTTGTGCTTGTCCCCATTTTGGCGGCGCGTCAAAACCGTTTTGCAATGTACCATGCCAATCAGGGCTTGGTGCTGCTTGGCTTTTCGCTGCTTTGCAATGTTATAGACTGGCTTGGCAAGTTTAATGTGCCATTTGCGGGCTTAGTGGGCAGTGTCGGCTGGCTTTTGTGGATAATTTTTGTGGTGATGGGAATAATTAATGTGATAAACGGTGTAGCAAAGCCACTGCCGATTATAGGGCAGATAAGTATTATAAAATGACCTTGCTTTAAAACAAGCAGTTAGGTAAATTTTTTTAAAGACTGTTTTTCTACACGCATATAAACATAAAAATGCGGCGTGCTTCAAAAAAAAGATGAAGCGCGCCGCATTAGCTTTGCCCTGCTTTACCCAACGGTACAGCCGGGGTAATAATGCTCTAAAATCTCTACATAGCTGCTGCCCTGCTTTGCCATGGCGTTGGCGCCGTGTTGGCTCATGCCCACGCCGTGCCCGTAGCCATAGGTGGTAAACACTACCTTCTCGCCGACAAATTCCCAGTCAAAGGCAGAGCTTCTAAGCCCAAAGATATTTTCACGAAATGCCCTGCCGCTGCTTAACTTTTTGTTGCCCACTAAAATTTTGGCGTTGTAGCCGCCGCCAGTTTTGCTCTCTACCTTAAACCATTCGTCGTCGGGAACATCGGTAAGGTCTATGCCGTATGCCGAATATATTCTGTCTATAACGTCGCTTCGGCTAAAGCTTTTTGTCGCCCTGTAGCCGGGCTCGTTTTCGTCCCATATGCTTTCTACATTTTGGTTGTGGCATGGCAGAGAGCCGCCCCAAACCTCTTTTGCGGTGTTTGTTGTACCTGCCGAAATAGAAAAAAAGTACGCGTCCACAGTTTTGCCGTTAAGCCTTATGGTTTGTCCCCAAACTGCGCTTACCGCGTTTTTAACGGCATTGTTTGGGGTTCTGCGCGCCATTCCGTTTATATCGCACCCACGCGAAACCAGTCTGCTTGTCATTGCAACAGCCTGTGCTTTAAGCGCCTCTGGCTTAAAGGTGCCGCCTGTTTCGTTCATAGTCATTTGGCATATTGCATCATATGCTTCCATTTCGCTGCCGTTTATGTACACGGTGTCGCTGCGCCCTATTGCGCCGCCGTCCACCGCAAATTCTTCTTCGCTTTGCCGTTCGTCCTTTTGTGACGAGCTTTTTGAGCTTGCAGGCAGAAGCTCAAACTCTATTTCATCAAGGCTTTCGCTGCTCGTGCTTTCGCTGCTCGTGCTTTTGCTGCTTGTGCTTTCGCTGCTTGTGCTTTCGCTGCTAGTGCTTTCGCTGCTAGTGCTTTCGCTGCTAGTGCTTTCGCTGCTCGTGCTTTTGCTGCTTGTGCTTTCGCTGCTTGTGCTTTTGCTGCTTGTGCTTTCGCTGCTTGTGCTTTCGCTGCTTGTGCTTTCGCTGCTTGTGCTTTCGCTGCTCGTGCTTTCGCTGCTCGTGCTTTTGCTGCTCGTGCTCTCACTGCTTGTGCTTTTACTGCTCGTGCTTGACTGTGAAGGCTTTGCATAGTATTGTCCGGGCATCAGCGGGTTTGGGTTAAGCTTGGCGGCAGAGGTGTTTACCTCAGGGCTCTCCCCTGCCCTAACCTTGCGCCCTATAACTACAAGCCGCGCTATGCGCTCGCCTGTAACAGGGTCGCGGAAGGAATAATCGCAGGTGGAAAGTGTAATAAATTTATCTGTCGTTTTTACATCTACGCCTGTGTTTATAAGGGTACGCCTGTTAATCTTTTCTATAAAGTCTTTTGTTTCGGCACTGCTTTTTGGGTTTATAAAATTATGATAATCAAAGTTTGGGTCGTTGGCGGTAGTTAGTACCACTGCCGCTATTTTATACTTGCCTTCTCTGTACACGCTGTCAAATTGTATGACTGGGTGCGCTTTATAATAACTTAAATCTTTATAGTTTATAAGCTCTCCAAAAATTTGCCCATCTGTCATGTTGTGCCCATAGATGAGCGTATTTGTGCTTTCTTTTTTAAGGTCAACGCGAAAATCTAAAAAAGGCACGCCGTGCTTGTCGTCCTTTTTGTAGAAGGTTCTGCGCAGGTAATAGCTGTTGTCATCTGCCTGTACAATGGCATATTTAAGCGGCGTATCCGCTATTTCTATTCTTCCTGCGACATCTTTGTTGATGTTCCACCATGGTATGAACTTTGCAAGGTATTCGGCGGGATAGCCCTCGGGACGAGAGCTGTCGTCGGCAGTGACAAGCATATTCTCCATAGAGCTTACCATGCCCTTGTTTGCCTGTGACGAATAAAAATAGTTTGCTATATATGTGCCTGAGCAAACAAGTACAAGCAGTGATATGCACAGTATTGTTTTGCGGATAATATCGCCCCTGCTGTCGCCCCTCCAAGGCACTACGTTTTGTATAAACGAGTGCTTGCGTGAGGTATCCTGCTTAAAAGCTGTAAGCTGTGTTCCGTTTGCGGGCAGTACGGCGGTGCTTAGCTTGTCGCGGATTTCGGAAACAGCGGGGGTACAGATAACCTGTGCCATGGTTTGGCTTTGCGCCCGTGCTGTAACGCGCAAAAGCAGACCGCGCCCCATGGGGTATATTGCCACAGAGGGGTTTTGGCTTTGCATAAGCTCGTCCAGATATTTTGTGACTGCGGCGATGCTTAGCCCCTCTACTCCAATGTCTGTATAGACTATTTCATCTTCGGCAAAGCCCACCAGATAATTATAAATTTGGTTGATTAAAAGCGGCATAAATTCCTTTGCGGCTCCGGGCAGGCTTAAAATACATTGTGCGCCTGAGGCAAGCGCAAAGGCAGGTGAAGCACCGTTTTCGTTTAAAAAAACAGTAGAGCCCTCCGGTACCATGGCTTGCTTTTGCCAACCCGCGGGTGCTCGCTTTTTGCTGCATTTGTAGTATTCTTTTGCCTGAGCAAGGCTTTCTTCGTGTGTTAAAAGCTCAATATTAAGCCCATGCTCAAGGGTTTCTTTGGTTATGTCGCCATCGCCTATGCCAACGCCGCCAAGTAAAATAATAAGCTCACTGCGCTCCAGTGCTTGTGCAAGCGCCGTGTGAAGCGCTTCTTCGCTTCCGCCCACGGTGCAGCTTTGTTTAAGTGTTATGCCAAGCCCCAAAAGCAGGTCTGATATAAGCTTTGTGCTTTGTGCCAAAGCCAGACCCGCATCTTCGTCTGTTCCGATTCCTATAAGCTCCGCTGTCACTTTAGCACCCCCTTGCGGATTGTATTTCCAATAAAATTTATTATCGGTGTCGGCTCTGTATGTCAGCGAATTATAAGCTCCTCTATACCGTCAAGCGCTGTTTGCATAAGCCCCTCGGTGTCAAGCGGCGCTTCTGCCTCCTCTACAAAATGCAGCTTAGGTTTTATGCGCGGGTGCTTTGGAGTAAACACAGTACAGCAATCCTCATATGGCAAAATTGAGGTGTCGAAGGTGTCAATCTTGCGGGCTGTCTGCACAATTTCTTCTTTGTCCATGCCTATAACCGGACGAAAAACAGGCATTTCACATACGGCATCTGTGCAGGCTATTGCACCTATGGTCTGGCTTGCCACCTGTGCCAAGCTTTCGCCTGTTATAAGTGCGGTACAATCGGTTTGCACAGCAAGCCTTTGCGCAAGCTTCATCATAAAGCGGCGCATTATAATTGTAAAAAGCTCTTCGGGGCAGTTCTCCTTTATAGCCTCTTGAATTGCGGTAAAAGGCACAACATAAAGCCTTATGTGCCCTGTGTAAGCCACCATTTTTTGCAGTAGGGTAATTACCTTTTGCTTTGCACGCTCGCTTGTGTAAGGCGGGCTTGCAAAGTGTATTGCCGAAACCTCAACCCCCCGCTTAGCCATCATGTAGCCAGCTACGGGGCTGTCTATACCGCCGGACATAAGCAGCATTGCCTTACCGCTTGTGCCAACTGGCATTCCGCCCGCGCCGGGCAACTGCTTTGCGTGTATATAGGCGTGGTTTTCGCGTATTTCAACCCAAACCGTCATCTCGGGGTTTTGCACATTTACGCTAAGATTAGGGTATGCGTCAAGTAAAATTCCCCCAAGCTCCTCGCATATTTGCGGGGAGTTCATGGGGAAGCTTTTGTCGCTGCGCCGTGCCTGTACCTTAAAGGTGCTTACAAACGGCAGTGTGTCCGCCAGATATTCTACGGCAGCAGTACTTATTATGTCCCAGTTTTTTTCTACAATAGCTGCGCGGGATAGTGCGGCAAAGCCGAACACGCGTGAAAGACGCTCGACAGCCTCATCTAAGTCTATATCGGAGGCAGTGGGTGCGCAGTAAATGGTTGATTGTGACTTTGTAAATTTAAAACCGCCCAGGCTTTCAAGACGTCGGCGTGCGTTACGAATAAGAGTATCTTCAAAGCTGCTGCGGTTAAGCCCTTTAAGCGCAATTTCTCCGCTTTTAAGCAGAATAATTTCTTTCATGCGTTAGTGTCCCCTTTTATAGCTTTTTTATTTCACGAATACCCTGTTTTAAAACTGTTATAAACCTTGCGACGTCCTCGCAGGTGTTAAATTTACCAAAGCTTATTCTTAAAGCGCTGTCTATTACTTTAGGGTTAAGCCCCATGCTTGTAAGTACGTGGCTTTTGCCGCCCTTTGCACAAGCCGAGCCGCTTGAAACAAAAACCCCGCGTGTGCTCATATAATGCAGCATAATTTCGCTGCGAATGCCCATAACGCTTAGGTTTACTATAGACGGAAGCGCATCTGGCGGCGAGTTTATAATAACCTCGTGTATATCGGCAATGCCGCTTATAAGCGCATTTGACAAGACAGAGCTGTTTTGCTGTGCCTGTCGGGTGTTTATAAGTGCGGCGGCACAGCCCATTGCAATTATAACCGGTACAGCCTGTGTGCCTGTGCGAATCCCGCGCTCTTGCCCGCCGCCGAAGCTGCGCGGCGTGAGGTGCACAGCTTTTGCAAGATATAAAGCCCCCACGCCTTTAGGCGCGTGTATTTTGTGCCCGCTTACGGTTAATAAATCTACCCCGAGTTTTTTTACATTTATTGGCAGCTTGCCAAAGCCCTGTACGGCATCGCAATGTATTATGGTTTTTTTATTTTTAAGGCGTATGCCCTGTACAAGCTGTTCAAGAGGTAAAATAGTGCCTATTTCGTTGTTTACAAGCATAACGCTTACAAGCACGGTGTGTTCGTCTACCTCTGCCAATATGTCCTCTGACGCTATATGCCCCTTGCAATCGGGCTTAATGTATACTGCTTTGCACCCAAGACGTTCCAGCTCGGCAAAGCTTTTAAGCACTGACGAATGCTCAAACGCTGTGGTTATTATTTTGCCGCCGCGCTTTGCACCCGCAGCCGCAGTGCCTAAAATAGCCAAATTGTTGGCTTCTGTACCGCCTGAGGTGAATATTATATCATCGCCCGAAGCACCCAGAGCCTCTGCAAGCTGCTCGCGCGAGGCTTTTATGGCAAGCTCGGCATTAAGCCCCTTGTCGTGCAGTGACGAAGGGTTGCCGTAGTTTTCGCACATCGCCCAAAGCGCTGCTTTTGCTACGCGCTCATCAACCTGCGTGGTTGCGCTGTTGTCTAAGTATGCTTCTATCATGCGCTTATCTCCTGTTCTCTGCCCTCTTGGGCGTTTTCAAATAAACTGCTTTTATCATTATACTTTATTCTCTGACATCTTTCAAATTATAACCCGCTAATTTTGCAGATTTTTTAAAACGGTATTGTTCGCCCCGCCTGCGGCGGAGGGAACAGACAAGATAACAAAACAAATTATAACCCGCTAATTTTGCAGATTTTTTAAAACAGTGTCG
>JAVWJP010000008.1:67210-77089 GCA_036638975.1 Hydrogenoanaerobacterium sp.
CGCTAATTTTGCAGATTTTTTAAAACAGTGTCGTTCGCCCCGCCTGCGGCGGAGGGAACAGACAGGATAAGAGAACAAATTATAACCCGCTAATTTTGCAGATTTTTTAAAACGGTATTGTTCGCCCCGCCTGCGGCGGTGGAACAGACAGGATAAGAAAACAAATTATAACCCGCTAATTTTGCAGATTTTTTAAAACAGTGTCGTTCGCCCCGCCTGCGGCGGAGGAAACAGACAGGATAGCAAAACAAATATCATTAAAAATACTAAAACATTATTTTTGCGGGCATACTTTAGCAGAGGTGATTATATGGACTATGCAGGTTTTGTTAATTTCCCATTTCCAAATGGTTTTGGCGGCGGCGATGGCGGAGCCGAAAAGTTTTTCTATTCATTGTCGGACGAAGCCCAGCTAAAGCTTCTTGGCGGGTGTGAATCGTTTGACTGCTTTTACGCCAGAGTGCTTAAAGAAATGCAAAAAACCTAAGGTAAAAAGACGCCCGACGCTTACAAAATGTAAATGTCGGGCATTTTTTTAGTCTTGACGGCTTTCGCTTTGAAGCTGCGCAAAAAAAGCGGAAAGCGCATTGTAAATTGCAGCGGGTGTTTTGTGCTGTGCGGCAAGCTTTTCCATGGGGCAGCTGTCTGTGTCCTCACGGTTGCGAATCTCGCTTACAAGCGCACCATGCTCTGCCAAAATTCCATATTGCTCTAAAAATGCAGCCGCGGCTTTGCTCATAACATCGGCATAAATGTACGAAACACCGCCTAATATTAATATGGCTGCCGCCGCCTTGCCTATTATTTTGTCTGCAACGGCGGCGTTTTTAAGTGCCTCCGGTTTTTTATTGTAAATATCTAAAAGCGGCTTTATGCCGCGCCCTTGCATTACAAGCTCGTTGCCGTTTTCACATACTATAACGCAGCTTACGGGCAGATGCAGCTTTTCTTTTGCAAGGCTACTTGCTTTCATAATGCGACACCAGCCTTACTACCGCGGGTACAAGCACAAGCTGAACGATAATCCCGGGCAGACCTAAAATGACAGAGCTTAAAACCGACACAGCCGGAGGCACTGTTAAGTGTAAAACAGCGCCTGTAAAAAGCAGTGCAAGTGCGTTAGCACAGCGCCCCGCTACCATGGCGCACACAAGCGCAAAGAGTACTCCGCGTTTACTTTTTTTGTAAATAAGCCCGCTTACAAGCCCGTAAACAGCAAGCTCAACAGTCATCATTGGCATTGTGGGGAACATTTTCGGCATACCGGTAAGCAGGGTTGACAAAATGGGCAGAATAGCGCCGACAATCGCACCGTAAGGTCCTCCGCAAAGCAGACCCGCCAAAAATACAGGTAGGTGCATCGGCAAAAGTACAGGCCCTCCGGGCATACCCGAGAGGTGAATAAGCGTAGGCAAAATTAAGCCAACGGCTATAAGCAGCCCGCAAAGAACTACTTTTTTTGCAATGCCTTTATATGTCGGCTTTGTTATGGTGTTTTCCATTTTGTCCCTCCGTGTTTTTGTTTTTGTCACGTGTATGCGGTATAGGCAGTAAGCCGTTTAAGTGGCACGCCCGGCGCGAATTGAACGCGCGACCCCTCGCTTAGGAGGCGAGTGCTCTATCCCCTGAGCTACGGGCGCATATTAAAAACTGTACATCTCATTTTATACTAAAGCAAAAGCGGTGTCAATCGTATAGATGATTAAAGATTGCAATTTTGTTGCGGGGGGCTTTCATAAAGTTTTAAAAAGTGCTATATTAGGTAAATAGAGCGAATGGAGGTTTCCAGATATGAAGCATGAAAAATCTTGCGGTGCGCTTGTTTACCGAAAAAAAGATTCTTCTCCGCCGGAGCTGCTGCTTATACGTCACCGTTACGGCGGGCATTGGTCGTTCCCGAAGGGGCACGTTGAAGAAGGCGAAAACGAGGTTCAAACGGCACTGCGTGAAGTAAAAGAAGAAACAGGGCTTACTATAGAGCTTATAGATGGCTTTAGAGAATGCGTTGAGTATTACCCAAAGCCGAATGTTAAAAAACTGGTGGTATATTTTTTGGGCTATGCAAAAGACGACAATGTCCATAAGCAAGACGAAGAAGTAAGCGAAACAAAATGGCTGGGGGTAGATGACGCATTGGTTGCTGTCACTTTTAAAAACGACAAAAACCTTATAGTTGCGGCAAAAGCTTTGCTGTCAGGTCTGTAATAAATATAAAAGGGTGCTGCTTGCGCCCTTGCGCGGGTTTTTCGCGCTTAAAAAAAGGAGTGCCGATACTGTGCAGTTTCAATTACCCGAAAAAAGGCGTTCGTCGCTTACAACTTCGCCCGCACGCGCTATATGTTTAAGCTTTTTTGCCGTTATAGCGGTGGGCACATTGCTACTTACCCTGCCAATTTCCTCCCAAAGCAGGCAGTTTACTTCTGTTTTGGATTGTCTTTTTACAGCTACCAGCGCCACCTGCGTTACGGGGCTTGTTGTGCTTGACACAGGCACGTACTGGAGCCTTTTTGGGCAAGTCACTATACTCGCCCTTATACAAATAGGCGGGCTGGGGCTTGTAACAATAACTACATTCTTTAACATTGCCATAGGAAAGCGTCTGGGGTTTAGGTCTATGCAGCGCGCACAAGAGGCTATGAGCCTTGACGGCGTCATGGATATAAACAATATGATACAAATTATTATTAAGGCATCGTTTGTTGTAGAAACCACCGGTGCGCTTATACTTATGACTGTTTTTGTGCCAAAATATGGGCTGGAGGGTCTGTTTATATCTATATTTTTGGCGGTTTCTGCGTTTTGCAACGCGGGCTTCGATACACTGGGAGTTATAGACGGACCATTTGCCTCGCTTACAGCTTATGTCGGTCACCCTGTAGTGGTTTTAACAATAACAGGGCTTATAATATTAGGCGGGCTGGGCTTTTTGGTGTGGGGCGACCTTATGCACTACAATAAGACAAAAAAGCTTATGCTGCATAGCCGTGTGGTGCTGCTTTTAACCGCTATTTTAATTGTGGGCGGTACGGTGCTGTTTTTAATATGCGAGTGGCAAAACCCAAAAACCTTGCAGCCGCTTTCGACAGGCGACAAGCTTTGGGCGGCGTACTTTCAGTCTGTAACCACACGTACAGCGGGCTTTAACACCATAGATATAGTTGCCATGAACCCGCTGACTAAGGTTATAGCCATGGTGCTTATGTTTATAGGCGCGGCACCCGGCTCTACAGGCGGCGGAATAAAGGTTACTACTATAGCGGTTGTTGCAATGACGGTGGTTTCGGTAATACGCGGGCGCGAGGACACTATAGTTATGCACCGCCGTGTTATAAAAAGCACCGTGTACAAGTCGCTTTCTATAGTTGTGCTTGCTGCACTGCTTGTAATAGGCGCGGCAAGCATAATCTACTTTACTACAGCCGAGAGCCTGCTAGATACCGGCATAGATGCAATGTTTGAGTCGGTTTCGGCATTTGCGACGGTCGGTCTTTCTGCCGGCGTTACAGCTATAGCAAATGTGCCCTCAAAGCTTGTCCTTATACTTACAATGTTTACGGGGCGCGTAGGTCCTATATCGTTTGTGCTTTCGCTTGCGGCACACTATGACGGAGTAAATAAAAACGAGGTAGTACCGGACGGGCGCATCATGGTAGGCTAAAGGCAAAATTGAATTACAGCCCTTGCACTGTGTCGTTTTGGCAGTGCAGGGGCTTTTATTATGCTATTTTTTGCAGCTCGCAGCCTGTGTAGTAGTGCATGGCTATTTCTTTAAAATCAGCCCCCTGCCGCGCCATATAATCGGCACCGTACTGCGAAAGCCCAACCCCATGCCCATAGCCTTTTACTGTAAAGGTAAAGCTTTTGCCGTCACAGCCTATGGTAAAATTTGACGAGCGCAGCTTAAAAACCCTTCTCATATCTATCCCGCTAAGAGCTTGCCCGCCGCACTTTACCTCCAGCACATAGCCCGAGGGCGAATGCTTTGTTATGTCAAACCATTTTTTGCAGTTTTTGTTTAAGCTTATTTTTGGGTTTTCGCTTAGTAATATCTCTTTGACCTCTGCTGCTGTAAAAACAGCGCTGCTCTCAAAGCCCTCCGCAAGGGTATCTCCAAAGCTTTCGGCAGGGGCAAGGTACGGAGCATTGCCTTGCCAAACATTAGAGGCGCTTTCGGTTTTACCTCCGCTTAGCGAGTGGTAAGCCGCGACTATAGGCTCGCCGCCGTAAACTGCCACATAGTCCCCGCCCATGTCGGCTGCTCTGCATATCTTCCCCCAGTAAACAGTAAACTTTTCGCCAAATCGTTTTTTTGCCTGCGCTTCTGTGACATAACCGTGCCAATTGTCGGGGTCACAGGCAAAATCTGCCCCCAAAAGAGCGGGGTCGCGCTTTTGTTCTTGCTCTTTTTTACAGCGAAGCGCATAGGTGTTTGCCGCCAAAGCTTGTGCCGCCAGAGCCTGTGTGTGAAAGCGCGGTGGCATTTCGGCGCATACCGCGCCGCGCACGTAGTCCTTGCGAGAAACATTTTCGACCTCGCCGCTTGCCTTGTTAAGTATTTTAAATTCATCGTCGGCATTTTTGTACGGCTTTGCTTTTTTAGCATATTCTTCTGCGGCTTTTTCTTCTTTTCGGCGTTCTGCGGCTTTTTCCGCAACCTCGGTTGCAATCTCTTTTGCGGCTTGCGGTGCTTCGGCTTTTTCGGCAGCAGAAGATGCGGGCAGAGATGGCTGCGGGGGTATAGCTGCTTTAAAGCTGTCAAACCCGCCTATCATTGGCAGGCAAAGCGTTAGCACGGCAAAAAGGGCAAAAAGCCCAATGTAAAACCTCATGTTAAGCAGCACACTCCTTCAGCACAATATAACAGACCATACCCAATATATGAGGCTGATATCTTTTGCTATATAATATTTAAAATATTATGCAAAAAGTACAACCTTTATGCAGCGGGCGGTCTGCGTACTTGCTATTTGACATAAAAAAATGTATGATATTCTTGCTTAAATAAAATAATTATTTAAGACTTTTCCGCCTTACGCTGCGGAGGATATTCAGAATATTAAATTTAAAGCTACTATGAAGGGCGGCTGAGCTTATCTTGAAAAAAAATATTTCTGCGCTTCGTCCGTCTTTTTTGCTTTTTGTTTTTGGAGGATTTCTGCTTACTGCTTTTAGGGTGGTATTAAAAATAAAATTTACAGATGCAAAAACAGGCTTTTATACCGCAAACAGTATAATGCCTTTAATATTTTATATTTCTTATGCCGCCTTGCTTTGCGCTGCCGCTGTGCTTGCCTGTACGGGCAAAGAAATGCTTGAGAATAAGCCGCTTCCTAATTTTGGCGCGGTAAGCTGGTCTGCACTGGTTTTGGGCTTTAGTATAGAGTACAAGACACTTGCCGATATTATGATGCTTTACACGCGCTTTACGTCCTCTGACAAGATAAAGACTGCCACAAACACGGCTGTGGGGCTTGCTACCATTGCTTTTTCGGCAGCGGCGGGGATAATTATGATAATATTGGCGATACATATGGGTGCGGGCGCTATGCGGGTGTACATGGGCTCGGTTTCGCTTGCTGTACCGGTTTTGTACCGCTGTCTTGTGCTGGTAGAGCGCTTTACGGGGCATACTTCATCTCTTGCTGTTTCGGACGACGTACTTGAGATACTTATGCTCATTTTTGCCATACTCTTTATGGTGGGGCACTCGCGGGTGCTTACGCGCATTAAAGTAGGCTTAGGTCACAGGCTTTTAGAGTTTGCGGGCTATGCCTGCGGCATTACAACTATATTGCTTTGGGTGCCGCGCATTGTGGCTATTCCGTTTTTGCAGTACGAGCTTACAAGCAAAAACAGCGCCACACTGCTGTGTGACGCTGCCCTTATGCTTTATGCGGTTTTGTTTACAAAGCGAGTTACGCAAACGCTTTAGTCATGTACCTTTTGCTGTTGTCGTCAGACGACTTTAGAACCTTAGGCGCAGCTGATTTTTGCTCGGCGGCTTTTGCTGTTCCGCTTTTTGCTGCACTTAAAATTGCGTTGGCGTTGTCATATCCCATCTGCCAGTAATCAGTTGCCGCAATAGCCCTTATCGCACTGCTTTCACTCTTTAAAACAGAGGCGATTTCTTCGTTAAGCCCTATGCCGAATATTGCGGTCTTGCGCTTAAAAGCGGGGTCTGCGACAGCTTTTTGGCTTGCCAAAAGCCCGTCGGCATCGGTGCAGAATATAATTTCGGCAGCCTTGTCACCTGCGCCATCAAAGTAGCCTTTAAGCTGAGTTGTCATTTCTTCGACACTTGCGCTTTTTATGTTGCGCACAGGTTTTGCGTCCTTCATGTCTTTAATTTGGTCTAAAAAGCCATTAAGCTTTTGTATATTTTCATTTTTGTTTTTTGATATGTGCTCTAAAATCATAATATCGGCTTTGCCGCCAAGCTCTGCTTCTATATATGCCTTTGCCTCTTTGCCTGCCGCCGCGCCAAGGTCGTAGTCAGAGGTGTATGGTGCTAAGACGGCAAAATCGTTGTTTTTAAGCGGCATATTCACAATCGCTATAGGCACTCCCCTTGCTGCGGCGCGGCTAAGCTCTGCCACCGAAGCCTCACCCGCAGACGGCATGGATATAATTCCGTCGCAGTTTTCGCTGTTAAGCTCTGCTAAGGCTTTGCGCTCTGCCTGTGCGTCACCGTAAAAATCAGTCATATTAATCTTTATATTAAGCTCTTTTGCCGCCGCAAGAAAGCCCGCAAGGGTTTGCTTTGCGGCGGTGTCTTCGGCTTTGAATACTGCTGCAATTTTGTAGCTTATGACCTCCGGCTCACTTATAGAGGACGCCTCCGAAACATCTTTTTTGCCGCAGGCAGCGGCAGAAAGGCAAAGAGCCGCGGATAAAAGTATTGTAATTATCTTTTTCATTTTTATGCTCCTTATAATGTATTGCTTGTACAGGTAGATGGTTACCTTGTTTTTTTATGTGCTTTTGACAAGTGAAAAGTAGATATTAAAAAATATTACTATTACATAATAGTATATTAATAGAACAATGTCGAGTAAAAACCACAAAAAATAAGTTGCAAACTATGCGGGGTAATGGTAGAATATCGTTACTGATTTAGCAAAGGGGTGTGTGCTGTGTATAAAACGCCGTTTTTAAAGGAATATTGGAAAAGCGCTGCATTGGAGGTTAAAAGCTTGCGTATGCTTGCTGTGGCGGCGCTTTTTGTAGGGCTGCACGTTGTTGTAAGCGCTTTTTTTGTGCCAATAGGAGAAAACCTGCGAATATATGCGAGCTTTTTTGTAACCGCGCTGGGCTCGTTTATATATGGACCTGTATTTTCGGTTATGGTTGGCTTTGCGGGCGATATTTTAGGCTTTTTCATTCATCCCTCCGGCGGGTTTTTCCCCGGGTACACTTTAACGGCTATGGTAAGCGGGCTTTGCTATGCTTTGTTTCTTTACCGTGCGCGCCTTAGCTTTTTGCGCGTGTTTTTGTGCAAAATGTGTGTCAATATTTTTATAAATGTGGGTTTAGGCTCGCTTTGGAGCGCTATTCTTTACGGAAAAGGTTTTTATTATTATTTTGTAAAAAGTGCGCTGAAAAACTTTATATTGCTTTTGCCGGAGGTGCTTTTATTGGTGCTGTTTTTACGGGCAATGCTGCCTGTTTTGCGCAGACTGTCACTTGTTCCAAGCGAAAGCAGCTTTAAATAAGCATATAAAGCTTTAACAGTGCATAATGTATCAGAGCGGTATTTATTAAAACTGGCATACCAAAGCGAAATTTTTCATATATTCACTAGTAATATTAAATTATAGCGGGTGATTATTTTGAAAAGGCTTTGGGGTAGCTCGGTTTTTTTAGTTTCGGCACTGCTTTGTGTTTCGCTTGCATCGCTTTGCGGGCATATAGCCGGTCGCGCTTCTGCAACGGCTGTGCAAAGTACGGCGGACGTGCAAACAATAAAGCTACCTATAGTGATGTATCATCATGTTTTAAAGGAGCAGGCAAGGCTTAACAAATACACCGTGTCGCCGGCAGAGCTTAGGTGCGATTTTGAATATATCAAGGCACAGGGCTATACAGCAGTTTTGCCGTCAGAGCTTATAGAATACTGCGAAAAAGGCACTCCCCTGCCCAAACGCCCTATAATGATAAGCTTTGATGACGGACACGAAAGCTTTTACGAGTATGTGTACCCCATGCTGCGGGAGTACGGCTATAAAGCTGTTTTTTCACCTGTCGGAGTTTATACAGACAGGTATTCAACGCAGGAGGACCACCACATAAGCTATTCTCATTGCACATGGAGCGAGCTTAAAGAGTTACAGCAGAGCGGGCTTGTTGAGATAGAAAACCATAGCTATAACCTGCACGAAAACAAAAACGGCAGGCATGGCTCTAAAAAAAAGCAGGGCGAAAGCGACGGGGAATACCGCAAGGTGTTGCTTGACGATATAGGAAAAATGCAGGACGAGTGCGAAAATTTTTTGGGCGTTCGTCCCAACACTTTTACATATCCGTATGGTCAGATAAGCGCTGAAGCTTTGCCTATACTTAAAGAGATGGGCTTTAAAGCGGCGCTTATATGCCAAGAAAAGTTTAATTATCTTACGGGGGAGCCTGAGGAGCTTTACCATTTAAACCGTTTTAACCGCGCACATAATGATTCGCTGAAAGCTATATTGGAGCGGGCGGAAAGTGCGGAATAATTGTGCATCTTGCGCGTCGAGGCACTCGACTATAATTGTGCTAAATTAAACGGAGTTGCCTGATATACAAAGTAATTAAGCCAGTTGCTATAAAGTAGATGCGCATGACTGCGCCACTGGTACGGCACAGGGTTTGCGGGGTTGTTTTGCGGGTAATAGTTTACCGGTAGCTTTATACTAAGCCCTTTTTCAAGGTCCCTTTTATATTCGCCGTCCAAGGTTTTACGGTCGTATTCCGAGTGTCCCGTTACAAATATCTGCCTGTTGTCGCGGCTTGCTATAAGGTAAGGTCCGGCAATATCAGAATCGGCAAGCAGCTCCAGCCGCGGTTCTGCCAGTATATCCTTTGCAAAAACACCTGTGTGGCGCGAGTGCGGCGCAAAAAAGTTTTCATCAAAGCCACGCATAAGCTTGTGGTTAGGCGCTAAATTCCTGTGCTCAAACACCCCAAACATTTTGTGCTCAATGGGGTGTTTTTTTATGCCGTAATGGTAATAAAGCCCCGCTTGTGCGCCCCAACATATGTGAAAGGTCGAATATACGTGGGTTTTGCTCCACTCCATAATGTGACAAAGCTCGTCCCAATAATCAACCTCGTGAAATTCCATTTCTTCTACAGGCGCACCGGTTATAATTAGTCCGTCAAAGCGCTCCGCTTTAATATCGTCAAAGGTTTTATAAAACTTTAGCAAATGCTCGACAGATGTGTTTTTTGGCGCGTGTGTTGCGGGCGACAGCAGCTCTATGTCCACCTGTAACGGAGAATTTGAAAGCAGCCGCAGAAGTTGAGTTTCGGTTTCTACTTTTTTGGGCATCAAGTTTAAAATTGCTATGCGCAGCGGACGAATGTCTTGATGTGCTGCACGTTCTTCATTCATTATGAATATGTTTTCTTGTTCAAGCACCTTGCCGGCAGGCAGTTCATTTGGTATATTTATAGGCATTTGGCACGCCGCCTTTTCTTTTATTGATATTATACATTATATAGTTCGCTTATTCGCTTTTCAATATAAAGAGTAAATAAAAGCTGTAATACCGGTGGATTTGTTTTTGTAGGTTCTTTTGAAAGGGCTATTTAAACCGATTTTAAAGGTTTGTGTATAAAAATTTGCGAAAAAGCAAAAAAAGGTGAAAAAAAGCGTTGACAACAGAAAGAAGCTATGGTAAT
>JAVWJP010000009.1:0-26446 GCA_036638975.1 Hydrogenoanaerobacterium sp.
TTTATTATACCTCCTGTGGCAAGACTCACTGTAACTATTTTTATACCACATCACATCTTAATAGCGGAAATATTGTTTTTTCAAGTGATGAAACAGATAAAATTGTTCTTGCAGATAAAATCAAAGCAATGATACAAGAACGGTTTGGATTGGATATTCCTGTTTTCGTTATTTTACAAGAAGAATTGAAAGATTTATTAAGTAACGCCCCTGTTTGGTGGGGAACTGATGACCAAGAAATATATAACAATCTGATTTTTGTAATGCCCCCTGTTGCCGCTGAAATTATAGCTGAGAAAATAGGTGAGCCAACAAAAGAATTGGAACAAATATGTATCTGCAAGAATGCTATTTTCTGGTCTTTTGATAGAAAGAAATATGCGAAAGCAAACTGGTGGAAAAAAACTGCAAGTGTAGGGATTGGCGAAATGCTCACACTACGAACAGCCAACACATTGAGGAAAATATCTGTAATGTAAGCAATATTACACCACCGCAAGCTGCCGAATTAATCAAAACAAAATTATTGTTTTGTAACAATATGCACTCATAAAAAATTGCATTTGTTTGGCGATATAAACAAGTTCTTTCTTTCAAAATCTCGTTGACCTATCCACCAGTGAAGAACGCCAAAAACCGTTCAAACATTGTCATCGACCATATGTAATAAGTAAAGAGAGGCGAAAATTACGAAAAAGGTTTTTAAGAAAGCCCTTGCCATGTTAAATGCAGCAGCAGCAAAATTGGTAAATGACAATATACTTACCATTCCTTCATCAGAAGATGGAAGAACACCAAACGTAAAATCTATTACAACAGAAGATATTAAACTCACCTATGTGAAGAGAGAATATTAGCGCATATGCTATAGACAATCATAGATAAATGAATGCCATGCAGTAAAAGCTGCATGGCATTCGGCTTTTTTATTATTTTACCCTCGTAACACCTGTAGAAAACGACAATTTTACGGATAACATTTTAATATTACGGTATATAAGTTTTAGTAATATTAGTAATTAAGCCACCTGCGATGGTTGCTGTTGTAGCACTGGTTTCAAAGCTATCGCCGCTTTTTTTCATTTTTGCCAAAAAACCATCTGCCGATAATTTTTCTTCCGGCTTGTCAAGGCTTGATGAATCGGAAAATGTGAAGGTTTTAGCGATAGGGAGGGTAACTTCTCCTATGCTGTAGTAGCTTTTTGATTCATTCGGTCCAACTTCAAAAAACACACCGTCTTCATCGGTTTTTAAATAGCACCCGCCATCTTCATATCCGCCATTTATTTTAAAAGTGCCATTCTCATTTTTTATTGTCTTAACGAGTATATCTTTTTTGTCAACCACAATCGTATCACCCACCTCAAGGGTAGAAATATCCACCATATCAAAAAGCTCATAGTCATACACGGTAAAATGAATAAGTATTTTCCCCGCTTCATCTACAGAAACATCTTTTGCGCCAAATGATACTTCAACCATACAGTCGCTCATATTATCTACGCTAATTGTGGCGGGGAGAGGTAGCACCTTTTTTGCCTCTTTTTCAGTGCTTGCGCTTGTCTGTGAGGACGATGCCTCCATTTTTTGCTCCGAAGGCTTTTTTGCCGCACAACTGCTAAGCAGCAATGCACACAAAACGATAACTAATCCTAATTTCTTATTTTTCATAAATAAATTCCTTTCATCATATCAGAATAAAATTATTCCGGCAAGTAGGTCGTTTACATACAGCATATTTTCTTTCTTAAAACCCACCTTCATTATAAGCACCAAACAATGTAATTGCAATAAGATTTTACATACGCAGATAGAATATTTTATCTGCACCGACACCACCGTAAACTTTAAACCCGACAAATAAAATAAGTGAAAAATTGACGATGGCGTTCCCTGTTGCCCACATGACCCGGCCTTGCCTATAACTTTACATACTCCAATAATTATGTTATACTTTGGTGTAAACTTGATATAAATTAATTTGGAGGCAAACATGATGAAAAAACTAATCTCATTGTTACTGGCTATTACCCTGTCAATTTCTGCGTTCACAGGTTGCTCGGGTGCAAAAAAAGAACCGGAAGCTCCATCTGCCGCAAAAAGTTCACAGTCAACTTCCGAAAGTGCTCCAAAAGAAGAAGCACCACAATGGATCAATTCCAATATACTGGGTAGCGTAACTGAAGAAACGAAGGTTTCCCTGAAAGATGATTTTCATCTGGCGATGAACAAGGATTGGCTTGCCACTGCAAAGATTGGGGAAGGTCACTCTCAAGTGAGCGTTTTAAATGCACGTGACGACGAAGTACGCAATCAAATTCTATCGCTGATTAAGGGTAAAGAGCAGACTACCCATGAAGGTAAACTGGTACAACAGCTCTTTAACGACTATATGGACATAGAGAAGAGGAACGAGCGTGGTTTAAAACCACTTATTCCTTTTATTGAGGAGATTCAAAAGATTAAAACGCTTGACGATCTTACCGCTTATACGTTACGGTTGGATCAATTTAACAACTCACTTTTTACTAAAGAAGCGATGGCGGATTTTAAGGATAGCACAAATAGTGCGTTATACATTAACGGTACTCACTTTATGCTTGGGGACGCGGATGAATATAAGCAAATGACTTCAGTAGGTAAGCATAATAAAATTGCAACCACCGCCATGCTTCAAAAGCTTTTGGAGCGACTTGGCTATACACCGGAAAGTGCAGCCTCTACCATTGATCTCATGTTCTCTCTTGAAACGAAAATCGCCTCAGCATCCCTTGGAAGTTCCGATATGAAGCAACCCGATTTTACGTCCAAAATCTATAATCCCATTACCTTAGAAGCACTCAAGGAGGCATCTCCAACATTTCCAATTGTAACAATGCTCAAGGATTATACAGATGTAGGCATCAATCGTTTCATTTTGACGGATGCAAAATGGCTTTCCAAGATGAATGAGCTGTATACGCCGGAAAATCTAGAAGGTTTTAAAGCAATTCTGCTATGCAATACAATTTCTAAAATTGCGCCCTATCTAGATCAAGAATGTATGGTTCTCTTAGATGAATCCCGCAGCACCATGGCGGGAATCACGATACATAGTGTTTTAGAGGATAAAGCTTATAATTTATGCAGCGAGTATCTCGATATGCCCATCGGTAGGATGTATGCAGAAAACTACGTTTCCCCAGACACCAAAAAAACTGTTGAAAATGTGATTACCGAGGTAGTCGCTATCTACAAAAAACGCCTTTCTGCTACCGAATGGCTTGGCAAAGAGACTCGCGAAAAGGCTATCGAGAAGTTGGATAACCTGCAAGTTCGGGTTGCCTATCCCGATGATTGGAGCAAATATGATGTAAGTGATATTGTATTTTCAAAGGAAGGGAGTTTGATTGATGATATTCTAGCGATTGATCTTCACTCCCATCATGAACAGATTAAAAGTTTACTAGAGCCTATTGACTCCGAGAAATGGGATGGATTGTCACCACAAACCGTCAATGCCTTTTATAATCTAACGGATAACTCCATTAATATTATGGCCGGAATTTTAGGTGGTGTATTCTACAATCCGGAGGGCTCCATTGAGGAAACGACAGGTGGAATCGGTGTTATAATCGGACACGAAATCACACATGCTTTTGACACGCGAGGGAGCCAGTATGATAAGAATGGCAACCTGAATAATTGGTGGACAGATGCAGATCGTGCGGCATTCGTAGAACTTACAAATAAGGTAGATGCTTATTTCAGCTCAATTGAGGTTTTGCCCGGCAAGTATGTAGATGGTCAGCTAACCATTGGCGAAACGGTTGCCGATTTAGGAGGGTTCTCCTGTATGTTGGAAATGGCAAAGAACTACAAAAACTTCAACTATGAATCCTTCTTTAAAAAATATGCTCACATATGGCCGGAAAAAGAATCCATAGAGCTTTCAGAAAGGTTGCTTCAAGATGTGCATGCACCGGGCTACTTACGCACCAACGTCACCGTACAACAGTTTCAAGAGTTCTATGATACTTTTGGCATAAGCGAGGGTGATGGCATGTACCTTGCTCCAAAACGCAGACTGTCTGTATGGTAAATAAATAAGATCTTGCTTCTATTTCTAAACCATGGGTATGCACCTGACTAACCAAGACACAAGATATAGCCTATTTTGAGACAATATCTTTATATGAGGTAACAATGTAATTGCAATAAGATTTTACATACGTAGATAGAATATTTTATCTGCACCGACACCACCGTAAACTCTGTTGCCCACATGACCCGGTCTTGCTTATAACTTTACATACTCCAATAATCATGTTATACTTTGTTACAAACTTGATATAAATTAATTAGGAGGTAAACATAATGAAAAAACTAATCTCATTATTACTGGCTATTACCCTGTCAATTTCTGCGTTCACAAGTTGCTCGGGTGCAAAAAAAGAATCGGCAGCTCCATCTGACGCAAAAAGTTCACAGTCAACTTCCGAAAGTGCTCCAAAAGAAGAAGCACCACAATGGATCAATTCCAATATACTGGGTAGCGTAACTGAAGAAACGAAGGTTTCCCTGAAAGATGATTTTCATCTGGCGATGAACAAGGATTGGCTTGCCACTGCAAAGATTGGGGAAGGTCACTCTCAAGTGAGCGTTTTAAATGCACGTGACGACGAAGTACGCAATCAAATTCTATCGCTGATTAAGGGTAAAGAGCAGACTACCCATGAAGGTAAACTGGTACAACAGCTCTTTAACGACTATATGGACATAGAGAAGAGGAACGAGCGTGGTTTAAAACCACTTATTCCTTTTATTGAGGAGATTCAAAAAATTAAAACGCTTGACGATCTTACCGCTTATACATTACGGTTGGATCAATTCGACAACTCACTTTTTATTAAAGAAGCGATGGCGGATTTGAAGGATAGCACAAATGCTGCGTTATACATTGCCGGTACTCCCTTTATGCTTGAGGACGCGGATGAATATAAGCAAATGACTTCAGTAGGTAAGCGTAATAAAATTGCACTCACCACCATGCTTCAAAAGATTTTGGAGCGACTTGGCTATACACCGGAAAGTGCAGCCTCTACCATTGATCTCATGTTCTCTCTTGAAACGAAAATCGCCTCAGCATCCCTTGGAAGTTCCGATATGAAGCAACCCGATTTTACGTCCAAAATCTATAATCCCATTACCTTAGAAGCACTCAAGGAGGCATCTCCAACATTTCCAATTGTAACAATGCTCAAGGATTATACAGATGTAGGCATCAATCGTTTCATTTTGACGGATGCAAAATGGCTTTCCAAGATGAATGAGCTGTATACGCCGGAAAATCTAGAAGGTTTTAAAGCAATTCTGCTATGCAATACAATTTCTAAAATTGCGCCCTATCTAGATCAAGAATGTATGGTTCTCTTAGATGAATCCCGCAGCACCATGGCGGGAATCACGATACATAGTGTTTTAGAGGATAAAGCTTATAATTTATGCAGCGAGTATCTCGATATGCCCATCGGTAGGATGTATGCAGAAAACTACGTTTCCCCAGACACCAAAAAAACTGTTGAAAATGTGATTACCGAGGTAGTCGCTATCTACAAAAAACGCCTTTCTGCTACCGAATGGCTTGGCAAAGAGACTCGCGAAAAGGCTATCGAGAAGTTGGATAACCTGCAAGTTCGGGTTGCCTATCCCGATGATTGGAGCAAATATGATGTAAGTGATATTGTATTTTCAAAGGAAGGGAGTTTGATTGATGATATTCTAGCGATTGATCTTCACTCCCATCATGAACAGATTAAAAGTTTACTAGAGCCTATTGACTCCGAGAAATGGGATGGATTGTCACCACAAACCGTCAATGCCTTTTATAATCTAACGGATAACTCCATTAATATTATGGCCGGAATTTTAGGTGGTGTATTCTACAATCCGGAGGGCTCCATTGAGGAAACGACAGGTGGAATCGGTGTTATAATCGGACACGAAATCACACATGCTTTTGACACGCGAGGGAGCCAGTATGATAAGAATGGCAACCTGAATAATTGGTGGACAGATGCAGATCGTGCGGCATTCGTAGAACTTACAAATAAGGTAGATGCTTATTTCAGCTCAATTGAGGTTTTGCCCGGCAAGTATGTAGATGGTCAGCTAACCATTGGCGAAACGGTTGCCGATTTAGGAGGGTTCTCCTGTATGTTGGAAATGGCAAAGAACTACAAAAACTTCAACTATGAATCCTTCTTTAAAAAATATGCTCACATATGGCCGGAAAAAGAATCCATAGAGCTTTCAGAAAGGTTGCTTCAAGATGTGCATGCACCGGGCTACTTACGCACCAACGTCACCGTACAACAGTTTCAAGAGTTCTATGATACTTTTGGCATAAGCGAGGGTGATGGCATGTACCTTGCTCCAAAACGCAGACTGTCTGTATGGTAAATAAGATCTTGCTTCTATTTCTAAGCCACTCAATATAGCGAGAGTGACGGCTAAAGCCTGTATGACAGCCGTTTAGCACTTGTACTTTTAGTGTAAAAAAGCAACCCTGCCATTAAATCGGCAGGGTTGCTTTTATCTGTTCTATATTATTTGATGCGCTATTAAAATATTTACAGTGTTGTTACTTCATATCCTATGTTATACTCCTCGCCAACAGGTACTGTAATAACATACGGCTTGTCGGCAAAATTGCCGCTTTCACCGTCTATTGCGGCGGTGCCGTGCCATGGCTCTATGCAAATGTACGGGGCATCGGTGTGCGGCATACTCCAAAACGAGAGTATTGGGAAGCCCGTAAAGTCAACATTTACGCCATGCCCTGTTGTGTTGCTGCAAAGCTTAACACTTTGTGAGCGCAAGCCCTCAAAAATAAGGGTATTAATATCAAAAAGCTCGTGCCGCAATGGAATATAATCAGTATTATCAAGCCCTGCTTCTTTGCGGGTTGGGTCTATACGCCCGTCGCTTGTAAGCGCGTTTGATTCTAAGTCTTCAATTTCGGGGAAAACCAAAGAATAGTCCTCAAAGCGCTCGTTTTTAATCATCGGCACACGAAACGCCGTGTGTGCACCTATGCAAAACATAATCGGCTTATCATCTGTATTCCGCACAGTAAAGCTTGTGTTAAAGCCGTTTTCTATAAGTACTTGATGAACTAAAAGTTCAAAACGGAAAGGGTACTGTGCAAGCGTTGCTTTGTTTTCGCACAGGCGCAGCGTTGCCGAAGAATCATCTTTTTTGACAAGCTCAAACTCCGAATGCTTTGCAAAGCCATGCTGACCCATTTCGTAAGCTGTACCGTTTATATCTATTTTTTCATTGTTAAGCCTGCCGATTATCGGGAAAAGCAATGGATTGCGCCCATTCCAATAAGCAGGGTCACCGCCCCATATATATTCGGTGTTTTTTTCGTCGCGGTACGAAACAAGCTCTGCACCCATGGTATCAACTGTTGCATTGCGTTCGCCAAGCTTTAAGTTAATTGTCATATAAAAGCACACCTTTCTTATTTTTTATACTTATTACAAGCATAATTAATTACATATTTTTAGCAATTGTATTCTGATAATTACAGCTTGAAAATGCGTATAAATGCTTTTGTCACCATACTTTCAGAATAACATAAAATCCGACTAAAATCAACATTATCAAGCTTTTATATTAAAAAGCTCTTTTGTGTTTTCGCTTGTTGCATCAAAAAGCTGCTGAGGTGTAATGTTTTTAATTATTGCCAACGCCTCGCAGGTGTTTTCAAGCATTCCGCTGTCGCAGCGCCTGCCGCGGTTAGGCTCGGGCGCCATATATGGGCAATCGGTTTCTAAAAGTATGCGGTTTATCGGGGTGGCTTCTGCGGCAGCTAAAGCTTTTCTCGCGTTTTTAAAGGTCACAACGCCCGTAAAGCCCAGGTACATTCCAAGAGAAAGCACCTCGCGCGCCATCTCGGCGCTTCCGCTGAAGCAGTGCAGCACACCTCGCGGTTTGTAACGGCGCAGTAAATCCATAGTGTCCCCGTGGGCATCTCTGTCATGCACAATCACAGGCAAATTAAGCTTGCCTGCAAGTATAAGCTGGCTTTCAAAAGCCTCTCGCTGTTTCTCTCTCGGCGCTGCATCATCGTAATGATAATCAAGCCCGATTTCGCCTATAGCCACAACGCGGGGGCTTTGCGCAAGCTCTGCCAATATGTCGCAGTCAGTCTGCGAAAAGCTTTGTGCTTCCTCAGGGTGAACACCCGCCGCACAGTAAATTTGAGTATATTTTTGTGCCAATGCCAGCGAGGTTTTACTGCTTTCTATGCTGCTTGCGGCATTTATAACGCCGCGTAACCCCTGCGAAAAAAGCCTCTCCAAAAGCTCGTCACGGTCATCATCAAAACGTTTGTCGTCGTAATGTGCATGGGAATCAAAGATGTTTTCGTACATCAGCGCACCTTACTGCCACAGGGGACGTCGTCGGGTACAAAAAGCACGCGCACGTCATTTTCTCCCGCATCAGCCGCCAATATCATACCCTTGCTTTCTACTCCGCGCAGCTTTGCGGGGGCAAGGTTTGCCACCACCACAAGCTTTTTACCTATAAGGTCTTTTGGTTCATACCACGGCGATATACCCGAAACCACCTGACGCGGTGTTTCTGTGCCGTCATTTAGCGTAAGGCGCAAAAGCTTGTCCGATTTTTCTATTTTTTCGCAGCCTGTAACCTCGGCAACCCGCAAATCTATCTTTTTAAAATCATCTATAGTTATAAGCGAAGCAACGCCCTGCGGTGCTTTATCGGCTTTCTTTATCTCCGGCGCTGCTTGCGCGGCAATTGCCGCAAGCCTTTCGGCGTGCTCGGCTTCTAAAAGCGCAAGCTCTTTCACAGCATCTATACGCGGAAAGAGTGTTTCGCCTTTTTGCACGGTTACTTCAAGCGGAAGTGCGCCAAAGCTTGCTGTGCTCTCGTATGACGTAAGCTCACCGCAAGCGCCTATTTGTGCGAGTATTTTTTCTGAGGTTTCGGGCATTACCGGCGAAAGCAATATTGCGCATATGCGAAGTGACTCCAAAAGATTATACATAACGCTTGCAAGGCGCGGGGTGTTTTCGGCGTCCTTTGCAAGAACCCAAGGAGCTGTTTCGTCAATGTATTTGTTAGTGCGCGAAATAACCTTAAAAATATCTGTCAATGCCTGCTGAAAAGCATAGTGCTCCATAGATGCTTCGTAGCTTGCTTTAAGCCCGCTCACCATGGCTATAAGCTCGTCGTCGGGCGGCACAGCGAGGCGTTCCTTTGGCAGAGTACCGTCAAAATACTTTATAACCATAGAAACCGAGCGCGAAACGAGGTTGCCAAGGTCGTTGGCAAGGTCTGAATTTATACGGTTGATAAGCACTTCGTTTGTAAAAACTCCGTCCGAGCCAAATGGAAATTCGCGCATCAAAAAGTAGCGCAATGCGTCTACGCCATAGCGTTTGCAAAGTACGGCAGGGTCGACTACATTCCCCTTAGATTTACTCATTTTACCGCCGTCTATAAGTAGCCAGCCATGCCCAAAAACCTTTTTAGGCAGTGGTAAATCAAGCGCCATAAGCATTGCGGGCCAAATTATTGTATGAAAACGGGTAATTTCCTTGCCTACAAATTGGACGTCGGCAGGCCAGTATCTGTCAAAATCGTGGTAGCGGTCGTTTTCGTAGCCAAGCGCCGTAATATAGTTTGAAAGTGCATCTATCCACACATATACAACATGCTTTGGGTCAAAATCTACTTGTATGCCCCAGTTAAAGGTGGTGCGCGACACGCAAAGGTCTTCAAGCCCAGGCTTTATAAAGTTGTTTATCATCTCGTTAAGGCGCGAAACAGGCTCGACAAAATCGGGGTGTGAGTCGTAATATGCAAGCAGTCTTTCGGCATATGCCGAGAGCTTAAAAAAGTACGCTTCTTCCTCTGCATCAATTACAGGACGTCCGCAGTCGGGGCAGCAGCCGTCAACAAGCTGGCTCTCTGTCCAAAACGATTCACACGGGGTGCAGTACTTGCCCTTGTAAACAGATTTGTAAATGTCGCCTTTGTCATAAAGCTTTCTGAATATCTTTTGCACAGCCTCCACATGGTAATCATCGGTTGTACGAATAAAGCGGTGCTCAGAGATATTCATGAGCTTCCACAAATCGTGTATACCGTCTACAATTTTATCAACATATTGCTGCGGTGTAACGCCGGCTGCCTCCGCTTTTTCCTGTATCTTTTGCCCATGCTCATCGGTTCCTGTTAAAAACAAAACGTCAAAGCCCTGCAAACGTTTATACCTAGCCATTGTGTCGGTAGCAACAGTGCAGTAGCTGTGCCCGATATGCAGCTTATCCGACGGGTAATATATCGGTGTAGTGATGTAAAAGGGTTTCTTTTCCATAAAAATTCCTCCGGTACAAATAGTATTATGCTGCCTAAACAGTAATAAAAACAAGCTGAATTTAAAGCAAGCTTATTTTCTTATTATAACACGCGCCAGCGCCGCATACAAGTTTAGAGTGGCGTGCATAGAGCTTTTCTTTGGACAAATATCTTGTTATTATGGGTAAAATGTGCTAAACTTTAGATGAGATTTATGAAAGGCGGTGTTTTATTTTGGATATAGCGGCAATGAGTATGGCGCTTAACAGCGGCAGTGTTATGCAGCAGGCAAATGTTTTGATGATTAAGCAGATAATGAATTTACAACAGGGCGCTACCGCCGATATTGCAGAAATGATGCCTTCTCCGCCCTTGGAAGCGCATTTGCTTGACACCAGAGCTTAATAAAGGAGCATAATTGACGTTATGGCATACATTGCAAATACCGGACAAATAGCGTAATAGCCTTTAGCCCGTTGGCGCAAGGGTAGCTTGCGCTTATAGACCAAATAACAGCGGCAGGAGTACTTTAATGTCAAATCTTTGCAATACACAAAATATAAAAGAAATATTAAAAAGGCACGGCTTTACTTTTTCAAAGTCACTTGGGCAAAATTTTATAATCAACCCCGAAATTTGCCCTCGCATTGCAGCAGAGGGCGGGGTTACAGAGGATATCGGCGTAATAGAAATCGGCGCGGGTATAGGTGTGCTTACAAAGGAGCTTGCGCGCCGCGCAAAAAAAGTGGTGGTTATAGAGCTGGACAAGCGCCTGCTGCCTGTTTTAGGCGAAACCTTAAATGAGTTTAACAATATAAAAATAATTAACGATGACGTTCTAAAGGTGGATTTTAAAGCCCTTATAGCCGAGGAATTTGCAGGTATGAAAGTAGTGGTGTGCGCTAATTTGCCCTACTATATTACATCACCTGTTTTAATGCTTTTGCTTGAGGAGCGCCTACCTATAAAATCTGTCACCGTGATGGTTCAAAAAGAGGCGGCAGAGCGTATATGTGCCGTGGAGGGCTCGCGCGAAACAGGCGCGATAAGCTTTGCAGTGCGCTATTACAGCCGCCCTATGGTGTTATTTGAGGTTTCAAGGGATAGCTTTTTGCCGTCCCCTAATGTTGATTCCACCGTTATACGCCTTGATATTCGCGATGATAAAGCGCTGTCGCCAAAGGACGAGAGCAAGCTTTTTAGGCTTATACGAGGCTCGTTCACGCAACGGAGAAAAACCCTTGCAAATTCACTTTCGTCCTCTATGGGTATAGAAAAAGGGCTTGTGCTTGCGGCACTTGCGGCAGCGGGGGTTTCGGCAACGGCGCGCCCTGAAGCGCTTACGTTAAATCAGTTTTGCGATATTGCAAATCAGTTTAAGTAAGTGCGGTATAAGACTTGACGTGCACCGTGGGTTTATGGTAAAATGTAAACCGTGGTGTTATGCGGAAGTGGCGGAATGGCAGACGCGCTGGTCTTAGGAGCCAGTACTTCGGTGTGAGGGTTCAAGTCCCTTCTTCCGCACCACATTTTTTAAATTTATAAAGAAAAGCATCTACTTTAGGGTAGGTGCTTTTTTTGTTGTGTCTTTTCATATTCTTATCTTTGTTTTCTTATACACTCAGCTCATCTTTTCACAACTTTAAAAGTATCGTACTGTTTACACCGCAATGCGAATACTTGCGATAATTTGGCGCTTTTACTTGATTCTAAGCCATAAATGTGCTAAAGTGACATAGCATAACAAATTTTTTTAAAGCTGCTGCACCCCGCTGCACAGCAAAATCTACAGTGGCAAGAATTGGCGGTGAAAGCAATGGAACAAGATGAATTACTCTACCTCCGCTATTTAGACGGTGACGAGAGCGGTTTGAGAGAGCTTATGGAACGGCACGGCAACAGCTTAATGCTATACATAAACGGCATAATACACGATTTGCATGATGCAGAGGATTTGATGATTGAAGCCTTTTCGCTTATGATTGCAAAAAAGCCAAGGCTTTGCGACCATGGCTTTAAGGCGTATTTATTTAAGACAGGGCGCAACCTTGCGCTGCGCTATGCGTCAAAGAACCGCCTTCATCTTCATTTTGGCTTTGATGATTTGGAAAACGAGCCTGAGGGCGCAGAGCTGGTTGAAGATGTTGTTCGCAGAAAAGAGCTTGCCAATATTTTACAGCGCTCAATGGAGCAATTAAACCCAGCTTATCGAGAGGTTTTATATCTTCTCTACTTTGAAGAAATGAGCCGCGCCGAGGCGTCACAAATTATGAAGAAAACCGAAAAACAAATTGACAACCTTGCTTACCGCGGCAAACAGGCGTTACGTCCGCTTTTAGTAAAGGAGGGTATAACCGATGCAAACTACAGATGAACGCGTAAATGCTGTGTGCCGGCGTGTAAAAGAACTGGAGCAACGGAATAAGGCTTTCAGCAAGCGTATTATCAGCCTGTCCTCTATTGCCGCCGGTCTTTTTATTATTGTCACTTTAGGGCTCTCCATGCCTAATATGATAATGAAGCTTGATACTGCGGAGCAAATGGAGCTAATAGGTGTTGCCGGCATTTTTTCCGACGGAGCAGCGGCGGGATATATCCTTATTGCATTAGTAGCTTTTGTACTTGGTGTATGCGTCACCTTACTATGTATAAGCTTAAACAAAAAAACCGGCGAAGCAGCCACCCGCAGCAGCAAGGGGGATAACCCTAATGGTTGAGATTATCGACAACACCGTCCAACTTGCAGTAACAACAGGCTGTGCGGTATGGGCAGGAGTTCTCGGTTTTCATTATAAAAGCCACCGCTACTCTCTACTTGCCTGTTTTTATGCCACATTTGCTTTGGGGCTGCTCTACTGGCTGTTATTTCTCATTCTAAAAAGCTATACTCCCAAGCTTTTCTATGTTTCTGATTTATCATGGATTGCAAGCTTTTTGTTCTTACTGCTTCTCAGTTTTTCTATAATAAAAGACGAGGAGCGCGGGTACAGGCCATTTGCCGCATTTGCTGTAAGCTTCGTCTTACTTTTACTGACGGTAAAAATTTGCTCGTTCGGTGACTATGGTAACACACTTATATGGTGCTTGCTTTTAACAGTATGCGGGTATCTGTCAACACGAGGCTTGCTCTATGCACGCAAGCAGTCGGGCAACAACCGACAAATGCAATATCTTCATATAACAATACTGTTTATCGTTTTTACAGAATTTATTCTCTGGCTTACTTCCTGCTATTTTAAAGGTGATACCCTAAGAAACCCATACTACTGGTGTGACTTTGCGCTGACTATCGGGCTTTTTGCCTTGATGCCGGCCATGAAAAAAGCGGTGGATAAATGACCTATATTGAAAACATCTTTATTTGCCTGGCTGCTCCAATGATTATTGGGGCAATTTATGCAGGGAAAAAATATTGCAGAGCATTTGTTTTTGTTGTAGCGGGTTATGCCATGTGCCTGCTCTCGGCATATATTAACAGCTTTTTTACAGGGTATTACGGCGTAGATATTATTTCTGCCGCTGTCGAGATTACCCCTGTGGTAGAAGAAATATTAAAGCTGCTGCCACTGCTGTTTTACATTTTTGTATTCGAGCCTGATGAAAAATCTGTACAGATGGCGATTTTTACAATAGGGGCAAGCTTTGCCACCTTTGAAAACGCCTGTTATCTCATCGAGCACGGCGCGGCAGAGTTTTCAAGCCTGCTTATTCGCGGCTTTGGCGCGGGGGCAATGCACATAATATGCGGCATTATAATAGGCTATGGTATGATTTATGTTTTAAAATACCCATGGATTAAGCTTGCGGGAACCTTTGGTCTGCTCTGTGCCGCTATTACCTATCATGCTATTTTTAATCTGCTTGTAAGCTCTGGCGGGGCACTGCAAACGGTAGGGTATCTTTTCCCTATTGTAACCGCCATCATAGGGCTGGTAGGCAAAAAGCTGATGCACTGCAAAATATCTGCTGAAGAAAATGAGTAAATATCAAATATTTTGAAGCTGTCTGTAAAGGCGGCTTCAATTTTTATGCTTATTATAATTTTTTTTTAATAAGTGAGTGCTTTTTAAGCTTTATGTATTTAAGTATATAGAAGATTATTTTATTAAATTGTGCGGAAAGGAGGTTTTAGCATGAACGACAGGACACAGTACCGCGTTGAACAGGTGCTTGTGCGTGCAAAAAAGCTGTGCCTAAAGCGCGAGAAGCATTTGCTAAAAGGGCTGTCGGCAATGTGCCTTCTGCTGACAATAAGCCTTGTCGGGGCATTTGGCGCAGTGACAAGCAGTCTGTTGCCCGGCACTGCTGAAATAGCGCAATTTGGCGCGGTATTGCTGTGGAACGGAGCAAGCGCATATGTACTTATAGGCGTTTTAGCTTTCACCGCAGGTGTAGCTGTCACTGTCCTTTGCCTTAGAATGCAGCGGAAAAAGAACTGCGAGAACAACGAAACAGAAAAATTTTAAAAAATTTTTAAAGGCTTTAGCTCATATGAATCATCATTTATTTAAAAACAGGGAGGAAAATTGTATGAAAAAACGAATACTCAGTTTAATTGTTGCTGTGTGCCTAATGTTTACTATACTTCCCACTGCGGCATTTGCGGCAAGCGGCACAAAATATCCGCCGTCTGACAGCGGCAACCCATCATGGGACGTTGGTTTCCCTTATCCTAACAGTGTAACAGCCACCCTCATTGGTACAGAGCTTACAGTAACGGGCACAGGCAAAATGAAAAATTTTGACGGCGGAATACCTGCGCCATGGAGCGAGAAACTTATAGCGTCTGTTATAATAGATAACGGAGTACAAAGTATAGGCGATAAGGCATTTTTTAACTGCTATATGCTTAGCAGTGTTACTATCCCCGCTACCGTAAGAGAAATAGGCGATAAGGCATTTGGGTTTGAATCCGGACGAGGAGAAGTACCGCGCAATATAACAATGTATTTTAATTTTGATGAAGAAAAAAGTATGTCCCACACCTCATTTTGTGGCGAAGACAATATTAAATTAGAGATATCGAACATATTAGGCAGCACACTTGATAACTGGCAGGGTGTTGGTGTCACATTTGCAGACAGCAAAGCAGCAAGCACCCGTGTGACAGGAATTACATTGATTACCGGTGGCAAGAACACAATTAAACCTGTGTCTAAGCCTATTGTTCCACCCACTCCAACTCCAACTCCAACTCCAACTCCAACTCCAACTCCTACTCCAACTCCAACTCCAACTCCTACTCCTACTCCCACTCCCACTCCCACTCCCACTCCACCAACTCCACCCACTCCTACAAGCTCCGGCACAGGAGGTGGTCAAGCAAATGACGAAAAACCCGCTCTGCGCATAATAGATGCCAAAGTTGCCGGCAGCAATGATGTACGTGCGCAAATAGAAGCAGCTATTAAAAAGGCTGTGGAAAAAAAGAGTAAAACCGCATTTGTAAATGTCTTTTTTGTCGATTACGATATCCTTGAGCCCAATGGTCTGACGACACTTAAAAAAGTAGCTGATGAGCTTGCAAAGAAAAACAATATAGCAATTGTTTTGCAGCTTACCTTCGACCAAACATCGGTCACTACAGTTACATCTCGCATAACCGTAAATTACGATGACCTTGCAAAGGTTCTAAAAGAAGATTTAAAACTGAAGGTTTTTACCGACCCATCACTTTACAATACTGTTAAGGTACTAAGCGACCGCTTTAAAACCTCGTTCGGCAGCAACAATGTTATAACAACGGTTGTCTATGACGAAGCAAAGCCCATAGGTGTAAATGCAAGCACTATTATTAAGCTCAACCCTGCTGCTACAAATAAAAAAGCTTTAAAGATTTTTACCTACAATTCATCGTCCGACACTTACAACCTTATACCAAATTCTCAATATAAGTATGATACAAATGGTTATATCTATTTCACATCACAATTTGGCGGCATAACGGTAGTAGTCGACTCTAACAGCCCTGCTCCAAAGAAATCGACAGCTATCAGCTAAGCATCAAAAAAATTATCATATTATGTAGGCACACAGGTTTGCCAAAGCCTGTGTGCCTATGCAAAGCAGTAAAAAGTTAAACGCTTTAGAGCCGCCAGTTGAGGACGGCTCTTTTTTTGTAAATTCGTTCTATTTTGTTCTTAATTTGTAATTTTATTGATTTTTATATTCTAATAAGGTATACTTACTGTATTAAAGAATTATTATAAAATTATACAATATTAAATTTGGAAGGAATGGTTACATATCATGTTTAAAATGTTTGACACCGAAGAAGATAACAAATTTTCGTGGGGCTCTATAGGAGATGTAAGCGAAGGAAGAAGAAACCTTGGGACAGATATGCCGGTATTTGTATACCGCTTAATGCAATACACCATCAGAGATGTATTATCTAAGCGATATGGAAATGACGAAGCCATTGCTGTTTTTAAAGATGCCGGAGAGCTAGCCGGAAAAGAGCTTGCAACACAGCTGCTCGATTTAACTCTGCCGCTTAACGAATTTATAGCACAATTGCAGGATACCCTAGAAAAAAGCAAAATAGGAATTTTAAGGGTAGAAAAATTCGACCCTAAAACAGGCGCTGCCGTTTTAACGGTTGGTGAAGATTTGGACTGCTCAGGGCTTCCTATCACGGGCGAAACCGTCTGCAACTATGACGAGGGGTTTTTGGCAGGAGTATTAAAAGCATACACAAAAAACGATTATATAGTGACAGAGGTAGACTGCTGGGCGACGGGTGCACGAGTTTGCCGTTTTGAAGCATTTGTACATGATGATAAGGCAGCTAAGTAAAAATGCAGCTATGCGTACAATTGCCAAGATTTTATGAAAGGGGTAACTGACTAAATGAACGAACAAGATATCGAGATTTTGCTTAGACAGATAAAAAACATAGTGCATAATAAGCTACCTCTCTCCGAAGATGAACAGCCAAAGGTTTCATCAAAGGAATTGGTAGATTTGCAAAATGCAATCTCTTATCTTGCCTATTGTTCCGCCGAATCAAACGATTTTCTTAAAAACTTGTCAATTGGCAACATAAATATAAAAGCCCCCGACAGGCATAATCTTATGGCATCAAATTTAAAAGAGCTACAGTCCAGTCTAAGGCATTTGGCGTGGCAGGCAAACCAGGTTGCCAACGGCGATTATAAGCAAAAGGTTAGCTTTTTAGGCGAATTTTCTAATTCATTCAACCAAATGGTTGCACAGCTTGAAGAGAGAGAAAACAAGCTTAAATCCAAGACTGATGCCCTTACTAAATCTATGAACCTGCTTGTTGCCATAATGGACGGTATGCGCGATTGGGTCGTTGTTACCGAGAGCAAAACGGGCAAAGTGCTTTATATTAACCTTTCTGCCAAAGAGCACTTTTACAACCCGCAGGAGGACGAGCTTATTTGCTTAGGCAAAAGCTGCAACCTGCTTGAACATATTCGCGCATATTCATCTTCAGATGACAGTGATGAGTTTATGTTTTCGTGTAATATCAGCGGGAGAGATTTGTACGCCAGAACTTTTTCGGTGCAGTGGAACGACAAAATGGCATATGTACATTTTATTTCAGATGTCACTAACGAAAGGGTTCAAAAGGAGCAGCTGGAGAGCCTTGCCTTTAAAGATGAATTGACAGGGCTTTTTAACAGGCGCTACGGAATGCAAATGCTGGATAATTTGGTATCGGGTAAAAAGGAGTTTACCGTGTGCATGGTCGATTTAGACGGCCTAAAGTATGTGAACGACAGCAAGGGGCATCTTGTCGGTGATGACTACATAATAACAGTAGCAAATGCAATGCTTGAGATACAAGACGAGGACAGTGTAACTTGCAGAGTTGGCGGCGACGAATTTATCATCATTTTTCCAAACTATATCGAAGCCAATGCGCGAGAAAAAGTAAATCTCCTAAACGAAAAAATATCTTTAATACAAAAAGACTATACATTATCAATAAGCTGCGGCATTTTTTATGTTTCAAGCAATATGAGCTTGCTGCCGGAAACTATTTTAGAACGAGCAGACGAAAAAATGTACCTTGTTAAAAAAGCAAAAAAGGCTTGCCGAGAATAACCACGGCATTTGCAATATGCCATTAAAATTAATTTTATATAACGACACAAAAAATCACTTAAATACTCCCCCTTACATATAATGAAATGTAATTCAATTTTTCTATATGGAGGGAGCAAAAAATGTTTCAAATTTGCGGTACTATTCCCCTTTTCACAGAAAACAACTTTAGCTATCAAGGAATAGCCTTTGATGGCTGCTGCTATTATTTAACGGCAAAAAATCGTAAAAAAATATCCAAGCTGGATAAATGTCTTAAATTAGTAGAGGATATACCGGTGGGCAGAGTTTATTCGTCAATTTGCTATGACAGCACCGAAAAATGCTTTTGGGCAACGTCGTGTACACGCTGCCACGGAATTTATAAGCTAAACGAAGACCTAAAGGAAGTAAGCCTGCTTAGACCGGAGCCTTTTTGCGGGGTTTTTTCATGCGTTGCATATTGCTGCAAAAGCAACTCTCTGCTTGTTTCAATGGGCGATAAAATAATACATATAAATAAGCTTCACCCGGAAAATGCAGATGAAATTAAGCATTGCCCGGGTGCGTTTATAACAGGTGTCACCTGCATATCTCCCTGTTATATTTATTATTTTATAAAAGACGAACAGCAAGTGCGTGTTATATCTGAGGACGGTGCTATTATTGAAGAATTTACACCTCCCGAGGGCGATATTATACGGCAGATGCTTTATTGCGGACGCGACCTTGAATACGATTATTTTAAAGCACTCACATTAAAACAAGGCTGTTACCCATACCTTTTAGAGCTGCGCCTGCCGCGCCATATTATGGGCAATATTTTGCCGTGCAACAAAATATGCTGCGGCTGCCATGGCGATTGCACAGCACCCTGTGACGAATGCGAGTGCTGTCCACCGCGCCCGCCATACAACGGCTGCAACGACATTTTAGAATCTATCGCCCTTGTAGAAGCAGCTATAGCGCACATTTTAAATGCCGAGGGCGAGAAAATACAAAAAGCTGTTGCTATTGCAAGCTGCACCGCCGAGCTTTTAGCGGTAAACGAAGAAGTAAACCGCACCATAATTTATGTAACACAGCTTGAACAAGTGCTGTACTCAAAGCTTGAAGCGGCACAAAAATGCTACTGTCCCATTGTGCCTCCATGTAATGACTGTACTGAAAACGAATGTGGTATTGATTGCGAAATGGAGTGCGAAGCAGACAGCGAAATCAACTGTGAAAAAACAAAATAAAACAAAAAATCAAAAGCTGCCGCGCTTAACCTAGCTGCGGCAGCTTTTGCATTAAAGCATATATTTAAAACTTAGCGGTAAAAAGCTCAAGGATAACTGAAGCTGTTATCCTTGAGCTTTTTTGTGTACTTTATTGCATATTATTTTTGATATTGGAAAGTTGCAGCGGATATGTTAAGCGCTTATTTTAGCCGCAAACAAATCCAGCTTGCTCTGAAGTATCATCTCTAAGCGTGTAATGGCGTTTATTGTGTTTTGCACAGACTGGTTTACAGCCAAAAGCTCTGCCGCCGTAACGCCTGACATAGCCACAAAAGCCTGAATTTTTTCACCCTCGGCATTTAAAATATGAGAAAGACCTGTTTCCTCAAGTGCCACTGATTCGATTAAATCTGCTATAGCTTGTGCTGTGGTTACTGTGCCTGGGGTAATTACCGGCATTGACATAAAAATCATTCCTTTACTGTTTTGTGAATAGCTTACGCCATTCTCTTATTATCTTATGTAATAAGGGCGGAATGTGTTCTTATAATATTAGAAGATAATCAGAGCATCTGTTAAAGATTGACTTATAAACGTTAGAGTGATAGAATATTTAGAGTAAGTAAAATATCAACACATAAAATGGAGGTGGGCTTTGTTGGACGACAATATAGGACGAAGTAAGAATACTGCTAAAACAGATATGACAACCGTATTATGCCCGCCGGCGTCACAGGTTTTTTAATGTGACACCTCCCGCGGGTAAGCTGTTGCCGTGTCTGATTCATTAGACATGGCTATTTTTATGCCCAAAAATAGGAGGATATTATGGATAAAAAAGTACTGGTAAAGCTACTTGAAGAAAAAAAATTTAAGTCTATACACGAGGTACTGTCAATATACAATTCGGTAGATTTGGCAGCCTTGCTCTCTGAACTTGACAGCGACAATTTAGCAATTGCCTTTAGGCTTATAAAAAAAGAAAAAGCCGCCGAGGTTTTTTCTTACATGGAAAACGACATTCGTCAAGAGCTTATACGCACCTTCAGCAAGCAAGAGGTATACAGCTTGTTTGATGCCATGTTTGCCGATGATGCAGTTGATTTTTTAAGCGATATGCCCGCTAATGTGGTAACACAGCTTTTAGAAAGCATAGACAAAGAAAGCCGAGCCGATATAAACCACCTTTTGCAATACTCTGATGACAGCGCCGGAAGTATTATGACGGTAGAGTTTATAGAGCTTAACCTTAAACTTACGGTAAAAGAGGCACTAGAAAAAATACGCACCATAGGCATTGACAGCGAAACCGTCTACACCTGCTACGTAACACAAAAGCGCAAGCTTTTAGGCATAGTAACCGCAAAAGATTTACTAATAAGCGACGGGGATACAGCTATCAGCTCGCTGATGAACAAAAGCTTTATTTCTGTCAGGACCAACGATGACAGAGAATATGCGGCAAATATGTTTCGTAAATACGGTCTTATCGCCATACCTGTTGTAGATTCCGAGGGCTGCATTGTCGGCATAATTACCTTTGACGATGCCATGGACGTTCTAACAGAGGAAACCACCGAGGATATCCACAAAATGGCAGCTATCGCCGCAAGTGACGAGGCTTACCTTAAAACCTCTGTGCTAAAACACGCAAAAAACCGCATTGTATGGCTTTTGGTGCTAATGTTTTCGGCAACACTTACAGGTGCAATAATTTCTCGCTATCAAGACGCATTTACTCTGATGCCTATTTTAGTGTCGTTTATACCCATGCTTATGGATACCGGCGGAAACTGCGGCTCCCAAAGCTCCACGCTTATAATACGCGGGCTTGCCGTGGACGAGCTGCATTTTTCTGACACTTTAAGAATATTGTGGAAAGAATTTAGAGTGTCAATAGTTGTAAGCATAGTCCTCGCTATAGCAAACGGTTTAAGAATCATGCTTATTTACAAAGACCCAAGGCTGGCGCTCGTAATATCTCTTTCGCTTATTGCAACTATTGTTGCCGCAAAGCTTGTAGGCTGTATGCTGCCCATTTTGGCTAAAAAATGCCATGTAGACCCCGCCATTATGGCGTCCCCGCTTATAACCACAATAGTTGACACATTTTCAATTATAATTTACTTTAATATTGCCACTATGGTCTTTAAGCTGTAGCATAATAATAAATAAGCCTTTTCGCGCGCTATTTTTTAATATTTTGCAGCGCATTTTCTTCTATAACCGTGCCCCATTAAAAATATTTATTAAGTATTTTACACACCGTGCCCTGCTCAAGCTCGCCCAAAGGCACAAAGGGCAGCGGCGGTGTGCTAAGCGGCAAAAGCTGTTTTTCATAGCAAGTGGTGTTAAGCCACTGCCCGCGCTTAAAGCCGACATTTTTTGTAACCCCAACTTGCTCGAAGCCCTGTGCAAGATGAAAGCTTTGGCTGCTCGCGTTTTCGCCGCTTACACAGGCGTAAACCATGTAAACCCCCTGCTTTTGCAGCAGCTCAAACAGTGCCGCATAAAGCGCCTTGCCTATACCCCTGTGCTGTGCCTGCGGAGCAAGATAAACAGAGGTTTCTACGCTCCATGCGTATGCCGCCCTCGCCCTGTAGCGCAGCGCGTATGCGTAGCCCACAGGCACAGCATCAAGCTCGCACACAAGGTATGGGTATTTTGCAGTCACCTCGCTAATACGCTTTGAAAACTCATCTGTGCTTGGCACTTCGTACTCGAAGCTTATGTTTGTGTGCTCTACATACGGCGCATATATTTTTAAAAGCGAGCGTGCGTCCTCTGGGCTTGCCATTCGTAATCTCATATCATTCACCACTATGCACCCTCTTTACAAATAATATACCTGCTCCAGCTCTGCTGCTTCGTCACTGCTGCCCGCACTTTTTGCGTACTGCCGCGGCGTTTGCCCCGTTGCTTTTTTAAACACCTTGCAAAAATAATTAGCGCCCGCAAAACCTACCATGTCGGCAATTGCTTCCAAATTATATTCACCTGTGCGCAGAAGCAGCTTTGCATTTTTAAGCCGCGTTTCGCACAAATATTTGCCAGGCGGAATACCCATGTACAATGAAAATTCTCGTATAAGATGAGGCTTGCTTACTGCAAGCGTCTGCGCCAGCTCGTCAATCCCCGCGATATAAGCGTATTTTTTGCGTATTAGCACCTCGGCTTCGCACACTAGCTGCGGCGTTTCATTAAGCTTTTGCATTTTACACCTCACATCAACAAATTACCATTGTAAACCTTGTCCGCACGTAATATAATAAGCCTATAGCTTAATTACTATTATACAAGCACTTAAAAAAAGTGCAAGTAAGCAAGCAAAATTAAGAGAAGTGGGTGTAATAATGGCAAGTATCAGTTTAAAAAACATTTTTAAAATCTACCCGGGTGACGTTACAGCCGTCAGCGATTTTTGCCTTGAGATTGAGGACAAGGAATTTGTTATTTTGGTAGGTCCTTCGGGCTGCGGTAAATCTACCACCTTGCGTATGATAGCCGGTCTTGAAGAAATAAGCAAGGGCGAGCTTTACATAGGAGACCGTCTTGTAAACGACGTTGCACCTAAGGACAGAGATATCGCGATGGTTTTTCAAAACTATGCCCTGTACCCGCACATGACAGTTTTTAAAAACATGGCATTTGGGCTTGAGCTGCGCAAGGTTCCTAAGGAAGAAATTAAAGAAAAGGTAGAGGCTGCTGCCAAAATTCTTGATATCGAGCACCTGCTTAACCGCAAACCAAAGGCTCTTTCGGGCGGTCAGCGCCAGCGTGTTGCTTTAGGGCGCGCCATGGTTCGCGACCCGGCGGTTTTCTTACTTGACGAGCCGCTTTCTAACCTAGATGCAAAGCTGCGTACCTCTATGAGAACCGAAATTACAAAGCTGCACAAGCGCCTTGGCACAACCTTTGTTTATGTAACGCACGACCAAACCGAGGCTATGACAATGGGTGACAGAATAGTAGTTATGAAAGATGGCTTTGTTCAGCAGGTAAACACACCGCAAAAGCTGTACGACGAACCTTGCAATATGTTTGTGGCAGGCTTTATAGGCTCACCGCAAATGAACTTTATAGAAGCTACTCTTAACAAAAAAGATAATGGCTACACAGCCGATTTTGACAAGTATTCAATAAATATTCCATCTGGCAAGGCGACACCCGAAACCCTTAACAAATACATTGGCAAAACAGTAATAATGGGCATTCGCCCCGAGAACATTCACGACGAGCCTGTGTTCCTTGAGAGCGCAGAGCATAGCGTAGTAGATGCAAAGGTTGATGTTGCTGAGATGATGGGCGCAGAGATATTCTTATACCTCGATTGCGCCGGCGTAAAGCTTACGGCAAAGGTTCCCTCACGCTCTACAGCTAAGGCAGATGACGTACTTAAAATTGCTTTTGATAACAACAAGCTGCATATGTTCGACAAAGAAACCGAGCTTGTCATCTTCAATTAACTTATCTCTTACCCCCTATTTATGCAAAAAGAGTACCAGCTTTAAAGCCGGTGCTCTTTTTGCTTTGTTACATGCTAAGCTTTTAGACACAAAAAAACAAGGCACCGTGGAGAATCGGTGCCTCGTTTTATTTAGCCTTTCGGCATAATTAACTTATAAGGGTTAATTATTTACGTTTTGCAACTGCAATGCCAGCTACAGAAACTACTGCAAGAGCAACAGCAAGGCCAACGAAGTCGTTAGCGCCTGTGTCAGGGTTTGGTACTGCTGTGCCAGGTGTGCCGGGTGCTACTGGGTCTACCGGTGCATCTGTTGCAGGCTCTTCAGCTACTTTAAGCTCTTGTGCAGATACAACATAGTTGCCGAGTTTGTTTGTTTTGATTTCAAAGCAAGAAGCATCGGAGTTGTATTTAGCATCTTTGTTTACTGTAAGTTTGCCGCTCTCGTAGTTGTAAAGAACAGGAGCAACCATTTTGCCGTCTTTGTTTTCTACCATGTCAGCAGGGATTACTAATTTGCCTGTGCGACGGAAAGTTTTGTTGTTGCCTTCAAATTTGTAGATTTTAAGGTCAGCATCTGGGAATTTCTCTGTAAGGGCATCGTCTTTTGTTACCAGACGGAGGTAAAGGTCTTTTTGGTCTTTAGCGTCTACATCGAAATGTACGTCGGTGTCACCAAAGTAAGCTTCTACCTTCTCTTGTCCTTCAAAGTTAACAATTGCGCCGTCCTTAGGGACTGTAAAGCTGCCGGCAGCGTCTTTTGTTCCATAACCAACTGAACCATTAAATGGCATACTACCGAGGAACTGGAAGCTAGGAACTATGTCGCCGCCCTTATAAACATCAAATGAGAAGTTTAAGTCAGCAGCTTCTTTATTGAATTTATTTGCTGTTGTAAAAGAAACTAAAGCTGTGTTAACTTTTTTGCCGGCATTAAATGTTTCTGTAATCTTACCATCTTTGTCTTTAAAGCCTTTTACACCTTTAACAACGAAAGCCGGTCTGCTAGAAATGTAACCTGCGCCGTCTGTAACGTCTGTTCTAATTCTCAAAGCACTGTATGTTGAGATTTTACTCATCATACCTGAATCCATAAAAGGTAGACCTTTTGCGTCGCTTGCTTCGCTTTTGGCATACGCAACCTCGTAATAATAAGTTGTATTTGATCTAAGGTCAGTGCCGTCCACATCTTTAAGGTAGTCTGACGATATTGTATAAAGGTTGCTGAAGATAACTACGTCATTTGCTTTTGTGCTTGGAGCAGCAAAAGCAACTGTTGCCATGCCAAAGGCAAGAACAACTGCAAGTACAAGTGCAAGTACTTTTTTCATGTGTAAATTCCTCCATAAATTTTATTAATTTTTTAGTCCTCAGAGTCTCCATCTCTGTTTTGACTATCCTTAGTATAACCACACAAGTTACAGTTGTCAAGTGTTTTTGAAAAAAAGTTGTAATTTATTTGTAACTATTTATAGCATAGCGCTAAATATTACACTTTACAAATGTTTTTTCATTAAAAGAGGTACTTTTTATGCTTGAGCTTCCATTTTTAAGTTACATTATGTAACTATTGAGTTTTGGACTTGGCAAAGTTCTACGCCTATGGCGACACCACCGGAGATTTCTCTATGTTCAAGCTTGTGAGTCACTCCACCGCAATAAACCCTATGTGAGAACTTTTGGACACAAAAAAACAAGGCACCGTGGAGAATCGGTGCCTCGTTTTATTTAGCCTTTCGGCATAATTAACTTATAAGGGTTAATTATTTACGTTTTGCAACTGCAATGCCAGCTACAGAAACTACTGCAAGAGCAACAGCAAGGCCAACGAAGTCGTTAGCGCCTGTGTCAGGGTTTGGTACTGCTGTGCCAGGTGTGCCGGGTGCTACTGGGTCTACCGGTGCATCTGTTGCAGGCTCTTCAGCTACTTTAAGCTCTTGTGCAGATACAACATAGTTGCCGAGTTTGTTTGTTTTGATTTCAAAGCAAGAAGCATCGGAGTTGTATTTAGCATCTTTGTTTACTGTAAGTTTGCCGCTCTCGTAGTTGTAAAGAACAGGAGCAACCATTTTGCCGTCTTTGTTTTCTACCATGTCAGCAGGGATTGTTAATTTACCTGTGCGACGGAAAGTTTTGTTGTTGCCTTCAAATTTGTAAACTTTAAGGTCAGCATCTGGGAATTTGTCTGTAAGGGCATCGTCTTTTGTTACCAAATGGAGGTAGAGGTCTTTTTGGTCTTTAGCGTCTACATCGAAATGTACGTCGGTGTCGCCAAAGTAAGCTTCTATCTTCTCTTGTCCTTCAAAGTTAACAATTGCGCCGTCCT
>JAVWJP010000009.1:26546-71150 GCA_036638975.1 Hydrogenoanaerobacterium sp.
CCAAAGTAAGCTTCTATCTTCTCTTGTCCTTCAAAGTTAACAATTGCGCCGTCCTTAGGAACTGTAAAGCTGCCGGCAGCGTCTTTTGTTCCATAACCAACTGAACCATTAAATACTATACTTCCGCTAACTAAGTCGCCGCCCTTATAAACCTCAGATGAGAAGTTTAAGTCAGCAGCTTCTTTGTTGAATTTGTTTGCTGTTGTAAAAGAAACTAAAGGTGTGTTAACTTTTTTACCAGCATTAAATGTTGTTATCTCTTTACCAAGTGCATCTTTAAGGCCTTTTACACCTTTAACAGAGAAAGCCGGTCTGCTGGAAATGTAACCCGCGCCGTCTGTAACGTCTGTTCTGATTCTCAAAGCGCTGTATGTTGAGATTTTGCTCATCATACCGGAATCCATAGGTTTACCGGCTGCGATGGTTGCTTCGCTTGAAGCATTCAAAACACGGTAATAATAAGTTGTGTTAGAACGAAGGTCAGAGCCGTCCACTTCTTGAAGCCAATCTGAGTTGATTTTATAAACTTGTTTGCCAATCTCTACGCTATTTGCTTTTGTGCTTGGAGCAGCAAAAGCAACTGTTGCCATGCCAAAGGCAAGAACAACTGCAAGTACAAGTGCAAGTACTTTTTTCATGTGTAAATTCCTCCATAAATTTTATTAATTTTTTAGTCCTCAGAGTCTCCATCTCTGTTTTGACTATCCTTAGTATAACCACACAAGTTACAGTTGTCAAGTGTTTTTGAAAAAAAGTTGTAATTTATTTGTAACTATTTATAGCATAGCGCTAAATATTACACTTTACAAGTGTTTTTATCATTAAAAGAGGTACTTTTTCTACTTTAGCTTCAATTTTTAAGTTACATTATGTAACTATTGAGCTTTGCCACAGCGTTGCTAAACCCCCTTAGTTTTGATATACTGTAGAAAAACCATGAGAGGCGGCGTTTATATGTCCGAAAGTGCAGCATTTTTCGATATTGACGGAACAATCTCACGCGAGGGGCTTATTTGCGAGATGTTCCACAAGATGATACAGTATGAGCTTATAGACAGCAGCAAATGGGACGACGAGGTAGAGCCTGCCTACAGGCGCTGGGACAGGCGCGAGGGCGACTACGACACCTACCTTAAAAAAATGGTTGATATTTACAGTGACACCGTCGTGGGGGTAAACCGCGTGCATATAGAATATATTGCAAAGCGGGTGGTAGAGCAAAAGGGGCAGCGCGTTTACACCTACACGCGCGATAAAATGAAGTGGCACCGCGAGCAAGGGCACAAGGTAATAGCCATTTCGGGCTCTCCCTACGAGCTTGTTTCGCATATGTGTGCACAGTATAAAATGGACGATTGCCGCGGCACTATATATAATGTAGACAAAGACGGGCTTTACACTGGCGAGATTATACCCATGTGGAACTCTGTCAGCAAACGCGCCGCCATAGATGAGCTGTGCCAAAAGTACGATTTGGACTTGGCAAAGTGCTACGCCTACGGCGACACCACAGGAGATTTCTCTATGTTCAAGCTTGTGGGTCACTCCACCGCAATAAACCCTACGCGAGAGCTTTTAGACAAAATATTGTCAGACGACGAGCTGCGCCGCCGCATAGAGATAATAGTAGAGCGCAAGGACACCACCTACCGCCTAGACCCCACAACAATAGACCTCGTTTAATGAGAACTTAAAAGCACAAGCGAGAGCTGACAATACCGTCCGCTCTCGCTTATTATTTGGTTCTATATTCGGCGGCGAGCCTTGAGAAAACATCAGCACGCTGTGCTGAGGAAAGGTCATACCGCATTAAGTGCCGCAAAAGCGCCGCTAAATTTTTATTTCGTTGTTTATATTTTGCACCGGCTGACTCTAAATTAACTGTATGAACAATGCTTTTTGAACAGCGTCCATTGCGGTACGCTGTCGGACTTGTTGCGTGATGTCCTGCATTTTCTGCACATCGTCCTTTACACTGCTCATCGTTGCCAAATCCTCATTGACCATATTCAAATTGAAGCTAAGGGTGTCAACCGTCCTTGCAAGGTTGCGCATAATCACAATAGCATTCTGCGTGTTGTTCTTGATGAAATCATCAAAGGTTTGCTCTGTGATGCGCAGCACCAGCATCTCACCCAAGGCAACAACTGAGTGGGCGCTCGGCTTTCCGCACAGAATTGACAGCTCGCCAAAGCAGCGCTGCTCAGACAATACGCCAATAAGATACTCCTCCGGCGTGCCATAGTTAAAATAGACCGCCGCTTTTCCGGAAAGGATTTTGTACATTTCACGCTTTTCGCTACCCTGTGTGAGGATCACATCGTCCTCACAAAACCGCATCATCATATTTTTATCCATCTTCATTTCCACCTTTTTCTTATTCACTTTATAAATATCCGTTGTAACCAATACTGCGCTTTCTCGTTCACTCCGCAGATAAGCTTTATAATAATTATATTTACTATAAAATACCAAACGTCGGTGAAGCGTCGGTGATTAGCCAAAAAGCTGAAATTCTAAAAAAAGCCTTTATAAAAACGCATCTTTTTTCAAAATTCCCGACGCTTTCCCGACGTTTCATTTTGTACAATAACTGAAGCGCATCTGAAAAAGAGTTATCACTCTAACCAAATATTGCGAAAGGGAATTTCGCATTAATATAACCAATCTTAAAAATTCGTAAGTGTGGCACATATCATTTCAAACGAATTAAAGCTTTGTATAGTGCCATCGCGCAAATTATGGCGGGTTAAATGGAGGACATATGGGTTTTTTACAACAGCTTTTATCCTACAAGAGCATCTGCATTCAGTGCCACAATAGCCCTGATTCCGATACGCTGGCATCTGCGTTTGGTCTTTACTGCTATTTCAATGAGCACGGCATTGCGGCTGAAATTATTTACAGCGGTGAGATGCTAATTAAAAAACACAACCTTAGGCTGCTGATAGACAAATGTAAAATACCAATTCGTCATGTGGACGTTCTACCGCAAACCGAGCTGCTGCTTATTGCAGACGGCCAGTATGGAGCGGGAAATGTGACAAGGTTTGAGGCTCCCGCCGTCGCCGTGGTCGATCATCATATTCGGTCCATGGAGGAACGTCCTCATGTCCTCATCAAAAGCGATTACCAGAGCTGCTCTACCATTGTATGGGAGCTGTTGGAGCAGGAGGGGTATGATGTAAAGGGCAACGAGGCACTGCGTATAGCCTTGCTGTACGGTCTGTTTATCGACACCTCATCTTTTTACGACCTGTATCGTGAAAATGATATGAAGATGCGAACAGCCCTGTCCGGCGAGCTCCCGCTGTTTGAAAAGCTGACTAAATCCACCATGACGGTAGCCGAGCTGATGATTGCCAGCGATGCCATGCAGGAGCATTATTTTGACCCGCAAAAACGCTTTGCCATTGTGTCCGCCATGCGCTGTGATCAGGCAATTTTGGGTATCATCGGCGACTTCATGATACAGGTTGACGTTATTTCAGTCAGCTTTTGTTATACGGAGGTGGACAATGGATATCAAATATCAGTCCGAAGCTGCGACAACCAAATTTCGGCAAACTTGCTGGTCGCCTTTGTGTGCGATGGAATCGGCTCAGGCGGCGGACACAACAAAAAAGCCGGCGGCAGAATCTCGGCAGAACGCCTCGCGGCAAAATACGGCTCGATAGATTTGTTCGAGTTTGTCAAACAGAAGCTGAGTGATTTTATAGAAATAAAAGAAACCCAAAGCCCATTGCGCTGACCAAATGCAACGACACTGTGCGTAGGTTGATTGAAAAATTAAATATGGAAATAAAAAAATCGGCTAGAGCATGGTTGAACTTTACCATGCTCTAGCCGATTATGCACAGTCGCTGTAGGGTCGTAGGGCAGACCGTTGTCTGTGTTGGTATCTCATCAAAGCTTTTTTTGATAAATCACAGCATTGCAGGTGCACGCTCCATTGCAAACCACACAGACATAGTCCTTGATGTGATACCATAGCATCTCGCGCCGATACAGCGGCTCGAAGCCCAGACCGGCGAACATGCCTGCCATAGGGACTACTCCGCCATACTCCCATGCGGAAGCAAACACAGCACCGAACCCCATTTCTTTTGCTTTCTCCAGCTGATGTGTCAACATAGTCTTCATGATTCCACGATGCTCATAGGTCATCACAACGGCAGCGCTTTTATAAATCAGTGAAGGCTTACCTGCCGATGCCGCCAAGACATCTTCAATCGGCATTGCCATATATTCCGCGACAGCCTCCGCCGTTTTCGGGACAAACACCGAAAATCCGGCAAAGCAGCCATCTTGCTCCGCCACCAAAAACAACGCCGGACACTGCGTCCAATGCGCCACCGTCTGTCGGTTTACATAGCCTATGCCATAGCGCTCGTTACACAGCAGTTCAATAGCTTCATAATCGGCGATTGTTCCACTGCGTATGACCGGCTTTGTTTCTATTGTGTCAGATTTTGTCATATTACCTCCAAATTTAAAAAATAATCATTAGGTTGTTGCTGCCAAAGGTCTGCCGAAATTCAATCAGAGAAGATGCGTTTATGATAAGCTTTAGACCTAACAACTCACTCATCATCTCTTCGTCAGCCTTGTGCAGCTCATAATAACGCACCGGGTCAAATATCTTACCTGTGTAGCGAAAGCGTATCATCACCTCGTCATTCAGCTTGCGTACGCGGATATCTACATACTGCTCTTTTGCGGGATTCAGACAGTGAACGATTAGGACGCTCAGAATTTCCTCAACCGCAAGCCCCACCTTGTTGGATCTATTTATAGCGATTTCGTTCTCCGTACAAAAAGCTGTGATACGATCCGAGGCAACAACAATGTCCTCAATATTGTTGCGCACAGAAAAGGTGATGTCCGCAGCAATCTCTTCCTTTGTATCGAGCAGATAAATATCCAGCGACCGATTTCGCCAGCGCAGATACCTGCGGATAACGAAATAGGTAAGCATCGTCGCCGCTTCGGTGAGGGTAAAGCTAACCCATATGCCCACACTGCCAAACGGCCCGGACAGTATGGTAGAAAACAACGCCAGATAGACAAACAGGCGCAGTGCGGTAATCAAATTGGCAATCCACTCGCGCTCGACGGTAGCTAGGTAACCGACGTACAGTGTGTTGATGTACCCAAAGCCCAGCCCAATACAGCTGAGCGGCAGCGCCAGACGATTTTCTGCAAGCACCTGCGGATTGGCAATACCGAAAATAGCCGAAACGGCGTTCGGAAACAAACTCACCAGCAGAATGAGCGGAACGATGATTGCTAAACCCACACGCCGCGCCAGCTTCATCACCCTGTGGATATTGATGTGGTCGCGTTCTCCGTGAAAAATACCAACCAGCGGCAGCAGTGCCGCGGAGGTGCCAAGTATAATAGATGTAAGCAAGTCCATGGTATTGCGCACCACGGTAAACGAGGATAACAGCATATCCGTTCCCACTCGCAGCAGCAGTATATTGATGAGAAAAATTCGTGCGGATTCCAGCAAATTTACAAGCCCGTTGGGCGACCCTGTTATCAGAATTTGGCAGATGTTGCGCCTCGTAAACGAGCCCTTCTCCAGCCGCAATTCTCGATTTCCGCGCAGCAGAACAAAGAAGCCCACCACCGCGGTGACGCTCATAGATATAGACGTGGCTAAACCGGCGCCGCCGATGCCCATGTTACAGACAGGGCCTATTAACAGCCAGCATAACAGCACGTTTAAAATCGAGGAGAGAAAATATAGCATAGATGAGGCTTTTGGCTTTCCATCTGTTTTAAGAAAATAAATCGGAATGTATACCATCAGCGTACCCGCGCCACCGGGAATATACATGCGCAGGTAGTCGGCTACAAGCGCTGCACTCTCTGAGCCGCCGCTGAGTATTCTGGTCAAAGGTTCAAAAAACACATACGCAAGCACCGTCATCACAACGCAAGCCAGAACCATTAATTCTGTCGCGCAGGTAAACGCCTGACGATAGCTCAAATAGTCGCTTTTTCCAATATAACGCAGAGCTACAACGCTACCACCGATGCCCATGGCACCGGCTGTATAGTAAACCAGATAAACCGGACTCACCAGTGAAATAGCCGCCAAGCCCACCTCTCCAAGGTACATACTGACAATCATGGTGTTGATTACCGCACCTGCGTACAGGACGAACATTCCTAAAATGGACGACACCATAAATTTGAAGGACAGGTGTTTCAGAAAATCGTCGTTTTGTAGAAGCTCAATGCCGCCATTGAGCGTATTTTGACTGCCCATGTATTATTCTATAGTAAGAATGTCATTGAAGCCTGTCACCTCGAACACCTCAAGAATCGTATCATTTACATTGCGAATGACCATTTTGCCCTGCTTGCTCATCACCTTTTGGGCAGAGAGAAGCACGCGAAGCCCTGCGGAAGATATGTAATCAAGCGACTTAAAATCCATAATCAGATTATTTACATTGTCCATGGAAGCTTTCAGCTCCGTTTCCAGCTGGGGTGCGGTGGTGGTGTCCAGACGGCCGGAGAGGGCAAGGGTTAATTCGGTTTCATTTAAGGTTTTGTTGATTGTCATTTTTGGTTCCTCCAATAAATGTTTTATTTTGTTGGTGCATTCAGTATACAAAACGAAGTGTCGGGAAAGCGTCGGGAATTTTGCTCAAATTGCAGAAAATTAAAAAGTTTAAAATAACTTGTTTTTTTAATTGAATCCCCGACGCTTTCCCGACGCTTCGCTTTATATAATAGTAAACATATATACTAACGCAACTATTTAAGATGGGAGTCAGCTATGAATCTGAAAAATAAAAACATTTTAGCGGAATACTGCATGGTAAGAAATGACTTTATCATGCTCGGGGACGTCGTTTCCAATATTCTGCACGACATCGTAAAACAGAGCGGGGTAGAAGTAATTACCATTGAGCACCGAGTAAAAGAGCAAGATAGTCTTGCGGGAAAGCTGGAGCTGAAAGGTGAAAAATACAAAAGCCTCTCCGACATCACGGATATTTTAGGCACCAGAATTGTCTGTTTTTTTGCAGATGATGTGGATCGTATTGCCAATTTCATCGAAAGCACCTTTGAGATTGACCGCGAAAACTCTGTAGATAAGCGGACGGAGCTTGATCCGAACACCTTTGGGTACCTTTCGCTGCACTACATTTGCTCGCTGCCCTTTGATTCACAATATCCTGACGAAATTTGCGGAAAAAAATTTGAAGTTCAAATTCGCTCGTCCCTGCAGCATACTTGGTCTGCCATTACACATGACGTGGGCTATAAAAGCGAGTTTGACGTGCCCAGACAGATTGTCCGAGACTACTCTCGACTAGCCGGTTTACTGGAGCTGGCGGACGAGCGCTTTGTGTATATCCGCGATTATATGCGCAAATACACCGAAGATGTCAAACAGAAAATTGCAGAAAATCAAGGCGATGAATTAAAAATTGATATGGTTACACTGCGGGAATATATGAATCGGAACATCAATATGCAAAATCTGCTTGCGGAGCTGACGGGAATTTGCGGCGCGGAAATCAACTTTGTCAACCCCGAAATGTACATCACTCAACTGGCATGGCTGGGCAAAACAACGCTCGGCGACCTGCACCAGATGCTGGACAGCAACCGCGACACCGCCCTGCAACTGGCAAAAAGAGCACTGGATGGCTCGGAGCTGGATATTTTGTCCTCTACCGTTGGGCTTCGATTTTTATGTCAAGCAGAGCTTTTACAAAACAATTACTCAGAGGAGTATATTGCCGAATTTTTGATGCTTTCTAGCGGCAACGAGGAGCACGCAAAGAGCGCGGCAAAAGCTCTGCTGCGCGCCGGAGCGGATATTCAAGGAGTACAGGTATGATAGCGCGTGAGGAAGCAATCTACAGCAAGGCACTGGAGTATGCCACGCAAAAGCACAGTGGTCAGCTGCGCATTGGCGGCACACCTTATATTACGCACCCTATCGCGGTAGCGCAGCTAATGCGAGAAAGCGGCTATGGGCTAGATTACCAACTAACCGCGCTGTTTCACGACCTTTTGGAGGACACCGATGCCACAGAGGCTGAAATTGCAGCGCTGAGCAACGATGAGGTGCTTGCGGCTGTTTTGCTTTTAACAAAGAAAAAAGACTATGATATGCGGGAGTATGTTGAAGCAATATGCAAGAATCCGATGGCGAAAGCAGTAAAAGCGGCAGACCGGTTGCATAATTTGCAATGTGCGCTGAACACAACACAGGAGTTTAAGCGCCGCTATATTTTGGAAACAGTAGACTGGTATATGGATTTTTCGTCAGAAATACCCAAGGCGGTAAAAATACTTGCGCAGTCGCTTGAAACGCCATTGACGGAGCTCTCATTTTTGTATGAACCGAATCTAAAATGGAAATTGGAAAGCGAATAACCTATTATATAAAATGAAATTACAGTGGAACGAACAAGGCAAGCTTACTCTACCGACACTTTACAGACGCTCCGTATTGTATAATGAAATCAGAAAAGCAAAATATTTTCCAAAGGGGGACATATCAAATGAATTTTGTCGTTGTGGATAACGATAAACGTGATTTGGATTTGCTTATGAATACTCTTGCCGCGATAATGCCTGAATGTCAGATTCAGCCATTCGCCGACCCATTGCTTTCTGCCAAATACATCTGCAATAACGAGGTTGATGCAGCTTTCGTGGCAGCCGAGATGCGCCCTGTAGATGGGCTTGTCTTGTTGCGGGTACTGCGGACAAACAAACCCGACCTGCCCATTGTGATTATGTCAAGCAAAGAAATGAATAGAGTAGATGCGATTTATGCGGGGGCTACCGAGCATCTCCTCAAGCCCGTATCCGCAGAGCCGTTATCAAGCCTAGTAAAACAGTTTCTGTTTTATTAATTTTATCTAAGCCGCGTGCTACACACATACGCAATTAAAACAATGCCAGATGCGCCCAATGCGACCGCCGCTGAGAGGTAGCGCGCGCCGGGTTATCTGTATGGTGCAATAAATAATACAGTCAAGCACTATCACCTCATTGCCTGCATATACTGGCAATGAGGTGATTTTTAATGTTTTCTGCCCTTATTACGCTTGCGCTTGGCGGCGCTTTGTACTTTGCCCTGCACGTTACAGGCAGCGGTGCCTTTCCGCAGCCGCTTTCGCCCGCAGACGAGCGCGACTGCCTAGAGCGCATACGCGACGGCGATATCGCTGCCAAAAACCGCCTTATAGAACACAATTTGCGCCTTGTTGCACACATAATAAAAAAGTATTACTCAAGCTTTAAGGACCAGGACGACCTAATTTCTATAGGCACAATAGGGCTTATAAAAGCCGCCGCCACATTTGACTACGAAAAAGGCGCACGCTTTGCCACCTATGCGTCACGTTGCATAGAGAATGAAGTCCTTATGTTCTTCCGCAGCAAAAAAAAATCGGCACAGGATATTTACATATCTGACCCTATAGACACCGACAAAGAGGGTAATTCTCTTACCTTAATGGACATTGTAGCGGACGAAGACAACCTATGCGATAACTTAGAGCTTAAAATGCAAAGCGAAAAGCTGCACCTCTTTATAGAGGCGAAGCTTGATGAACGCGAAAAAACTATAATACTCATGCGTTACGGGCTGTGCGGCTACCCGCCGCTTACACAGCGCGAGGTTGCGGCAAGCCTTGGCATTTCGCGCTCGTACGTCAGCCGTATCGAGAAAAAAGCACTTTTAAAGCTTAGGCACGAGTTCGATACCGGCTCAGTGTAAAAGCATAATCAATTACAACCAAACAAAGCAGGGTAACCTCACCGATAACGGATTTGGATACCCTGCTTTGCTAATTATGTGAGTATACAGCTATGCGCTAACCATGCTGTTTTACTGCTAAAAGTTATTTAGCATCTGTTTTTGCGGGGGCTTTCTTCACAAGCGGCTTATCTGTAATTATCAGCTCGCCGCCAAACGAGGTTGTAAAGTGTAAGAAACCGTTTTTATCTAATGTATATGCTGTTTTTGGGAGCGGTGAATACTTATTTGTCTTTTTGTCGTAAACTGTAAATACAAGTGACTTTGTGTTAAGACCTGTTAAATCTGCCTTTATAGCCATTTTTACAGGCATACCAAAGCTACCCTGCTGTGCAAAGCTTACAACTGCCATTTTGTTATCAAAGTTTCTAAACAAATCTCTTGTTGCCTGTGTTGATGCAGCATCTGTTTTAACGCCAAGCTTTACATCATTTTTAAGGTTTGTTGCAAGTGCAGGGTCTATATACATACGAGCAGTTATCCTGCCGTCTACCATTGTATCGGCTTTAACGTTAAGGTTGCCGCCCGCTTTTTTGGTTTCTTGTGCCAAAGCTTGAAGTGTTGCGCCTGAAATAGTCTCTGCGTTTTTAACATATAAGCTTGATTCTTTGCCTTTGCCGCCCTTTAAGGCTTCTTGTGCTTCTGCAAGCGCAGCGTTCCCGCTAACCTCGCCACTTGCTGAAACGTTTTCACTCGGTTTATCCGGTGAAACTATGTTGCCGCTTGAAGAGTTATTTGTAGAATTATTTGTGGAATTGTTTGTAGACCCATTTGAATTGTTGCCGCCGATATATGTCCAGTGGGCATATATGGTGCTGTTGGCTTTAAACACTGTTGAGGTTGTCACTGCTTCGCCGCCTGTTGCCGCTGTAAACCAGCCGTCAAAGCGGTAGTTGGCTAATGTACCGGCAGATGGCAGACTCACAAGCTTTCCGCTTGAGTTTGTGTCCAATGCCGGTGGGTTAAGGCTGCCGCCTGCAGAATTAAAGCTTATTTTATATACAGTCCCCACACCCTCAAATGTCCAGTGGGCATATATGGTGCTTTCGGCTGTAAATACTGTTTCGGTCGTCACTGCTTCTCCGCCTGTTGCCGCTGTAAACCAGCCGTCAAAGCGGTAGCTTACGCGTTTTGGTGTGGGCATGTTAGAAAGCTTGTCGCCTTCGCCTGTATAGTCATATGCGGGAACTACTTCCCCACCGTTGCCGTCAAAGCTTATTTTGAATTTAGTAGTTGGGGTGCCCTCTTTTTTCCAGCGCGCGTAAAGTGTGCTGTCGGCTGTGAAAACCATATAGGGGTCCCACATTTTTCCGCCATCTTTAGCTGTAAACCAACCTACAAACTCATAGCCCTCACGGTTATCCGGCGGAGTCATTGCTGAAAGTCTTCCATCTCCGTTGCTATTGGTTTTAACTGTTGGCATTTTCACTGTGCCGCCATTAGGGTCTAGGGTTACCGTGTATACAAGGCCCTTGCCTGTATATGTCCAGTGGGCATATACGGTGGTGTTTTCTTTAAACACTGTTGCGGTCGTCACCTTTGCAGCGCCCATTCCCGATGGAAACCAGCCGTCAAAGCGGTAATCGGTGCGTGGTGCAGGGTCCGGCAGCGTGGTAAGGCAGCCCTTGCTGTTTACAGCGGCGGTTGCCGGTGTTACAGTGCCGCCATTTGCATCGAAGCTTACAGTTATGACATTCGGTCTGGAACCTGTCACTGAAACCCTAATAGCTCCAGATTTCCCCAAGCCATTTATGCGGTCGTATAAATAAATATCATATTTGCCATCCACTAAGTCGTTGCCGGATAGCGTGATTTTTCTTGCTCCACCGCTAAATCTGGCTTTTAATTCCGGGCCGGACGTGCCATCTGCTTTGCTCAACAATACGTTACTTATCTTACCAAGGTCTACAAAACCCTTACAGGTAAAAACGACTTCACCCTTTTTATCTATTTCTCCACTCATTGATACAAACGGAGCACCAAGCGCTTTGTTTTCGGTACGCGGGTACATATTACCCTCAGGCTCTATTTTTGCGGCAGTGGCAACAGTTACCCTAATATTCGTGCCTTCGTTACTAATAACCGTTTTCCCGGCTGTATTTTCAACCGTGCCGCCATTTACTTTAAGACGAACGCTCGGTTCCCCTGATGAACTTCCCCCTGTAATGGAAATAGTTCCTGATCCTTTGCTTGTGACAGTGCCCCCATTCATCTCAATTGCTTCCACACCGCTATGCAATATAGCACAGTTATCATTAGCACTAATGGTGCCGGAATTTACTTTTAATACGCCACCACCAGCGGTATTAATTGCTGTGCCGGCGGCGGTGTTCTTTATTGTGCCGCCATTTACTGTTAAATACCAATCGTTAGTAATTACGGAATGACTCGCGCCCTCTATTGTAGCATCTGTTAATGTCAGAGTGCCTTGATTTGAAATTGCACTATTCGCTGAGTTTGTAATTGTAACTTTTTCTACTATTGCGGTAGTATTTTGAGCAAACATAACCGCACCAACTATTTTTCCGTTTGTACCGGTGCTGTCTGTGATTGTAATTTTATCTAACTCTAAACGTGAGTAGCTGTTGCAGGTTAAAGTTTTACCGTTTAAATCAAGCGTCAAAGTTACGCCTTGTTTATTGAGTCCAACATCTTCCGTGGTGTCTTTAAGCAGCTTTACAGTTTCATTACTCACCGCTGCATTCATTGCTGCTTGAAGAGTATCATACTTTGCATTGCCAACTTCGGCTACCTCACCACTGTCAATTACAGCAGGTCCTCCGGCTGCAAACGCCGCAAGCGGGAACATTGTAAAGGCTATACATAAAGCCAGTATCATACTTAGTATCTTTTTCATTTTCCAATCTCCTTAAAATTTTTTATTATAGCATATTTTTACTTATATAGCTTTTGGGTCATACCCATATTTGTTGGGTCCTATTGTTCCATCTTTTATGGAATACACGAACAGCCAAATCCAGCCTACTAAAGGAATAGCACCTATCAAAAGCCACCAAGCGGGCTTGTTTATATCGTGCAGCCTGCGAAAGCTGACAGATAAACCGGGAATAAAGACAAATAGCCCGTATATACCGCTTAAAATTCTGATATCGTTTGCAATATAATGATTTAATACGCCGTCCAATATAATTAGAATAAAACCCAAAACAGCATTGACAATAATAAAAGTCCAATACTCTCTTCTTCGTGCTCTGCCGCTAAAATTGACATAATTCTTTATAGCTTTTATGTACCAGCTCATTTTACATCTCCTTTTCCGCTCCACAAGTTCCACAGTAACACCGCATCTAAAAGCTTGCCAAAATCGCATCAATCCCTCATTTATGCGCCCCCTCGTCAGTAATACGATATACAGCTCTACTCAACCGCTGTATTAAGTTGACCTGCATCTATTGTTCTATTTTGCAGTGCAGGACATTAGTTGTTCTTTAAAAATATAGTAACATAAAGTAAAAACTAAAACCGCAAAATGCGCGAAACGCCTGTTTTACTTCCTCAAACGATTTTTCGTAAGGGTTAAAGCTTAAAATAATGTAAAAACAGCTTTTTTCAAAGCGGTAGCGGCTACATCTAAATTGCTGTCATTTTTGCATTTGGTGCAGTGGCTTGTTTATTCATTTTTAAAAGCGTTATTTATTGGCAGGCGAATGCAACAGCTACATAAAAAAAACTCGTGATAAAAATTTATCACGAGTTAAAAATGCGGCTATGCAGTGGGCAGTGTTATAAAAAACTGTGTGCCCTCGCCCGGCTTCGACAAAGCTTTAAGCTCGCCGCCCAGCTCTGTCACTATACTTTTTACTATGTAAAGACCAAGCCCCGTGCCGCCGCAGTTGCCTTTTGCGCCTACAAAAAACCTGTCAAATATATGCGGAAGCTCATCTTCCGGTATGCCGCAGCCGCTGTCCTCCACTTTAAAATAAATGCACCCATCTAAAACACCTGCCGAAATTATTATGCTGCCCTCTGCAGGTGTAGCTCTTATAGCATTATAAATTAGGTTTTCAAAAAGTATATCCAGCTTTTCGGCTTGAGCAAGAATATAACAATCCTCTGCGGGTGGTTTAATAAGCAAATGAATTGATGAAACCTCCGCTTCGGCATTATGTGCGGCATACAACTCGTCAAGCAGCTTATTTACAGAGATTATCTCTCGTTCTTGTACAATTCTGTCAAAGCGGTTAAGCTCGCTTAGCCCCTGAACCCGCATTGCCATCTCCATTTGCTTTTGCTCTGCCGCGTCTATATACTCGGCAAGCTCGCCGTCAATGCCTGTGCCGTTTTGCCTTATGGCGCGTATAAATGCCTGTGTTGCAAAAATAGGCGCTTTAAGGTCGTGCGCCATATCAGAGAAAAACGCTTTGCGCTCTGCAAGAAGTGTAGAAAGTTCGTTTGTGCGCTTTTCTACCAGCTGCTCCAAGTTGCGGCTAAATTCGTCATTTTCATCTAAAATTCGCTTGTTGCGCACAGCCATCATTTTGCCAAACAGAAAAACCAAAAAAAGCCCGCACCACTCAAACTGCCAAAAAAACAGAATAGGCTCAAAGCTATTTGAAAAAAACAGGTTCATCACCAAGCCTGCTCCAAATATAACACAGCCTGCCAAAATATATAAATACTCAAAGCTGTTCTCAGCCGCAGAATGTGCAGCCAAAAATAATACAGAGCAAAAAGTAAACATCAAATATAAGTCTTTAATTACCCCGTGCAGCATGACAGCCTGCGGGAAAACCGGAATACAAATATAAAGCAGCAGCAAAAGCAAGGGGGCTGCAACAAGAACCCTTTGTATAAACAAAAAAGTTTTGCCGCACGTCATGCCTGACGCTAAAGCTGTAAGGCGCAGCACACAAAAAATCGTACCGTAAAGTGCAAAGCCCTCGACAAAATTCCAGTAAGGCAAAAGCGGTATTTTAAACAGATAAACAAAATAATGTGCAACATAAAGCGCATAAAAGCAGCAAAGCATACCCAGCCAAAATGCGGGTAAAACGTTTTTTTGGCGCCACAGCACAAAGGTAAAGCACGCCAGCACAAGCGGGGCTAAAAAAGCCAGAGCATATGCAAACGATTTAATGACGTTTATTTTTGAAATGACCTGCGGTCTGCCAAGTGCGGGGGGAAAATACATTCCGCTGTAATACCCCGCAGAGGACGAGGTTTGTACCTCGAGTGTCTGCTCGCCCTGCTGCAAATAAAACACCGCCTCGGCGTTTCCCACCCCGCTCGTAAGCAGCTTTCCATCAAGCAGAACAGCATAATCTGTAGAAAGCCGCGGGAAGTCGGCCTCCACTATAAGCGGCTCTCCGCTGTAGCGCAGGGTAAGCTTGTAGGACGCTTTACCGTGCACAGGGGCAGAAATGCACCCGCGCTGTAAGCCCGAAAACTCGCCTATATATGTGGGGAGGTCTGTACTGCGGCTGTCTGTAAGAAGCCAGCCGTCTATAAGAAAAACAGGCGAATTGTACAAGTCGCTTTCGCTAAGAGTTAAAACACCGTTTTTGCCGTATGGCGGAGGTGCTTGGTACTTATTATCAACATAAAACAGTAGCACAAAAAACAGCGTCATCGCCCCGCAAAGCAAAACCGGCAGCCATATTGTCCGCTTAACTACCCTCATTTTTTGTTACCTCTTGCGCGTCTGCGCCATCGCCACTATAAACAAAGCTGTAGCCCTTGCCCCATGACGTTTCTATAAAGCAGTAGCCGGCGCAAGCTTTTTCCAGCTTGCGCCGCATACGCGACATATGTACCTGAACCGATTGTCCTCCGTCCCACTCCCCCATACCCCAAACGGCATGGTAAAGCTCCTCCGGAGTATAAATGCGCCCCTTGTGCTCTGCCAACACCCACAACAAATCAAATTCGGTAGGTGTAAGCACAAGCTCTATTTCGTCTATAAATACCTTGCGCAATGAAATATCAAGCACCAGCGGCTTAAATAAAAGCTGAACCTTGCCGGTATGCGCAAGCCTTATACGGGCATCAATCTTCGCCCAAAAAAGCTCCGACGGCGTGTCCTTTGTTATATAATCTATACCGCCGGACAAAAAGCCTTTTAGTTGGCTGTCGCTGTCTGTAAGCGAGCTTAAAAAAACTATGGGTGCATCTGTATGCTCACGCAGCTGTTTACAGTAATCAAAGCTGCTTTCGCCAAAAAGCATTACATCTAAAATAACGCAGTCGTAAACCTCACTGCCCGCCATGCTAACAGCGGCTTCTGCGCTTTGGGCAAGGTCAACAGCGCAACCCTTTGTATGCAGCACATTTGCCCAATATTTAAGCTGCTCTTGCTCATCATCTACCAGCAAAATGCGGCAACCCGCATTTGTTTTTTTATCAAATACAAAATCGTCCATTTTTTGCGCAGCGGAGCTTTGCTTTTTAGCCGCTATAGGCTGCGTAGTAAACAGGTACTTCATATAGGCTTCTTTTATTTGCGGGTACAGCATTTTAGAAACAGGTACTGCGTGCCCCGTTTGCGTAACAATACCCTTTGTGCTAAGTGTCTGAACACAGCGCATATTAACCAGAAAAGACCTGTGCACCTTTAAAAAATCTCCGCGCGCAAGCAGCTGCGTTTCAAAATCCAAAAGCGAAGCCGAGGTATCGCGGACACTTCCGTCAACCATATGGAAAAAAACAGTCTTATTCATAACCTCAACATGTTCTATATTATGGAAGGGAATCCGCACTATTCCGCTGTGGCTTTTTACAACAAGGCTGTCGTTACCCCGCCTGTCTACCTCCGCAGATATTTTATCTAATAACGGAAAAAGATTCTTGCTGTTTATAGGCTTTAAAAGGTAATCGTATGCGCCTACAGAGTAGCTTTCCATTTCAAATTCAGGTGACGATGACAAAAAAGCAATTTGAACAATCCTGTTAAAAAGTCGTATTTCTTTTGCCGTTTGTATACCATTAATCCCGGGCATAACAATATCGAGCACAATAAAATCGTATTCGTTGTTTTTCATGTCGGCAATAAGGTCAACTCCGCTGTAAAAAAAGCTATATGTAATGTTGACGCCCCTGTCCTTGCGATATTCTTTTAAAAGCAAATCAAGACGGACGTGCTCTTGTTTATCATCGTCACAAATTGCTATTTTCATCGCCGCCACCCCCCTAATTCAAACCTAATCATATTTTAGCACAAATAGCTCAAATCTCATACTGTTTTTTAGCTAAAAATCAAAATTCGACACAAATCTGTTATGTCACAGCATATTTTAAGCTATAAAGCCCGACTTTGTTTGTTGACATTAATTATTTGTATGTGATATCATAATAATGGCTATATAATAACACAAAAACAGAGGTGAACACTATAATGAAAAAAGCACTTGTGATGATTTTGACCTTAACAATTATGCTCTCCTGTACCGCACCTGTTTTTTTCTGCGCTTCGCCTACTCTTTTTTTTGATTCCTCTGTGCAGGTGCTTGACTCCTCTGTGCAGGTGCTCGATTCCGGCGCTTATAAGCCGCTTCCAATAACAATAGCTCTTAAACAAAGCTTTGAGGGGTACGGTATATTTGTAACGCTCCCCGACATGAGCGAGGATATGACTTCTATTATTCCCTGCTATTCTTTCGATGATATAGACTATACAGCGGAAGATTATAATGCTTTGCTTGTAGACCTTAGCCAAAAAACACAGCAATGCTTTTGGTCTATGGAGTCGCCACTTTTAGAGTATTTAGCAGGCAAAAAAGATAAATTTTATATAAAGCTTAAAATAACCTACCAAAACGGCATAGAAAGCATGACTCAGTCGGCTTGTATATCAAGAAGCCTTGAAGAACAGCAGTTACCTGCCGACTGCAATTTGGCAGCGTGGTATGACACGCCTATTCGCACGATTCAGTATAATCCGCTTAAAATTTTTGGACAATATCATTTTACAGTTCCCGCTAATGCCACACCCGCAGAGCTGGCGGCACTGCTGCCCGCGCAAGTACCTGTAGAGCTGCAAATAACACAAAACCGGCAAAAGCTCCACAACGAGCTTGTAAAATACTACGTCGAATGGCCTACAGACATCTCTTTAAGCGGTGCTACAACTAAAATTGCGGCGGTAAAGCTTACCCCTCCGCAAGAGATTAAAGTATCTATAGGCGAAAAAACCTACAGCATTAAAAAAACGGAGTCTATTCATTTTGATGGACCCGAGCTGTTTGTAAGCTTTCACGCCGTAGACAAAAACACAAAATCAACCCTGTTGCTTGATGAAACCACCAATGGTCTTAGGGCAACACTGCCGCTAAAGCCCACGGGCGCCAAAGAAATACTTCCCGAATACTCTGTGGACGGCGGTAAAAGCTGGGTTAGTACGCAAGATATACTGCACAGCTCTCCGCTTACAAGCTATCCGCCCAGGTTTGAAAGCTACACAGCCCCAATCTTAGACTGCACTAAAGCGCCTATGAAGGACTATTGCGACAAAAAAATAAGCGGCTTTTTAGTGCGCCTTAAAATAAACGGCGGTGCTTTTGACGGGCTTACCGAGCCTGCAAAATGGCCTGCGGACTACGTTTATACCCCGCCAAGAGATGACACCAACGATGATGGAGGCACAGGGAACAACGGCAATATCGGCGCGGGCGGCGGGGAAAGCAACAGTGGCGGGCAGCGCCCGAGCTTGCCGCAAGAGAACAACACAAGCACCTTGCCACCCAACGAAATAACTGTAAATAACGGCGATATTACACCACTTAATGATTTGATGGTAGTTCACACCGAAAAACCGTCCGCTTTAAATACACCACCCAATAAAAACCACAAAAACATCTCTCTGCCTCAGCAGGAAAAGACTATCACTTTTAATACCACAGAACCTGCGGCGGGCAACCCGCAAGAAACCGATGACAAAAATAATAGCACAAATTTGCAGCAAGACACAAGCGGTATGCCCGCAAAGCCCGCCAAAGAAGAAGCTCTGCAGCAAGCACCCGAGCGCAAGCTTGGTGCTTCACGTGCAATACTCCCCATAGCAATTACCTCTGCCGTTATTTTAGGCGGGGCAACTACAATCATAGCGGGGCTGTCTTCTGCATCTGCGACTGCGGCTGCGGCGACAACCGCAACGGCAGCAAATGCCGAAAAAACATTGATGCTACTTAAACGCTTAAAAAAGCTTTTACTGCATAAATAATACCGTTTACGGACTAAACATAAGCCGCAGTGTAGAATTTAACCACACTGCGGCTTGTTTTTTTATTTTGCTATAATAAATCTTCCATCTGTGCTTGGCGAAATACTGCCTTTTTTAAGGGCTTTTTCTAAAATTGTTCTTATTTTTATATCTGTTTTCTCTACCGAAGCCATTGCGTCCTCAGGCACGGTATGGTCCATAACTGCCACAGAATAAATACGTTTGGGGTCTACCTTTGTTTTATCATCGCCCACCGAAATATTTTTAATGCGGCTACCCGGAGCGGCTGACGGGTCATACTCCATGCTCATACCCGAGAAATAATAAAACCAACCCGTGTGGTTGTTGTCAATCGGTATAGAATACTCTAAGGTGCGCAATAGGTCGGCTCCTGTCATTGTTGTTTTCCACAGTGTAGCGCTTTCATTTTTTCTCAAATCCGGTAAAATTCGTGTTAAATCTACGGCTGTTATGTCACCCTCGTACAGCTTTGCACTTACACCCTTACCGTTATATTTGCCGTCCTTGCCATTGTCTAAAAACAGTGCAATATCACAGCCGCTTTCCTCGCGCATGGCATCTGTTATAAAGTTGCCTGTTTCCATCAGCGAAAAGTCTTTTTCTGCCTCTCCTAAAACTACCTCTGTGTATATAAAAAGCGGGTTGGCATTTTGTTTATCCACCATGCGAGCCACATCTTCGCCGCTTAATGTGCCCTCCACCATACCGGCAAGCCCCTTGCGCAGCGCGCCTTGAGCATTTTTAAGCACGGGGAACACAGAATAACGCCCATGCCTCAAGGCAGGCAAAATATCTGCAATCTCCGGTACAGCAGGCATAGGAACATTGTTTAGGCTTGAAATCATCGCCCCTGTATCTCCCAGCAGAGCAAGCTGCCCCTCGGCAGAGCTTATATAGTCCATAAGGCTCATAATTACATCATATTTTTCTTTGTTTTGCGGCTCTGCTATGTGCTTATTAAGCCCTATATAGCACACAGGGTAAAGACGCGCCCAGTCGCCTTCCGCACACGGATTAAAAAATGGCATAAGCCCAAATTCATCTGTACAGCCGTTGTAGCTCTGCCCCATACGTGCAATCAAAACAGAATCTTCAATCATTGCGCATTTGCGGTTAAATAACATATATTCCCTGTCAGAATAAGTAAGCTTTAAGTCATTTGGCTGCAAAACCTTACTGTCAATAAGCTTTTGAAAGGTATTCAGCGCGGGGGCAAAATGCTCGTAAAAGCTGCCCTTACCCTTGTCATAGTTTAACAGCCACTGAATATCGGCGGGTTTACTGAAGCACTCGGCAAGGCTGTAGCCCACAAAGGCGGTGTCCAGCACTTCTTCATTGCCAAGACCAAGCTGCAGCGAGCGTATTCCCGTTGCCTCAATTTGGCTGCATAGTGCAAGAAAGCCTTTAAAATCGGTTGGAACTGTCCAGCCATTTTCGCGGAACATCGTTTTATTGTAAACAATAGCGCGAACCTGCGAAGGACCCGGTAAATAGTACAGCTTACCATCGCGAGAAATTGATTCTAAGCGAGCAGAATTATATAAACCGCTAAACGGCTGTGACGACAGGTCGAGCAAACGGTCCTCCCAATATTCTTCACCCACCTCAAGCGGCCAGGTCATAACTATATCAGTTAGGTCATCGTGCTCTAAGCGTGCTTCATAGTCTGCAATTCCCATGTCTGAGGTGTAATTCCCAACTTGAATAATATCCAGCTTAGGCATTGCCTGCTCGGCTTTTTCTTCAAACATATTAATAGAAAAGGCGTTTTTAACAAGCACCGTAACCTGAATACGGTTTGGCTCAACGTGCTTTTGCGTAAGTACATCGGTACTCAAAGCTGTTTTACTTTTGCAACACGCAGGCATACACGCCAAAGAAGCGGCAAGAAACCCTGCCGCTAAGCTTATCATTTTTTTTTGCATCAAAACACCTCCGTAGTAACTTCGCTGTCTTTAAGCGGTTCTATAGCCTCACCAAATGTAAGCTTTTCAAAATCCACAATAGGCATTGGTCTTGCAAAATAATACCCCTGAATGTAGTCGCAGCCCAAGCGTTTAAGCATATCAACATGGTAGCGCGCCTCTACACCCTCGGCAACGGTTTTCATAGAAAGTGCGTGTGCCATGTTAATAATGGTGCCTACAACTGATTCTGTACGCGAAATATCCGCCTTTTCACTGCGGAAGAATATACCGTCCAGCTTTAACACATCTACAGCTATATCCTGTATAAGGTTAAGCGATGAATATCCGCTTCCAAAATCGTCCATAGAGCAGCTAAGCCCCAATTCATGGATATCATCAATGGTCTTTGTAAGCTGCACTATGTCCTCAAACAGAACATTTTCTGTAAGCTCAATTTCTAAAAAAGCCGGCGGAATATTATATTTATTTAAGATATTGCTGTACTGCTTTAAAAAGTCGAGAGTTTTTAGGTGTATGCGCGAGCAGTTTACAGAAACCCTTACAGGTGTCTTACCCGCTTTAAGCCAGCCGCTGATAGTCTTGCAGACTTGCTCAAATACCCATAAATCGAGCTTGATGATAAAACCGTTTTTCTCAAAAAGAGCAATAAACTCATCGGGGAAAATCATACCGCATACAGGGCTGTTCCAACGCACCAGCGCCTCTGCACCACCTACATTTTCGTCATCGGTGCAATATTTAGGCTGAAGATACACCTCAAATTCTCTTTGCTCCAGCGCATTTGCCATCATGTCCTCAAGCTGCTTTTCGCGCAAAAGACGGCAACGCACCTGCTCGTCATATATTGTATAATGCAGCTGCTTACCAAGCTCATGCGGGGTTTCGCGCAAAGCAAGCTTTGCACGGTCAATCATATCCTGCATTGGCAATGTGGGGTCATCTATAACATAAACACCAAATTCAACATTTATAGGCAGCCATACACCGCCCTCTTCGTGCAGCGCAAGGTTATAGTTATCGTTCCAGGTCATCATGCGCTTTGCAAGGTTATCTTCGTCCTCGTAGCTTAGCAGCACACAAAAATTGTCGGCAAAAATACGACCTATACATTCGTCTTTTGCAAGGTCTTTTTCAATACTTCTTAAAGCTGCCAACAAAATATCGTCACAAGCGGTTCGTCCAAGCTGCTCGTTGAGCATTTTAAATTTGCTTATATTTGTGTATATCAGCGCATAATGCTTAAAGCCAAATTCTTCCAGTAAGCCTCCCGCTTTAACATAAAAACATTGTATAGTGTTACCGCCCGTAACGGGGTCTACGTAGGCTATTTGCTGTAGCTTGCGGTTATGCCTGTATGACGTAACCATTATAACAGACAGTAAAGCACAAAATGCAAGGGTTATAAAAGTACAAAGCAGCAGCGTTACATTAAAAAACAGCTTCGATTTTGCATTGGCAACCGCCACAGGGACAAATGTAAGCAGGTACCATTCCTGTGTTTTAAGTGGGGTATATGACATATACAGCGGCACGCCGCTAAATGTAAGCTCTGCCTGTCCTGCTTTCCCTTTAGAAATATCCGTAAGTACTTTTTCAAGCCCTACCTTGCCCGCAAAGGGTACATCTGTAAATGATGATAGAATATTATAACCTGTCTGTGGGGCAGAAGGAGAGCTTGAACGGATTACAACAGTGCCGTCACGCCTTATTATATATCCATAGCCCTTGCCCTCAAAGGCAGTCATAGACAAAATTTTATCAAAAGTGGTAAGGTCAAAGCTGGCAACCAGTGCCGACATCTTTTTCCCGTCCATTACAAGCCTGTCAAGCGGTATGGCAAACACAACGCATTCCTTGCCGTTCAGCACCTGCGAGGTTGACATAGAGCGCTTTCTATCCACAATTGCCTCGTTTAGATATTCTGCTTCGGTAAGCCGTACATTATGCCCGTGCGAATCATAGGCGACTCCGTTTTCATCGACCACCAAAATGCGCTCAAAATTCCAATATTTCCGCTGGTCACGTACAACAGCGCTAAACTCGTCAAAGCTGCTGTTGCCATAGCTTTTAAGCACCGTTGCTACAGTTCCCAAAATGGTAAAATTATCTTCAATGGTTTTACCCGCATTTACGCCTATTTGTTTTGATATTTCTTGCAAATAGTTGCCGCTTTCTTCTTTAACTGTTTCTTGAAGCTTGATATAATACTGAAAGCAGGCAAGGGCAACAGATACACAAAGCAGAGAAACAGCGGCAATAATTATAAAATAAGTGTGCCGACCATCATAACATAAGCGTTTCTTCCGCTTCATCATGCCTTGCCCCCCCTCTCTATCTAAAAATGCGTGAACCTTGTTTATTATAATATATTTTTAGCTACAAGACAAGCCGTTTTTGGCTTTTTTCGTATAAATGCGACCAATTCAAGACATATATTTTTAATATTGACATTTGATATGCCTGTTTTTTCTTTTACTTGCAAAATTTGATGTATTGTTATAATATTGCTGTATAACTATAAAGAAAGGTGTGTTTATGCCGTGCACATAGCCGTAGTTGATGACAATACAGCCGACAGGGAAAACTTAGTTTCATATATAAAAAAATTTTCATATGAAAAAAACTACGAAATAAAAATCACTGTACATTCTCTTGGAGAAAACTTCTTGGAAGACGACGACTTATCAACTCTTGATGTGGTGTTCTTAGACATATATATGGGCATAAAAAGCGGCATGGACGTGGCAAAAATTTTGCGTACCGAGCACCAATATGACGGCATAATAGTTTTTTGTACCACCACCTCCGATTACGCCCTTGAGGGTTACAAGGTAAATGCCTTTAACTACATTTTAAAACCGTATACTTATAAAGAAATTGAGCTCACTCTTGACAATATTGCACGCTTACGCAACGAAAAGTCGCTTAGTATCCGCATAAAGGACGGCAGAGAATGGCGAAAAATTAAGCTCTGCGATATTTTATACATAGAAAAACAAGCAAACTACATTCATATACACACCACAGGCGAAACCCACACTGCACGTATGACTTTTAAAGAAATAGAGCAGATTCTTGCCCCGCACAGCCGTTTTACAAAGTGTGACAGGGGCGTTATAGTAAACCTGTTTAATGTAAGCGAGCTAAAGGACAATATAATAATAATGCAGAACGGCGACAAAGTACCTGTGAGCCGCCGAAATATTCCGTTTGTAAACGAGCAATATTTAAGCTTTATTTTTGATGAAATGGAAAAAGAGTAGAAGTAAGGTTAGGAGGCTCTCTAAAGTGTATAACATTAATATATGGTGGCATATTCTACAGTTTTTTGTTTTTATGTGCCCTGTAGGCTACCTGATATTTAAAGTTTTTGAGGAAAACTTACGTGTGAACAAAATATTTTTTTTAGCTGTTTGGGCAACGTTTTTTGTTGTCGTTTCGCTTATTATAGCGGTAATGTTTACCGAGATTTCTCCTTACCGGCAGTTTGCCCCTGTAGGTGCTTTTTTGATTATTATTTTGGCACTTATTTCAGTTAAGCTGGTAATTAAGAAAAACTCTATAATGCTTTTGTTTATCCTTTTTGTTTTTCTTAATGCCCAGTACAATTCTATTTCTCTTGCATATGCAACGCTGGACCTGCGCATTATTCCAAGCTTTACTTCTTACGAATACGGCGACCTTCTCATTATTTCGTCAGTATACATCATAGCGGCTATACCCGCGCTTTATTACCTGCTTGTAAAGCTTTATAAGCGCATTGTAGACTCCAACCATGCCTCTCAAAAAATGAATTTTCTTTTCTGCTTGCCCGCAGGCTTTTATATATCTGTGTTCTTCCTTATGCAAACACGAGTGGAAAGCAACATAAGCGCTACAGCAAATATGCTTCTTCCCCTCCTAGTAATAGCTTTATGCGAATTTGGCTCGTACTACGCATCGCTGGAGGCAATTATCTCTGAGCATGATGCGGCATTAGAGCGCGAAAAGCTGTACACGGCAAAAAACCAGCTTACCCTGTGGCAAGCGCAATATGAAAAGCTAGAGCTTAAAATAAGCTCTGAGGCGCGTATGCGACACGACTGGAAGCACCACATTATAACAGTTGTTGGTTTTGTTGAAAATAAAGATTTAGACGGCCTTAGCAGCTACCTAACCGAGTACAAAGAAAAGTTTTTTTCTGCGGACGAGCCGCCAATATGCGATATACCGCCGTTAGATATGCTGTTTCAATACTATAAGCGAAAGGCAGCCGAGCTTAACATAAACTTTTTTGTAAGCAATGTTTCGTTTGGGCAGTGCCTTGCCTCACCGTCCGATTTAACCGTGCTTTTTGGAAACCTCTTAGAAAACGCCTTTGATGCCTGTGTCAAAGCAACGGAGGGCGAAAAATATATTTCGCTAAAAATTAAAAGAAACAATACAGGTCTAATTACCGTGATATGTGAAAATAACTTTGACGGAGTTATAAACAAGCAGGACGGACAGCTGCTGTCACGAAAAAAAGCCGGTGGAATAGGTCTTTCTTCTATAGAAGACATAGCAAAAAAGTACAATGGCAAGGTGCGTCTTAAAACCGAAAATAAAAAGTTTAAGGTTTATGTTGCTTTTAACTGATTGCACTAACATAAGCTATGCCGTATGAAAATAAATACCCTGTTTTTTATACAATGTATACAAAATAAAAATTATATATATGCTATTGCACTGTTTATACCACCAAATGCACCGTTTGTACCATTATTCGACATCTGCGCATATTTCTGATAACTTTAATTAAGGTTGATTTTAATTTTAGCAATGAAAGGTACGATTGTCTTTATGAAAAACAAAACATTTAAAATTCGGCTTTCTATTTTTATTGCATTTGTCATAACTGCAAGTATATTTACGGTAACTCCGGCATTTGCAGTTGGTATGGTAACGGCGCCGGTTTCTTCACCCGCCGACACCCTCGCGGTTACACCGCAGTCCACTTCCGTAACAGGCAAAATTTCATACATCGGTGCGGGCAAGCTTAGTATAATAACACAAGATGGCACAGAGCTTGAGTTTTATGTGGCTAACGCCGACAAAGACGGCTGCTATAACCTTGCAAAGGGTGAATATGCAACGGTCTATTTTGTGGGGGATACCGCAGACATACAAAACGCAAAGGTTTCTCGCATAGAGCAGCCTATACGAGAGCGCATTGTCACAGGCAAGGTTGTAGCAATAGGCATGAGCGCAATAACGATTGTGCCCACAGGCCTGCAAAATTCTGACGGTCTTAGCTTTCTTATGGACAATGTAGACACAACAGCTTTTAGAAACCTTAATGTAGGGCAGGAAGTAAACCTCTACTATATGGGCGTTTTAGATGAATACACTATGCAAAGCACCTATGCACTTCGCATAGAAAAAGCCTTTCCCGCCGCCGCTACAGGCAAAATAACAAATGTAACAGCATCTACGCTAAGCCTTGCAACACAGGCAGGACAAGAGCTTATATTTAATATTGCAAACGTCGATACCTCCGATTGCGGTGACCTTGCCGCAGGTAACTACGCCACAGTCTACTTTACCGGAGAAGCCACAAGCAGCACACAGACGCAAACCGTTGCCATTTCGCACATAGAGCAGCCCGCAAAAGAAAACTCGCTCTCCGGTACTATAGATGCAGTTGGAATGAGCGCAATAACCATTATTCCAACAGGAAAGCAGCCGCGCGACGGAGTAAGCTTCTTAATGGACGGGGTTGACACTTCATCATGCACGGCGCTTGAGCACGGTGCAAAGGTTAAGCTTTATTACAAAGGTATACTTACACGAGATTCTGCGCTTAGTGCATATGCAACACGAGTAGTAACACAAAGCTAAGCAGAAAACTAATTCACCCTCCCAATCCCCTTTTATATATAAAAAAGCCGCGGCCCGTTAAAAGGCTGTGGCTTTTTTATTTTACTTAAAGCTTATTATTTTATCTAACGGCTTTTTATCTAAGTTATGCTTTTGCCTGTGCCGCCTTTGCAATCTTCTTAGCCGAGAGCTTATGCAGTATTACAAGTGTTACAAGTAAGAGCACCGCAGACGAGCCAAAGGTAAGCCATACATTGGCATTTGTAAAGCCGGCAACAAGGTAGCCCACAAAGCAACAAGCAGCAACCACAAGCGCGTATGGCATCTGCGTAGAAACGTGCTCTATATGGTTTACACCAGCGCCTGTCGATGATAGTATTGTTGTGTCCGAAATAGGCGAGCAGTGGTCACCAAAAACCGAGCCTGCAAGAGTTGCCGAGAGTGAAACTATTAAAAGGTTTGGTGCTATAGCGACACACACAGGCACAACAATTGGTATAAGTATGCCAAAAGTGCCCCAAGCAGTACCCATAGCAAACGAGAGCCCCGCAGCTATTGCAAATATTATAGCAGGTATAAGCGCTGCCGGCATATTGCTGCCCTGTACAATATCGCGTACATATTCGCCTGTCGAGAGCAAATCGCGGCATACTCCGCTTATAGTCCATGCCAAAATAAGTATAATATCTGCCGGAACCATAGACTTTATGCCCTCCGTTATGCCGTCCATAAAGTCACGGAAGGATATTATCTTGCGTGGGACAAACAGTACAAATGCTACAATCAAGGCTGCAAAGCCGCCCAACACAAGCGCCTCTGCGGCAACACAGTTACCAAACGCCGCTGCAATATTACCCGCAATTGCAGGGTCGCTGCCCCAAAAACCGCCGTTATAGAGCATTGCAAGAATAGAAAAAACTATAAGAGCGCCTATTGGTATAAGCATATCAAAAACGCGTCCCTTGTCAGAAACCCTAGTGTTGCCGGTGCTAACCGTGTCTATAGCGCCTATATCGCCCTGCTGCGCTTTAATTTCGGCACGCTCCATAGGCCCGAAGTCTAAGTTTGTAACACACAGCGCCACAAGCATAACTATAGAAAGCAGCGCATAAAGGTTATATGGTATAGTTGCCACAAAAGCGGCAAGGTCACTGTCAAACTCGCCGGTTATACGCAGGTTAGAGCCAACTGCAGCCGCCCAGCTTGAAATAGGGGCTATAATACATACAGGCGCTGCCGTTGCATCTATAATGTAAGCAAGCTTTGCACGCGAAACATTGTACTTATCTGTGACAGGCTTCATAACAGTACCCACGGTAAGGCAGTTAAAATAATCATCTATAAATATAAGACCGCCCAGCGCCGAAGTTGCAAGCAGTGCAGAACGCTTTGTTTTAAGCTTGCTGCCCGCCCATTGCCCATATGCGCGCGAACCGCCCGCCATAGTTACTACAACCACCAGCGCCCCCAAAAGCGCCAGAAACAACAAAATGTTCATGTCTATTCGTGTTGCCATAAGCTTAAACGTGGTTTCTACAGTGCCAACCACAGGGTTAAGCCCCAAATTAAGAGAATAGATAAGCGTACCTGAGAGTATACCTATCATAAGAGATGATATTACCTCTTTTGTTATCAGCGCAAGGCTGATTGCTATTATCGGCGGAACTAGCGACAAAAAACCTACTTGAATCGCTTCCATAAAGAAAACCTCACCTTTGCAAAATATTTGGCTTAAACCGCAAAAAAAGCCATATTTATTTCATTCACTTGATACGTCTGCTGACGTCAAAGCAATAAAATATAAAATAACACATAATATGCTTAAATTAAACAGTGCCATTGTACCACATTTTGCAAGTTATGACAATAAAAATTTCATAAATTTAATTATTATAGCAATCACAGCTTACATATGAACTGCTCTTAAACAAAAAACACGCCCTACTTTAAAAGTAAAGACGTGTTTTTTAAGTGCTTTAATATGCTACATGAGCGGCGCAAAGGCGCGCAGAATATTGCGCATTATGCGGTGACTTCGCTTTATATTCTTGCATTCCTCCGGCGTTATCTCGTCCGAAATTTTAAGCGTTTCTAATATATCATCTTTTACACATTTAACGATAGATGACCCGTAAAACACCACTCCGCATTCAAAATGCAGGTAAAAGCTTCGGTAATCCATATTTGCCGTGCCTACCGTGCAGGTTTCATCATCACAAACCATCATTTTGGCGTGAATAAAGCCGGGGGTATATTCGTATATTTTAACACCCGCCGTTACAAGCTGCGGGTAGCTTGACTGAGTGACCATATGAACATACCATTTGTCCGGGTGATGCGGTGTGATAATGCGCACATCAACTCCGCTTTGTGCGGCAATACACAGCGCCGTAGTCATTTCGTTGTCTATAATAAGATAAGGGCTGGTGATATAGACATATTTTTTGGCGCAGTTAATCATCTGCATATACATATTCTCTGCCACGTTGTTATCGTCCAAGGGCACGTCACCATACGGCTGAACAAAACCATCGCTTGCATATTCTTTTGTGGGCATATATCTTTCTGTGTCCATTTTTTTGTCACACGAAAACTCCCACAGGTGCATAAACATTAGTGTAAGGCTGCGCACTGCCTCCCCGCGCAGCATAACTGCTGTGTCCTTCCAGTGACCGTGTTTTTCGTAGGCATTTATATATTCGTCCGCAAGGTTAATTCCCCCGCAAAAAGCTACATTGCCGTCAATTACGGTTATCTTGCGGTGGTCACGGTAGTTCATTGAGCTTGAAAGGCGAGGGCGAAACGGGTTAAACACAGTAACCTCTATGCCCGCTTTACGCATTATCTTGTCGTAACCGGTGGGCATTGTCTGAATAGAGCCTAAATCATCATACATAAACTTTACTTCGACACCCTCAGCGGCTTTTTGAGTTAATATCTCAAAAATAGGGTCCCACATCTTGCCTTTTTCTATAATAAAATATTCCATAAGTATAAATTTTTCAGCCTTGCTAAGCTCTGCCAGCAGAGCATACCATTTTTCTTCTCCGGACGGGTAATAATATGCCTGTGTGTTTTTGTAAAGGGGGAAGTTAGAGGATTTTTCTATATAAGACGACTGTCTGTAAAGCAATGGGTTTACCTCGTAAAGCTCGCGCTTTGTTTCGCTGCTGTCGCGGTGGTCCTCTGCCTGACTTTTTACATAAATATCTATCTTTTTACGAAGCCTCTGGTTTATTGATTTGTTGCCGAACATGATATAAAAAAGCCCGCCGAAAAGAGGCACAAGCATTATGGGTATTACCCATGCAAGCTTGTACGATGGGTTGTCGTCCTTGCTTAGTATCCACCCGACAATTACTATGCTTGCTATTTGAAGCCCCCAGTAAATGTACACCATATTAGCGCTTAACGATAATACTATCCAAACAAGAAATGCAAGCTGAACAACTATAAGAAGTGCGACTATTACAAGCCTGCTAAACAAAAATTTAAGTATTTTTTTCATTGTTTCCTCTCCTCACCCAATAAAGCTTAGTTTTGCGGTTAAATTTTACGCTTCAGCCACTCATAAACATCGCTGTAAACTTCGCTGCGGTTTATTTCGTTAAGCATCTCGTGCCGTCCGCCCTTATAAAGCTTTAAAGTAACATCAAAAAGCCCCGCTTTTTTTATACTGTCATAAACCTGCCGCACACCCTTGCCGTAATCTCCCACAGGGTCTTCACTGCCGGAGAACAAATACACAGACAGCTTTTTAGGTAAAGCATCTGCCCACTCCGGCGCATTTGACATAATGTTAAGCTCCAGTAAATCTCTTAAAGCCGCATTGGTAAAGCTAAAATCACAGCCGCTGTCGGCAACATATAAGTCCACAACAGCTTTATCTCTCGTAAGCCAATCCTTCTCTGTCCTGTGCTCGAAGCGTTCGTTGTACTTACCAAAGATAAGCTTGTCCAAAACTCTGCTGCGCCCACGTGCTCCCTGTGTTTTACAAAAAACATCGGCAAGCCTTTTACCCGCCGCCGCAAGTGGGTTTTTGCCGCCTGTCCCGCTCAATATAAGGCCATCATATTCTTCGCCAAAGCGTGCCGCACAGCACCGCGCCACAAAAGAGCCCATAGAATGCCCCATCAAAAAATATGGGATTCCCGGGTATTGCTCCTTTACCATATGCGTAAGCGTCCGCACATCATTTACAAGAAAAAGGTGCCCGTCTTTTTTACCGAAAAAGCCCAAATCAGCTTCACTCTTAACCGAGCCTTTGTGCCCTATATGGTCGTTGCCGCACACCACAAAGCCCTTGCCGCAAAGGTATTGCGCAAAGGCACGGTAACGGTCTATATACTCGCACATACCGTGACAAATTTGTAAAACGCCCAGTATATCTGTCTGTGTAGGTACAAAAAGCTTAGCAGAAATCATGTCGGTGCCGTTACTGCTAAGGTAGCTTATGTCTTCAATGTTCATCTGCACTGTAACGCCTCTCCCCGCTCCGCTATCGCGTTATTTAAGTGTAGCACCGGCGCCGCCGCATCGTTGCGCAGCACCTCTCCGTCCATAGTAACTGTAAAAAAAGTGGCATCTTTAAAGCTCGTCCAAAGCTTTGTAAGTATAGAGTTTTCGCCCTCGCGCATACCTGTAACAACATTTTTAGCCTTATTTTCGCGTATGAAATCTTCTATGCAAGCAAGAGGGTTTGTTGAATATTGCAGTGCCATTACCGCATTATTTTGCTTAGAAACATCAAAAAGATATTCCAAAGCATCGGTGTCGTTGTGCGCACTTTTTGGGTTTACAACGCTTATAACCGTAAGCGGCGTTTTTGCAATGTTTGCAATGACACGCCCTGCTTTTATAAGGCGCTCGCACTGCCGCTGGTTTGTAACGCACACAACTGTAGAATTAAATATCATCTCTTTGGTAGGACTGCTATAACTCGTTTGTGCAAGGTTCATTATAAAAATTCCCCTTAAATTTTTTTTGCTGTATAGCTTTTATTATACACCGCATTTGTAAATAAATCATTAGCAGTCTGCCTGTTTAATGTTAAGATGCTTTTTTATCCCAGTATCTCCCTTAGCTTTTTTTCAAAGCTTTCGTCCTGCTCCTTTGTGCGCTTGGCACAGCCGCGCAGTCTTCCGCCCGACATTCTTATTTTTTTTGCGGAGTGCCGTTGCTGTAAAAGAGCCTCTATATTTCCGTCACAGTAAACCATACCGTCCTGTGAAAGCACTATGGCGTTTTTACTAAGACACATTGCCGCAAGCCCGTAGTCCTGCGTAATTACGATATTACCGCGCAGCACCATATTTACAATGGCAAAATCGACACTGTCCGCGCCCTTAGACACCGTAACCGTGCTTGCTCCCTCACGCTCAAAAACATGAGAGGTGTCACATAATATGACACATTCGGCTTTATACTCTGCCGCAAGCCTAACTGCAATATCAACCACAGGGCAGCCGTCTGCGTCTATCAAAAGCTTCATAATAACCTCTTTCTAAAAATGCCTACCGCATAGCCGCATTATATGTTTAATATACGAAACACAAGCGGACATATAAAAAATGCAGTAAAGCCCACTGCGGCATATTCGCAAGTGCAAAGCAACAAGGTCTGCGGCATTATAAACGAAAGCCCCAGCTTTACCACAAGCAAAAGCGAAAGCCCCAGTAGCTCACGCATAAGCTTGTGCCGCAAGCTTATATGCTCTGTGTCAAAGCAAACAAAACGGTGCTCCAGCGGCACTGCAAGTGCAAAGCCAACAAGAAGCCCATAGCTTTTTGCGGTGAATATATCTCCGTTAAAAACCAAAGCAGGCAAAAGCAAAACAGTAAAAGCTGCAAAAAGCAAAGTTCTTGCACCATGGTTAAGATGAGAAAAACAAATGTAACAAATTGCAGGCACCAAAACGCCTAAAACAAGCCCTCCTAAAACATCTGTCGGCCAGTGCACACCGAGGTACAGGCGCGAAAAACCGACCAAAAGCACAAGCAACGCCGCCAAAGCACCTGCCCACCACCTGCGCACACACATAGCTATAGAGCTGTAAAGCGTAGCGGCTATTTGTGTGTGCCCGCTTGGGAACGAAAAGCCTGTTGCGGTGCTTTGCCGCAAGCTGCGCAAACCCGGCTGCCCTATGGGGCGCGGCACCTTGCACAGGTTTTTAATAAAGCTTGTTAAGTTTATAGAAACCAACATAGAAAACGCCATATATTCGCCTTTTTCTTTGTCAAACAGCCAATAAACCACCGTAATGATAAGAATAGCAGGCAACTGCTCGCCCAACATTGTAATTCCCGTAAACAGTGCATCTAAAAACGGGTTTGATATACTTTGTATGGAAAGCAAAATATCAAGCTCCATATTAATGCTCCATCTCCCGTAGGCTGTTCATAACCATGCCCGTAATAAGCTTAGGGTAAAAGTAGGTGCTCTTTTGCGGCATTTTTTCTTTAGCCTCTGCTACCTGCGCAATCTCGCTTACACGCGTAGGGTTTATAATAAACGCACAGTTTCCCTCTCCGGCATCGACAGACGACATAGCTTCAGCGGCACTGCGTGTATATGCAAGGTTTGTTTGGTTTGCCATGTTTTCTTTATCTATGCCAAAAATGCGCTCCAGCACCAATGTATGCAGTATAGAAACATCTAAGGTCTTGTAAGCCTCACTGCTGTGCGGCAAGAGCTCGTCCATTATGCCGCTGTCTTTAAGGGTAAGAAGCTGCCATTTATCGGCTCCTGTGTAGAGCACCATTGCTTTTTTATTGTCAATATATTTTTCACCTAATGCTTTTTCAATTTTTGCACAATCTCCTGTCTGCTCCTCAATATCAAAATATTTTTGGCAAGAGGAAAGTAAGGCTTTTTTGTCAAAGCTCTTTAGGTTCTTAACTATACGGTGCGTTGGGAAAACCACAAGCCCCTCGTTTTCCATGCTTACAAGCGTCATCATTACATAGTTTGCGGGGTGGTTTTCGTCCTTTATAATACCCTCTGCTTGCAATTTCGCCTTAAAGTTAAGCGCTGTTTCGTAGCGGTGATGTCCGTCGGCAATATAGGCTTTTTTATCGCTCATAAGCTTTTGCAAAAGTGCCGTTTCGTCTTTATCGTAAACACACCACAGGCGGTGAGTCACACCGTCCTCTGCGGTAAACTGCTGCTGCGGCTCACCGCCGGAGAGCTTTTCTAAAAGCTGCGAAACCTTACGGTTTTTGTCGAAATACAGCGAGTAAATTTGGCTGAAATTGCAAAATGTAGCACTCATAAGGTCAAAGCGGTCGCCCTTCGCCTTAGAGAGTGTTTCCTCATGCGGCAAAATAATTCCCTTGCTAAATTCTTCCAGCTTTACAAGAGAAACAAAGCCCTTAACACGCTTTAGCTCGCCGCCAACAGTAAATTCTTCTTCATAAATATATATTCCTGCCGTGTCATCTTGCTGTAAAATATCTTCATCAAGCCATTTAGTTAAGGTTTCTCCCGCCGTTTTGTAAGGCTCTGCGCCCTCGCGCGGAAGCTCTAAGCGTATTATATTATGAGGGTTGGCGGCAAGATACGCGCGGCGCTGCTCATCGTTTATAATATCATAGGGCGGGCAGCACAAGGCTGAAATTTCGCCCGCTTTTTTGGTAAAGCGCAACGCACGGAATGGTTTTACGTTTAACATGACGTACACCTCGTTCTTAATAATTAAAAAAATGCGGCAAGCTTTAAAAGCAAAATCTTATTATTTTTATTTAAAAATACTCCTATATTACATTTTAGAGGTTTTTTTTAAATAGTCAAGGAAAAACCATTTTTACTGTGACTCATTTTGTGGTATACTTAACATATAGCTGAAAAACAGATATGAAGATAGGAATGAAGCAACATGGACATACAAAAAATAATTACAGACGAGTTTAAGCTTCGCCCGCAGCAGGTGTCTGCCACTGTAGAGCTTATAGACCAAGGTAACACAATACCTTTTATAGCACGTTACCGCAAGGAAGTTACGGGTTCGCTTGACGACCAGGTGCTGCGCGAGCTGCACGAGCGGCTTTTGTACTTGCGCGGGCTTTTAAAACGCGCCGATGAAATTCGCACTTCTATTGCAGCGCAAGAAAAAATGACGGACGAGCTTGAAGCGGCATTAACAAACGCCAAAACCCTCTCGGAGCTTGAGGACATTTACCGTCCGTTTAAGCAAAAGAGAAAAACAAGAGCTAGCGTTGCAAAAGAAAAAGGCTTAGAGCCTCTTGCCGAAAAAATACTTCTACAGTTGCCGGCTTTTAACCCCATAGAAGCGGCGGCTGAATATATAAACGAAGAAAAAGCTGTAGCCACGGCAGAAGAAGCCCTTGCCGGTGCGCAGGATATAATTGCCGAGATGGTTTCGGATAACGCCGACTGCCGCAAGCTTTTGCGCCAATATATGTTTAAATTCGGCATGATTAAAGCCACCGGTACAAAAGAGGATATGGGCGTTTATGCAATGTATAATGAGTATAAAGAGCCTATAAACCGCATAGCGGGGCACCGTGTTTTGGCTGTTGATAGAGGCGAGCGAGAGGAATTTTTAAAGGTAGCTGTAGCTGCAGATGATGATGCCTGCAAAAATATTCTTTACCGCCATTACGTAAAAGGAGAAAACCCTTCTTCACAGATAGTAAAAGCTGCGGCTGAGGACAGCTATTCGCGGCTTGTTTTTCCGTCACTTGAGCGCGAGCTGCGCGCACAGCTTACAGAAACCGCCGCCGAGCAAGCCATAAAGGTTTTTGGGCTTAACCTGCGCCAGCTTTTAATACAGCCTCCCGTCAAAAACTCTGTCACCTTGGGGTTAGACCCCGGCTACCGCACAGGCTGTAAGCTTGCTGTGGTTGATGCTATAGGCAAGGTACTTGAAACAGGCGTTATATACCCCACCTTGGGCAGTGCAGGGCGAATGGAGGAAGCAAAGCGCATAACAAAAGCCATGGTTTTAAAACACGGCGTAACAACAATAGCCATAGGCAACGGCACAGCCAGCCATGAGTCTGAGGTTTTTGTTGCCGAGCTTTTAAAAGAGCTTAACTGCGGCGCTGCCTACATGGTGGTAAGCGAAGCGGGTGCATCTGTATACTCTGCCTCTAAGCTTGCCGCCGATGAATTTCCGGAATACGATGTTTCTCTGCGCAGTGCCGTTTCTATAGCCCGCCGTTTGCAAGACCCTTTGGCAGAGCTTGTAAAGATAGACCCTAAGGCAATAGGCGTTGGGCAGTACCAGCACGATATGCCTAAGGCAAAGCTGGAGGAAAGCCTTGACGGAGTAGTTGAAAGCTGTGTAAACTCTGTGGGGGTAGACCTTAACACCGCTTCTTTTGCGCTTTTGGCGCACGTTGCCGGCATAGGTGCGGGCGTTGCCAAAAACATAGTTGCATACCGCGAAGAAAACGGAGAATTTACAGGCCGCACACAGCTTTTAAAGGTGCCAAAGCTTGGCAAAAAAGCATATGAGCAATGTGCGGGGTTCTTGCGCGTAATTGACGGCAAAAACATTTTAGATAACACCTCTGTGCACCCCGAAAGCTATGCCGCCGCTAAAAAGCTGCTGGAGCTTTGCGGCTACAGCCTGACAGATGTAAAAAACGGCAAGATAAGCGAGCTACGCGATAAAGCTACCTCAATTGGCTTATCGGAAATCGCCGAAAAAACAGGTGTGGGAATACCCACCCTAAACGACATTATAACAGAGCTGCAAAAGCCGGGACGCGACCCACGCGACGAGCTGCCTGCGCCGCTGCTGCGCACAGACGTAATAAGTCTTGCCGACTTAAAAGAGGGCATGGAGCTTGTCGGCACTGTGCGAAACGTAATAGACTTTGGCTGTTTTGTCGATATCGGAGTACATGAGGACGGGCTTGTCCATGTTTCTGAAATTGCAAACCGCTTTATAAAGCACCCGTCAGAGGCTGTAAAGGTTGGAGATATCGTAAAAGTGAAGGTACTTTCGGTAGACATAAAGCGCGGGCGTATAGCATTAACCATAAAAGGTGCGGCACAATAACCCCAAATGCTGTTTTACAAGTTATCTCCTTTAAATACACAGGTGCTTTGGCGCTTACAGCAAAAAATATTTTAGATTCCTAAAAAGGGGTGGGCATCAAATGAACTTCATTGGCATCGACAAAAAATGCGTTTTGGTGTGGCGGATAAGGCTATGTATCGTCACCGCCGCTTTGCTTTTACTTAATATTTTGTTGTTTTATGATGAAACCATCGCTTTAATTGTAATTGCGGCTATTATACTTGTACCTTTTTTGGTGATGTTTTTTTGGTACTACCCCCTTAAATACCGCAAGCTAAGCTATGCCTCCGCAGAAGATTTGCTCGTTATAAACTGCGGCGTTATTTATACAAGGCGTAAATCTATTCTTTCTAATAACATACAGTATATTACTTTAACCACAACTCCGCTTACAAAGCTTTTTGGGCTGTGCACCTTGTTTTTTCACGCAGCAGGCAGCTTTGTATATTTGCCGTGCCTAAGCCACGATGCAGCGCGGAATTTGCAGCATCTTCTAACCTCTGACAGCGGGGAGGATTGCCGCTGATGACGCACAGAGCACACCCTGTTATGATAATTGAGTTTTTGTGGGGCTTTGTCTACCTGCTTATAATACCTCTTTTGCGTGGTGTAATAACCGCGCTGCACAGCGGTTTTTCAGGCTGGCTTAGCGGCGCTTGGGTAGATATTCTTGTGCTGTGCTTAATAATTGCACTGGCTGTGGCACAGTGGCGCTGTCTAAGCTACCGCTGTTTGCCGGACGGAGTTTTGTTTAGGCAGGGCATAATAAGGCACAGCAAAAGCTATATTTCACACGAGCACATAGATACCCTCGCCGTTACCTGTCCGTATTATCTAAAGCCCTTTGGCGCCGTTCGTCTGCGGGCAGATACAAAAGCCGGACGCTTTGATAAAGCTGATGTAAATATAACTATTTATAAGCGCGATGCAGATGAGATTTTTGCAAGCCGTGAAAAAAAGCTTAACGCCGAAAAAGCTGTGCCCGAGCGCAAATATACCCCTAAAGGAATTTATATAGTCGCACTTTCGGCATTACTTTCAAATTCATTTGCAGGCGTAATATTTTTTTCAACCTTTATATCACGCACAGGCAAGCTGCTTGGCAAGGGCTTTGAGAGCCTGCTTTTTGTAAGACTAAAAAGCTTTACAAGGCTTGTGACATTTGGCATTCCACCCATTGCCGCCGTAATTGCATATATTCTTTTGTTCGGCTGGCTTTTTACATTTATTTTAAACCTTTTTAGGCACAACGATTTTTGTGTGCAGCGTAACAGCGGCACATTAGAGATAACAGGCGGGCTTTTTACAAACCGCAAATATTCTGTGGACGTGCGCGAAATAAATTATATTGATATTCGTCAAAGCATACTTACAAAGCTGCTTGGTCTATACTCGGTCTTTGTGCAGGCTATAGGCTACGGAAAAGAAAAAGATGATGTTTCGGCAATAATACCTGCCTCGGTAAAAGACGAGCTTACAAATAGCCTTGCACTGCTACTGCCAGAGTTTAAGCCCGCAAAGCGGCAGGCAAAGCCCAACGCAGGTGCAATTATGCGTTTTATTGCCGACACACTCTTTGGCTGTATACTACTGCCGTCAACCACTATTATACTCATGTTGCTTTTGCCAAAATTCAGTGACATCATAGGCTGGGTAGGCTTTATGGCGTGTATACCCGCATACCTTTTTTTACTCGTTCGCATAATGGATTTTACATCTTCGGGCATAGGGCGAACAGGCGATATTTACACCTTAAAATATTCGCAGGGCTTTCATCTGCACACTATAATAATGCCGCTAAACAAGGTTGCCTCTATAACGCTGCGTCAAAGTGTTTTTCAAAAAATGGATAATAAATGCGACATACTTTTGTTCTCGATTTCAGAAAAACGACGCAGGCATCATATCCGCAACATAGATAAAACCATGGCTATACAAATACTGCACTTGCAGCCGCAAGAACGCTAATTACATTATAAATTAAACCAACTGTTAAAAAAGACGGTGAACTGCCAAATGAACCTAAAAGAACGTGCGAAAGCCCTTAAAACCGATATCCCCGCCGTTTTCTTGGCACTGCGCCACAAAAAAACGCCGTGGTATGCAAAGCTTAGCGCCGGCATAACTGTTGCCTATGCGCTTTCGCCCATAGACCTTGTGCCTGACTTTATACCGGTACTTGGTTACCTTGACGACCTTATTATTTTGCCGCTGCTTGTTGCCCTCACCGTAAGTCTTATACCAAAAGATGTTTTTTTACAGTGCCGCGCCGAGGCAGAGGGGCTTTGGCAAAACGGCAAACCCAAAAAATGGTATTTTGCCCTGCCTATAATAATTCTTTGGGCGCTTATATTGTTTTTTATTATAAAAGCATTTCTTTAAAAGAATATAATTAAAATAACTGCTGTCAAAATTGCCGGTTAAAGCTTTTTTGACAGCAGTTATTGTTATTTACGGCTATCTGTTAAATTTAATTGTCAACTGTCAATGCGGCTTCCAAATTATCAGTATCTCCCTCATCTACGCTTACATCGGCTGTTTTTACATCGGCTGTTTTTACATCGCAAAGGACAAATTTACTTACAAGCGACTTCATAAACTGCGCCTGTCCGGAAAGCTCCTCGCTCGCCGCCGCGCTTTGCTGTGCCGTAGCGGAATTAAGCTGCACCACGCCCGAAATTTGGTCTATACGCGCAGTAAGCTGTGTAATAGAGCTTGATTGCTCGCGCGAAACTGAAGCTATATTGTCAACAATTTCCGCCATCTCGCGGGCACGCTCTACAACGCCAAAAAGCGACTGTGCGGTGTCATCGGCTATTTTTGAGCCGCCGCCTACAAGCTTTATTGTGTTTTGAATAAGCTCGCTTGTCCCGTCTGCCGCCGCTGCACTTTTGCCTGCTAAGTTACGCACTTCGTCAGCTACTACGGCAAAGCCCCTGCCTGCAACGCCCGCACGTGCAGCCTCTATAGAAGCGTTAAGCGCAAGTATATTTGTCTGAAAAGCAATGTCCTCTATAGCCTTTATAACCTTGCCTATTTCATTAGATGCCTCTCGTATTTTAGTCATTGCATCTATCATCTGCATCATTTTTTCGTTGCTCTCAAGTATTTCTATTCCTACGTTTTCAGCCTCTACACTGGCACTGGCCGCACCCTCTGTGCTTTTATCTATCTGTACCGAAAGCTCCGTCATGGTAGCGGCAAGCTCGTCTACCGCACTCGACTGCTCGGTAGCCCCATGTGAAAGTGACTGCGCACCCTGCGAAACTTGCTCAGAGCCGCTTGATACCTCCATCGCAACGGAATTTATATTGCGCAAGGTGTCGTTAAGTGAAACTATAATTTTCTTAGAGGCAGCTTCTATCGGGGCAAAATCCCCCGGGTAATTTTCAGAAAAGCTCTGTGACAAATCTCCGTTTGCAATAGCGCCCATATGAAACGCAACATCGCCGACTATTTTATTAAGCGAGCCTACGGTACTGCCCAGCGAATCCAGCATCATTCCTGTTTCGTCATTTGACGCGGGCGGCATAACCTCCGTATGTAAATCTCCGTGCGACAAAAGTATAAGCCTTTCGGCACAGGCACGCACAGGCTTTGAAATACCCCGTGCTATGTAAATGCCAAGGGCTATAGATAAAAACAGTGCCACTGCAACAAGCGCAATGTTAAGAGCAAGAGAGAACCTGCCAAGTGCCGAGAGCTTTGCCGTAAGCTCGTTTCCCATCTCGACTTTAAGCTCCATGAGGCTTTGGTACTCTGTATAAAGCGAATTAAACACAGGGTCAAACTCATCTATAACCATGGTACGCGCCTGTATTGTACGCATTTTATCGGTGGTGCTGCCCAGCTTAATTACTTCATCGCGCTTTGCTATATAATTAGGCAAAAGCTTTTCAATATTGGCATATATTTGCTTTTCTTTATCGGTTTCAAGAGTTTTAGAAAGAGCCTCCGCATATAAAGCATAGTTTTCATTGGCAGCTTTAAGCTCTTTTTTTAGTTCTATCACTTGGTCTACTGCATCATAATTAACGAGGTCGCGGGTACAGCGGCGACTGTTTGAGAGCATAAGCATCGCGTTGCCTATGTCCCCTTGTGCAATGCCGTAATTAAGCATTGCGTGCCTGTATTGCGAATCTATCCGCCTTATAAGCACCGACGAAATAATGCCGCTAATACTCGCCAAAATTGCCACAACAACAAAAGCAGTTACAAGCTTTTTACCTATTTTCATATTTCTCAACACTGCGGCACACCTCTTTTTAATAAATCGAATATTTCCAACACCATTACTATCAATTATAACACATTTTCATAGAAAAATAAAGACAATATAGATAATTTTTATGGATAATTGTCTTATTAACTATTATATTTTTTACTTTTGTAAATATACCTGATGCGCGCTGTAAAGAGTCCTTGACGTGAACAATTAATTAAGGCAAAACTAGAGTCCCAACACGCAAATTGCGTGTTGGGACTCTAGTTTGTCTAGTTTGGTTAATAAAGATGCAAAAACTTCAGAGACAGTAGCTCGGATTCGCTTGTAAGAAGTGTACATATTACTGTTGCCAATTCAAATTAATCCACCTCATCATCCTGCATTTCCATATCCTCTTGGCTTTTATAAGCGCCTATACTTAACTTGTATTTTACTGACCTTGCCCAGCTGTTTGTGGACCAAACATTTAAAATTGTATTTAAAGCACATTCAGCTTCCACAATACATCCTTCTCCAATTAGAATTGGCACGATACTTTTTGCACAGTAAAGATCATATTTTCCATCCTTTGCAAGTCGGATTGCATCTTTTATAGCTTCTTCTTTAGAATGACTATTAGAATATTTGTAAGAAACCCATAGACCTTCTAGTTGCTTATTTATACCGTATTTATCTTGTGCCATATTAAGCAAAGTTTCCGTCTCGTTTTGCTTTCTCGCCCGTATTAACTTTTTAATCATTAAATAGTATGATACTTCCGGTTGTTTTTGATTGGTTTCAACCGCTTTTTCAAATTCTTGTTGGTAACACATATATTCATTATTCATAATGTAACAATAGGCTAAAATTAAATGGTATTTCCAGTATCCATCTTTCCAAGGTTCTATAGTTTTTAAATGAGACAACGCAATGTCAATGTACTGCATATTCTCGCTCAATTCTTCGGCAGCATTCAAAATATCGTCACTATAAAAACGCACATCTTTTGTTTTTAAAGCAGGATTAAAGAAACTTAGATGATAAAAATATTCAGCCTTTGCCGTGAGCCAATTATTTTGCTTATATTCTTCGTCATAATATTGTGAAGCTATCTTATGAAGTTTGCTTAAATTTGACGCTTGCGGAGTTAGTCTTCTTCTAATTAATGAATTTATTGTATACCCTTCATCAGTCTTTTCTACCATCATTTTATCAACAAGGCTAGTCATAATTTCTTTATGATATGCCGGTAACTGCTCAAACGCATTTATACTTACTGAAATTCTATAAATGCACATTTCTGATAATAATTCTTTTTCGGCATCAGTAACATTTAGTTGAACGAGTATTCCATCTACATAACTATGCGTAAAACTTTCAACTTCCAAAACTGTCAATGATGAATCACCACATCTATTTATTTTTTCAGAAAGATATACACCTATCAATTTTGCTATATTGGGATTGCCTTTACATTCAGAGATAACTTCTGATGACAGTTGGGGCAGTGAAATATCATATGTGAGTTGAGTAGTAATCTGTTCAATTAATCTCCCAATATATTGATTAGATAAAGGCTCCAACTTGCAAAATTTCACAAATTGCATTTGCTGTAAACTATCAGGGGATTTCCGATTTATTTCAATAACTATTTTTATCCGTGCTTTTAAACTGTATAGCTTTTTTGCCAATGCCTCAATTAATTGGATTGACTTGTCTATATTGTATTCATCAAATATGCGTCCAATGCTTTTAATAACAATTATTGTTTTATATTTACCGACTAACGCTTTGGCCAATTCTGTGGCAAAAAAATTGATTTCCTCAGTGCTAAAATCGCCCCAATTAAGACTTATTCCTGCTAATTCTTGTAGTGCCCTAAGAAAGCTTTCAAATCCGGCACTATTTGGCATTGACCGTTCTAATGTTTGGAATGAATAGAGATATTTTAAGCGCTCTATAAATGCACTTTTCCCAATTCCAGTAAAACCGTTTAAGACAAATATTGTTTCATGTGTATCTTGATAAGTGGAGCGAAAACGACGAATCTCAGAACCCCGATTTTGAAATGATGATAAAGCCTTTTTTTCATCATCAAAGACTGGTATATCAGCTTTACTTTTTATTATACTTTTTAAGTACTTATTGGCACTATATAAACGTTGCTGTATTAAAAATAAAGCATTCGGGACTTTTATTTCACCATTCACTAAGGCTTCATTTATGATATTGAGAGTTTTCTCTACCCAATTTGCTTGATACTGTAATAAGGAAAAGTCATTTACATTTATATATTCTGCTTGCGCTACAATCATCTCAAAGAGGGAGGTCCCATCACAGATACCCTCATATAAATATGAGTTCTGTTCGGCGACAACCCCTGAACAATTGCGCTCAAGAATTTCCGAAAGAGCAATTAATAGTTCTCGATCCTTCTGTTTTGCTGCTAACGAAATTTTTTCACGGAGATTAGTTTGTTCTACATTATCACGATATAATATAGGTAAAACCGATTTAACTTTTACTAGCTCCCGTATATTTACACTCTTGCGTTTTTGGGAGTGATCTACAACATCTACATCTACAACAACTATGGCTTCTTCGTATTTGCTCATTTCAGTGATACAAGTAGTATTGGCAAATGACACATTCTGCTCCTTTGCAGCATGACAAAAAAGAGTGCTTCCTCCATACTCCCACGAATTACAAAATATAGAAGGTATGTCTTGAGATAGATAACTCATAAATTTATTTTTAAACTCACCAGTAGACGGTGATGCTGCAGGCGTAATAACTAATTTTGCTTTTTGCGTGTCAACAGATGTTTTTAGTGCATCTATACAAATAGCAATGGCAATTTTTTTATTTTCATAGTTAAGATAAAATACATCTTCTCCTAAAGCATATTGTTCATTTTCTACTCCCATATTGCTTTCCCACTTGGACTTATGCTTTTTAAATACAGGAACAGTATTGCCATTAGGTAGGAATATCGGACAGCAGCTCATTGAAGTGAATTTTTCAATATCAATATCCATATTAATTCTTTCATACATTGAACTATTGCTTGCCTGCACTGTGTGGGAAGCTGCAATACAGATGCAATTTTCATTGATGGAAAACTGATAAACTTGGTATAGAGATTGTACTGGTATGGAGTATTCTGGGAATACAAGGCATTCTATACCTCTCCCCGCCAGTGAAACTAAAATTTGTTCAAGCTTATTAGAAAAAGTATTATAATACTGCGTTTCAATTTTTCTGCAAATATTTTCTATGGGCCTTTCCCTTGATTGTCCTAATATTGAACCCTCAGAATCAACAAATGCCTCTTTGCAATATATCCCAAATCTTCCGATATACGCTGGGTTGGCGCTTATTTGCCCATAAGCAATTCTCATAACAATTCCTCCCCCAAAATAGAGTTAACCAAACATTAAACAATAAAGTGGCTATTGCTTGGCGTTTGTAACTTTAGAAAAAATCTCCTAAACAGTGCTATAAGTTTTTATATTACAGTCTCCTACACTTTCTCAAAAACCTCTCTTGAAACAATCGCCGGATGGCTGTTTTCCACCAGATACC
>JAVWJP010000010.1:0-24771 GCA_036638975.1 Hydrogenoanaerobacterium sp.
GATGAAATTCTACGCTTGAGTGCGCTAATTTTTCATGTTTACTTTACAGTGCCTTAATTATTATTTTACTATAGTGCCAATCTCATCGCCCATTACGGCACGTACAATATTTTGCGGGTCATCTACGCTAAAAACTAATATTGGTATGCTGTTGTCGCGGCACATAGAGGCAGCCGTGCTGTCCATTACGCCAAGCTCTTGAGATAATATTTCGGCAAAGCTTAGGTTATCATATTTTATAGCATCTGCATTAATATGTGGGTCGCTGTCATAAACACCGTCTACCTTTGTTGCCTTCATAATAATATCGGCTTCAATTTCGGCTGCTCTAAGCGATGATGCTGTATCTGTAGAAAAAAACGGGTTACCCGTGCCGCAGCCAAAAATAACAACTCTGCCTTTTTCTAAATGCCGCAAGGCGCGCCCGCGCACATAAGGCTCGGCAATTGCCTGCATAGATATTGCCGTCTGAACCCGCACCTCTACGCCAAGCTGCTCAAGGGCATCTGCAAGCGCCAAAGAGTTTATAACAGTGGCAAGCATTCCCATGTGGTCAGCTCTTGTTCTGTCCATTTGTCCGCTTGCACGTCCGCGCCAAAAGTTGCCGCCGCCAACGACTATAGCTATCTCGACTCCCATTTTCCACGCATCTCTTATGCTGGCACAAATCTTTAACACGGTGTCAAAATCCAGCCCTGTTTTTTTATCGCCCGCAAGTGCCTCGCCGCTAAGCTTTAAAAGTATTCGTTTATATTTTACAGCCATTCATTATAGCCTCCATTTTTATTATACTTATCTTATTATACATCTCTATATATTTTACAATAACCGCACCATGATGTAAAGGGTTTAAACAAATAAAAACGCAGAGGCCATAATAAAACAGCCTCTGCGTTAAAACTTTAATTTATTTCATCATTCCGGCAACTTCATCTGCAAAGTTGTCCTCGCGTTTTTCAAGACCCTCGCCTTTTTCAAAACGAACAAACGATTTGATTGAAACTGCACCGCCAAGCTCTTTTGCGGTATCTGTAACAAACTGACCTACAGAAATATCGCCATTTTTGATAAATGCTTGGTCAATTAGGCAGTTTTCTTTAAAGAATTTTTTAATTTTACCGGATATCATTTTTTCTTGTACCTGTGCAGGCTTATTTTTTGTTTTTTCGTCATTCTGCATTTGAACAAGCATAATTTCTTTTTCTTTTTCAATAACCTCTGCCGGTACTGTTTCTTCGCTTAAATAAGCAGGAGCAATTGCGGCAATTTGCATAGCTACGTCTTTTGCCATGTCTTTAAACTCTGCCTTTGCCGATACAGCCGCATCAGCATCAAAAAGAACCATAACGCCGATTCTGCCCTCGCCGTGAACATAAGTTACGATGTCGCCCTCATAGCGCTCAAAGCGGCGAACCTTCATGTTTTCGCCAATTGTAAGAATTTTTTCGCGAAGTTCTTCCTCTATTGTTTCGTCAAGCCCAGAAGCTTTACACGCCAAAAGCGCTTCAACATCAGCGGGGTTTTGCTCGGCAACAGTTTTAGCACAATTATCTACAAAGGCTTTAAATTTATCGTTTTTTGCAACAAAGTCGGTTTCGGCATTTACTTCTATTACTACACCAATTTTTTTAGCCTCGTCAACATATGCTGCAACCATACCCTCGGCAGCTATTCTGCCTGCTTTTTTTGCCGCTGCCGCAAGACCTTTTTCACGAAGCAGCTCTATAGCCTTTTCCATATCTCCATCGGCCTCGGTAAGAGTTTTTTTGCAGTCCATCATTCCGCAGCCTGTTCTCTCACGGAGTGCCTGCACATCTTTTGCTGTAAAAGCCATTTTATATTCCTCCTGTTAAAAAATAGTTTATTTGTTATATAGTTATATGCCGCAAAATGCCCGAGCAAAAGGCACGGGCATTTTAAGACTTTTATGTTTAAAAATTATTCCGCTGTTTTTTCAGGTGCTTCTGCTACTTCGGCTTCTGCCACTTTTGCTGCGGCTTCGGGTGCCGATGTGCTGCCCTGACGACCTTCAATGATAGCATCTGCCATAGTACCGGCTATAAGCTTAACCGCACGGATAGCATCATCATTGCCCGGTATAACGTAATCTACTTCGTCCGGGTCACAGTTTGTATCTACTATTGCAACTATTGGAATACCAAGCTTCTTTGCCTCTGCAACAGCAATTTTTTCTTTACGTGGGTCAACTACAAACATTGCTCCGGGCAGCTTCTTCATTTCTTTAATGCCGCCCATAAATTTTTCAAGCTTTTCTATTTGAAGCTCAAGCTTTATAACTTCTTTTTTAGGAAGTCTGTCAAATGTTCCGTCTTCTTCCATCTTGTGAAGCTGTGCCAAACGCGAAATTCTGCGCTGAATTGTTTTAAAGTTTGTAAGCATTCCGCCAAGCCATCTTGCATTTACAAAATGTGCACCTGCACGCTCGGCTTCTTCTTTAACCGATTCACCCGCTTGTTTTTTTGTTCCTACAAAAAGAACCTCGCCGCCGTTTGACGAAACCTCGCGCACAAACATATAAGCGTCCTCAAGTTTTTTAACGGTTTTCTGCAAATCAATAATGTAAATGCCGTTACGCTCTGTGAAGATATAAGGTGCCATTTTAGGGTTCCAACGTCTTGTCTGATGCCCAAAATGGACACCTGCTTCGAGAAGCTGCTTCATTGATACTACTGACATGATAATTTCCTCCTTCGGTTTTTACCGCCGCCGTGTTTTTTAAGCTGCCCACAGCACCTGTAATTGCACAAGTGCCACCACGAAAAGCTTTAACACTGCGTGTGTTTTTTTATATTGCAGCACAGCTACAACAGCAGTTATTATAACACAATTCTTTTATTATTGCAAGTTTTCAAAGAATGTTTTTTTCTTTCGCGGCTGTTTTTGGCAAAAATTTACCAAAATTGTGTCTTCGCCGATTATTTCTATGTTTTCCCACGGTATTATTATGTCGTCCTCACGCCCAAAAAGCCCAAAAAATTTAAGCTTTCCAAAAATAACTATGCACAAAACGCGCGCAGTACAAGTATCCAGTTCTATATCATTAACGCACCCTAAGCGACAACCGTCCTTTATATTAATAACATCTCTGTAGCATAAATCTTTTACTCTCACCTGCATACAAAGCCCTGCCTTTCTCAAAAAGCATTTTGCGTAATCATATAATCATATGCACAGGACAAGAGAAAAAATTACCGCTTTATTTTGTCCTCGCCGCCGCAGGCGGTGAGGGTCGTTTTTTAATTATAATTATATGCAACCGCACAAGAGAAAAAATTACCGCTTTATTTTGTCCTCGCCGCCGCAGGCGGTGAGGGTCGTTTTTTAATTATAATCATATGCAACCGCACAAGAAAAAAATTACCGCTTTATTTTGTCATCGCCGCCGCAGGCGGTGAGGGTCGTTTTTTAATTATAATTATATGCAACCGCACAAGAGAAAAAATTACCGCTTTATTTTGTCCTCGCCGCCGCAGGCGGTGAGAGTTGTTTTTTAATTATAATCATATGCACAGTACAAGAGAAAAAATTACCATTGTAAAGTCTGTATTAAAAAAAGAATTCTCCCCCATACTCACACAGAATGAATCTGTTTTGGGGGAGTGTTTTTTATGTATTACATGAACAAGGTAGAAATATGCGGTGTAAACACTGCAAAGCTGCCAACTTTAAAAGAGGCAGAAACGCGCGAGCTTTTGGCAAAGGCACAGCATGGAGATTTAAAAGCTCGCGAAAAGCTTATACAGTGCAACCTGCGCTTGGTGTTAAGCGTTGTACAAAAGTTTTCTAACCGAGGCGAAAACATGGACGATTTGTTTCAGGTTGGCTGCATAGGGCTTATAAAGTCTATAGATAACTTTAATTTAGAGATGGACGTGCGCTACAGTACCTATGGAGTTCCGATGATTATAGGAGAAATACGCAGATATCTGCGCGACAACAACTCTGTACGTGTAAGCCGTTCGCTGCGCGACACCGCATACAAGGCAATGCAAACCAAAGAGCGCCTTACAAGCCTTTACAATAAAGAACCGACTATAGAGCAGATTGCAAAGGAAATGGACATGAAAAAGCACGAGGTGGTGCTTGCTTTGGAGGCTATTGTAGAGCCTGTTTCTCTGTTTGAGCCTGTATATTCAGATTCTGGTGACACCATATATGTAATGGACCAAGTGGGCGATAAAAACGGAGAAAGCAATTGGCTTGAAGAAATTGCTTTAAAAGAGGCTATAACCAACCTAAACGAGCGCGAAAAGCGCATACTTTCGCTGCGCTTTTTTAAGGGCAAAACACAAATGGAGGTTGCCGAGGAGGTTGGAATTTCGCAAGCACAGGTAAGCCGGCTTGAAAAATGTGCCCTAACAAAAATAAAAAAACAAATTTAATATTATTTTATTTTTGTTACCTCATAAGTAAGATCACCACTTGTAGACTTAGTAATTACCACTTTTTTATTTTGTTCTATATTGTAATATGCCAGATATGTTACGTCATAAGTATTTGGATCACAATATGCCAAAATTTTTTCTTTGTTTCCGTCTATCGTCTTACCGACAAAGCTTTGCATTTGTATTGGGTCTACTATTATTTTTGTAGCTGAAGATTCTCCTGTATGAAGTGTTTTTCCGTCATAGCCTTTGCTGGCGGTAGCTTGTGCAGCAGCGTACCAAGAGCGAGCTTCAGAGATTAACTGCTTGTCTTTTGCTTCATCTATGTAGCCTGTAAGCGCAGGTATAGATATTGCAGCTAAAATAGCCAATATGACAAGTACAACTATAACTTCCACAAGAGTAAAGCCGCTTTTGCTTTTCATTTTTTTAATCATCTTGTTCATATTAATTCACCTTTATATTTGCAGATATTGCCGCAACTCGCGCGGGTTACTGCTTTTTTCAATAGCTGCTTCCATTGTAATACGCCCATCACGCACAAGCTTTGCAAGGCTTGAATCCAGTGTGTGCATACCCAGTGCCGCACCCGATTGCATTACGCTACCAAGCTGATGGCATTTGCTCTCGCGTATCAGGCTAAGGGCCGCATCTGTTCCAAGCAAAATTTCGGTAACCGCAACACGCCCGTCTTCGTTTGCAAGAGGTACAAGCTGCTGCGTTATTATACCCTTTAAAACACTTGCAAGCTGTGTGCGTATTTGCCCCTGATTATGCGGCGGAAAGACATCTATTATTCTGTCAACGGTTTGCGCTGCCCCTGTTGTATGTAAGGTAGAAAGCACCAAATGCCCTGTTTCGGCAGCGGTTACAGCAGCCGCTATAGTTTCGTAATCGCGCATCTCCCCCAGCAGAATTACGTCCGGGTCTTCGCGCAATGCAGAGCGCAAAGCGCCCGCAAAGCTATCAACATCTGTGCCAATTTCGCGCTGATGTATCATTGCCTGCTGATGCTTATGCACATATTCTATAGGGTCCTCTATAGTTATGATATGGCAATGCCGTTTTTTATTTATATAATCTATCATTGCGGCAAGTGTTGTAGATTTACCGCTGCCGGTTTGCCCCGTGACTAGAATAAGCCCGCGCGGTTCATCGGCAAGTTTTTTTAAAACGGGAGGTAAATCAAGCTCCTCAAGCGAGGGTATATGGTCGTTTAGTATACGTATAGCCGCACACAATTTACCCATTTGATGGTAAACATTTACGCGCTGACGCTCACCTGTAGGTGTAGATAGACAAAAATCAAGGTCTTTGCCGTTGTCAATAAACTCGTGGCGCTGCTCAGAATCAAGCATAGAGAGTATAATGCGGTTGTTTTCTTCCTCTGACGATTGTATTTGCGCTTTTTGTAAAATTCCAAGGTGACGAAACACAGGCGGAAGCTCTGCGGTCAGGTGAATATCAGAACAATTGTGGCTTCTTGCATAGCTTATAAGTTCAAAAATCGTCGGCATAAAGCATCTCCCCTATTCAACATAATATGTAAGCTTTAGTAACTCCTCTATTGTTGTAACTCCGTCCTCAACTAGGTCCAGCATACTGTCCTTTAGGGTTTTCATATGCTGCTTTGTAATTGCATATTCGTATATGGTATCTATAGAGGCTTTTTCGGAAATCATTCGCCTTATGCTTTTGTCTATGGCAACAATTTCGTGAATAGCAACGCGCCCTTTATAGCCTGTGTTGTTGCAAAGGTGACAGCCTTTACCGCGCCGTACCTTTGTAATGCCCGCGCGCAGTTCTTTTTCTTCTGTTTCGTCAGGCGTGTATTCATAGGCGCAGTTTGGGCAAACCTTGCGCACAAGTCGCTGTGCCACAATGCCCACCAGCGAGTTTGCTATAAGGTACGGAGGCAGCTCCATGTCCTCTAAGCGCACTATAGATGAAACTGCGTCGTTTGTATGCAGCGTAGAGAGAACAAGGTGTCCTGTTATAGCCGCACGAACAGAAATCTGTGCGGTTTCGTTGTCGCGGGTTTCGCCCACCATTATAACGTCAGGGTCTTGCCGTAAAAGCGCACGCAAGCCTGTTTCAAACGACAGCCCCGCCATATTGTTAACTTGCATTTGGTTTATTCGCGGAATATTGCGCTCTACAGGGTCTTCTATTGTAGAAATATTCACCTGTTTTTTTGCAAGGTATTCAAGCGCCATATAAAGCGTTGTGGTTTTACCGCTTCCTGTAGGGCCTGTAAGGTAAACTATACCATGCGGGTTTTGCAGCATAGTAATCATTTTTTTGTAGTTTTGGGGGTCCATTCCAAACTGCCCCGCCTGGTCTATTTTAGTGTTGGTAGAAAGAAAACGAAGCACTGCTTTTTCGCCGTAAACCGTCGGAATAAGCGACACACGAATATTCATTTCAAAGCCTTCTACCATCGTCCTAAAATGACCGTCCTGCGGGCTTCTTTTTTCGGCAATATCAAGGTTTGAAAGTATTTTTATACGCGCCACCAGCGACTGATGCAGCTTTTTTGCAAGCGTAATATATTCTATAATCATGCCGTCAATTCTCATACGTACAGTGGTATTTTCTTCAAATGGTTCTATATGAATATCACTGGCGCCTGTGCTGTAGCCACGTACCAAAAGCGAATTTAAAAGCTTTACCACAGGTGCTGAATCATCACCCTCAAAAGCGTTTACAACAAGAGAGCCTGCAAAATCCGCAGCAGCGGTGTTTGCCTGCTTTGCCGCCTGCTTTGCTTCAAGCTCGGCATAATAATAATCTATAGCTTCCGATATAGCCGCCTTTTCAGAAAGACAAACCTCAAGCGACATATTGGTTATTTGTCGAATATCCTCTACAGCATAAAAGTTAAGCGGGTCGCTTAGCGCAACAGTAAGCCTGTCATCTTGCTTGCCAATACCTATAACATTGTATTTTACTGCAATTGGTTTAGGTATGCAGTTTACAGCATCTACCGCTATGGGGTATGTTTGCAGCTTTACAAGCTTTAGGTGCAGCTTTTGCCCCAATGCCTCCAGCATTTGATGCTCGGTAACAAAGCCCATTTCAATTAAAAGTGCACCTAAGCGCTTTGAACGGTCCTTGCTTTGTGCCTCAAGTGCATCATCAAGCTGCTTTTGCGTAATATAGCCATATTCTTTTAGCACTTCACCAATAGGTATATTCTTCAAAACTTCACATCCCAAAACTAAATATTAGCTCTTTACAGTGTATACATACATAGCTTTTGTCAGTACAGGTATTTTTTTTATGTCGGTTTTCCCATCATTTACGGGGGTTTCGGTATCGGCTTCTTTTATAAAATTTTCGTAAAGCTTTAAGTTTATAAGCTCTATGGTAGAGCCTGTGCGGTAAACCGCATCACCATCGGGGTTTCTTACAGTAAGAGAAACCTCTACTAAGTTCTCTTTATACCCGCGCGTATTAAGTTCTAATGTATAGTCGTTATAAAACTGCTCTCCGTAAAGGTCTACAACTGTGTCGTCGCCTGCTTTTTTAAACAAAAGATGCCCTTTTTGCTCACCCTCCTCCGTACCAACCCATATGGCGTTTTTGTCTTGCGGAGGAACAGCCTTAGTGCTGTCATCAAATATTCTAAGCTCTGTTGCATATGTAAGCTGCTCGCCTATAAAGCGGTAAACCTCATCACCTATAGCCTTTGCATTATTCATTTTAGCACCGGAAGCAAAAGAATTAAAGGACGAAATAATAATTCCTGTAATCATAGTCATGGCTATAGCCGAAACTGCCATAGCAACTATAACCTCTACAAGCGTAAAACCACCTGTGTTCTTTTTCATCTTCACCCCGCCCTTGCTGCAATTTATAACTGCTATTTTTTACTTTTAAATGTATAAAAAGTAATTTGCGGCTTGTCGTTTTCACCGGCAACTTTATTTTTGTAATCTGCCGTGTATAAAACGTTCATTGTAAAGCGGTTTCCGTCCATTATAAAAGATGCACCGCCGTCAACAACTTCTCTTGAAAAGCCATCGCCGTCCGCGCCCTCGGCAACAGCCGCCGCCCGCTGACCATAGCTTTTTATGTTTGTGCCGGTGCGGAACATACTGCCCGCCGCAAGTATAGAAGAAGCCAGCATTGCGGCACCTATTACAAAAAGCGCTACAGAAACTATAACCTCTACAAGTGTATAGCCGCCATTTTTTTTATTTTTTTTCACGGTGCTGCCACCTCTTTTGCTTCACCTTTTTTGTAGTGCAAAAATTCCCACCCGCCGCCCGTTGGGCTTACATTTTTAGGGCTTTCTATCGTCAAATTTAAAAAGCTTACTTCGCCCTCCGGCGCATAAACACCACCGTAAAGCACCGCTTTTTCTCTAAAATTTATAGCTGAATCTTTTTTGCCATAAATAAATCCGCAAAAGTTTTCTTCGCTGCCGCCTATTGTTAAGCTTGCGCCCTCCTCTAAAACAACATAGACATTTGGCTTTGTCTTAGCCGCTTCCTTATTAAAAATCATCTGCTCTATTTGTAAGTTAGCATCGTTTTGCACATATATATATATATTCTTTGAAGCTTCGGCAATAGTCAGCTCTACAAATTGTGCACCGTCGTTTATTTCATAAAATTTATCTTCTTCACCGTCACCAAGCACAGGGTTTGCTTCTCCTCTGATATCCTCCATATCTTCTTTTGGGAAAACAGGCTCTTTAAGCTCCGGCAGCTTAATATTTGCATAGCCGGCGTTTACTTTGCCGCCCGGAGCATTTCCGCCCATATTTATTTCACCTGTGGCATAGACACTTTTTTTAACATTGTTTTTGCCTGCAAGCTCAATACCTCCGACAGCATAAATATTTTGAAAAGCACTTCCGCTGCCCGCACTCCCTCCGTCTATAGAAATACCTCCGGCAGAATATAAATCACCTTCTAAAGTAAAGCTGCAGTTAATGTCAAAGCCGGCATCACCTGTCACAAATACATCTGCCCCCTTTGATGTTTTAAGGGTAGCACTTTCTCCGTAATCTGACGTAAGCTTCTGTGCAGTAACACCTTTAAAGACTATTGCACTCTCTTTATGCTCCAGCAATAATGTAACGGCTTTACTTTGTGTGCCTATAGTCGCAGTTGCTTCTATCTCTATTTTATCTTCTTCCGGTCTAAAAACTGTTGCTACGCATTTACCCATTTTCGGCGGGTCAGGTTTGTCGGGGTTCTTTTCATCATATTTAAAGTCAAAATCTGTAAGCTCAAGTTTTTTTCCTACATCAAGTGAGTCGAGCAATGTTTTTCCTATAGAATCTCCTTCCCCCGCCTTGCAAATTTCATCACCCAAAGCAGTTACCACAGAACGCGCGGTAAAATAAGCCTGTCTTTCGTAGTTGCGGTTGTTGCTTTGGTTTACATAGTTAAGCGATATTGTAAGCACACCCGTTATAACTATAGAAAGCACCAGCAAAATAACAACAGCCCAAACAAGCGCCGAGCCTCTGTTCTGTTTTTTAAGCCTGCTTATCATACATAAAAACCTCAAAATCTATAGTAAAATTATAGTTTTTATTATCTGTTTTGGCAGCCACGGCAGCAGAAGTAATTGCGGTATTGTCGTTACCCGCGGCGGCAGCTTGAGGTACTGCGGTAGCTGCTAAAGCAGGCGGCAAAGCCACGCCTAAGTTTTTTTCGCCTTTTTTGCCTTTTTCGTCCTCTAACTTAACCTCGAAGCCTTTCACACAAAGCTGCGGGTTTTTAGAAACATCGTCAATAAGCGTATAAAAGTTTTTAAGCCCCTTGTCGGTAACTTCTACGGTGATACTGCTTAAAAGCACCTTGCCTTGCTCTTTTTTTGCATCTTTGTCCGTCGTACCCGTCGGTATCTCTGCCGCTTTTTCTTCTTCTGCGGCGGCTATTTGTTCTGCCGTAAGCGATTCATTTTTAAGGCTCATTTCGGCGTCCTCTGTAGGTGAAGTTGTAGACTTTTTTTCGGTACTATTGTTTTTTGGTGCCAAAAGCACCTTTTTATAAGGCGTTAAAACCTCGTACGCAGGTGTCGTAACAGTAAGCGAAACCGGTGTAAGACCATGGTCTTCTACCATTTCTGTCAAAAAACGGTCCAAAAGCTCATTGTCCTTTAAACCAAAATATGGCTCTGCAAGGCTATTTAAGTCTTCGTTTGTCTTTTTTATTATATCCTCGGTGGTAGGTATACCCTCTATGTAGCTGCGCATTTCGGCTGCCATCATTTGTTTTTGCGAAAAAGCATCTTTTATTACTAAATATTTGTCCATTACAGGGAATATAAAAAAGTAAAGCCCAATTGTCACAATCAAAAAGCAAACCAACACATATATAAGTGTACGCTCGCGCTTAGATAAATTATTCATCGTTTGCCACCGCCTTTAAAACACAGGTAACCTCAAAATTAAACACACCGTCTTTGTCCGAAGCATAGCCATAGTAGCCAAGCTCGCTGAAAAGCCCCGTTTTGCGCAGCCTTTCTGTGCAATCGGCAGCTATATTGGCGGTAGATGTTCTTCCGTTAAAAATAACCTGTGCAGTAGATTTATCAAAGCTCATTTCTACAATATCAGCACTGCCCGCAAAGCAAGAATCTATTTTGCTAAATTCAGCTTTGGTAAGTACAGGGTAACTTTCAATGGCAGCAATTGCAAGGCTGAGGCTTGTTTTTTTACTTAAAAGTACAGAAAGCTGCCCTTGCGCCTTTTTTGCATAATCCAGCATTTCTTTTTCGGTAGCACCTTCTAAAAACTGTGCCGTCGGGGCAATCTGTACTTGTAAATTATGTATTTTATAAGTAAAAAAGCCAAACACCGCGCCCATTGCCAGCACAAGCAGCACCGGTATAGCTATAAGACGTGCCTTTATTTTTTCGTTAGCGCTTCTTTCCGGTTTTTCATAGTAGACCTTATAAAAGTTTATATCTTTTTGTTTTAATGCGGCGCTCATGCCGTCACCTCACTTTATAATCAAATTGCCTACTGCGGGTAAATAATCTGAAAGCCAGAACGATGATCTTAATTTTGACTTTACAACTATAGACTTTGGGTTTTGCAAGCTGCCCACAGTAACATTAAGACCGGAGCTTATGCCCGCACACAGCTCGCTTTCGTTTGATAAAAGACCGCATATATAGACATTGGTAATTTCCGCACCGGTTTTTTGCGATTGATTAAACTGTATAAGTGACGATATTACACCGCCAAGCTCGGTTATAGATTCCTCAGAGCCGCGCATAGACATAAGCCTTTGTCGGCTTGTAAAGCTGTATTGACCATTTACAAAAAGCAGCGAAACCGCAGTGTTACCGTCTAATGTGGTAATAATATAGGTTTGCTTGCTAAGCTCGTTTAAGTATGACGAGAGCTTTAAAATGCAGTTTGTTGCGATATTTATAGAAAAAAGCTGTACCCCCAACGATTTAAAAAGCTCTATATAGCTTTCTATAAGCGAGGTTTCTACGGCACTGCAAAGTATAGTGCCCCCGCCCTCTTTATTGCGTTCTTTTATAACCGAGTAATCGTAAATAAGCTTTTCGTAAGATTCAGAAACATCTGAAAAAGTTTTTACGGTAAATTCCATAAGCTTTTTTTGCGACAAAACAGGAACTTGCACAAGCTTTGTTACAACCGAGCCGCTGTCTATTACAAGCCTAATATCTTTTTTAGGCAAGCGCTTTTCTTGACAAAGGCGTGTAAGAACTGTTTTTACAGCCGCATCGTTTGTTATTATGCCGTTTAACATAGAGCCTGTCGGCAATGCTCGCGAAACATAATTTTTTATTTTTATATTTTTTTTGTTTGTATTACCCTGCACAAGCGTCACTTTTTCGTTTGAAATAAAGACAGATGTTAGCATAATGCACCTCGTTTAACCGATATTTTGATACATTTGGAATATTGGCAGCATAACGCTTATCATTATAAAGCCTATAATTACCGCCATAGAAACTATTAGTACAGGCTCTATAAAAGCCGTAAGGCGCTGTATTGCCATTTCAGAGTCATAATCAAAAGAATCTGCAACAGAATTTAGCATATCATCAAGCTTGCCGGTTTCTTCGCCTACCATTATAGACGAAGCAAGCTTACCGTCAAAGCCGTTTACATTATGTATGGTATGAGAAAGCGGAGTACCTATGCGAACCTGCTCTATAACCTTGTCAAACTGCACATCTATGTAGCGGTTGCCCATGGTGCTGCGCGAAATCTCAAGTGCATTCATCATAGAAAGACCGCTGGAATAAAGAGAGCTTAATGTACGCGAAAAACGTGCGGTATATATTATCTTTAAAAGCTTGCCTATTTTTGGCAGAGAAAGCTTCATTTTGTCCAGCTGTATTACGACCTTGTCGTTTTTTAAAAGCAACGCAACCACGCCAATTATAGTTAAAACAATCATTAAAATTGCAAACCAGTGGTCTATAATGCCATTGCTTATAGCAAGCATAATCCGCGTTGGAAACGGCAAAACCATATCTTTAAACATGACAAAAAACTGCGGTAATATAAGTGTAAAAACGCCCAGCATTACAAGCGTTGTAACACACAAAAGTATAATAGGGTATATCATGGCGTTACCGACTTTGCTGTTTAAGCGGTGTTCTTTTTCGTAATGGTCCGCCATTTTTAAGGTGACCTTGTCAAGCTGCCCGCTTGACTCACCCGCGTATATCATATTTATAAGCAGCTCCGGGAAAACCCCCGCTTGCTCGCGCATTGCCTCTGAGAGCGAAATGCCCTTTTGAAGGTTGCGGAAAAGCGCCATATAAGCCGAGCGCGCACGGGGCGGCAAATCTCTTTGCAAAATAATATCGACAGAGCGTACAAGCGAAACACCCGACGAAAGCATAGTGCCTATCTGACGGCAAAAATCTGATATTTCGAGCGGGCGCAGACGCGTGCCATTTTCGCTTTTTTTAACCTCTTGCGACATAAGCAAAAAAAGGTTTTGTTCGCTTAAAGTCTTTTGCAGCTCGTCTTCGTCGTGTACATTAAGTGTGCCATGTATAGTTTTACCCGGTATGCTTTTTGCTATGTATTTATATATCGGCACAAAATCACCCCTAGCTAAAAATATCTATTATTATGCCATAAACGAAGTGCATTAGACGTTGCGTTTATTATAGCATAAACTAAGAATATACCCAAACAATTTTAAAAAATTTGCTGTTTATAAGCCAAAAAGGTTTAAGTATTTTGCAATAATAAATTCCCCATACAGCATGGAGATAAAAATGCCAATACAAAGGTAAGGCCCAAAGGCAAAATGCGCCTTGCGGTTTTTGCGGCTGCGCAAAAGCAGTATAATGCCGTGTGTGCCCCCCAAAAGAAGTGCCACAAAACCGGCAAGCAAAGCACCTTGCCAGCCAAGCATAAAGCCGCATACCGCCATAAGCTTGATGTCGCCGCCGCCAAAGCTTTGCGCAACCAAACAGTTTATAAGCAGCATGGGCAGGCTTACAGCCACTGCGCCTATGCAGCGCGCAAAAAAAGGCACTTGTGCAAAAACAAAAACAGAAGCACAGGCAGGCAGCAAAAGTGCAAGCGTAAGCCCATTTGGTATAGTCATTGTGTCGTAGTCTATAAGTGCAACCGCTGTTAGCAATGCGGCAGTGCAAAAGCACAAAAGCATTTGTACAGATAACACCCCAAAGCGCAAAAAGCACAGCACAGCTACAGCGCCGCCAAAAGCCTCTACAAGCGGGTATCTTAGCGATATTTTACCCCCGCAGCTTCGGCATTTGCCGTGTAGAACAAAATAACTTAGCACAGGCACCATGTCATAAGGCTTTAAAGTTGTGCGGCACTGCGGGCAAAAAGAGCGCCCGCGCGCTACCGAAACACCAAGCGGCACACGGTAAACGACAACGTTTATAAAACTGAAAATACTGCTTCCAAACAAAAAAGCTATTGCATATAATAAAAAATATGCAGCATACAGCACAGCACTGCCCCCTTGTTTATTTAAGTGTCTAAGCTACAGGCAGTTTTTTTGCGCCAAATTGTGGCTTAGTGCCATCAAAGGTATATGTTATTTCGTAAGTATTAAGGCTGTTTTTAAACTTAAAAAAAGTTACAATACCACTGCTGTTTATTTTAACCTGCTCTGCTCTGCCCTCTAATACACCTGCGCTTATACGAGCTAAACGCGAGTTTGGTATAACGGTATAGCGTATATTCTCATCCGGCATACATTCGTCATAGAACTGGTTAAGCTCGTTTATAGGGTCGCTCTCACCCGACGGCACACCGTCACCAAATAAATGGTCTGCAATATATCTTTCTATAGTTTTAGGCATACCGTCGTCTTCAACCTCGCTTGGCGGTACCTCTACAGAAGCATAGGTTTCGCTAATATATGCCTGTAGGTTGACAAGCATAGTGTTAGCCTCGTTTATAGCCTGTTTTTCGCGCACTGTGTCTATGTAGCCCGTAAGTGAGGGCATAAAAATTGCAGCCATAACCGCCAGTATAGTAACGACAACTATTACCTCGACAAGCGTAAAGCCATTTTTATTTTTATGTAAAAAGCGCCGCATAAATTAGCCCCCATTTAAAATGCTTTAGCTCACTATAAACCCACCTGCTATAGTATACGATATTATTTTGCTTGCAGGCCCCGGCGAAGCGCCATCAGGCGAATAATAAACCTTAAATGCTTCTACCTTTGCCGTGTTTTCGTTAAGCGTTACCGGTCCATTCAAATAAATTTTGTCGCAAGCAGAAAGATTTGCTATTTCGGTGTCGCTTATAGCAATATCTTTAGGCTTAGTGCCTGCAGAATACTCTTTTGAAGCAAGCGTTTGCGCCGCAATAAGCACTGTTCTGCCGTACTCTATAGCAGCCGCCTCGTTTGCCCTGTCTATATACCCTGTAAGAGCAGGAAAGCTTATTGCCGCAAGTATAGCAAGTATAACAAGCACAACTATTACTTCTACAAGCGTAAAGCCATTTTTATTACCTTTATATTTTTTAAGCATATGTTAAAAAGCCACCTTTCAAAACAGAGTTTTTTGCGTATATTCATAATTACCCCCGCCTTTTAGGGCGGGGGTAAGCTTTTAGGTGTTATTATATTATGGTTTCGGCGTCTTTTCAACATTAGGGTCTACTTTGCCATTAGCAACTTTGCATACATCGCTGCCTACCGTATAGGTCATCGCCGTAATTCTGTTTTCAGCAGATACTCCTGCATCTGCAATAGTTACAGTACCTGTAGGTATTTCGCCTATCAGCAGTGAAACCTTACTGTCTTTATCAAATTTGCCAGAAGTAAGTCCCCATTTTGTCGCTAAAACAGTTGCAGTATCAGTACCGTCCTTGTACTCATCAGATGCAATAGCCTGCATTGCCACAAGAACAGTTCTTGTTTCGGCAACTATTTGCTTTTTCTTAGCTTCGTCTATGTAGCCGGTAAGAGCAGGGATAGAGATAGCAGCAAGGATTGCGAGTATAACGAGAACAACTATTACTTCAACAAGTGTAAAGCCTTTTTTAGTCTTCATAAATTTTTGTAGTTTTAACATAAAAACACGCCTTTCAAAGTTATTATAGTATACGCTACCTGCGTATGGTCAATAAAGCTTTGGCTTTCAGCCCTCTATAGTTCCGTCGGGGAACACGACACGCTTACCGTTTAGGTCTTTTGTAAGGTAACATTTTAAAATTGTTATTTTGCCGTTTGTAACACCAAAAGCATATTGCGTGCCTTTTCTTTCATTGGCATCGCCCGTGTTGTCTGTGGGATATCCCATAAGACCCTCTACAGTCAATGTTTTTCCGTTTAATGTTGTTCCAAAATTTATAGCGCTCTTAATTTCATCATCTGTTCTGCCATCTGCATACAGCATAGACGCCATAGTCTGTGCTGCCGCATATACCTGCCTGCCCTCTTGTATAAGAGCCGCGTCCTTTGCCTTGTCTATGTAACCGGTAAGCGACGGTATAGAGATGGCGGCAAGTATTGCCAAAATGACAAGAACTACTATAACCTCAACAAGCGTAAAACCATTTTTGCCATTTAAAAATTTTCTCAGTCTTGTCATTTTTAAGCATCTCCAAAATAAAACATATTAAAGATTGCTATAAGGTTATGAAATTTATACTATGCGACAGTTACTTTACCATCTTTAAATGTAACTGTTTTGCTGGTAGCCGTTGCTTTATATGTAAACTCAGTTATTGTGCCCTTTGGACTAACAACTGGCACAGTTATTGTGCCTGTTAGCGTAGCACCAACATACTTATTGATTTCTGCAATGGTAATAGCAGCTTTAATAGTATCAATAGTAGCATTAGGCTTTGCATATTCCTGCGAGGCTATAGCCTGTGCGGCTACAAAAGCATTTCTAGCTTCTGCTACCAACGATTTGTCTTTAGCCTCATCTATGTAGCCCGTAAGCGACGGTATAGAGATGGCGGCAAGTATTGCGAGTATAACGAGAACAACTATGACTTCAACAAGTGTAAAGCCTTTTTTAGTCTTCATAAATTTTTGCAGTTTTAACATAAAAAACACACCCTTCAAAAAATATTAATAGTTTTATTCTACGGCTTTGGCTGCCCATTACCGCTGACATATGGTTCTTATACAAGTGTAAAACCACATAAGACCGTGCCTTTAAACCTATATTATAAAAACAGAAAAAACGCCCATTATGGTGTTTTACACCAATAAAAAAGCGTTTAAGCAGCTACAAGTGCCCACTGCCAAAACTCGCTTTTTTATAAGCGGCAACTGGCAGCCATATTCTAAAGCATATATTGCTTTAGAACGTAGACCCTATAGTTTTGCGTCGCAGGCTTTAGCCCGTTTTGCATTCATATTTATTCTGTTGTATTTATTATATATTACACCGTTTTAGTACTTATGTCAACTAAAAGCAAACATTTTTATAAAATTTTTATACCAAAAGCAGCACCATTTGCACCATATGTTTATGCTATGCGCTCCAACTCTTTTTTTAGGCGTTTAATTATGCGCTTTTCAAGCCTTGATATATACGACTGCGAAATACCTATCATATCGGCAACCTCTTTTTGGGTATGCTCGTTGCCGTCCAAAAGCCCAAAACGCATTTGCATTATGTTGCGTTCTCGCTCTGAAAGCCTGTTTACAGCCTCGTGCAAAATACTTTTTTCGGCATCGCTTTCTATATTTTTATTAACACTGTCACTTTCTGTGCCCAGTATATCAGAGAGCAAAAGTTCATTTCCGTCCCAGTCAACATTAAGCGGCTCATCTATAGAAATTTCGTTTTTTAAGCCCTGTGTTTTGCGCAAAAACATTAAAATTTCGTTTTCTATGCACCGCGACGCATACGTGGCAAGCTTTATGTTGCGGCTGGGGCAAAAGGTATTTACCGCTTTTATAAGCCCTATTGTACCTATAGAGATTAAATCCTCTACTCCTATACCTGTAGACTCAAACTTGCGGGCAATGTACACCACAAGGCGCAAATTATGTGTAATAAGCTTTTGTCTGCACGCTATGTCGTTGCGCTCTAGCCCTGCAAAAACCACCGCTTCTTCTTCCTTATTAAGCGGAGGGGGCAGGCTTTCGGGCCCGTTTATGTAAAATATGCCGCTTACAGGCTGCAGCGCTTTAATAAACATAAGTAGGCTGTTGTTATTTTTAAGTGTCAATATTTTTGTTAAAAAATCATTCATCTGTTTTTACCCCTCTTGCGGTTTTGCCGCGGTGTACGGTTTTTGTGCCAAAAGCATCTCAGAGCTAAGCAGAATGTCGTAGCTTCCGCCGCCCAAGCGCTGTGGTGCAACCGCCACATAAACATTGTTGTAGCTGATGCTTTGCCTGTTCTTTTGTGTAACTGTAAACTTTTGCGGCATAAAAGCAGGCAAAATTCCGCTGCCGCCAACAGCGGTGTACGGCACAAGCCGTATATGCTCGTCAAGGTTTAGCTGTGTTATCCCCTGCAAACGTATTTCGTCATCAGGTTCTTTAAAAACACGCAGCATTTGCGGGGGCAAAATCTCTTTTAAAGCATCGGCACCGCACACCGCCACAGGGTAACCTGTGTACGGCTCTTTTAAGGTACTGCCTGTGTCTAAAAACCCAGTAAGCTTTACAGCCCTTTGTTTGTAATAAAGCATTACCTCGTAAACAATATTTTGTACTGCACGGCGTTCATATAAGCGCGAAAAAAGCTCTGTAAAAGCATATGCTATTGCTGTAAAGGCAACTAGCATTACAGCAGAAATGTCAAAATAAACTATGCCGTTGTAAAAAACCATTCCGTTTGGTGCAAAAAAAAGCCACAGTGCAAGCATGAGCCCCGCAAAAATAAAATTAACCATAAAAAACACTATGTACTCGCGCAAAAGCTGCCATATGCTTACAAAAGCAAAGGCTATACGCAGCATGGCGGCACATACAAACAGCTTGCTTACAAAAAGCAGCCACGGCGGCACACCGCTTACAAATAATATCATCGCATATAACGCACCCAGCGCCGCGCCAAATATAATTCTACTGCGCCGCATACTGCGTCTGCAAAAGCGCCCTGTTGCAAGCAGTAAAAAGTAATTTACCAAAAGGTTTATACAAAAAAGAATATCAGCGTACACTGCCAAAAAAAGCGCCTCCCCTTTTTTATATTATAAGGTTAAGGCGGTTTAAATTTTGGTCGCTTGCTGTCACATTAAAATGTCTTGTTTGGTCTTTTACCGCCGTGCCGCAATAGCCTTATTTAATTATGCCGTATGCACACCTTGCCTAGCTGCGGCATAAACTGTAATATCCTGTGATGGATAACAAAAAAGACGGAGATGAGCCTAATGTGTAATAACAGATGTAGGTGCGGCTGTAACCGCCCAACCCCGGAGCCTGAGGCCTGCAGTGCCTTGGCAATGCGCCTTGCAAGAGAAGTTTTAAGAAATTGTGCTGAAGAAGAAGAAGAGAGCGGCTGTGGCTGCAACAATAATTGCGGCTGTAACAATAATTGCGGCTGTGGCTGCAACAACAATTGCGGCTGTGGTGGGTTTTTCCCGCCATTCTGCTGCAGACGTTAAACAAACGTTTAAAAGTAAATATGTATAATTCACAGCTTTTGCTGTGCTTTATATAAAAGTAGCGTGGGCTGTTCGTAAAAAAGAACAGCCCGCGCCCTACTGCTTTATTTTATTCTTTTATTTGCACACCTGAACGGTTTATTGCACTTACAAGCGCATTTACCGAAGCTGCCATAATATCATCGTGCACACCCGCACCCCAATATGTTTTTCCGTCGCAGCCTATACTTACATACGCAGCCGCACGCGAGCTTGTCCCGCGCTCCAACGCGTGCTCCTCGTAGGTTAAAAGGTCAAAGCTAAGCCCTAAGTTCTCTTTAAGTGCATTAGCTACAGCATCTAAGCGCCCGTTACCTCTGCCATTGTATATGTGCTCTTTAGTATTTATAGTAGCTGTAATTATAGCCTGTATGCCGTCCTTTTGCACAAAATGTGCTTCGGTTACATCTATAGGTACAAAGAAATTGACATATTCATCTTTAAAGCTGTGGTGTATCTCGCTTGCAGAAAGCTCTTTTTGCAGTTTTTCTGAAATACTTTTAGCAAACGCGCAAAAGTCGTTGCACATCTCGGCAGGTAAGCGGTAGCCGTAGTTTTTTTCAAGTATATAGCCTATGCCGCCCTTGCCCGATTGACTGTTTATACGTATAACGTCGCAGCCGTATTCACGCCCTATGTCTTTTGGGTCTAACGCAAGATACGGTACCTCCCAATGCTCGTTAGGGTGCTCGTCACGCCACTTCATGCCCTTTGCAATTGCATCTTGGTGCGAGCCTGCGAATGCCGCAAACACTAATGCACCTGAATATGGCTGGCGCTCCGGCACGCGCATACCCGTAACCTTTTCGTAAACCTCTGCCGCCTTAGGCACGTCCTCAAGGTTTAAATATGGGTCTACCCCCTGCGAGTAAAGGTTAAGCGCAAGCGTTATTATGTCAACATTGCCGCTGCGCTCTCCATTGCCAAAAAGTGTTCCCTCAACACGCTGTGCACCCGCCAAAAACGCAAGCTCGGTGTCTGCCACGGCACAGCCCCTGTCGTTGTGAGGGTGAACTGAAAGTATAACGTTTTCGCGGTATTTAAGGTGCTTGCTTATATATTCTACCTGAGAAGCAAAAATATGCGGCATTGCACAAGAAAGTGTAGCAGGCAAATTAATTATAACTTTTTTTTGCGGGACAGGCTTCCACTGCTCCAACACCGCATTGCAGATTTTAAGAGAAAACTCGGGCTCTGTTCCGCTAAAGCTTTCGGGGGAATATTCAAAGCGAACACCCGCCTCTTTTTTTGCATACTGCGACATAAGCGCTGCACTGTCAACAGCCATTTGCATAATTTCGTCCTGTGTTTTAGCAAAAACCTGTTCGCGCTGTACCGCCGACGTTGAATTGTAAAGATGAACTATAACATTTTTTGCGCCCTTTATGGCATCGAAGGTTTTTTCTATAATATGCGGGCGCGCCTGTGTAAGCACCTGTATTGTAACATCTTCCGGTATAAAGCGGTGTTCTATAAGCGCCCTGCAAAACTCATATTCTGTATCCGACGCGGCGGGAAAACCAATTTCTATTTCTTTAAAGCCAAGCTTAACCAAAAGAGAAAAAAATTCTATTTTTTCCTCCATATTCATGGGCACAATAAGCGCTTGATTTCCGTCACGTAAATCTACACTGCACCAAAGCGGTGCTTTTGCCGGCGCGGCTTTACTTGCCCATTCCAGACAAAGCTCCGGCGGCATAAAATAACGCTTTGCATATTTTTGTAAATTCTTCATTTAAAAGCTCCTAACTATGTCATAATTCCGTTTTACTGCGGCGCAATACATTAAACATACGCACTAAAAGCAAAATAAACAGCCCCACCAGAGCACCCGCGCAAACACCTGCAAAGTCTATAATAACGTCCCTTACTTCGCCCGAGCGCCCCTGCACAAGTGTCTGCAAAAATTCATCTGCAACAGGCACAGCAAGACCCAGTAGCAGTGGCCACGAAAAGTGCGAAATCACCCGCCGCGTATACACGCGCAGCGTAAGTGTTGCCCAAAAGCCCAGCATTGCATATTCTGCCATATGTGCAAGCTTGCGCACAACTGTTTCGCTAAAGCGCAGGCCTACACCGAGTTTTTCTAATATACCGTTTAAAAAAAACATTACTTTTTCGCTTTTTCCACTTGAAACCTCTGCAATTTGCAGAGAATTAGAAAAAATAAATATTATAGTGCAAACTGTTGCAATTGTAAAAAGTACCCTAAAAACAATTATTTTTTTGCTCATATATGCCTCTTTTATATTATTTTGCATTATCACGGGCGCGGATTTCGGTGCGGCGGATTTTACCCGAAATAGTTTTTGGAAGCTCGGTTACAAATTCTATTATACGCGGGTATTTATATGGAGCTGTTTGTTTTTTAACATAATTTTGCAGCTCTTTTACAAGCTCGTCGGACGGCTTGTATTTTTTTGTTAAAATTATAGTTGCCTTAACCACCTGCCCGCGCACAGGGTCTGGCGCACCTGTAACTGCACATTCCAAAACAGCGGGGTGTTCCATAAGTACACTTTCTATTTCAAAAGGACCAATGCGGTAGCCTGACGCCTTAATGACATCATCGGTTCTGCCTACATACCAAAAGAACCCGTCCTCATCTCTCCAAGCGGTGTCCCCTGTGTGGTAAAGGTTATCGTGCCATGCCTCTTTTGTAAGCTCCTCGTTGCGGTAATACTGCATAAAAAGCCCTGTCTGCTTTACACCCGGTTTTGTGTGTAAAACAATCTCGCCTGTAATACCCGCTTCTACAGTTTCTCCGTCCTCGTCAACTAGGTCTACATCGTACATTGGTGACGGCTTGCCCATAGAGCCTACCTTTGGCACAGTGCCTACAAGGTTTGTAAGCACCAGTGTGGTTTCTGTCTGCCCAAAGCCCTCCATAAGCTTAATGCCTGTGTATTCAAGAAAGCGGTTATATACCTCAGGGTTTAATGCCTCGCCAGCCGTGGTTGCATATTTAAGCGAAGAAAGGTCGTAGCCCTCCATACCCTCTTTTATAAAAAAGCGGTACATTGTTGGCGGTGCGCAAAAGCTTGTTATGCGATATTTTTCTATTTTACTTAATATGTCACCAGCAACAAATTTATCAAAATTATATACAAAAATGGTAGTGGCACACAACCACTGTCCATAAAGCTTGCCCCATGCCGCCTTGCCCCAGCCTGTATCGGAGATAGCAAGGTGTATGCCTCCGTACTGAACATTGTGCCAATATTTTGCGGTTATTATGTGCCCTAATGAATAAGTATGGTCATGTAGCACCATTTTAGGGTAGCCTGTAGTGCCCGAAGTAAAGTACATTAGCATTGGCTCTAAGGCTTTTGTTTCTACCCTTTCAAATTTTTCAGGTGCAGCGGCAAGCTCATCGGTAAAGCAGCGCCAGCCATCTTTTTTACCGTTTACAAGATACCTTGCGGTAATTCCGTCATACTCTGCACAAGCTTCTTCGGCGTGCTGCAAAACCTCGCCGTCTGCGGTACAAACTACGGCTTTTACGTCCGCTGCCTCAAAGCGGTATATAAAATCTTTTTTAGTAAGCAGGTTTGTCGCGGGTATAGCAACAGCGCCCAGCTTATGCAGCGCTAAAATTGTAAACCAAAACTCAAAGTGACGCTTTAAAACAAGCATAACCATATCGCCTTTTTTTATGCCCGCAGAACGCAGCATATTTGCAGCTTTATCGCTCATTCGCTTCATATCAGCAAATGTAAAGCTGCGCTCGTCACCTGCTTCATTGCACCACAAAAGCGCAGTACGCTCAGGCTCCAGCTTTGCTATTTCGTCTACAACATCATAGGCAAAGTTATAGTTATCTGCATATTTAAGCTTAAAACCGACAAGAACACCATCGTCGTTAAATTCTTCGGTACAAAAACGTTTATAAAAATTTTCAGCACTCATGCTTTTTCCTCCTCGTCTTTAAGCACCACTGCCAAAAAGACACATTCTGCTCCGCCCGTCGCTATCATACCGTGCCCCTTGCCTGAATCATAATATATTGCATCGCCCTCGTTTAAAACCTCTATGTGCCCTTCCATAGCACATTTTAATGAGCCTTTTAAAATAAAATCGAACTCCTGCCCCTTGTGCGATGAAATATGTATGGGGAGGCTTTGCTCTGCTTCTACATAAGGTGCATTTACAAGAAACGGCTCGGCAGTGCGCTCTTTTATAAGGTAAGCCAAATGCTGATATGTAAAGCCTGCACGACGCTTTATAGGCAGACCTGTTCCCTTGCGCACAATGGAATAAAAAGAAAGCTTTGGGTTTTCGCCCGTCACAATCTCCATTAAATCTACCCCGAATATTTTAGAACATTCGTATAAAAAAGTAAACGAAAAGTCGCTTTCTCCGCTTTCAAGCATAGAGTATTCCTCTATGGTCACGCCCGTTTTTTTTGCCATTTCCTCCTTAGAAATTTCTAAAATATCTCTAAGTGTTCTTATTCTTTGTGCTATTTCTACAAGTTTTGTTTCCATTGCAGTTCCTCCTATATTGTAAGAATATCTTGAGGGTGCTTGATTAAAAGCTGTGCTCCCGCATTTTGCAGTTCTTCTTTTGTACGGTAGCCCCATAGTACTCCGACACCTGTTACACCCGCATTTTTAGCGACTATCATGTCTACGTCTGAATCTCCAAAATATAAAACTTCGTTTTTTAGAATTCCTAAATTTTCTATAATACGGTTTACAGCAGCCGGATTTGGCTTTATAGGAACGCCCTCGCAATTGCCCTGTACCTGTGCAAAACCGATGTTTGGAAAAAAGCTTTTTATAAGCTCCTTTGCGGCTTCGTCCGGCTTGTTGGTGACTACCGCCAGCATAACCCCTTGCTCCTGCAATTTCTCAAGTGCCTGCGGTATACCGTCAAAAGGCTTGGTGTTGTCATATAGGTGCGCGTTATAATATGCCACCTGCTCGTTTTTTATTTCTTCTATATTTTGCTCTGTACGGGCGTTCTCCGGCAACGCACGGGTTATAAGCTTTACAACACCGTTACCGACAAGATAATTGTACTCTGGCGTTGTATGCGTGGGGTAACCATGCTTTGTAAGCACTGTATTTGTTGCCGCGGCAAGGTCATGTATAGTGTCCAGCAATGTACCGTCAAGGTCAAATATCATAAGCTTTGTCATATATTAAAATACCGTCCTTAAAAAATTTATATCTTGTGTTATTCTACTCTTTTTTAATGTTTTTTGCAAATTACAATTTAGATAAGCTTGTTTACTCAAAGATGTATAGCTACCCGCCTATGGCGGGAGCTAATGCGGCAAGA
>JAVWJP010000010.1:24871-68898 GCA_036638975.1 Hydrogenoanaerobacterium sp.
TTTACTCAAAGATATATAGCTACCCGCCTATGGCGGGAGCTAATGCGGCAAGATGCTTTTTGCAAATTACAATTTAGATAAGCGTGTTTACTCAAAGATGTATAGCTACCCGCCTATGGCGGGAGCTAATGCGGCAAGATGTTTTTTGCAAATTACAATTTAGATAAGCTTGTTTACTCAAAGATATATAGCTACCCGCCTATGGCGGGAGCTAATGCGGCAAGATGTTTTTTGCAAATTGTAAAATAAATTGCGTCTGCGAACAATATTTGTTATAATGTAGCTGTTGAGGTTTTAATAGCTAATAGTAAAATTGGTACCTGCTCTACCGTAGCATCTTAAAAAAACCAATTCAGCTATCAAAACTTCTGATAATTAAAACTGTAATTTTAAAATTATAAAAATAAGGTGACAAAAAATGAAGCCAAAGCTTTTCAATAATAAAATAACTCCATCTTGCAATTACTGCGCGCACGGTGATATTTCTCGTGATAAAACCGTTGTATTGTGCGAAAAAAAAGGTATAGTAGGTACAAATTCAAGCTGCCGCTCGTTTTTATATTCTCCTTTAAAGCGCGTGCCAAAAAAGCCAATGAAGCTTCCGGAATTTAACAAAAGTGATTTTGAATTATAAAAAACACATTTTATTTTAACAGAGCGAGCATATTTTTTGCTTGTTCTGTTTTTTATTGAAGTCAAACTTAATTCTATCTCGTTTAGTTTATTGTACGGTTAAAAAGGTGGTGGACAAAAGCTAATTATGACAAATGAAGAATTTACACAGCTTGTAACGCGCTACGAAAAGCTTGTGTTCACAATCTGTTATCAAATGGTAAGGGATTACGGCGAAGCCGAAAACCTTACGCAAGAAGCATTTTTTTCAGCATACAAAAGCATAGACAGCTGTCGGCCCGAAAGCTACAAGCCATGGCTTGCGCGCATAGCAGCAAACAAAGCACGCGACTACCTAAAAAGTGCTTTTGTGCGGCATAATGTTATAAGCACTGACGAATGGTTTGACGCCATAGAAACAGGAAAGCCGCCGGGTGAAATTTACGAAGCCATCGAGAGCGAACAATATATCAAAGAAAAAGTACATTTACTTAAAGAGCCATACTGTAAAGTTTCTAAGCTTTACTTCTTAGAAGAAAAAAATATTGATGAGATTTCGGCACTGCTTAAACGACCCAAAAAGACCATACAGACACAAATATACCGTGCTAAATTTTTACTGAAAAAAATGCTTAGCGAGGAGGACACAGCATGAACGAATATTTTACCGCCGAAGGACATCTTACAAGCTATGCACTGCAAAAGCTGCAAAGTGGCGAAGAAAGCGAGCTGAGGCGCTTAGAAATAGCAGAGCACTTGGCATTTTGCGATGAATGCACCGAGAAATATACAGCTATGCTGTGTGACGAAGCCTTGCTTATGCCTGCTGCACCTATTGCAAAAAATGTTTTAGCACGTATAAAAGCGCAGGCTCGTATTGTGTTTTTTAACCGTTATATTGCTGCCGCAGTTGCCGCCTGTTTTGCTATAATGCTTTGGATTGGCGGTGCTTTTGACACAAAGCTAATTATAAAAGAAAACAACGCTATAGGTCAAATTACCACAATTACCGAAAGCTTAACCGAAAAAACAACCGAGCTTACCAACAATTTTTCTGATGCAATTAACAAAATATTTACAGGCATTAGCCTGAAAGGAGTTCTTATAAATGAAAAAAAATAGCTTTTTAACTTTTTGCTTTGCATTTATACCCGGTGCGGGGCAAATGTACCTGGGAATGATGAAACGAGGAGTTTCTATAATGCTGGCATTCGCCGTAATTACAGCTGTGGCAGGTTTTTTAAACTTACCTCTTATTTCGGTTGTACTGCCTGTCATATGGTTTTTTTCTTTTTTTGACACCTTCAACATAAAAGGTATGAGCTATGACGAGCTGATGGCACACCCCGATGCTTTTTTATTTTGCCTTGACGATATTGCCAAAAAAGACTGGCAAAATATTCTTGGAAAGCGTCATCTGCTTATAGGCTGGTGCTGTGTAGCTTTTGGGCTTTACATCTTATTCAACACCTTTGGCAGAGAATTTCTTTATAGATTTGATAATTTAATGCCATGGATTAGAGATATATTTAACATTGTACCTACCCTTATTGTAGCAATTGTAATTATAATTTTAGGCGTTTATTTAGTAAAGGGCGGCAAAAAGCAAAAAGCTACGCCTAATGCGGACGAAGATTTTACACAGTATGGAGGTAAAAAAAATGAATGATAATTTTAATGAAGATACACCCTTGCCGAATACAACAGCGGTAACTGCTTATGCAGAAAAACAGCAGTCACCGCCCATATCGCAGCAGCAAGCTGCTTCTTATAACGCCGATGGATATCAAAAAAGCCGCAGAGTTGGCACCTTCACAATGGGTCTGGCGCTTATAGTAACTGGTATTGCGGCACTTATAAGCCTTATTATGCCAAATAATTTTGATTTTTTATGGTTTGCAAGGTTATCCCCTCTTATACTTGTGTTTTTGGGCGTAGAAATTTTGATAAGTAACTTTTTAGGACACGGTGTTAAGCTTAAATACGACTTTTTAAGCGGTTTTGTGTGCTTTATACTAATAACCTCAAGTATTTGTGTTATGTCTGTGCCTCCGCTTTTAAAGCAATATGGTTTTAGAGAATATGACAACAAACGCTTGAGCAAAGAACTTAGCGACATTTTTTACAGCAAGCTTGAAGGCACACCGGTTGCATCACTTGACGCAACCGTATATATAAATGGGCTTATTGACAACAGCAGTGATATTACCGTGCATACCCTTAGACCGCAAGATTATGCAAATGTCAAAATAGATTTACTGGGAAATTTTACAGATAAAGCCTCCTTTGCAAAGGAGTGCAAGACAATTTTGGACAAGCTTGTAGGCGAAAATACACCTAATACCGATATTGATTTTTTCAATTTATATGACGACACAAATGCAAAACACATATATGATCTTTCAATAAACGACAAGCACCAATATTCGCTTACAACCGAGCAACTGACACAAATGATTACCGACAGAGGCACAGAGCTTGTGAATTTTGAAATACAGGATCAAAAAGAACTTGAGAACCTGCAAATCAGCCTTTAGGACACACAAGAGTAACTGCATCTTAAAACGGTGTTTGGGCAATGATGCCTTGACATATTAAACGCAATAACCCTAAACGCAAAAAAGCAGCCGATTTGATTCGACTGCTTTTTTATGCAATATTATACTGTTTTAATAAGCTTTGTAATTATGCAACGTCAATATCCTCCGGCGCAAACTGGCTGTTGTAAAGCTGCTCGTAAAAGCCTTTTTTTGCCATAAGCTCATCATGCGTGCCTGTTTCTATAATATCTCCGTCACGCAAAACCATAATCATGTCGGAATCTTTTATTGTGGACAGCCTGTGCGCTATAACAAAGCTTGTTCTGCCCTTCATAAGGTTGTGCATACCACGCTGTATTCTCTGCTCGGTGCGTGTATCTACAGAGCTTGTTGCTTCGTCCAGTATTAGTATAATAGGCTGTGAAATTATCGCGCGGGCTATAGTTAAAAGCTGCCGCTGTCCCTGAGAAATATTTGACGCGTCCTCTGCAAGAACAAAATCGTAGCCACCCGGAAGCTGCATTATAAACTTATGTGCGTGTGCCGACTTTGCCGCCGCTTCTATATCTTCAAAGCTTGCACCAAGTCTGCCATAGCCAATATTATCTTTTATAGTGCCTTTAAACAGCCATGCATCTTGCAGCACCATGCCAAACTGGTCGCGCAGCTCTGTACGCTTCATGTCCATAATATCTACACCGTCTATTTTTATTGTGCCGCTGTTTATATCGTAAAAACGCATTAATAAATTAACAATTGTTGTTTTCCCTGCACCTGTAGGGCCAACTATTGCCACCTGCTCGCCGCTTTTTACATGGATATTAAGGTCGCTTATAAGCGGTTTTTGCGGGTTATAACCAAACCTTACATGGGTGAAATCCACATTGCCATGCACACCAGTAAAAGGCACAGCCGGGTTTTTCTCCGGCGGCTCCTCTGTTTCGTCCAAAAGCTCAAATATTCTTTCTGCCGCAGCGCCTGTAGACTGCAACAAATTCATTATTTGAGATGTTTGAACTATTGGCATATTAAACTGGCGCATATACTGAATAAACGCCTGTATACTGCCCACATAAAGACTGCCGCTTATAACTGCAAGCCCGCCAAAAATTGCCAGCAGCGCATAACCTATGTTACCTATAAGGCTTATAAATGGCATCATAACGCTGGACATAAACTGTGCCTTCCAGCCATAATCGTAAAGTCTGTCGTTTATTTCATCAAATTTTTCTATGACCTCGTCCTCACGGTTAAAAACCTTTATTATATTGTGCCCTGTAAACATTTCTTCAACGTGTCCGTTTATATCGCCTATTGCTTTTTGCTGCCCGCGAAAAAGCCCCTGAGATTTTTTAACGACACCCATAGAAACAAGAAAAGAAAAAGGTAAAGTAAAAAGTGCAACCAGGGTAAGGGTTGGGCTTATGGTTATCATCATTATAACTATGCCTATTATTGTGGCGGCAGAAGTTATAATTTGCGTAATGCCTTGCTGTAACGATTGCTGAACGGTATCTACATCATTTGTAACACGGCTTAAAATATCGCCAAAGGTTCGTGTGTCAAAATAATTAAGCGGAAGCCTGCTTATTTTAGCGTCAACGTCCTTGCGCAGGGTGTACATTGTCTTTTGAGAAACACTTGCCATTAAAAACTGCTCTACAAACTTAAACAAAGCCGCGCACAAATACAGTGCTCCAAGTCCTATTAAAATCTTTGTTATAAGTACAAAATTAATCCCCGCGCCTCCGGCCGCCATGTCCAAAACCCCGCGGTGAAGCTCGTTTGTACTAAGACCAAGCACAAGAGGCGCAAATACAGTGGCAATTGTACCCAAAACCGCTGTAATAACAACTAAAATAAATTTTACTTTATATTTGCCTATATACTTAAACAGGCGCTTATACGTCCCCTTTAAGTCCTTTGGTTTAGAATCTACAACTATGTTTTTATGTCCCATAGGCATTACTTGCCACCCCCTTTTGCAATTTCCTCAACAGAAAGCTGTGACGAAACTATTTCCTTATAAACCTCACAGCTCTCCAGCAACTCGCGGTGAGTTCCCTCACCTACCACAGCACCCTCATCAAGCACTAAAATACGGTTTGCGTCCATTATAGTACTTACGCGCTGTGCCACTATTATTACAGTAGCTTCTTTTGTTTCGGGCTTTAAGGCTGCACGCAGGGCTGCATCTGTTTTAAAATCGAGCGCCGAAAAGCTGTCGTCAAAAAGATATATTTCGGGTTTTTTAACTATCGCCCGCGCTATTGCAAGGCGCTGCTTTTGCCCGCCGGAAACATTAGTGCCGCCCTGCGCAATATGTGTGTCCATTTTCTCCGGTTTTTCCATAATAAAATTTAAAGACTGCGCTATGCTTGCAGCTTTTGTAAGCTCTTCTTGTGTTGCATTTTCATCACCATAACGAATATTATCAGCTATTGTACCTGTAAATAAGACTGCTTTTTGCGGAATATATCCAATTTTGTCGCGCAGAGCAGTTTGGTTGTAAGCTTTGACATCTATGCCGTCTACAAGAACCTTGCCCTCAGTAGCATCATAAAGCCGCGGTATTAAATTTAAAAGTGTTGTCTTTCCGCTGCCTGTACTGCCGATTATTGCCGTGGTTTCCCCCGGACCCGCCTTAAAGCTTATGTGTGAAAGCGCCGCTTCCTCGGCATTGTTAAAGCTAAAGCTAACGTCACAAAACTCTACATAGCCTTTTTTGTTGCTTTCTTTTGCAGGAGAAGCAGGGTTTTGTATGGACAGATCTGTTTTTAGTACTTCATTTATTCTGTCTGCCGAAGCCGTTGCGCGTGGAAGCATGACAAGTATCATAGAAAGCATAGTAAGTGACATCATAATTTGCATAGCATACTGTATAACCGCAACAATATCACCGTCAAGCAGTGTGCCTTGACCCACCCAATGAGAGCCTATTGCAACTATAAAAATTGTTGTAAGGTTCATTACAAACATCACCATAGGCATCATTGTTGTCATAAGGTGCTGCATTTTTAAAGCTGTTTTAGTAAGGTCTGTATTTGCCGCATCAAAACGTTTTTTTTCATATTCATCTGTGTTAAAGGCACGTATAACGCGTATTCCGGTGAGTTTTTCTCTAAGTACACAGTTTACATTGTCAAGCTTTTTTTGCATTGAAGTTGAAATTGGCAATGCTTTGCGTGCAACAATTGTGACAACAAAAGCCAAAACTGTAACCGAACCTAAAATAACAAAAGAGAGCCCTGCATTTTTGCTTACAGCCATAATAACCCCGCCAATAGCCATCACAGGTGCCTGCAATGCCACGCGCATAAACATCATGGTAAAGCCCTGTACCTGTGTAATGTCATTGGTTGTGCGTGTTATAAGCGAGGCTGTGCCAAAGCGGTCAAACTCGTGAAGCGAAAAGCTCTCGGTTTTTACAAAAAGCTTACGGCGCAGGTTTCTCCCCAGTCCTGACGACATCTTAGATGAGAGAAAGCCGTTTATCATATGAGCGACCGCACTTAGCACTGCAAACAGCACCATGTAAAGCCCTATGCGTACAACATAGGCGCTGTCACTGTTTACTATGCCTATGTTAATAATGTTTGAAAGCAGGTTTGGCAGCTGTAAGTCTGCTAAAACACCGCAAAAGGTAAGTACAATTATACTTATCACAGTAGCTTTAAATGCTCCAAGTTCCTTTAAAATTGTTCCCATAAATATCTCCCTTGCTGCTTTTTTATATGTAAAATTTACAAATATTATCAAAAAAATATGGGTATAATAACTGCGCATAACAGCTATTATACCCCAAATACAAGCATTATTGCAATGAACTAAATGTTAAAAAAAGCGTTTAATTACATGAACGGGACAAATCTCTATACAATCGCCGCAAGATGTACATTTACTTTGGTCTATAGATGCTAAATTGTCTGTAACCGTAATAGCACCGTTTTTACAGGTTTTTTCGCATTTTTTACAGCCGATGCAGCCTGCTGTACAGTTTTTGCGGGTATGCGCACCTTTTTCGTTGCTAGAGCACACCACAAACACCTGTGCCTTTTTAGGCTCCATTTTTATAAGAAAATTAGGACACCTTTTAACACACATACCGCAAGCAGTACAACGCGAACGGTCAACCACTGCTACTCCGTCAATTATGTGTATGGCATCAAACTGGCAAGCAGCTACGCAATCTCCGTAGCCCAAGCAAGCGTGACTGCAAGCGCGTCTGCCCTGATAAAATAAATTACATGCCTCGCAGGTTTGTACGCCCTTATAATCCATTATATATTTTGTACACTCAGTAGTACCGCTGCAACCTACAAAAGCAGCATTTTCCACTACCTCACCTGCCTCCACACCCAAAAGCTCACTTATAGCGACGGCAACAGAAGCCCCGCCGACAGGACAGCGGTTTGTTGGCGTTGTATGGTCCTCTGCCAGCGCCTTTGCGTATGCGTCACAGCCTGCAAAGCCGCAGGCACCGCAGTTTGCACCTGGCAGCGCCGCGCGAATTTCTTCAAAGCCCTCGGTTTGAGGAACAGCCATATATTTTGCCGCTATTGCAAGAATTACCGCACAGGTAAGCCCTACAATTGTAATTATCAGCACTGGCAGTGCATAAGCCTCGAACATTGGCGTTACACCTCATTTTTAAAATTATTTAAAGATTCCTTCTACTATACCTGAAAAGCCCATAAATGAAAGCGAAACTATTGCGGCGGCTGTAAGCGTTATAGGAAGCCCCTTGTACATTTCCGGAACATCTGCCCCCTCAAGCCTGCTGCGAACACCGGCAAAAAGCACCATGGCAAGCATAAAGCCCAGCCCTGCGCCAAGAGAATTTATAATTGACTGAAAAAACGTATACCCTTCGTCTATGTTTAAAACAGTAACGCCCAAAACAGCACAGTTTGTGGTGATAAGTGGCAAGTAAACTCCAAGAGCCTTATGCAGCGGAGGCACAAACTTTTTCATAATAGTTTCTACAAGCTGTACAAGTGCCGCTATTATAAGTATGAACGAAACGTTTTGCATATATCCAAGCCCGTTTGGCACAAGAAGATATGTATATATTGGATATGTAGCCGCTGTTGCCATTATCATTACAAATATTACAGCGGCGCTCATTGCAACGGCAGAGTCTAGTTTTTTTGAAACTCCCAAAAACGGACATATGCCTAAAAATTTACTTAGTACAAAGTTATCGACTAGAATTGCACTGGTTAAAATAATAAATATTTCCTTCAACTACTTGCACTCCCCTTCCCGCTTTTCGCCAATATGCCCGCAGGTAGAAGCCATGGGGCAGCCGTCACAGCCTATGGTTTTGCGCTGACGCCCTTTGCTTAATTTGCCGGCAACAGCTATGAGAAAACCAAAAACGAAAAAGCCGCCCGGTGCAAGCTTCATAATAGCCATTGGTTCTATAAAATTTGCCGTAAGAGTAATCCCCATCCATGTTCCGTTACCCAGTATCTCGCGGATAGAGCTCATTACAAGAAGTGCACCTGTATAACCAAGACCCATGCCTATAGCATCGCAGGCCGAGGCGGCAACCGTGTTTTTGTTAGCAAACATTTCGGCTCTGCCAAGTATAATACAGTTTACTGTAATAAGAGGTAAAAATATGCCCAGCGACTTATATATTCCACGCTGATAAGCCTCTAATATAAAACTTACAACAGTAACAAAGCTTGAAATTATAACGATATAGCACGGTATACGAACAGCGTCGGGAATAATCTTTTTAAGCAAAGAAATAAAAACGTTAGAGCCTAAAAGAACAGCCGTAACGGCAAAGCCCATACCAAAAGCATTGCTTGCCGTAGTAGTTGTTGCAAGAAACGGGCAAGTGCCAAGCACCAAAACCAAAATAGGGTTTTCTTTAAGAAGCCCGTTTAAAAGCACCTGTAAATTACTTTGTTTTGTATTGTTCATTTCGCCGCACCCCCTAGCTTCTGTGGCATTGCCACAACCTGCTGCATCAGCTTTTTAAAGGCAGTTGATGAAACTGTAGCACCTGCAATAGTTGGAACATCATCTACGCTGCTTTGCCCTATGTATTTGGCACGGTAGCCCTCGCTGCCTATTTGTGTGCCAAGACCCGAGGTTTCTTTATCCATAGAAAGAACCTTTATTCCCAATATTTCTCCGCTTTTCAAAAGACCTGTCATAACCTCTATTTTACCGCCAAAGCCCTTTGTAACAGCAGTTATTATATACCCCTCGCCGCCGTTTACAGTGTAAATTTCGGTTGCGCCCTCAGGCAGCTCTCCCTCCAGCTTTACAACTTCAGAGGCATTTGGGTAGACGTCGCTTCGTGCAGCCGCTGCCTCTTTTGCAGCTTCTACTGCTATGACAGGCTGCGTTGTTTTAAAGGTTACCGCCAAAGCTCCGCTGCAAAAAAGGCATATTGCTGTAAGCACAACGATTGGCATAACTATTTCTTTTACGACGTTTTTCATTTTACAGCACCCCCAAACGGCTTACTTTTAGTATAGCGGTCTATAAGCGGGCATAAAATATTCATAAGAAGTATGGCAAACGAAACGCCCTCCGGGTATGAACCGTAAAGACGTATTGCAACAGTAATAACTCCGCAGCCCAATGCAAAAATAAACTTACCCTTGTTGGTAGTGGGCGAGGTGCTGTAATCGGTAGCCATAAAGAAGGCGCCCAGCATTAAACCGCCCGACATAAGCTGCCAAACAACATTAGCCCCAAGTGCCCACGACATAACCGCAACTGTACCAAGGTATGTCAACGGGATTATAGGGCTTATTACTTTACGTGCGATAAGATATATACCGCCCAGTAAAAGCGCGGCTACGCAGGTTTCTCCAAGTACACCTCCGCGAAGCCCCAAAAACATATCCATAAGCGAAGGTAGCTTGCTGAATTGTTCATCGCTTATAAGTTTAAGCGGAGTTGCCCCTGCTATCACAGATATTTTACCGTTTGTAAAGCTGGGCACCATGTAATTACCCATTGCCTGCGTAAACGAAACCATAAGCACTATGCGCCCAACTATTGCGGGGTTTGCAAAGTTTTGTCCTATGCCTCCAAAAAGCTGCTTCACAATAACTATCGAAACAAAGCAGCCTATAGCCGCCATCCATAAAGGAAAAGTTGAGGGCAGGTTAAAAGCTAAAAGCATACCCGTAACTATGGCGGAGCAATCGCTTATTGTGTTTTCTTTTTTAGAAAAGCTTCTAAAAAGATATTCAAACGCCACACAAAAAAGCACACACCAAATTATAAGCACAAGTGCACGCAGCCCAAATATAAATGTTGCGGCAACAGCCGCAGGCAGCAATGCAATTATAACATCTAGCATAACAGACTGCGTTGTAGCTTCGCCCTTCATGTGTGGAGAAGGCATTATTTTAAGGTTTTTTGTCAAGCCTCTCACCTCATTTCTTGCTGCTTTCGCGCAGCAGTTTTTTGCCAAGCTTATTTGTAAGGACAAGATGGCGTTTTGCAGGACAAACATATGCACAGCAGCCACATTCCATACAAAGGTTTACCTTTAAGCTTTTTAGCTCCTCTACGTCCTCTTGCTTAAGTGCCTTTTCAATATTAGCGGGCATTAAGCTTACGGGGCAAGCGGCGGCACAGCGTCCGCAATGAATACAAGCAGTTTCAGGATATTCCGGAACGTCTTTTTCTGCAAAAGCCAAAATAGCATTATTATTTTTAATTATAGCATAGGTGTCATCGTACATTGCCGTGCCCATCATCGGTCCGCCCATTAAAAGAAGCGCCGGCTCTGCCTTATATCCACCGCAAAAGTTTATCGCATCTATTATTCTTGTGCCTATCGGTACACAAATGTTTTTAGGCTCGCGCACAGCAGAGCCATCAACCGTAATTCGCTTTGTAACAAGCGGCATACCGGTTTTAACGTATTCCGAGATAAAGCCCGTGCTCGACACGTTCATTACCAAAACGCCTACATCTGCCGGAAGCTTGCCGTCCGGAACTATTTTGCCTGTACATTCATAAATTATTACTTTTTCTGCTCCCTGCGGGTAACGTGCACGCAAAACTACAGTTTTCCAGCCCTCGCGCCCCGCAATAAGCTCGTTAATATATTTTATTGCTTGCGGCTTATTATCCTCTATGCCTATTCTTACATTTTTAATTTCTAAATATTTTACCAAAATCTCTATTCCGTCAATAAGCCTTTCGCCGCATTCCATTATCTCGCGGTTGTCGGCTGTAATATACGGCTCGCACTCGGCTGCATTTATTACAAGTGTATTAACTTCGTCCAAGTTTTTTGGGTTGAGCTTAATGTGCGTAGGAAAGCCGGCGCCGCCAAGCCCCACAAGCCCAGAGCGTTTTATTGCCGCCAAAAAATCTTCGCGGCTGTTTATAACAGGCGGCACAACAGCTTCGCATGGCGTTTGTTCTCCGTCTGTCTTTATTACAATATACTGTGTTCGGTGTCCTATCGGCGTAATATAGTCCTCAAAGCCGGTTACAGTGCCGGAAACGCTTGAGTGAATGGGTGCACTTAAAAATGCATCACTGTCCGCTATAAGCTGCCCCACCTTAACTTCATCACCAACCTTTACCAGCGGCTTGTCTGCCCCGCCCATGTGTTGTAAAAGCGAAATTGCCACACTTTCAGGCGTCGGCATCATCACTGTTTCCATATCCTTTGTGTTTTTATAATGCGGCAAATGTATGGAATTTAAGTGTCTTTTTTGCAATTTGTTTTCCTCCGTTTCATGAAATAACAGATACTTAGTTTAAAACCAAATAAACTATAAAAATTTCATCACAGCTGCTGTGTGATAAAAAATATATACAAAGTGAAAGCTCTAAAAAAGTTTTTTCGCTTAATTGAGCCAAAATATTGACAAGGTTGTGAAACTGTTCACAATTTTACGCTCTTATAAATAGTGCGGCGACGCTTTTACACGCCACCGCACTTTAAAAATCCTGTTACTATTTATCTGTCTTTTTACTCTTGCCTTTTGCTTTTGCGGTTTTTTCGGGCTTAGGAAGTTGAGCCGGTTCTTCTGCACAGTTGCAGTCACAGCCATCATCGCAGTCACAGCCGTCAAATTCAAACTCTAAGAGTTCGCCGCAATTGGGGCAGTCTATAGAGCCATCGTCCAAAATATCGTCATTTACATAAACGGTATCTCCGCATTTTGGACAGGTTACTTCATAAAGGTCGTCATCATCGAACTCATCATCGTCATATTCTTCGTCATCATCTTCGCCGTAATAGTCGTCCTCTAAAAGCTCTAAGTCCTCGTCTATGGCCTCTACCTGCTCTCCAAGCTCTGCCACATCGTCCTCAATATCAGAAACTGTGAACGCAATATCGTCCAATACTTCCAATACTTCCTTTAGAATCTTGCATTCTTTGCTAGAATCGTCGATACCCAGACCCTCTGCAAGCCCTCTCAAATAAGCTACTCTCTCAGTTAGTGTCATAGTAATGTCCTCCCTTACGAGTTAATTATATTTTTGGTGTTGCAAACTTGTTTTATGCGCGCTCCATGTACTCGCCTGTGCGGGTATCTACGCGGATATTGTCGCCCTCTTCTATAAACAGCGGTACGCTAATTTCTGCCCCTGTCTCTAAAACAGCGGGCTTTGTAGCGTTTGTAGCCGTGTTACCTTTAAAGCCTGGGTCTGTCTTTTTAACACTGAGCTCTACAAAGTTTGGTGTTTCAATGCCAAAGGTATTGCCTTTATAGGAAAGCACCTTTACTAAAGTATTTTCTTTTATAAACTTAAAGCTATCGCCCAAAACGCTTCCGTTAAGAGGAACATTCTCGTAGGTTTCTGTGTCCATAAAATAATATAAACCGCCGTCCTCATAAAGATATTCCATCTCCTTGCGCTCGATGTATGCCGTTGGAAATTTATCAGACGGATTGAAAGTTCTTTCTACCACAGAGCCTGTAATGACATTTTTAATTTTTGTGCGCACAAACGCCGCACCCTTACCGGGCTTGACGTGCTGAAACTCTATTACCTGTACGACGTTTCCGTCCATATCAAATGTAACACCGTTTCTAAAATCTCCTGCTGATACCATGTACTTTACCTCCACAATATATAATCGAAAATATAAGAACATCTTAACGTACTAATTTTATATTAAAATGCGCCGTTTGGCAAGTGATTTTTGCGAATAATTACGAAAATAAACAATAAAGCTACTTTTAAAGCAAAAAACAGCACAATTGTTATAGTACAATAAGATTTTTAGGACTGTGAGTTAAATTTTCCGGTCCGTTTTCGGTAATATAAACCATGTCCTCTATGCGGCAGCCAAATTCGCCCTCCAAATATATCCCCGGTTCTACCGTCATAACAAGCCCCGGCTCAACGAGGTCTGGGCACAAAGCTGAAAAACGCGGCTCCTCGTGAATCTCTACACCCAAGCTATGCCCAAGCCCATGCCCAAAACAGCCCTCATAGCCACAGCTGTAAATGTAGCTGCGCGCTGCCGCATCAATTTCGCTGCATTTTTTCCCCAAAGAAATAGCATCAATAGCCAAGCTTTGCGCCGTAAGCACTGTTTCGTAAAGATGCTTTTGCTTTTCCGTTACACTGCCGACAGCCACCGTGCGGGTCATGTCAGAATGATATCCGTCATAAATCGCGCCAAAATCCATCGTGATAAAGTCGCCGTTTTCTATTTTTTTATCTGTTGGCACTCCATGCGGTTTTGACGAATTTTTACCGGAAACCACAATAAAATCGAACGAAACTGCCTCAGCACCTTGTCTTCTCATAAAAAATTCCATATCAAGCGCAATTTCTTTTTCTGTTTTACCTGCCGAAATACGTTTAATAATATAATCGAAGGTTTCTTCGGTAAGCTTTTGTGCCGCCTTTATTTTTTGTAGCTCGTCTTCTGTTTTTATGTGGCGCTGCCTAAGCACAAGTCTGTCTGCACAGTCATCGGCCGTAACACAAACATCGCCCAATATTTTACGGTAACGCTCTGCTTCCGACAATGTTACGTAGCTGTTTTCAAGTGCTGCTCTTTTCACCTTGTGTTTTGTGCAAAGCTCTGCCAGCTGTTTTTTTGTATCCTCCAAAAGCAGTATCTCGCAGCCCTTTATCACCTGCTTTGCCGCTTCGTAATATCTAAAATCTATCAAAAAATATGCCGCTTTCCGTGTTACAAAAAGTATTCCGGCACTGGATTTAAACCCTGTATAGTATCGACGATTTTGCTCTGAGCTAATCAACATAGCGTCTGTCTGCGCAGGTAAATTTTGCATAAGCCACTCTATTTTATTCATTGCATTTCTCCTACAAAAGCTGCTTCATAGCGCCTATAGCCAAAAAATAACTATATTTACCAAACCCGCATATCTGCCCTGCGCACACCGGCGCAAGTACAGAGTTACCACGAAATTCTTCGCGTGCATGAATATTTGAAAAATGCACCTCTATAACAGGGACACGAACTGCACTTATTGCATCACGAATGGCATAGCTATAATGTGTATATGCACCTGCATTTAAAATAACTCCGTCAAAAATGCCAATAGCACCATGCAACCTGTCTATGATATCGCCCTCATGGTTAGACTGAAAAATTTCGCATTCAAAGCCCGACTGAACCGCACAATCTATAATTTGCAAATTTATTTCGTCAATATTCTCTTTGCCATATATGCCGGTTTCTCTAAGCCCTGTCAAATTAACATTTGGCCCGTGAATTACAAGAATACGCTTCTTCATTTTTTACACTCCAATAGTCTTGTTTTTGTGCGCCGACTTTAAAAAAGGGCGTTCAAACAAGCGCTTTATTATAAATAAAATACCGCTTTCCATTTCTATTGGGTCTACAAGCAGGCTTTTTGCTCCGTATAAATTTGCCCCTGCAATGTCTGTAAAAAGCTGGTCACCGACTATTGCAACCTCTGTTTTTTGCAGACAAAGGCGCTCGCAACAGCGTTTAAAGCCCTTATTAAGCGGCTTTGCCCCCGATGCTTCAAACTCAAGCCCCAGTCTAGCCGCAAAAGGCTTTACTCTGGCAAATGTGTTGTTTGAGAGTATCATCATTTTTATTCCCGCACCGTGCATTACGGTAAGCCAGCGCATTATATTTTCATCAGGCACAGGGTTGCCATGCGTTGTCAAGGTATTATCAACATCTAAAATAAGAGCCTTTATATTAAGCTTTTTTAGAAGCTGAGGCGTTATATTTTTAGCAGTTTGTGCGTAATAAGTGGGACAAAAAAGCTGCATAAAAAAACCTCTTTTCCGGCATTATGTCAATTTTAAATTTTATAAAATAAAATGAAAAATGAAAAAGCGAGCAAATAATGCTCGCTTTCGTCACTTTTTTACGATAATGTCAAGCTGAAACGGCGCAAAAGCGAAGTTTCTTGCAGCAATGCCGCATTACTTGAACTTACGCTTGCGAGCAGCCTCAGATTTTTTCTTGCGTTTAACCGACGGCTTCTCATAATGCTCTCTTTTACGCACTTCAGCCAAAACGCCGCTTTTTGCGCAGGAACGCTTAAATCTTCTAAGCGCGCTGTCAAGTGATTCATTATCTTTAATGTGAACTTCTGCCATTACTAATTCCCTCCCCCACGCACAGGAGTATTCAGTTAGAAGTTTTGCTTGGTTAGTAAAAACCTTACAAAATGTAACACTATGAATTATACATTAAAACCTGTATCTTTGTCAAGTGCTTTATTGATTACGGCTTTATTTTGCAACAATATTGACAAGCTTTCCCGGTATATAAAGCTCTTTTATAATTGTTTTTCCGCTTAGGGCATTTGCAATTGCATCGGCTTTTTTGGCTTCTTCTATAGCGTCTTTTTCTGTAATATCGGCACTTACATTTATACGTGCTTTTATTTTTCCGCAAATCTGCACAGCTATTTCAACAGTTTCTTCCTTGCACTTGCCCTCATCATAGCTAAGCCATTTTTGCTCATTTATCATTCCGCCAAAGTTTAGCACTTGCCACATTTCCTCAGAAATATGAGGGGCAAACGGGCTTAACATTATAAGCAGCGCACGCAGCTCTGCGGTATTTACACTGCCTAAGGCATAAATATCATTAAGCAGTGTCATCATAGCGGCTATAGCAGTGTTAAACTTCATTGCTTCTATATCTTCGGTAACTTTTTTTATAGTTTTGTTCATTACGAGCTCAAGCTCCGGACGAAAGGCTTCTCCCTTTACAACACATTCTTGAAGACTCCATATTCTGTCTAAAAAGCGTTTGCAACCCTTTATAGAAGCGGCGTTCCACGATGCACCTTTTTCAAAATCGCCTATAAACATTTCGTAAAGACGCAAAGTGTCGGCTCCAAACTCTTTTACAATATCGTCCGGGTTTACCACATTACCGCGCGATTTGCTCATTTTTTCGTTGTTTTCACCAAGTATCATGCCGTGGCTTGTACGTTTTGCATAAGGCTCCGGTGTGCTTACAACGCCTATGTCGTAAAGAAATTTGTGCCAAAACCTTGAATACAGCAGGTGCAGGGTTGTGTGCTCCATTCCTCCGTTGTACCAATCTACAGGCAGCCAATAGTCAAGAGCTTCTTTTGAGGCAAGCTCTTTTTCATTATGCGGGTCACAATAGCGCATATAATACCACGATGAACCCGCCCACTGCGGCATTGTGTCGGTTTCGCGCTTTGCCGCCCCGCCGCAGCATGGACAAGTTGTATTTACCCAGCTGTCTATTTTTGCAAGAGGAGATTCGCCTGTTTCAGTCTGTTCGTAGGTGTCTATATGCGGCAAGGTCAGAGGCAGCTCGCTCTCCGGCAACGGTACATAACCGCACTTTGGACATATAACAATCGGGATAGGCTCTCCCCAGTAGCGCTGGCGAGAAAATACCCAGTCGCGCAGCTTAAAGTTTACCTTTTTTTCACCAAGCTTATTTTCTGTAAGCCAATCTATAATTTTAATCTTTGCATCTTCTACCGAAAGCCCTGTAAGAAAGCCTGAATTTACCATAACTCCGGTTGCACAGTCTGTAAAGGGTTTCTCCTGTACATCTCCGCCGCTTACAACCTCTACTATAGGCAAGCCGAATTTTTTGGCAAATTCCCAGTCACGGGTATCGTGTGCAGGCACTGCCATAATAGCGCCTGTGCCGTATGATGTCAAAACATAATCTGCAACAAATATAGGTATTTCGCTGCCATTTACAGGGTTTATTCCGCATACTCCGTCAAGTCGTACTCCTGTTTTTTCTTTTGCAAGCTCGGTACGCTCAAAATCAGATTTCTTTGAGGCTTCATCTCGATATGCCCTAACCTCATCTATATTATTAAGCTTTTGCGCCCATTTTTCTATCATGTCGTGCTCCGGCGAAATAACCATGTAAGTCGAACCAAACAAAGTATCGGGTCTTGTTGTATAAACACGCAAAGTATCGCCCGCAGTAGTTTTAAAGTCAACGTCTGCACCGGTAGAGCGTCCTATCCAGTTTGTCTGCGAAACCTTAACCCTCTCTATGTAGTCCAAAGGTTCAAGGTCATCTATAAGGCGCTGTGCATACTCGGTTATTTTAAGCATCCATTGGCTTTTTACCTTGTGCACAACCTGCCCGCCGCAGCGCTCGCAAACACCGCCCACAACCTCTTCGTTTGCCAAAACAACTTTACAGCCGTTGCACCAGTTTACAGACATCTCTTTTTTATATGCCAAGCCTTTTTTAAAAAGCTGTAAAAATATCCACTGTGTCCATTTAAAATATGAAGGGTCGGTTGTATTTATTTCTCTTGACCAGTCAAAAGACAAGCCCAGCGACTTTAGCTGTGCTTTAAAGTGCGCAACGTTGTCGCGCGTAACCTTCTCGGGGTGAATATGGTTTTTCATAGCAAAGTTTTCTGTAGGCAGTCCAAAGGCGTCCCAACCCATTGGATAAAGTACATTGTAGCCCTCCATACGGCGTTTTCTTGCAATTATATCAAGCGCTGTATACGATCGCGGGTGCCCAACATGAAGCCCCTGCCCAGATGGATATGGAAATTCTACAAGCGGGTAATATTTTGGCTTTGTATAGTCATTTGTGGCGGCAAAAACCTGCTTCTCGTCCCAAATATCCTGCCATTTTTTCTCTACGCCCTCAAACTGATATTTCATCGCTAATCCTCCGTTATAATATCGGTTAAGTCCACATCTTTTCCGTCCGACCATAATCGCTCAAGGGCATAAAACCCGCGTGTTTCTCCGCAAAAAATGTGTACTAAAACATCATAATAATCAAGCACAACCCACGTTGCCGCAACATAGCCCTCTACACACCGTGGCTCTATGCCAAGCTTTGTCATGTGCTCCTCTACGGCATCGGCAAGCGCCTTTACCTGCGTTGTGTTGGTTGCCGATGCAATCACAAAATAATCGGCAATAGACGTTACCTCCGCTATACGAATAGCTTTTATATCCTGTGCTTTTTTTGCATTAAGTGCTGTTGCCACTGCCTTTGCTTCTTCTAGTGATGTCAAATATATTCCTCCTTTATTAACAGACGTAATCATTATACGCCTCGATAGTATCGTTTATAATGTGTGTTTTATGCGCTATAAGGTCGCTTAAAATATATTGCAGAGCATAGAGCATGGCTTTTTCAAGCGAGGCATGGGCAAGCGCACGCACAGTTTCAACGTCATCATAAGCGCGTCCGTCACAGGTTAAATCGGCAAGATATATTATTTTTTCAAGCTTGCTCATACCTGCGCGCCCGCTTGTATGGTAACGCACTGCGTTTATTATGTCGCGGTCCTCAACATTAAGCTCATCTGCAATAAAAATGCTACCTGCCATGGCGTGCCAAAGAGATGGCTGCGAAAGAGCTTTTTCATCCCAAATTATAGCAGACTCGCGTATTCTTTGCAACTGTTCTTCTTTGCTATCGTCTTTACAGACATCGTGCAAAAGACCTACAAAATATGCTTTACTTTGGTTTTCACCAAATATTTGTGCCAAATGTGACGCTTCCTCAGCAACCATTAAGCTATGTTCATAGCGTTTTTCGCTAAGACGGTCTTTAAGCATAAGCTTTGTTTTTTCAAAATCATATTTCATTTTTATACAGCCCATTCATTTTTATATACTTAATAACTGCCGAAGGAAGATATTTGTCTAAGTTTTTACCTTCTTTAATCATAAGCCTAAGTTGTGTTGAAGAAATATCCAAAACATCTATATTATCTATAATAAACTCCCCGCCATATATTTTTTTAAGTTCACACGCTTTTTTTTGCAATGCCTCAAGCTCATTTAAATGCCGCGCCGCTGCACATATTGTTGCCAAATTTACTATTTTTTGCGGCTCTCTCCACTGTGAAAGTGTAAAAAGCATATCAGAGCCTATCACAAAATAAAGCAAGGCGTTTTGGTTTTGCCGCGCAAGCTGCTCCAATGTAACAGCCGTGTAGCTTTCTCCGCCGCGCAAAAGCTCCATATTGCTTACTACAGCAGTTTTGTCGTCACTTACTGCAAGACGGCACATCTCCATTCTGTCCTCTGCGCTTGCAAGCTCTTTTGCAGCTTTATGCGGAGGGAGATAGTCGGGAATAATTATAGCTTTATCTGCGTTTACAAGCTTTGCAAAATGGCGATAAAGATGAATATGTCCAAAATGTATAGGGTTAAAGGTACCGCCAAAAACTATTATTTTTTGCAATATTTTTCCCCCTTATATATGATAAGGCTATTTTTCTATTAAGTATATGGGGTTCTTTTTATTTTTGCGGTAAAGCACAAAGCGTGTACCTATCACCTGCACCACCTCAGAATTTGTTTTTTCCGCCATATCCGCGGCAATTTCTCCGGCAGCACCCGGTGCTGTTTCTAAAACGTGCAGCTTTATAAGCTCACGCGCTGTAAGAGCGTCGTTTACCTGTTTAACAAGTGCATCGGCTATGCCGCCCTTACCCACCTGAAGTATAGTTTCTGTTGTATTTGCCGCTGCGCGTAAAGTCGCGCGTTGTTTACTTGTTAGCAATGTTTTCTACCTCACTGTTATATTTTTTATATTTATCATAAAATGCCCTAAGTGCCTTTCCGCGGTGGCTCAAAGCATCTTTTTCTGCGCCTGTTATCTCTGCAAAGCAGCCTTGTTCAGTTAAAAAAACAGGGTCATATCCAAAGCCTTCGCTTCCATGCCTTTCATATCCTATTTTACCATAACAGCAGCCCTCTGCCGTAAGCTCTGCTCCGTCCGGCATAATACAGCAAATTGCACAGGCAAAATGCGCAGTACGTTTTTCGTCAGCTACGTTTCGCATAGCGTCAAGCAGCTTTTGCACACACTGCTCGTCTGTGCCATTTTCTCCCGCATAACGCGCCGAATACACCCCCGGTGCGCCATTTAAGGCATCTACGCACAGCCCCGAATCATCGGCTATAGTTGGCAAGCCGCAAAGCTTTTGAACTGCTTGTGCTTTTATTTTTGCATTTTCGGCAAAGGTCGTACCTGTTTCATTAGGGTTTACATCAAAGCCAAGCTCGGCTGCCGAGAAAACCTTTACTCCAAGCGGCGCGAATATTCGCTTAAACTCGCGCAGCTTGCCCTTGTTGCCCGTTGCAACTACCAAATCATTCATCTTTATGCACCCTCTTAGGCTCTGCTCCGTTAAAAAGCGCCTCTATAAAATCGGTGGCGTTAAACGGCTGTAAATCGTCTATTTGTTCGCCTACGCCTATATATTTTATAGGCAAACCAAGCTCCTCTTTTATGGCTATAACAACGCCGCCACGTGCAGTACCATCAAGCTTTGTAAGCACTATACCCGTAAGACCCGCAGCTTCTTTAAACTGCCTTGCCTGATTTATGGCGTTTTGCCCCGTAGTTGCGTCCAGCACCAAAAGCACCTCTTTTGAGCATTCGGGTGCTTCGCGCTCTATTACGCGAGATATTTTTGACAGCTCCTCCATCAAATTCTTTTTATTATGGAGTCTGCCAGCCGTATCGCATATTATAACGTCCATGCCGCGCGCTTTGCCTGCCGTGATAGAATCGAACACAACTGCCGCAGGGTCGGCACCCTCGGCGTGGTGCACCATCTCGGCACCCGCACGCTCTGCCCATATTGCAAGCTGCTCTATTGCCGCCGCACGGAAGGTATCGGCAGCTGCTAACAGCACGCGTTTGCCGCGTCTTTTTAAATCTGCCGCCATTTTACCTATAGTAGTTGTTTTTCCTACACCGTTTACACCTATAACCAGTATTATTGACGGCTTTGTGCTAAGGTTAAGCTCCTCACCGCCGCTCATCATTTCTGTAAGAATGCTTTTTAAAAGCACCTTTACTTCTTCAGAGCTTGCAGCGCCTGTTTCTTTTACCTTTTCTCGCAGCTTTGTGCGCACCTTAGCTGCCGTTGCCACACCGACATCGCCCGAGATTAAAATTTCTTCAAGCTCCTCAAAAAGCTCCTCATCTATCTTAGTAAAAGAATTAAGCATACCCTCAATGTTTTTAACCATAGAGCTTCTTGTTTTTTCAAGCCCTGTTTTTATTTTTTGAAAAAAGCCCATGCTACACCGCCTTTCATTTTTTTATGCCTTCATGCCCAGCTTGCTTTCAAGCTCTGAAACTGCAAGCTCAAGTACCTTAGAAACGCCTTCCTCCTGCATTGTAACACCATAAAGTACATCGGCTTCTTCCATTGTACCACGGCGGTGAGTTATTGCCACAAACTGCGTTTTTTCACCAAGCCGCTTTAAATACTGCGCATATTTAGTGACATTTACGTCATCTAAAGCTGCCTCAATTTCATCAAGCAAACAAAATGGAGCAGGGCGCACCTTTAATATTGCAAAATATATTGCTATCGCAACAAAAGCCTGTTCTCCGCCGGAAAGCGATGCCAAGTTTTTTATAAGCTTGCCCGGAGGCTGCACATTTATCTCTATGCCGCTTTCTAAAACATCAGTGTCGTCCGTAAGCTCAAGGCTTGCCTTACCGCCGCCAAAAAGCTCGACAAATACCCTGCCAAAATTTTCGTTTATTTTTGCAAAGCTTTCTGTAAACATCTCGCGCATTTGCGAGGTTAAATCGTAAATTATTTTATTAAGCTGATTGCGGCTCTTTTCCACATCATCTATCTGTGTTTTTAAAAACATATAGCGTTGCGAAACCTGCTCGTATTCATCTATAGCTTCAAGGTTTACAGTGCCCAACGCACGAATTTTAGCCTTTACCTCTGCCAAAGTACGCAAGGAGCGCTGCATATCCTCTACCGGTTGCGCCAACGCCTCCGCCTCTGTGCGTGTAAGCTCATATTCGTCCCACATTTTAGCAATTACAGCATCGTACTCTGCCTGCAACGAGAACTTTTTTTCTTCAACTCGCGCAAGCTCTCTTGCAAGCTGCTCTTTACGCGCCATTATGTCCTTTTCTTGAAGACGTATTTCTGTCGAGCGCTGCTCGCACTGCTGGCGCTTCTGTTGCAGCTCGTTTATTGCAGCCTGTGCCTTTTGCGTTTCATTTGCAACATTTTTGTTTTCGGCTTTAAGCTTTTCTATCTGATTTGTTATTGTATCGTTTTGCAATTTAAGCCCGTTTATTTGCTGCTCGTAAATTTGTGCACGCTGACTTTGCCCCGCCTTGCGCGAATTTATGTCGTCTATAGCCTGTCTTGTGCCCTCTATATCCTTGCTCTTGGCAAGCACCAAAAGCTCGGCTTCACTGCGCTTTGTCAAGATACCCTCTCGCATTGCTCGTGTCGCTTCGTGCTGCGTACTGCTCTTTGCAATAAGCGCCTCTGTCTGCTCTTGCTCTTGTGTAAGTGCATTCACCTTGTCAGATGCCGCCGATATATTTGTATTGAAGCCAGCCATGCTTTCTTCAAGGCGTTTAAGCTGTGCCACAGCATCTGTACTATTTTTGTTTATATCATCTAAAGCAAGAAGAATACGTTTTTTTTCAGATTCATAACGTATTTTATCTTCTCCGGCAGTTTTCATTTCGCTCTCTACGGCTAGAATTTGCGCATTTAACGCAGAAATTTCTTCGGCAGATGTTTTAAGCTTTGCATTTATGCCCTCTGCCCCCGCCAAAATAAGGTCTGCTTCGGCTTTAAGACGCTCTATCTCCGATTGTCTGCTTAAAAGCCCCGCGCTTTTTGCCGTAAACCCGCCGGTCATAGAGCCGCCGACATTTACTAGCTGTCCGTCAAGCGTTACTATGCGAAAACGGTTGCCAAATGCTTTTGCAATTGCCACTGCATCGTCTAAATTTTGTGCAACAACCACCCTGCCCAGCATACTTTCCACAATAGCTCTGTACTCCGGCTTGCACTCTACAAGGTCTGATGCCAATGCGACAAAGCCGTTTTTTTGTGACAAGCCGCTTTCATTAAGCTTGTTGCCGCGTATTGTAGAAACAGGCAAAAAAGTTGCCCTGCCGCTGCGCGATTCTTTTAGCATTGCTATTGCACGCTTTGCAACACTATCGTCGTCCACCACAATATTTTGTAAAGCGCCACCAAGCGCCGTTTCAATTGCCACCGAATATTCGGGTTTTACCTCTATAAGCTTAGAAACAGCCGAATGTACGCCCTTAATTTCGCCGTGCTTTTGCCGGTTTAATATATATTTTACACTTCCCGCAAAGCCTTCCATGCTTTGCTCAAGGCTTTCTAGCAGCCTTGCCTTTTGCTGTTTTTCTCCTGCGCGTTGTTCTATGCTGCGCAGCTCTGCCGTAAGCTCCTGTTGCTTTTGCAGACGGCTTTTAAGCTTTAGCTGTATGCCGCCTACAGAGTTTTTAAGCCCCTGTAAATTTTCATCTATGTTCTCACAAAGCTCCGTACAATCGTTCAGTTCAGCTGTAAAGGCTTTTAGCTTGTCGGCTTTTTCGTCCTGCGATTGCTTTAGCAGCAATGTGCGGTTTTGTGCTTCGTTAAACGCCGCCTGTGCCGTTACCTGCGCAACCTTAGCCTCCGAAAGTGAAAGCGCCAAGGCAGAAAGCGCCTGACGGGCATCAGCCAGCGCCGTTACGCCCTGCTGCTCGGTAATGGCAAGCTCTGCGTATTCTTCCGAAATCTTTTGCAGCTCCGCCTTTGCATCATCGGCTTCTTGCTGTAAAAGCACAAGCTCTGCTTCTTTTTCTGTAAGCTGCTGTGCGGTTTGCAGCTCTGTTTGGTTTTGCTCCGTTATCTCATTTTTTATTCTTTCTATAGAGCTGTTATTATGAAAAATGTTATTTTCACATACCGCTATCTGCGACTGCGCTTCTGCGGCAGATTCCTCATGTATTTTGATACCTGCGCGTAAATCATCTATATCTACCGTGCATTTTGAAAGCTGCGCAAAAACCTCATCAGCAGTTTTTTCTACCGCAGAAAGCTCGTCTTCAACCTCGGCATGAGCCCCCTGTGAAACCGCAACCTTATCCTCCTCTGCACGAAGCTGTTCTTTTGTTTTTTGCAGCTGTGCCGACCATATAGAAAGCTCCAGCAGCTTTTTATGCTCGGCGTGTTTTACAAACTGCGACGCTTTTTCTGCCTGTACCCTAAGCGGCTCTACACGGCTTTCCAGCTCTGCCATTATGTCTTTAAGGCGCAAAAGGTTTTCTCCCGCTGCCAAAAGCTTGCGCTCTGCCTCGGTTTTTCGGTAGCGAAACTTTGAAATTCCTGCAGCTTCTTCAAAAATTTCGCGTCTATTCCCGCTTTTTGCACCAACTATCTCGGCAATTTTTCCCTGTCCTATCATCGAATAACCATCGCGTCCAAGCCCTGTATCCATAAAAAGCTCTACTATATCTTTAAGTCGAACGTTTTGGTCATTTATTTTATATTCACTGTCGCCGGAGCGATAAAGCTTGCGCGTTATTGCAACCTCGTCGGTATCTATCTGTATACTGCGGGCAAGATTATCTATGTAAAGTGTCACCTGTGCAAAGCCCATTGCCTTGCGTAGCTGTGTTCCGCCAAAAATGACATCTTCCATCTTTGCACCGCGCAAGGTTTTTGTCGATTGCTCGCCCAACACCCACCGCAGAGCATCACTTATGTTGCTTTTTCCGCTGCCGTTAGGTCCCACAACTGCCGTAAGCCCGCCTGTAAAATTAAGACGGGTCTTATCGGGGAACGATTTGAAACCATGAATTTCAAGCGCTTTAAGGTACAATATATCACTTCCCTTGACATAGAAATTTTATTTTTCGCCCATAAGCTCCAGTGCTTCCTTTGCAGCCATCTGCTCGGCATTTTTTTTAGAGCGCCCTTTTCCCTGACCTATTACATTACTGTTAAGATGTACCTCCACCACAAACTCCTTGTTATGGTCGGGACCTGTTTCATCTATAAGCACATAATTTACTTTTTCCTCTGGGTTTTGCTGAATAATTTCCTGTAATATTGTTTTATAGTCTTTAAATGAAGTCTGATGTGTTTCTATTGCCCGTAAAATAAAACGCATTACGTGTTCGCTTGCAGGCTGCATACCCCCATCAAGATATATCGCTGCAATAACCGCCTCAAACGCATCTGCCAAGACAGACGAACGGTTTCTTCCTCCGGTTGTTTCTTCGCCTTTGCCAAGCTGCAGGTACTGCCCAAGCTCAAGCTCATTTGCAAAACCGCAAAGCGCTTTTTCGCATACAAGAGATGCACGAAGCTTTGTAAGCTCGCCCTCCGGTAAAGCCGGGAATTCCTTAAAAATATAATCAGAAACTATTATTGACAAAACCGCATCGCCCAAAAACTCTTGTCTTTCGTTACATTCAAGCCCGCGTTTAACCTCGTTGGCGTATGAAGAATGCGTAAGCGCAATTTTAAGGTATGTTGGGTTTTTAAATGTGTAATGCAGTTTTTCTTCCAGTTTTTTCATTCTTTTTTCTCCTGTACGGCAACAGATTTAAGCTCCTGCAAGCCATTTTGTATGTCCCCTATTACGTCGCCCTCTGCAAAAATTTTAGCCTGACGAATAGCATTTTTAAAAGCCTTTGCATTAGAGCTTCCATGTGCCTTTATTGTCGGTTTTAAAACTCCCAAAAGCGAAGCTCCGCCATGCTCGGTGTAATCTAACTGCTTTTTAAAGTTTGCCATACCGCTTTTTACGCCTAAAAAGGCAAGCTTTGTAACGACATTTTGCATAAATATGCCTTTTATCTGCGTAGTTAAGGCTTTTGCAACACCCTCTGTAAGCTTTAACACAATATTGCCCGAAAAGCCATCGCACACCGCTACATCACAAGCACCCATAGGAAGCTCGCGCGGCTCTACATTTCCTATAAAATTTATAGATGCAGCTTTAAGCAGCTTATACGCCTCAAGCTGTAAATCTCCGCCCTTGCTTTCTTCTGCGCCTACGTTGATAAGCCCTACACGAGGTGAAGCAATACCCATGACCTTATTCATATATGCAGAGCCCATTATTCCAAATTGCAAAAGCATTTCTGGTCTGCAATCTACATTTGCGCCGGAATCCATAAGCATATATTTATCGCCGCCGCCAAGACATGGTATTACAGGAGCAAAGCCGGCGCGTTTTATACCCTTTATGCGCTTAACCACAAGCGAAGCCCCAACTACAAGTGCACCGCTGCTGCCTGCAGAAACAAAAGCATCGCCGTGTCCCTCTGCCAAAAGTTTAAGCCCCACTGCAAGCGAGCTGTCCGAATATTTCTTCATAATTGATGTCGGCTCTGCGCACACTGGCATTACAGAAGATGCGTTTATTATCTCTATGCCATCAAGCAAAATATTTTGCTGCTGTGCAATTTGGCGAATTTCTTGCTCACTGCCTGTAAGTATTACCGTTACGCCATATTCCGACACAGCCATCGCCGCACCCTTTATAGCTTCAATAGGTGCATTATCTCCGCCAAAGGCATCTAAAATTATTCTTGTCAAAACAAAAACCACCCTTCACAACCTTTGAAGTATTACCAAAAAAATGTAATTTATTCCTCTTGCAGCGGCTCTATCACCGCACGCAAAGCAGTTATTCCGCGCTGTGCAAGCACCTCATAACGTTCCTTTTTGTCACGTATATTGTCACAAAGCGGCGGCAATATACCCATATTACAGCCCATTGGCTGAAAATTTATTACGCTCTCATCACTTATATATGCCGTCAAAGCGCCAAGCATTGCTTCTTTAGGCAAATGCACAGGTGGCTTTTGCGCAAGGCGGCAAGCTAAATTATACCCTGCTAAAATGCCGCTTGCAGCCGATTCTATATAACCCTCAACACCTGTTATCTGCCCGGCAAAATAAATATTAGGGTATTTTTTAAGGCAAAGAGCCGCTGTCAAAAGACGCGGAGAATCTATAAATGTGTTGCGGTGCATAACGCCATAACGCGCAAACTCGGCGTGTTCTAAGCCAGGCAGCATTGCAAACACGCGCTTTTGCTCGGCAAAAAGCAGGTTTGTCTGGAAACCGACTATATTATATAAGCTGCCTTCAGCATTTTCGCGCCTAAGCTGTGCAACTGCCCAAGGACGGTGCCCTGTGCGCGGGTCCCTAAGGCCTACAGGCTTTAACGGACCAAAACGAATAGAATCCTCGCCCCGCTTCGCCAAAACTTCTATAGGCATACAGCCCTCATAAACATCAGGGGTTTCAAAGCTGTGCAGCTGTGCACTTTGGGCATTTACAAGCTCTGTATGAAAGCTTTCATACTCGTCTTTATTCATGGGGCAATTTATATAGTCGGCATCGCCCCTGTCGTAACGCGCGGCAAAAAAAACCTTTTCCATATCTATACTGTCAAACTCGACTATAGGCGCCGCGGCATCATAAAAGCTTAGATACTCACTGCCTAAAAACGTTTTTATTGTCTGCGCAAAAGCAGTGGAAGTAAGTGGTCCGGTGGCAATAATAATATCGCCCTCAGGCAGCTCTGTAAGCTCTTTTATAACTATTTTAATGTTTTTATGTGCAGATATTTTTGCAGTTACAGCGTCTGAGAATTTCTCTCTGTCCACCGCCAATGCACCGCCTGCCGAAACAGCAGTTTCCTCGGCACAGCGCATAGTAATAGAGCCGAATATACGCATTTCTTCTTTAAGCATACCTGCGGCAGAGCCTATGCGCATGGCTTTAAGCGAATTTGAGCAAACAAGCTCTGCAAAGCCCTTGTAGCTGTGCGCAGGCGAAAAGCTTTGTGGCTTTTGCTCGTACAAAACTACTTCAAAGCCGCGGTTGGCAAGCTGCCATGCCGCCTCGCACCCCGCCAAGCCTGCGCCTATAACCGAAACAGGCATTATTCCTTCAGCCCTCTCTCATAATCGCAGCCTTCTCTTGCACAATATATCTTGCCCATTCTACCTGTTTTTTTGAATAAAGTGGAGCCGCAATCGGGGCACTGCTCCTTTATAGGTAAATCCCATGTGATAAAATCACAATTTGGGTATGCACTGCAACCATAAAATGCTCTGCCCTTTTGGGATTTTTTAGCGTGCATTTTTGCGCCGCATTTTGGGCATAAGCCCTCGGTTTCGTGCACAATTTTTTTTGTGTTTTTGCATTCAGGGTAACCCGGGCAAGCCAAAAATTTACCAAAGCGCCCCATTTTTATAACCATTTTGCGCCCGCAAAGCTCACAAACGACATCACTCTCTTCTTCGGGTACCTTCATACGTGTGCCGTCCATGTTTTTTTCGGCATTTTCTAAGGTCTGTGCAAAATCGTCATAAAACTTATGCAAGGTATTTTTCCAGTCGACCTCACCTGTTTCAACACTGTCAAGGTCATGCTCCATATTAGCTGTAAAGGTGACGTCAACTATATTTTTAAACTGCTCGGACATAAGCTGAGTTGTAACTTCTCCAAGCGGAGTAGGTTTTAGCGCTTTTGCATCGCGCTCGACATAATTGCGAGCCAAAATAGTGGATATAGTAGGTGCATAAGTTGACGGACGCCCTATTCCGTTTTCTTCAAGCGTTTTTATTAAAGAAGCCTCTGTATAACGTGGCGGCGGTTGTGTAAAATGCTGGTTAGGCAAAAGCTCGTCCATACGCAGCACATCGCCCTTTTCTACAGGTGGCAACGCGGCAACTGCGCTTATTTCTTCGTCCTTGCCCTCCTCATAAAGCACTGTAAAGCCATCAAACTTTACAGAATATCCCGACGCTTTAAATAAATATTCTCCCGCCCTGATATCTACCGCAACTGTGTCGAGCAGTGCTATTGCCATTTGGCTTGCAATAAACCGCTCCCACACAAGCTTATAAAGCCTGTATTGGTCGGTTGTTAGTGTTGCTTCCACCTCATCAGGGGTAAGCTGTGGCATTGTAGGGCGCACAGCCTCATGCGCGTCTTGCGCATTATTTTTGCTTTTGTACTGTTTACGCTCCGGCGGAAGATAATTTTTACCGTATTTTTCTGTTATAAATTCTTCTGCCTGCTGCTGCGCTTCCTCAGAAATACGCAAAGAATCGGTTCTCATGTACGTTATAAGACCGACAGCACCCATGCCGGCAACCTCTACACCCTCGTACAGCTCTTGTGCAGCCTTCATTGTTCGCCTAGCTTGAAAACCAAGCTTTCGTGATGCTTCCTGCTGCAAGGTAGATGTAGTAAAAGGAGGTGCGGGTGACTTTTTGCGGACACTCTTTTTAACATTTTCTGCAACATAGCTTACATTTTTTAACTCTTCTAATATCTCTTGCGCCTGCTGCGCCGTTTTTATATCTATTTTTTTGTCCTTGCCATAAAACTTTGCGGGTATAATCTTTTTACTTTCTTTACCCAAAAGCTTTGCGTCAATAGACCAATATTCTTCTGTAATAAATGCTCGAATTTCGTTTTCTCTGTCAACAATAAGCTTTGATGCAACACTTTGCACACGCCCCGCCGAAAGCCCGCGTTTTATTTTGCGCCACAAAAACGGACTTATTTTATACCCCACTATGCGGTCAAGTATGCGTCTTGCCTGCTGTGCGTTTACAAGGTCTATGTCCACGGTGCGCGGGTGCTCCATGCCGTACTGCACACCTGTTTTTGTAATTTCATTAAAAGTAATGCGGTTATTTTCGTTTAAATCAAGCCCCAAAAGATGCGCTAAATGCCACGAAATGGCTTCTCCCTCACGGTCCGGGTCGGTTGCCAGATAAACCATTTTGCTTGCCTTTGCTTTTTTCTTTAAGATGCGGATTAAATCCTCTTTGCCCTCTATGGGCGCATAATTCGGTTCAAAGTCATTATCTACATCAACGCCTATTTTGTTCTTTGGTAAATCTCTTATATGCCCCATAGAAGCGACAACGTCAAAGCCCTCTCCCAAATATTTCATAATTGTTTTTGCCTTGGCAGGAGATTCCACTATGACAAGGTTTCCGCCCTCCAACACATAGTCGTTTTGCTTTTTTGCCTTTGAGGTCGGTTTGGCATCTGCCTTTTTTGTGCTTGTCTTTTTTGCGACAGGTTTTTTTGTTGCGGGTTTTTTTGTTGCGGGTTTGCTATCTGAAAGCTCGTCTGTAGTGACTGCGGTTTTTTTGGCAGCAGGTTTTTTTGCCGCCGTTTTTTTTGCTGTGGGTTTTTTAGGTACAGCTTTTTTAGCGGGCGGCTTTTTTACTGCCTTAGCCTCCGCTGAATTTTCTGCACTTATTATATCTGTTTCTAGCTGTGTTTTTTTTGTAGCCATATATTTATCGTCCATTCTGCCCATATTTAAGGCATATAAATTTATCCATCAATGCGGCGGTATCTTTTGCCGGACTGCGCAGACACTATCCCTATTATTTCAAGTTCTGTAAGCGCTGTCAATACCTCTCTTATGGGCATTTGCAATTTTTCAGATATTTCTTCCATTTGGACAGGTACTTCTCCCAGTGCACCGCACACCTGCGCCGCTTGCTGCGAAAGCCCTTCCGGCACAGGTAATGGCTTTTTTATAGGTAGCTGTACCTGCTGCAAGGTTGCTTTTTCATATACAGGTTTTTGCTTATCTTCTGCATTTTCAAGGTTTTCCAGTCTTAAATTTTTGGCAAAGCGAAAACGATATTCCTCTAAAACGTCCATACCGCAGCTTACGGGTATTGCCCCTTGTCTTAAAAGCTTAAAGGTTCCGCGCGCTTCGGTGGTAAATATATCATTTGGCACTGCAAAAACGTCCTTACCCTGCTCCAGTGCAACATTGGCGGTTATAAGCGAGCCGCTGTATTCACCTGCTTCTACCACCACAACACCCATAGAAAGCCCTGATATTATACGGTTGCGCACAGGGAAATTGCGCGACAATGGCGGTGTTCCCGGCGCAAATTCTGTAACAACAGCACCATTTTTAGAAATAAGCTCTCGCAAGGTTTTGTTTTGCATCGGGTATGTTTTATCTATACCGCAGCCCAAAACCGCAACTGTATGCATACCGCATTTTACTGCTGCTGTGTGACAAACGGTGTCTATTCCCTTTGCCATTCCGCTTACTATTATTGCACCGGCCGAAGAAAGCTCTGTGGCAATTTTATTTGCGGCGGCATAACCATAGTTTGAATATTCACGCGCACCTACCATTGCAATTGTAAGCTCTGTGTCTATATCTCCAAGCTCTCCGTCAACATAAAGTACAACAGGCTGTGCAAAAATATTTCTAAGCCTGTCCGGGTAGCGTTCATCATCGGGTGTTAAAATATCAATACCACATTTTTCCATATTGTCGACAATACGTTTTGCATCATCTAGCTTTACACTATGTAAACGTTCGCGCAGTGCATTTGTAAGCTGCACCTCACAACCGCCGTCCAAAAGGTGCGCAAGGTCATCACACGAACGAATAATTTCGTCCGTTTTTGCATCGGCACTGCCGAATGCCATACCAAGCCACACCCAATATTCTATAGCCGACGGCATAAAAGCACCCCTCGCTGTATTATTTATATTACTTTGACATTTCCCAAAGAATTATTGAAGCGGCAATAGCGGCATTAAGCGACTCCGCCCCGCCCTTCATATCAATTATCAGGCTTTTTGAGCAAGCATCTATAACACACTGCGAAAGCCCGTTTCCCTCGTTGCCTATTGCAACTATGGCACTGCCGGCAAAGCTGCAAGCCCGCAGCGACACAGCTTTTTCGTTAAGTGTAGCTGCAAAAGTGGCATGAGTTTTATTGCAGCTATGCAAAAGCCCTGCAAGGTTTTTTGTGCGGCATATTTTAACTCTAAAAGCGCTGCCCATAGTAGACCGCAGTACCTTTGGAGAAAAAATATCGGGGCACTCTGCTGTAAGAATAATTCCATCTGCGCCTAAGGCATCGGCTGTCCTTATGACAGTACCAAGGTTGCCCGGGTCTTGCAATGCCTCAAGTGCTATGTAATGCCCTTGTGGTAAATCATCTTCTAAAAGCTCGCTTTGCGGTGTTGCACACACAGCAAAAACGCCTTGCGGCGTAACTGTTTCGGCAAGCTTTGATGAAATATCATCGGTTATTTCTGTAACTGCTTCGGCGTTTTGGCAAAGCAATAAAATCTCTTTTTTGTACTTTTCAAGCGCCGCTGCCGTACAATAAAGCTCTGTTATTCTTATACCTGCGGCAAGAGCCTCGGTGCAAAGCTTTATGCCCTCTGCAACAAAAAAGCCGCTTTCATCACGCGCTTTTTTGCTGCTTATAAGGCGCACAACGCGTTTTATATTTTGGTTTTCTCTCGCCGTTATTTTCTCCATAATCTACCCCCATAAATTCAAAATGCGCCCGTGCTATTACAAAACACGGGCGACAAGAGCGCTTTACAGGGCGGCTTTTGCTTTTTCGGTAAGTGCTGTGAAAGCAGCCGCATCGGCTATCGCTATTTCAGAAAGCATTTTTCTGTTGAGTGTAACGTCTGCTTTTTTAAGACCGTTCATAAATGTTGAATAGTTCATTCCATTCATTTTACAGCCGGCAGAAATTCTGGTTATCCAAAGGCTGCGGAAGCTTCTCTTTTTTTGTTTTCTTCCCGCAAACGCATAATTGCCTGATTTCATTACAGCCTGTTTTGCCATTTTAAAATGTGTACTTTTACTGCCAAAATAGCCCTTTGCAAGTCTTAAAGTCTTTTTTCTTCTCTTGCGGGTCATCATAGCGCCTTTTACACGAGCCATATCTATATACCTCCCGTTTTCGGTTTCTTTAAATTTTTAATTTTGTATACAAAGGTTTACATTAGCTATATGGTAACAGCAGTTTAATAGCCTTAACGTTTGTATGGTCAAGGTAAGTTGCTTTACGCAGCGCTCTTTTGCGCTTGGTGTCTTTGCCGTGCCCATTTAGCAGATGGCTTTTGTAGGCGTGTGCACGTTTGATTTTGCCGGTAGCAGAGGTTCTGAAACGTTTTTTTGCACCGGTATGTGTTTTTAACTTAGGCATAAATTTATATCCTCCCTTTAAGATTTACTTTGAGATTTTGGATGTGATGAACATGACCATACTGCGGCCTTCCATCTTAGGTAGCTTATCAACAGTCCCCACTTCGGCACAAGCCTCGGCAAATTTTTTCATTTGGCCTTCACCTAAATGCGCATGAGCCATTTCGCGTCCCCTAAAACGAATAGCAACCTTGACTTTGTCACCGGCACGCAAAAATTTTAATGCGTTATTAAGCTTTGTTTCAAAGTCGTGTACGTCAATATTAAGGGAGATACGCACCTCTTTTGTGTCTATGACCTTCTGATTTTTTCTTGCCTCTTTTTCACGTTTTGCATTTTCAAAACGGAACTTACCGTAATCCATAATGCGGCATACCGGCGGCGTTGCCTGAGGAGCAATCTTTACTAAATCTAAGTTTTTATCAAGTGCCATGTTAAGAGCATCTTTGGTCTGCAATACACCTAATTGCTCGCCCTCTGCCCCTATGACTCTGATTTCCTTATCGCGAATCTCCTCATTGATAAGTAGTTCCTTGTTGCTAATGTTAAGCACCTCCATAAAGCTCTTTTTAAAATAAACAAAGCGCAGACAAAATATCGTCCGCGCACCGCAATACTCACCGCCCCCGCAACGGGAACGACTAAATGTATTGACCATGTACACAAAATGCGCACAGGTGAGAACGATGTTGTTCTACTTTGTTTTCTATAATAGTTTACCAAAAACCGCCGTGTTTGTCAAGCATATTTTTTTATAAAATAATGTGGTATATAAGCCTAAATTTTTTGAATGAATTTTCCAAGTATTTATTGCGCTTTGATGCCTATAATAATATCACAAACGCAACTGCAACCATTCTTCAAAAATTTTAAGGAGTGTATTTATTTATGGCAAGTAAACCGGTTGTTCCTATGGCAAAAGAAGCTCTTAGCAAGTTTAAGATGGAAGCCGCAAATGAAGTTGGCGTAAACCTTAAACAGGGCTATAACGGCGACCTTACCTCTAAGCAAGCGGGGTCTGTAGGCGGACAGATGGTAAAAAAGATGATAGAGGCATATGAAAACTCTATGAAATAAGTGCCTAGTAAGTGGTATTTTGCCACAGCATGGCAGTTATATTAGCAAACAAGAGCAGAGGCGGTTAAGCTGATTTACCGCCCTTGCTCTTTACTTTTTGCTAGTTTTTTAACCAATGTATAAATTCGTGCATAAAGCCACTGCCCGCTTTGTGGCTTACTTCTATGCCTATATTATTTGAAATGCCGCTTTTAGCTTTGGCAAGGCTAGCCTTGCTCAAAGGCCGCGGCTCACCAAAAAAACTCGCGGGGCTTGACCGCCGCTTTTTCTTCTGTATGCTTATCCTGCACAGCTTCGGCAGCTTCCGCAGGCTGCTCTGCTTCTGTAAAGTCTTGCTGCAAAGCTGCGCCTTGCGGCCTACGGCTTGGGCTGAAAAAATCTTCCGGCTCATCACTGTCATCAAAAAAATTTACAACTTTAGCATCATTTTCGCATTCAAAAATATCATCGTTTGTTTTTATTGTATTAAATACTTCGCTTACATCGTCGTCTACCTTAACGCCTGTACTTTTCATAGCACTGTCTAAGGTGTCAAGCGAGCTGTCAATACCGTCAAGACGTTTCTCTAGCTCTGCCATAGACTGCTGCAAGGTTGTGCGAAGCATGGTAATATCACCTTTAAATGTGCGTATTTCGCCGGCGAGATTATGTATGCTTTCTATTGTAGTAGCGGTAAGACGGCTTGCCTTGCTCTCGGCAGCTTTAACAATAGCTGCTGCACTTTTTTGTGCTTCTATGATAGCTTCGCCTATTTGTGCCATACTGTCGTCGTATTTTCTTCCCTTATATTCCAGCGACTCTGCACGAAGAAGAAGCTGACGGCATTTTTCTTGCTGTATTTTTATTTCACGGTCTTTATCCTCTATAAGGTGCTGTTGGCGCTCTAGCTCTGCATTAAGTTCTTTTATGGTTTCTGCTGCATCGGAGCTGCTTTTGCTGTTTTTCCCTGTTTCTTCCTGTAGTGTATCGCGCAGGGTTTGCAGCTCGGAGCCAAGCTGAGTTATTGTTCCTGTAAAACCATCATTATTGGATTGTAAATCTGCAATCTTTGCATTAAGCTCTTGCACCGAGCTTTCGTTTTGTTCACACAGCTCATCAATATATCTGAGTACAGATTTTTTATTGAAGCCACAGAACATATTAGTACTAAAAGTAACCTGCCGTTCCAAGTCTTGTTCCCCCCAATATAAATATTTAATCGAACATCTGGTTTTTTACAAGTATTATAGCAACTATTATAATAAGCACTGCCGATAGCGCTGCCGGAAACCAAAAATATGGCATTGGCAAGCCGCTTACATTCATGCCGTAGAAGCCCGAAACCATAGTGGGAATTGCCATTAAAATAGTTATAGAGGTAAGAACCTTCATAACAATATTAAGATTGTTTGAAATGACAGAAGCAAAAGCGTCCATTGTTCCCGAAAGTATGCTGGAATAAATATTACACATCTCAATAGCCTGCTTTGTTTCAATGAGGACATCTTCTAAAAGGTCTTGGTCATCATCATAAAGCTTTATAATACGCCCTCGCAAAATTTTCTCCATTGTCATTTCGTTTGCCTTTAAAGATGTAGAAAAATAGACGAGAGATTTTTCAAGACCTAAAAGCTGAATAAGCTCTTTATTCTTCATAGATTTATGAAGCTGATGCTCCATACGCATAGAAAGTTTATCTATCTGCTTTAAAAACTGCAAATATCGTGTGGCAATGCGAAGTAAAAAAGTAAAAAGAAAAGTGTTTTTACGAGCAGTTTGTACATTTTTTACCATTCCCTCGGCAAATTCGCTTATAAGTGGGTTGTTTTTTAAGGCAATTGTCACAATCTGCCGCGGCAACATTACGATACCTATAGGCATTGTAGTATAAAGTATTGTATTTTCTTCTTGTTTTTCTGCAAGCGGCAAATCGACTATAAGAAGCGTTTGCTGTTCTTCACATTCTATACGAGAGGTTTCTTCTTCATCTAGCGATGATTTTACAAAGTCTTGATCTATACCAAGGCGTTGAGTAAGAAAAGTTACTTCGCTTTGGGTAGGACATACCGCGCTTACCCAACAGTCGTCCTCCATAGTATCTATATTGACAATGCGGTTTTCTACGGTTTTATAGTAATTTATCATTCTTATCCCCATTTCTATGGGGCAGACACTGCTGACGCTGCGGCTGCCAAATATTTCTTTTTTAAATAACCAATTTTAACCTTGGGGCTGGGGTCTGGCTTCACAACGTCACCTCCACTGATTATAATTTAAAATTGAACCATACATGACGCAAAACGTCACATTATTTATTATAACACAAAATCGGCTGTTTGCAAGCGACTGTTATAGCTCTTTTTGCTTACGTAAAATACTGCCCTGCGGGTAGGCTTTCTCTGACGGTATTTTTAAATGCTGCATTGAGTGGCAGGCATTTTCTACAGGCTCATTTTGCTCTGTAAATATTTCTTTAGCAATAAATGGCATAAATCTGCCCTTTGGCACTAAAATTTCTAAAGCATCATTTGGGTAAAAACGGTTTCTCTGTGTAACATAAAGAACTCCGTCGCTCCAATAATCAACAGTTGCAACGATATCGTAGCTGCGCACATACCCGCCGTCCTTATAGCATTGACCATTTTGCGGTCTGCCGTAAAAAAAGCCCGTTGAATATTCCCTATGGCTTACCTTGCACGTTTCATCGTCTATCCACTGCGGCAATACAAAGCCCTGCGGGTCTTTTAAATATTCGTCTACCGCATTGCGGTAAGCATTTGTTATAACGGCTACATAATAAGCAGACTTTGCCCTGCCCTCTATTTTTAAGCTATTCACACCCACCGCGGCAAGCTTATCTATATCACGTATCATAGAAAGGTCTTTTGCATTAAGAATATATGAGCCCCGCTCGTCTTCGTACACAGGGTAATACTCATTCGGACGTTTTTCTTCTACTAAGTGATATCCCCACCGGCATGGTTGAGCACATTCCCCACGGTTTGCGTCGCGCCCTGTCATATAATGAGAAAGCAAACATCTGCCGGAAAAAGACATACACATAGCACCGTGTACAAAGCATTCAAGCTCCAGCTCGGGAGGGGCTTTGTCGCGTATTCTTGCTATATCGTCAAGCGATAGCTCACGTGCCAAAACAATGCGCTTTGCACCCATTTTATAAAGCTCACAGGCTGTAATATAATTTACTATTCCTACCTGTGTTGACATATGCACCTCTAGCTGAGGCACAACGCGGCGCGCAGTCATAAAAACGCCCATATCTGCAATAATAAGCGCATCAACACCGCATTTAGCCGCTGTTTTAAGTGTTTCCTCCAAGCGGTCCGCTTCATCATTAGTGGGCACAGTGTTGCAGGTAAGGTAAACCTTTACACCATTTTGGTGTGCAAAAACTACCGCCTCACAAAGCTCATCATCTGTAAAATTAAGCGGAGAAGCCCTCATTCCAAGCTCCTTGCCGCCAAGATATACTGCATCGGCACCAAAAAGCACAGCCGCTCTCAGCCGTTCCATATCTCCCGCAGGCGAAAGCACCTCGGGGCGTATAATATTTGACATTTTTTCTCCTATTCGGCTTTTACTTCGGCTTTTACTTCAGATTTCACCTCGGCATTTACTTTATCGGCAGCACGAATATTCTGCTCATGCTCCTCCATGGTCTTTGCATAGTAGAAGTTGCCTTTAAGGTCTGTCAAGAAGTAATAATATTCGCTCTCGTCCGGATAAAGTGCTGCTCTTATAGCATCTATACCGGGGCTGCACACAGGCCCTACAGGCAAGCCACTGCACACATAGGTGTTGTAAGCGTCATACATAGCTTGATTTGCTATGCTAATATGCGGTTTTATAAACTTTTCTATATAAAAAATTGTAACGTCAGATTGCATTTGCGGGTAAACATCGGTCTTTGCAAAGCGATTATGGAAAACACCCGAAACCGCATTCATGTCCTCCGGCAAGCTTGCTTCTTTTTGGATAATAGATGCAAGCGTAATTGTTTCATCAAGTGTCATGTCCATTTTTTTCATTCTGTCATAAAGGTCTGTTGTAACATTTTTATTAAAACTGTTAAAGAACTTTTTAGCTACAGAATTAGGATTTTCGCTAACAAAAAAGTTGTATGTGTCAGGGAAAACATACCCCTCGTACTTATAAAAGCGCAATGGATTGTCTATGGGAATACCCTTCATAAAGTCAAACTCGTAGGTGCCTGTTTGCAGTGCCTCGACAAATTCTTTTGCTGTACAAACGTCGTTTTCTTCAAGCTTTTTGCCAATTTCCCAAAGTGAAAGTCCCTCTGGGAACGAAACAGTAACAATATCCTCGCGCTTATTACCGCTTTTTAGTGCCGAAATTATTTGGTCATAGCTCATTTTACAGTTTAAAATATACTCGCCAAACTGATATTTACCATCAGCTTTTTTAAATTTTGAATAAAGCTTAAAGGTTACAGGTGTGTTTATTATGCCGGATTCGTTTAAAATTTTTGCTATATCCCCCGTACTTGCACCCTGTGGTATTTTCACCGTAACCTGTTTGTCATTTTGCACAACTCCGACAACATCAAAGCTAAGCCCCAGCAAATCGCTGGCGCTCTCTAGTGCAAAATATGCCATGAAACCGCAAAGCCCCACCAGTATAATGGTTATTATAAGCGCACGCACAACACGATATTGTTTTTTTGGCTTTTGGCGGCGAGCCTTTGGTTTATCGTAATCTTGATGCTGCATTTGCTCATGCGGCGGTGTTGGGCGGCGTATACTGCCTCGCTGCTGCGCACTGTGATGCGGCGGCGGTGTAGCCGGTACACCGGGTGGCGGAGGTGGATATTTACCCCTCTCACGCTCTGATGAATTATTATGCGTGTTTTCGTTGTCCTTCATAAAGAACTCCTCCAAACCTTATACTCCTGTGTAACACCCTAAGCTCGGTATATATTATGTAGCATACCCTGACACAAGGAGATAAATATATTTTACAGATACCCTAAGCTTCTGTATTTTGGCATGATTTTATTAATGCTTTTTTAAAGATTGTACTGAATGTATTTTGCGAATATATTTTTCAGTAATAATAAGCTCTACAGGAACATCGTAGCGCCCATGTAAAAGGCTATGAGTCACACACGAGGTATAAACAACACCTATTTTAGGCATTGCATATGCCGAAAGAAACCTGTCGTAATATCCCTTGCCATAGCCCAGTCTATATCCTGCCAAATCGAACGCCAAGCCGGGCACTATGCAAACACTGCCCTCAAAGCTTGTAAGCTTTTTACATTTATCGGCATTAGGCTCTAAAACACCAAAAGTACGCGGCTCAAGGTCATCAAAGGAACTAATTAAATAAAAATCCATCTCATGTGTTCCGTCCACACAGCGAGGCACCGCCACTTGCTTACCATTAAAAAGCGCATCTTTTATAATATTTCGTGTGTCAACCTCTATATCTGTGGAAACAAAGGTTAAAAGTACTTTTGCGGTTTTGTATTGGTACAGGTTTTGCAAACGCCTGCGAATACTCTCATCGTGTTGTGCTTTTACCTCTGCGGGCATTTGACGGCGCAAGCTTTTGTATTTATTACGCAAGCCTGTTTTATAGACACGAATATCATTTACCGGCATTGTAACGCCGCCTTCATAAGCTGCGCACGTTGGCTGCCTTTTAATGTTTCAAGTAGAAGCAAGGCAAAATCCAAGGCTGTACCTGCGCCTCTGCTTGTTATAATATTACCGTCTTTTTCGCATACTCCACCTGTAAATTTGCCAAGCGGCGCTTCACCCTCAAAGCCGGAATAGCAGGTAAAACGTTTATCATTTAAAAGACCCATGTGCCCCAATATTGCGGGTGCAGCACATATGGCAGCAATAGCTATATTATTTTCGGCACAATGGTCTATAAAAGCCTTTACCACAAGCGATTTTTCAAGATTAAGCGCACCCGGCATTCCACCCGGCAGAACTATCATTTGCAAATTAAGCGGGTTTGGCTCATTTTCGTCAAGGTCGCACTCCACCCATATTCCATGAGAACCGCGCACAGTTTTAGAGCCTATTCCCACTGTTTGCACATCTATCTCCGCTCTGCGCAAAATATCTACGGGAGTAAGCGCTTCCATTTCTTCAAAGCCATCAGCTAAAAACACATATACCATTTTCTTACCCTCCTAATCGAGTACAAGGTTCATATATCCACAGACAAGCGCCGTGCTTGCCATACCTTTTTTTAATAAATCCCCTGCAAAAGCACTATCATACGGCAATGTCAGCTCTACACTTTTGCAATTGTTTTGCTTTGCAACAAAAGAAAGCACAGGTCTTATAAGCTGCGGTATCAAGGTGGCTTCTTTTACACATAAAACTTTGTCTTTTTTTCGGCACATCGCAGCGTATGTTGCCCCATTTGCTGTAATTTTAAGATTAAACCCGCCGCAAAAGCTGTTTTCGCATAAAGCATATTCTATGGCTTCTTTATCCCAACACAGATAACCCTCACCGCAAAAAAATTTGTCACGCAATATTTTATATTCTTGCGGTAAAATATTTTCGGTTTTAATATTTATCGGTTTATCTTCCGCCGCAAAAGCTGCTTGCTTTACCGCAAAAGCCTCTGTATATCCGCATTTTTTGTAGAAAGCAAAAAGCTTATTGCTTGCAGGTGCAAGCACCGTTATGTCAACACCGCTTTTAGCAAGCTCACACCCCGCATACGAAAGAAGCTGTGTACTTATACCCAAGCCTTGCCAAAGCGGAAGCGTCGCAACAGCATAAACATAGCATACGGGCACATATTTACCGTTTTTAATAAGCTTTGCCGGCAAAAGTGTAAGCATAGACACAGGCTTATCGTCCTTTAAATAAACAAGTGTGCGCTGCGGTTTAAAATGCTGCGAAAAATAAAAGTCTATATATTCACCGGTGTCGCCAAAGCATTCGCTCCAAATGTTTTTAAGCTGCGGCAACATCATATTATCTGCAAGAGTTATCATATTAAAGCTCCTATTTTCGTAAAACAGCCGTCACTTTTTCAAGTAAAATATCGGGATAATAAGACATTTTTGCCTTACGCAGCCCTTCATCGCCAAGGTCATCCTCGCGGTTTACATAAATATAATCCTTACAATTATGGATTAGGAACTGTTGGTTTATCATTGGATATACCCCACGAATATCGGGAAAAGCCTTTTCTATGTGAATAACGTAGGTGTCTGCGGTAAGCGGCTCTCCCATCGTATATGCCACCACACGGCCTCCCAAACGCAAAAGGCCTCCATGCAAATCGAGGTCAAAAAAATGTTTAAATGCCTGTTTTACAGCACATACCTCGTGGTTAAGTCCGGGGGCTTCAACACATTTATAAAGCTTGCACCATTCGTTATTCATAGAAAGACACTCATCTATATTTTGCGGCGTAATGTCCTCATATGTCCAATCGGGATTATCCTCAAAGCGTGCTATATGGTTGCGCTTGCTATGCAGCTTTTTACCTGAAAGATTTATCATTTTTTCAACAAGATAAATGTAATCGCTATAATCGCGGTTATTTTCATAACTAAATTTATTTGGGAAAAGCGTTTCTATAAGCTTTGCTGTTTCTGTTGTCATGCCGCGCAATATAAACTCGCGTCCGCGCTCGTTTGCATCTTGCATAAGCGCCTCCAAAACAGGCTTTATATCGCCGCTTCCGGCAGGATATGTGTATGCTCCCTCGCCACCGTCCTCACTGTAAAGACAATAAAATCCATTTATATCTGCAAAAGAAATTTTGTTTGGAACACGCCATATAAAGTTATTTACAAACGAATAATCACAACTTTTAAAGCTTGCTTTGCGCAATCTTTCATTTATCCACTGCTTGTCCTGTAATTCTACAGTTTTAAAGGGTATCAACTTATCCGTCCTTTCTGTTTTGCCTTATATTAAATTACCAGCTCCTGCATTATTTTTTTATGAATAATGTCTATAGAAAAAGGTTTTTCTCCGTCAGAGCAGTGTATAACGCTCCAGCCACAGCGGCTTACAGCATATTCGGCAGTTGCGCGGCACGAAATAAGATACGCAAAATCTCGCTCATGCAAATCTTTTTTGCTCTCGTCACCATCATAGCGATTTTCTAAAAGCCGCTTAGAGTCATCAAGCGCCATTTCTAAATACAAGACCTTGTCAGCTCGCGGTAAGCCGAGTTTTGTATATTCGTAATCTTGCTGCCATGTAAAAAACTCATCCCATTGTTCTTTGGGGAGCTTGCTCATTTGATGAATAAGGTTTGAGCCGATGTAACGGTCTGCCACCAATATTGTGTCACTTTCGTAAATGCTCTGCCAGTTCTTCTTAAAGCTGGCATATCGGTCTAATGCGTAAAACGAAGTAGCTGTGTAAGCATTGACAGCGCCGGCACTTCCTCCAAATTCACCCGCTAGATACATTTTTACAAACACAGACCACGGGTTATCATAATCGGGAAAGCTGATTCTTACAGCCTTATGCCCCATATTGCACAAAGCATCTGCCAAAAGCTTGCTTTGTGTTTCTTTTCCGCTGCCGTCAAGCCCCTCAATTTCTATAAGCTTCATAGCGTCACCCCACCGAGAGCCGCAAAGCTTTCGCGAACCTGCTTTATATTGCCACAGCTCATTTTGCCCTCCGGACAGGCACCGCGCAAGCATGGAGGCCCCGCATGGGCGAATAAGCTTGGCGCGACAGCTAAAACAAGCCTTAGCATTTCGGTTGCAACCTCGCGGATTTCCCACTGTGCGCGGTAACAGCAGCGCTCTTTAAAAAAGTTGTGCAAGCTACGCGCATTCATAGTAACGACCATTTTAGTATCACAAGCATTTGGCAACACAAAACGCGCGTCCTCAATAGCCTTTTTTTCTGCCAAACGAGCCGCTTCTTTTTCGTCCTTACCCTGCGCAATAAAACAAGCCATATGTTCTTCTTTTAGTATAGCAGAAAGCTTTGCATAATATTCAGCAGAGGCACTCATAGCCTCTAAATACAACTGCTTTGCGGCTGATATTTTTTCTATCTCCGACGGAACAATAAACTCAAAATCGTCTTTTTTTACATACCTTTGGCTTTGCACACTGTAAGAAGCAATGCGGTGGCGGGTTATCTGCGCCAAAAATGCGCGCGAAACGCCCTCTATTCCAAAAGTAAAGCTTGCGTGCTCTATAGGGCTTTCGTGTCCTATCTCTGCCAGCATTTGTACAAAGTCTGCTGCTTTTTCTGTTGTGAGCCCCTCCATGAGGTCATCTATACCCACACTGCTATAGCACAATCTTGCCGCTGCAGCCACTGTTTTTTCCGGATTTGGTGTATAACTTAAAAGGCTTATTTTCGGCATAGTGCCACCTCAACTTTATAAAAATATTGGATATTGCTCTACATACATTAGCTATTATATCACAAAAAAAACCGCCTATCAATCGTGACAGACGGTTTTCGGTAATATTTTGCATTTTTTTAGGAAACAGCACATATTTTAGAATATTTTGCTATGTAGCAGTTCTGTAATGTTGTTACCCTTTACAGC
>JAVWJP010000011.1:0-5676 GCA_036638975.1 Hydrogenoanaerobacterium sp.
GCCGAACTCCGGCTCTGTTCAAATCCTCTACCCGAAGCCAAAAAAGGAATTACAGACGAACGTCTGTAATTCCTTTTTATGGTCGGAGTAGCGGGATTTGAACCCACGGCCTCTTGGTCCCGAACCAAGCACGCTACCATCTGCGCTATACCCCGTAAAACAAAACTGCTCCGCCATCATTGGAAGAAGCAGTTAAGCTGGTTGCCCGACTAGGATTTGAACCCAGACAAACAGAGTCAGAGTCTGTCGTGCTACCATTACACAATCGGGCATCATGTAATGCCGATTACTTTAAACGGCTTTATTATTATATCTTACAGCGCCCATTGTGTCAATACTTTTACCATAGATTTTTTAATATGCTAGGTATTTCATATAATATCATGGCTATTTTTCTGCAATATCCTTGACAACACAATTAATCGGTGATACTCTGTAAGAAGTAAGTGATAAGTAGTAAGTAACTTACAATTATTTACAGGAGGAATTACCATGAAAGAGCTTAGCCTGTCACAAAGCTATGCGCTTATAGCCTTAAACGCGCAAGATAGCATAAACATGACAACTTCAAAAAAAGTGGCACTTCGCGCAATAGCCGCCGCCGTGGTGCTGCAATGTTATTTAAACAAGGTTTTAGACGGTCAATGGCAAAAAAAATTTGCATCAGAGCCAGTCTGTGCCGACACCGAGCTTTACGAGGAGCTGGTGCTGCGCCCGCTTTCGCTTTTAAAAATGCCTAAAGGCGCGGGGCTTGCGCAGTGGCTTACAGCGGCGGCTCATATGCCGCAGGCTGTGCTTAAAAAGCTTGAATGCGGCATGAGCGACGCACTTTGCGGAGCAAATGTTTTGGAACAGATACCAAACCTTTTGGGCTGTGATATGTTGTATGTAACGGCGGGGCTTGCAATAAAAGAATATCGTGCCGATGAAAAAACATATATGAAAATAACAGAGGAGCTGCGCGCAAATGTTCTTGAGGACTGCGAGCTTTCTGACGAAGATATTTGTATGCTGTGGCTTATGCGCGAAAGCTTTTGCTTTTACGATGTATTCTCAGGCAATGAGCTTGAAAAAGTTAAGCGCCGCATAGTTGAAGCCTGTCAAAAAAACGGACTGGCACAAGCTCTTTTTTCTGTAAATATCCATAGAGGACCGGAAGCCGCCATAAAAGGCTTTTTGCAGAAGAAAAAGATACTTGCCAACACGCCAAACGGGCAGGCATTAAACTTTGTCTTTCCTTTTTTAGAGCGTTCGCAATCTGTATTTATAGACGATGAAAAATGGTTTTCAAATGCCGCGGACCGCCTTGCTGACGTCACGGCGCGACTTAGCGAAAAAGGGCACAGCTACACTGTTTTGCACGAGGGGCAAATACCGCTTATTAAAATAGACAATATCATATATTCGTGTTACCCATATACAATAAACCAGCGAATACCCATACAGGGTGTGCGCCTTGTGCGCAACCTATGCTAGGGGGTAGAGCGTTGTGTCAAGAAAACGTTCGCTCGAAAGCATTATGTCATCGCAGTACGTTTCTATAGGCGAGCTGGCGCGGCTTACAGGCAGCCGCTACAGCACCCTAAAGTTTTACACCGAGGAGGGTATGCTGCCGTTCATGCAAGAGGACGAGGGGCTTCAGCGCCGCTTCCCGCGAGAGGCTGCAATTGCGCGCATAGACGATATACAATCCCTTAAAGCACAGGGGAACAGCATAACGGATATAAAAAACATATTATTGTAAAAAAAAGCATATTTGAAATTCACCGCTCTTTGTGGTAAACTGTATAGAAACATTTATATTTAACACAAAGAGAGAAGCGAAAAACATGGACGAAACTCAAAATAAACTTGGCACACAGCCTGTAGGCAAGCTGCTTTTCAGCCTCGCTGTGCCCGCTATAGCAGCACAGGTTATCAACGCTTTGTACAACATTGTAGACAGAATGTATATAGGAAGAATACCCGAAACAGGCTCGCTTGCACTGGCGGCTCTGGGGGTTGCGTTCCCGCTCATTATGATAATATCGGCATTTGCGGCGCTTATTGGTATGGGCGGAGCACCGCGTGCTGCCATAAAGCTTGGCGAGGGCGACCACGAAGGGGCAGAAAAAATACTGGGTAACTCCTTTGTGGCTCTTGTTGGAATATCGGTTTTACTTACAATAATTTTTGCTGTTACAAAGGTTCCGCTTTTAACGGCATTCGGCGCAACAGAAAACACGCTGGGATATGCAGACCGGTATTTTTCTATATACCTTATAGGTACAATAGCCGTGCAAATAGCGTTGGGGCTTAATATGTTTATCTCGACACAGGGCTTTGCAAAAACAAGTATGTACACTGTTTTAATCGGTGCAGTCGCAAACATTATTTTAGACCCTATTTTAATATTCGGCTTCAAAATGGGCGTTGAAGGTGCGGCACTCGCCACCATAATTTCTCAGTTTATCTCTGCTATATGGGTACTACTGTTTTTATTCGGCAAAAAGACTGGGCTTAAAATACGTCCAAAAAACTTTAAGCTTCAAAAGAATATTATACTTCCGGTTTTGGCGCTCGGCATTTCCCCTTTTATAATGCAATCCACCGAAAGCCTTGTGCAGATAACCCTTAACTCCGGCCTTAAAGCCTACGGCGGGGCGCAAGCCGACCAGCTTGTGGGTGCAATGTCAATTATAATGAGCTCTATGCAGTTTGTTCTTATGCCGCTTATGGGGCTTACACAAGGCGCACAGCCCATTATGAGCTACAACTACGGCTCGGGTAACCTCTTGCGCGTTAAAAAGACTTTTTTCTTACTTCTTGGCTCTGCACTCACCTTTTCGGTGAGTCTGTGGGCGGTATGTTTGTTTGCCCCGCAAATTTTGGTAAAAATTTTTACAAGCGACCCCGCTCTTTTAGAGCTTGGTGTCTACGGAATGAAGATATTTATGGCGGGAATTTTACTTATGGGGGCGCAGCTTGCCTGCCAGCAAACCTTTATAGCACTGGGTCAGGCAAAAATATCTATGTTCTTAGCCTTACTGCGTAAAATAATTTTGCTTATACCATTGGCACTTTTACTGCCGCATATATTTGGCTGGAAGGGTATTCTTTACGCCGAGCCTGTTGCAGATATCTTAGCTGTGCTTGTCACTATTACAGTATTTTTCTCATTTGCACGCAAGCTTTTTGCAGGGGCAGAAAAAGCAAATATATAGGCTTGCAACAAGCCGACAAAAGCGCTATAATGTAGAAACTGTAATTATGAAAGGCGGCGCGGCACATGAATGTTTTGGTTATAGGGTGCGGCAAGGTAGGCTCTAAGCTTGCCACAGTACTTGATAAAATGGGGCATGATGTTTGCATTGTGGACCGTGACAACGAGAATTTTGAGCTTTTAGACCATAATTTTTCCGGTTACACGGTAGCAGGTGTGCCCATAGACCAGGATACCCTAAGGCGTGCAGGCATAGATGGAAGCGACGCGGTTGTAGCCGTGACGCAGGACGACAATGTAAACATAATGGTATCACAGCTTGCTCAAGAGGTTTTTCACATAAAAATAGTACTTACACGCATCTACGACCCGCAGCGCGAAAACGTTTTTTCTCACTTTAACCTCAAAACGGTGTGCCCGACAAACCTTACGGTAGATGCTGTTTGTGCAGCGCTTGAGGGTGCTACAGAGGTTACACAAATGACCTTTGGCAGAACAGGTGTTTTTTATGCAACAGTGCCGCTTCCCGCAGAGCTGCTTGGTAAAACCATAGCAGAGGTTGTGCCGGAGCAAGGCGCTATGCTGTTTGGAATACAAAAAAGCGATAACCGTATGGTACTCGCAATAAATAAAAACGAAGGGCTGGAGGCTGGCGACGAGCTGGTGTTCGCAAAGCTTGCAGATTAGAGGTGCGGTACAATGACTGTCATAGTTATAGGCGGCGGCAAGGTTGGGTTTTATCTTGCGCAAACACTTATGGAGCATGGGCATAAGCCGCGCATTATAGAGCAGAAGAAAGAAACCTGTGCACGCATAGCAAACGAGCTTGACATACCCATAATATGCGGTGACGGCAGTACAATCGAGTCACTTAAAAACGCAGGTATAGAAGAAGCAGAGGCGGTTTTAAGTGTAACCGGCAAGGACGAAAATAACCTTATTGCCTGTCAGCTTGCAAAAAAAGAGTTTAACGTCAAGCGCACGGTAGCGCGCGTAAACAACCCTAAGAATATGTCTATTATGAAGCAACTGGGTGTAGATATTCCTATCAGCAGTACCGATAACATTGCGCGGCTTTTAGAGCGCGAGGTCGATTCTGCCGCGATAAAACAGGTTATTTCACTTAACCGCGGCGAGTCCTCAATAAGTGAAGTGCGTATTCCGCAAAATTACAAGCTGGACGGTGTAAAATTAAGCGAGCTGCATATGCCGGAAGAAAGCATTATAGTTTCAATATCACGCGGTGACGACATAATAATACCGCGCGGCAGTGCGCAAATATTCAGCGGTGACAAAGTTCTTGTAGTTTGCCACAACAAAATGATTCACGATTTGGGCAGAGTACTTAGTCTGGAATAAAAAAACTGAAATAACACAACAAAGGAGCTGTATTTAACACAGTTCCTTTGTTTTTTTGCACATTTTTTTGTTTTTGGCATAAGCTGTAATATATAACTTAAAGGCGCACCAAAACCGGCGCTATACCCGCTTTTGTTATATCTAAAATAGCATAGCTCGTGTCGCCCATTCCCGAGCAGCTTCCGGGGTTTATCACATAAATACCGTCATCGTACTCGCTCTTTGCAATATGAGTATGTCCGTAAAGAACAATATCGGCGTGTCGGCTCTGTGCCGCAACAATAAGCTCTTTAGTTCCGTATTTGACGTTATAAATATGCCCGTGTGTAAAAAATATTTTTTTACCGTCCTCTTTAAGCACGCCCAAGGTTGGTGCAAACGAGTAAAAGTCGCAATTGCCGCAGACGTGTTCGCTCTTTAAAGTAGGGTAATCGCCCATAACAGCTTCAAAGTCACGTTCTCCGTCACCCAAATGTAAAAATAAATCTCCGTCCTCCATGTGCTTTTCTACTATTTTACGCACATTGGCGACATTTCTATGTGAATCTGACATTACAATTATTCTCAAAGAATCTTCCCCTCGCTACAAAGCTTTTCTCTGTATACTTACTAATTTAACATAAAAACAAGCAAAATGGAATACAAATTATAAATAAAGTAAGGGGTTTTATTATGAAAAACGATTTGGAGTCACAGGGGCTTTCGCAGTCACAAGTAGAAATGCTGCTTAACGCCGCCTCGCAAAAGCTGGGCATTGCACCCGACAAGCTTTTAGGGCAGCTTAAAGGCGGAGATTTACCGCAGGGGCTTAATATGAACATGGTAAAAAATATATTATCAGACCCTCAAAAGCTTGAGGCACTTTTAAACTCCGAAAAAGCAAAAAAGGTTTTGCAAAGCCTTATGAACCGCCGCTGAAGGGAGAAGCTTATAATGGCCGATTTTTCTGAAATGCTGTCACAGCTGCTTTCGTCCGACGAAGGCAAAAAGCAGGTAAGCAGCGTAATAAATATGCTTTCCCCCGGCAGCGGAAATGTCGGCGGCGGCAACGCAAATAACAGCGCAAGCACCGGCACAAATAACAGTAATAGCAACAGCAACAATTTTGACATAAA
>JAVWJP010000011.1:5776-63055 GCA_036638975.1 Hydrogenoanaerobacterium sp.
GCGCAAGCACCGGCACAAATAACAGTAATAGCAACAGCAACAATTTTGACATAAACGCTTTGCTATCATCACTTGTGGCAAGCGGAAACGGCGCAAGCACCGGCACAAATAACAGTAATAGCAACAGCAACAATTTTGACATAAATACGCTGCTTGCCTCTCTCGGCAATAAAGGGGACGGCAGCAGCGCCGCACCTATGCCAAGCCTTGATATTGCAAAGCTTATGAGGGTACAGCAGCTGCTTTCGCAAAAGCGCGACGACGGCAGCACTGCTTTGCTTCGCGCGTTAAAGCCACATCTTGGCGATGCTAACCGTAAAAAGGTTGACGAAGCAGTGCGCTTTATGGAGATATTCTCATTGCTTCCGCTTATAAAAGAATCGGGGCTGTTAGGCTCGCTGTTGGGCGGTGACGAAGCATGAACTGGCACAGCGGGAACGATTACAGCGGCAAGGACATGGCACGTATGCAAAATGAGGCGGCAGAGCGTGTACGAGAAATGCAGGAACGAGCAAAACGCGTTATCGGCGAGAGCAAAAACGCGCAGCAGACAGAAGCAAAGCCGCAGGGACGCGAAAAAAGCTTTACCGTCACAACAACAGCAAAGCCTATTATACAAGTGCCAAAAAGCTATCAAGAAGCGGCTAATGCCTCCGACAACAAGACAGAAAACAACGGAGGCATACTAAGCGGGCTTTTTGGCGGCGACAGCCCCTTAAACGGTGCTATGAAAGCACTTGGCATTGACAGCGACAAAATGATAATTATAGTTCTTCTGCTTATACTTTTAAACAATCAGGCTGACAAAAAGCTTATTCTTGCACTATGCTACATACTTATATAAGCAATTTAAACAGTATAAAGCTTTATGCCCGCTTCGGCTATAAGCCTTCGCCACTCGTCGCCCAGTGCATTATCTGTAACTATAATGTCTATACGGTCTAATTCGCAAAAAAAAGCCGGACGAACAACGTCAAATTTACTTGAATCCGTCACGAGTATTTTTTGCACTGATGACTGTAAAATAGCGCGCTTGACAGGCACCTCATAGCTGTTTACACAGGTTACGCCCAGTTGACGGTGAACCCCCGCCGCCGATATAAAAACTTTTTGTGCCCGCACACCCTTTATAAAATCTATGCTCTCGGGGCTCTCGAACATTTGCGTGTTTGCGTGGTAAAAGCCGCCTGCAAAAAGCATCTTCACGCCGGGGTTGCGTCTAAGCTCCATCAAAATATTTACGCCGTAGCATAAAACCGAAAGGCTTTTGTCTGTGGGGAGGTTTGCGGCTATCCGCTCTGTAGTACTTCCCGTGTCTATTATTATAATATCGTCCTCGTCAACAAGTGAAGCTGCAAAACGCCCAATATCATCTTTTTGGGCGTTTTTCTTTTTGACTTCTCCCAAAAGATTGTACTCGTCCTCGTTTTTTACAACTGTATGGGCGGGGTTATAAACAGTTGTACCATATATATTTTCAGCTATATCATTATTCTTTAAAATTTCAAGGTCGCGCCTTATGGTCATCTCAGAAACATTAAGCATAGATGAAAGCTCTTTTATAGACACAAAACCACGAATTTTAAGTATATCTATAAGCTTATTTATGCGAGTAGTTTTTTTGTTCACCGCCGCCCAATCTCCTTTTATGTGTATTGGCTTAAACCGCCTTATATAAATCGTGTTATCATTTTGTGATTATCATAACATAAAAATGTTAATTTGTAAATACCAAAATTGTAAATGCCTTAAATAAGGTATATTATAATGTTTGTTACTTTTTATTTGTGAAAAAGTGAAAATATTAACACTTTTGTAGTTGACAATGAATAAATAATATGTTAAAGTGCAGATATAACAAACTGTAGGAGGCAATAATATGACAAATAATGAAATCTTTAATCATATCGACCATACTCTTTTAAAGGCAACTTCAAGCTGGGTTGACATTAAAAAACTTTGTGACGAGGCAATGCAATACCACACGGCTTCGGTTTGTGTTCCTCCATCATATATTGCGCGCATTCATGCAAGCTACCCGCAGCTTAACATCTGCACCGTTATAGGCTTTCCGTTAGGCTACAACACCACCGAAACCAAAGCGGCAGAAATACATCAGGCTGTGGCAGAGGGTGCAAACGAAGTTGACATGGTAGTAAACTTAGGCGATGTAAAAAACGGTGACTTTGACAAAATTACAACCGAGATTGCAGCACTAAAGGCTGCGGCGGGCAAGCACATATTAAAAGTAATTGTAGAAACCTGCTACCTCACCGAGGACGAAAAAGTAAAGCTTTGCGGCTGTGTTTCCCGTGCAGGGGCAGATTATATTAAGACCTCGACAGGCTTTGGCACAGGGGGTGCAACCGTAGAGGACATTAAGCTTTTTAAAGCTAACATAGACATAAATGTTAAGATGAAAGCCGCAGGCGGCGTAAAAACAAAAGATGACCTTGAGCACTTTTTAGCAGAGGGCTGCGAGCGCATAGGCACAAGCTCGGCAGTTGCCATTTTAAACGGAGCAGAAGCAAAGGGATATTAAAAAATACGTCTGAACACATTAAATATAAGGAGCTTTTAACTTATGGGTATACCTACTCCGCACAATTCAGCCAAAGCGGGAGATATTGCAAAAACAGTTTTGATGCCGGGCGACCCCTTGAGAGCAAAATTTATTGCAGAAAACTTTCTTACCAATGTCACAGAGTACAACAGTGTACGCGGTATGCTGGGCTTTACCGGCGAATACAAGGGCAAGCGCGTTTCTGTTCAGGGAAGCGGCATGGGAATACCATCAATCGGTATTTATTCATATGAGTTGTTCAATTTTTATGATGTTGATAACATTATACGCATAGGCACCGCGGGTACTCTAAGCAAAAACCTCGATATAGGCGATTTAGCTATAGGCATGGGTGCTTGCACAAACTCTAACTATGCAGAGCAGTTTGAGCTGCCCGGCACATATGCACCCATAGCAAGCTACCCTCTGATGAAAAAAGCCATAGATGCCGCAGACGAGCTCGGGCTTCATTATGAGGTTGGCAATATACTCTCAAGCGATACTTTTTACGACGAACGCCCCGATTTCTTAGAGCGCTGGAGCAAAATGGGTGTTTTGGCTGTAGAGATGGAGGCGGTGGCGCTTTACATGAATGCTGTCCGTGCGGGCAAAAACGCTTTATGTATCCTTACAATATCGGACAGCCCATTTGCCGGTAAAGCTACCACAGCAGAGCAACGCGAAAAAACCTTTACCAACATGATGAAGGTGGCTCTCTCGCTTGCATAGTAAGCCAATTTAAGCTATACTAAATATAATTTTAACGCCGGAGGTAAATATAAAAATGGACGACAAAAACCTTATTGCAGAGGCGTTTAAAGCGCGCGAAGCTTCATATTCACCATATTCCGGTTTTATGGTTGGGGCGGCGTTGCTTTGCAAAAACGGCAAGCTATACCATGGCTGCAACATAGAAAACGCCGCCTATTCCCCCACCAATTGTGCAGAACGCACAGCGTTTTTTAAGGCTGTTTCAGATGGTGAACGCGTTTTTTCGGCAATTGCAATAGTCGGCGCACCGCGCGGCGCAGCACCTGCCGATTTTGGCTACGCATACCCCTGCGGAGTTTGCCGCCAGGTAATGGAGGAGTTTTGCGACCCTGACACTTTTCGCGTTATAACCGCACACAGCACCGAGGAATATTACGCGTTCACCTTAAACGAGCTTTTGCCGCATGGCTTTGGCCCCGCAGACCTTCACAAATAGCTATTTGTACAATTATTAAGCCATTTGGCTTTTTAATAAAAATTTAAGTCAAACATTATTAGGAGGAAAAGAAACTATGAAAAAAATACTTGCAATTATTCTTGCTTCCGCCATGGCACTTTCAATGGCAGCCTGCGGAGCACCTGCCGCTTCATCTTCAGCACCGGCAGAGTCTAAAGCACCGGCAGCAGAGTCTAAGGCACCGGCAGAATCTGCCGCACCCGCCGACGACGGCAAGTTCGAGCTTGCTCTCATCACCGATATCGGTACAATTGATGATAAATCGTTTAACCAAGGTGCATGGGAAGGTCTTAAAAAATATGCAGAAGAAAACAAAGTAACACACAAATACTATAAGCCTACAGAAAAAAGCACAGACGCTTACCTTTCTGCAATCGAGCTTGCAGTTAAAGGCGGAGCAAAAGTTATAGTAACACCCGGCTTCCTTTTTGAAGAGCCTGTGTTCATAGCGCAAGACACATATCCTGACGTAAACTTTATACTCATCGACGGCACACCGCATAATGCCGATTATTCAGAGTTCCGCACAAACAAAAACGCTGTAGGTATCCTCTATGCTGAGGAGCAAGCGGGTTACCTTGCAGGCTACGCCGCTGTTAAAGATGGCATGACAAAGCTTGGCTTCCTGGGTGGTATGGCTGTTCCGGCTGTTGTACGTTTTGGCTATGGCTATGTTCAGGGTGCCGAGGCTGCTGCACAAGAGCTTAAATTACCGGCAGGCTCTGTAACCATGAACTACCACTACACAGGCGGCTTTGATGCTACACCTGAGGCACAGACACTTGCTGCCTCGTGGTACCAGAGCGGTACAGAGGTTATATTTGCTTGCGGCGGTGCCGTAGGTAACTCTGCAATGGCAGCTGCCGAGCAGGCAAAGGGCAAAGTTATAGGCGTTGACGTTGACCAATCGGCCGAATCTGACACAGTTATTACTTCGGCAACAAAGGGTCTTGGCGTTTCTGTTTACGACACACTTAAAGCATACTATGCAGGCACATTCCCGGGCGAGAAAACAATGATTTTTGATGCTTCAAACAATGGTGTTTCTCTGCCGATGGGAACCTCTAAATTTGCAAAATTCTCACAGGCAGACTACGACGCTCTTTACAAGCAACTTGCCGGCGGCACAATTAAGCTTGTAAAAGACACAGACGATGCCAAAAAAGAAGTTAAAGTTACAGATATTAAAACAACTGCGGTTAAACTTACAGTAGTTGGCTAATTTATAATTAAACACTGACCAATTAAGCAAGCTTTCTAAAGAGAAGGGACTTCTGCACATTGGGCACGAGCCCCTTCTCTTCTTTGTTTTTTTAAACAGCCGCAACACTGCGGACATTTAAAAAAGCAAAGGCCGCACCGCGGAAACCGCTTATAATACGGCAAAATAAGTGAAAACAGCAGGGGTGACAAAGTATGAGCTATATCATTGAAATGGTGGGTATCACCAAAAAATTTCAGGGAATCAGTGCCAACGACAACATAACATTACAGCTTAAAAAGGGCGAAATTCATGCACTTTTGGGCGAAAACGGTGCCGGAAAAAGCACACTTATGAGCGTACTTTTCGGAATGTATCAGCCCGAAAAAGGCAAAATTTTAAAAAACGGAGAAGAAGTAAAGCTTAACAACCCAAGCGATGCAAACCGCCTTGGCATAGGCATGGTGCACCAGCACTTTAAGCTTGTGCACAATTTTACGGTGCTCGAAAACATCATCTTAGGTGTAGAAACCACAAAAAATGGGTTTTTAAAAATGGACAAAGCACGCGAACGCGTACTAGAGCTTTCGGACAGGTATGGTCTTATGGTTGACCCGGATGCGCTTATTATGAACATAACAGTTGGAATGCAGCAGCGTGTAGAGATATTAAAAATGCTTTACCGCGAAAACGAAATTTTAATATTTGACGAACCGACCGCTGTTTTAACCCCGCAAGAAATAGATGAGCTTATGAAGATTATGAAGGAGCTTACCACCGAGGGTAAATCAATCCTTTTTATAACGCATAAGCTTAATGAAATCAAGGCGGTAGCAGACCGTTGCACAGTACTTCGCAAGGGCAAATACATAGGCACTGTAGATGTAGCGGACACCAGCAAGGAAGAATTATCCGAGATGATGGTAGGACGCAAGGTTAATTTGCAGGTAGAAAAAGCCGACCGCGAGACGGGCGAGGTAATATTTAGAACAAACAAGCTCTGTGTAAAAAACAAAGCCACAGGCAAGCTTGTGGTTAATAATGTTTCGCTTGACGTACGTGCGGGCGAGATAGTCTGCGTAGCAGGCATAGACGGCAACGGGCAAAGCGAGCTTGTTTATGCTTTAACAGGGCTTATAACACCCGATAGCGGCACAATAGAGCTTTTAGGTAAAGACATTACCCACCAAAGCATACGCGAGCGCAACACCGGCGGTATAGGGCATATCCCAGAGGACAGGCACAAGCATGGCTTGGTGCTTGACTATAACCTGGGCTACAACCTTGTGCTGCAAAGCTACTTTACACCGCAGTTTTGCAAAAACGGCTTTTTAAAATACGATGCAATATTTGAATATGCCGAAGGGCTTATAAACAAATTTGACATACGCAGCGGACAGGGCGTAAAAACAATAACCCGCGCTATGTCGGGCGGAAACCAGCAAAAGGTAGTAGTCGCGCGCGAAATAGACCGCAACCCGGAGCTGCTTATAGCTGTACAGCCAACGCGCGGGCTTGATGTGGGAGCTATAGAATACATACATAAAAAGCTGGTGCAAGAGCGCGACGAGGGCAAGGGTATCTTGCTTGTTTCGCTGGAGCTTGACGAGGTAATGAACGTAAGCGACCGCATTCTTGTTATATACGAGGGCGAGCTTGTAGCAAACCTTAACCCTAAAACTGTCACGATACAAGACTTAGGTCTGTACATGGCAGGCTCGAAAAGAGGTGCTGTAAATGAATAACCAAAAGCGTATACCGCTGCTGCGCAGCGAGGGGTTTTCCAGTATGCTTTCGTCACTTATGGCAATAGTCGTGGGGCTTATTGTTGGCTTTATAATACTTCTTTTCAGTAATCCGTCGCAGGCACTTAACGGCTTTACGGCAATACTTGTAGGCGCTTTTACCGACATGAAAAACTTAGGGCAGGTTTTTTACTTTGCCACACCAATTATAATGACGGGTCTTTCTGTCGGCTTTGCAAACAAAACAGGGCTTTTTAACATCGGTGCATCGGGGCAATTTATAATCGGTGCATACGCCGCTGTTTATGTGGGCGTACAGTGGACCTTTCTCCCTGCCGGTTTACACTGGATAGTCGCCTTGCTTGTATCTATGGCAGCAGGTGCACTGTGGGGGCTTATGCCCGGAATACTTAAAGCCTACTGCAACGTAAACGAGGTAATCTCGTGCATTATGATGAACTACATAGGTATGTATTCGGTAAACCTTTTAGTTACAAAAACCGTTTTCGACTCCTTAAAGAACCAGTCAAAGCGCGTGGCTGCTACCGCCGTTTTGCCAAAGCTTGGGCTTGACAGCATCTTTAAAACCGGCAACAGCTCCTCCAGCGTAAACGCCGGTATATTTATAGCAATTGCGGCAGGTATAGTAATATACATAATTATTAACAAAACCAAATTCGGCTTTGAGCTTAAAGCCTGCGGATATAACCGCAACGCCTGCAAATATGCGGGTATTAACGAAAAGCGAAACATAGTGCTTTCTATGGTCATAGCGGGCGCGCTTTCCGCTTTAGGCGGCGCACTGCTTTATCTTGCCGGTTCAGGCAAGGGCATAGAAGTAGTAGACGTACTGGCGGCAGAAGGCTTCAACGGTATACCGGTTGCACTTTTGGGGCTTAATAACCCTATAGGCATAATATTTGCGGGTATATTTGTAGCTTACCTAAACGTTGGCGGCTTTAATATGCAGCTTTACAACTTTGTACCTCAGGTTATAGAAATTATTATAGCCGTTATCATCTACTTCAGTGCCTTCGCACTTCTCTTAAAGGGTATGCTTGAAAGCTACCACAAGAGAAAAGACGAAAACAAGTCAAACGCAAAGCCTGTTGCAGAGCAGCAAACGCCGCCCACTTCCGAGCCCAAAAAAGGAGGTAACGAATAATGGAAACCTTATTCTTTTTAGTACAGCAAACCATGTTCTTTTCCATTCCTCTGCTCATTGTTGCTTTGGGCGGAATGTTCTCGGAGCGCAGCGGTGTAGTAAACATTGCACTTGAAGGTATTATGATAATGGGGGCTTTTACAAGCATTTTATTTATAAGCTACTTTCAAGAACGTCTGCCCGGTCAGCCTATATTGCTTATAGCCATTCTTATAGCGGCAGTTACAGGCGTTGTGGTTTCTCTTGCCCACGCATATGCCGCCATAAACATGAAGGCGGACCAAGTCATAAGCGGTACGGCAATAAATATGCTTGCTCCGGCTCTTGCAATATATGTTGCAAGAATGATTCGCACAGTACAGCAGATTCCTTTTGAAAACCAATTTCGCATCGACAAGGTTCCTCTATTTGGCGATATTCCTATAATAGGCGACTTGTTCTTTAAAAACACTTATATAACAACATATATAGGCTTTGCAATACTCATTGCAGCGTGGATAATACTTTACAAAACAAGGTTTGGGCTGCGCCTTCGCGCTTGCGGCGAGCACCCGCAGGCTGCCGATTCTGTCGGCATAAATGTTTACCGTATGCGCTACATAGGCGTTATGATTTCGGGCGCTTTGGCGGGCATTGGCGGTCTTGTGTTTGTAATACCCACCTCGACAAACTTTAACGCAACAGTTTCCGGCTACGGCTTTTTAGCACTAGCAGTGCTTATATTTGGGCAGTGGAAGCCCTCGCGTATTCTTATGGCTGCATTTTTCTTTGGTCTTATGAAAACTGTTGCCTCGGCATACTCGGGTATTCCGGTACTGGCGTCACTCGGTATTCCAAACGACATTTACAAGATGATTCCATATATTGCAACTCTTATAGTTTTGGCGTTTACATCTAAAAACTCTCAAGCACCAAAAGCTTCCGGAGTACCCTATGACAAGGGCGGACGCTAAAGGAGGAAAAACACTATGCGTATGTATGACATTATAATGGCAAAGCGCGGCGGAGCTGCCCTTACAGATGAGCAGATAAAGTTTGTTGTAGAGGGCTTTACCACCGGCGATATCCCCGATTATCAAGTATCGGCACTGCTTATGGCAATTTACTTTAAGGGCATGAACACGCACGAAACAGCTTTTTTAACCGATTGTATGGCGCATTCCGGCGACATGATAGACCTCTCACCCATACCCGGGATAAAGGTTGACAAGCACAGTACAGGCGGTGTAGGCGACAAAACCTCTCTTGTTATAACGCCTATAGTTGCGGCGTGCGGCGTACCCGTTGCCAAAATGAGCGGACGCGGTCTTGGCCACACAGGCGGTACTATAGACAAGCTTGAATCCATACCGGGCTTTAAAACTTCTATAGATAAAGAGCGCTTTTTTGAGATTGTAAAAACCGTCGGGCTTTCAATAATAGGGCAAACAGGCAACATTGCACCCGCAGACAAAAAGCTTTACGCCCTGCGCGATGTAACTGCCACCGTAGATAATCTTTCTCTTATAGCCTCATCTATAATGAGCAAAAAGCTTGCTGCGGGCAGCAATGCTATTCTGCTTGACGTAAAAACAGGCAGCGGAGCATTTATGAAAACCTTGGACGACTCTATTGCGCTTGCACAGGCTATGGTAAATATAGGCGAGCACATGGGGCGCAAAACCGTTGCTCTTATAACCGACATGGATATTCCTCTGGGCAGTGCCATTGGCAACTCGCTGGAGGTTACAGAAGCTGTGGACACCCTGCACGGCAATGGGCCTGCCGACTTTACCGAGGTTTGCTTACAGCTCGCAAGCAATATGTTGTTTTTGGCTGACAAGGGCGATGTTGCGTCTTGCCGAAAGCTTGCAGAAGAAGCCATTGCAAATGGCACTGCTTTTGCAAAACTGCGCGCCATGACAGTGGCGCAGGGAGGCGACCCGTCTGTGCTTGACGACACCTCGCTTTTTGCAAGGGCAGATGTTTGCTACGAAGTAAAAGCACCGCGCGGCGGATATATCACACATATGAACACAGAGCAATGCGGCATAGCGTCTGTAGCTTTAGGCGCCGGACGCGCAAGCAAGGAAGCCTCTATAGACTACAGCGCGGGGATTATTCTGTGCAAAAAAGTTGGGGATAAGCTTACAGAGGGCGACGTTGTTGCAAAGCTTTATACCTCTAAAGAGGCAATGGCACGCGAAGCCGAAAAGGTTTTGCTTGCCGCCGTAACAATATCGGACGAAAATCCGAATATAGAAAAACTAATTTACGCGCGTGTAACTAAGGACAGCGTCGAGCGGTATTAATTTTTATAAAAGTAGAGCAAAAGCACCTGCAAAACAGTTTTGCAGGTGCTTTTATTGACAAAAAAACTATTGCAGCCCCAGTTTTTTTAATATAGGAAAGGTTACGGCCAAAAGTGCCGAGGTAGCAACCCCTGCAAAAACACCCGCTACAAGCAGCACCGGCAGATATACCCACAGGTAAATGTTTGTATATACAAGCGAAATTGCAGCAAATTGCCCTATGTTATGGCATACAGCACCGCAAATGCTTGTAACAAGGTACGATATTTTCTCCCCAAATAAAAAAAGCAAAAGCGCCATGACACCCACCGAAAGCAGCCCTCCGCTAAGGCTCAAGAAGCCCGCAACCGGTCCGCGCAGCAAAACCACAAAGCCGGCTTTTAAAGCAGCTATTATAAATGCCTCACCCTGTCCCAAAAAGAAAAGCGCGTACATAACCGCAACATTAGAAAGCCCAAGCTTAACACCGGGCACCACAAAAGGGAGCGGCGGTAAGGCGTTTTCTATAAGCGAAAGAACCAGCGATGTTGCAAAAAACAAGCTTGTAAGCACAAGCCGCCTTGTTTTTGCCATGTTGTTTTTACTGTTCATTTAATAGTTCCTCATCAGCCTGTAATTATATCTATGTCCGCATCAGTGCCTTTCAACGGTACTATCTTTAATATAAGCCTGTTCGGTAGGCAGACGGCACGCTCGCCCGCCTTTTTAAGCTTGCCGGTGCGCACACACAGCTTGTCGGGGCAATCTGACGATGCAAAGCATATTGAACCATCATCTATGCTAAATATGACATCTTCGTGCCCCAAAACCGAGAACTTGCGCGTTTCACCTTTTTTAAGCACCACAGTTTCTATAAGCTGCGAGCCTTCGTAAATCTCTGCCACAGCGGGGCTCTTTGCCAATGTGCAGCTGTAATAAAACCATATTGCAGCGCTTACCAAAAGTATTAAACATATAATTATAATATCGGTCTTCCTTGCAAATTTCACCGCAGCACTCCCCTGTCACTTAAAATCGAACACCAAGCAAGCCCGCGTATTCATACACTTAGTATATCCGAAAAACATCTCTTTGGCAACAATCTGCACCACAGACAAAACAATAGTTGTAAAATTTTGTATTCACTATTTTTTTCGCGCGCTTTCTTATACAATTTACAAAAAGCATTTATTGTGGTAATATGTTAAAATATAGATAAAATACGACAGGTATGCGATGTGCGACGGAAAGAGGCTGATAGGCAAATGAAAATAATTGATAAATTCGGAAAAGACAAAACCGTTTATTCGTTTGAGGTTTTTCCTCCCAAAAAAGATGATGACATTGAAACAATTTACAGCACACTTGACGGCTTACATGGTTTAAACCCTGACTTTATAAGTGTTACTTACGGTGCTTGCGGCAATATTGCCGACAACAAAACCTGCCAAATAGCGGGTATTATTAAAGAAAAATACAATATAGAGCCGCTTGCGCATCTCACCTGTATTAACAGCGAAAAAAAAGATATTGTCGAAATTTTATCACAGCTTAAAGCCGCCGATGTTTCAAATATTTTGTCACTGCGCGGCGATAAAATACCTAATCTCGCGGCAAAAACCGATTTTTTATATGCCAGCGATTTAACAAAATTCATACTGAAAAACGGAGATTTTTCTGTTGCCGGTGCTTGCTATCCGGAGGGACATTCTGAGAGCGAGAGCAAGGTTGCAGACGTACTTAACCTTAAAAAAAAGATAGAAAGCGGCACAAGCCATCTTATATCGCAGCTTTTTTTTGACAATGAATATTTTTATTCATTTAGAGAGCATTGCCGGCTTGCCAACATAAATGTGCCAATTCAGGCAGGTATTATGCCTGTTGTAAATGTAAAACAAATAGAGCGCCTTGTTTCGCTTTGCGGCGCAAGCCTGCCAAATAAGTTTGTAAAAATAATGAGCCGATACGGCACGAACAAAGAAGCTCTGCGAGATGCGGGCATAGCTTATGCCATAGACCAGATTGTTGACCTTATTGCAAACGGTGTTGACGGTGTTCATCTTTACACAATGAATAACCCCTATGTCGCAATAAAAATTACCGAGGCTATTAAAAACCTTTTATAAAACCTTGCAAAAATATGCAAAGGGGCTGATAAAATTAACAGCGATTTTTCTGATATAGTGATTGATAGAGCAGAAATACTGAAATATTTAGGCTACGAGGGCAAAACCCTTGTCGGTGACAAGCTAAATTTAGCTTGCAATGAAGCCATTAAAACTATTAAAAAAGCAAGCAGCCCCGCTTTTTCATGCTCGTATTTCGATATTGACAAAAAAAACGACGGTGTACTGCTTTGCGGAACTAAGCTTTTGCTAAAGGGTACATCAATAAGCCGCCACCTCGAGCATTGCGGTAAAATTGCTGTTTTTTGTGTAAGCCTTTTAAACGAGGTTGATAAAATAATTATGAGGGCTAAATTTGATGTTTTGCAGCAATTATTTTTAGATGTAGCGGCATCAGTTTATATAGAACAAATTTGCGAGCGTATTTGCCAAATGATAAAATGCGAAAACGAAAATTTTTTTATGACAAAAAGATATGGCATTGGGTATGGTGACCTGTCGCTCTCGTACCAGCAAGATATTTTAACTATACTTGACGCCCAAAAGCGCATTGGTGTCACTGCCACCGATGACGGAATTTTGATTCCGAGAAAATCTGTCACAGCTATTGTCGGTTTTTCAAGCACCGAAGCCGAAAGCTCTTATCAAACCTGTGACAGCTGTCTTTTAAGGGGCGATTGCAAATATTTTATGAGGGGCGAGCATTGTGGAAAATAAAGTAACGGAATTACTTAAAAACGGCTATGTTTTACTTGACGGGGCAATGGGAACCATGCTGCAAAAAAACGGGCTTAAACTTGGCGAATTACCTGAAGCTTATAATATAGAAAAACCCGATTTAATAAAAAAAATAAGCACAGCTTACGCAAAAGCCGGTGCAATGGTTTTAAGCACAAACACCTTTGGAGCAAATGCCCATAAGCTTAAAAACTCGCCGTATTCCGTAAAAGAAATAATTGCTGCGGGTGTTAAAATAACAAAAGAAGTCGCGGCAAAATACGGCTGTCTGACGGCACTTGATATAGGACCTATAGGCGAAATGCTGCAACCGCTGGGCAGTCTTTCTTTTGATAATGCTTACGCAGCTTTTAAAGAGCAAATTGAGGCTTGCGAAGCCGACCTTATAATAATTGAAACAATGACAGATTTAAACGAGATGAGGGCCGCTGTTTTAGCTGCAAAGGAAAACAGCAAGCTGCCTGTTTTTTGCATGATGACTTTTGAAAAAAACACCGCAAAAAAAGAAATGCGCACTTTTTTAGGCGTTTCGCCAAAAGAAGCCGCACTTGTTTTAGAGGGGCTTGGCGCCGATGCAGTTGGCGTAAACTGCTCGCTTGCACCGACAGAGCTTGTAGAAATCGTCAGGCTTTTTGCCGAATACACAAGACTACCGATAATATCCAAACCAAACGCGGGGCTGCCTAACCTAAACAGCAACGATTACGACCTTTCGCCGTCACAATTTGCCGCCGATGCGTCTGCTTTGCTTGACGCAGGCGCTTCTGTAATAGGCGGCTGCTGCGGGACTACCCCCGAATATATTTCTATGTTAAAGGCGGAGTTACAAAAGCATAAATTTAAACAAAGAGAGCAAGCCTTGCCTTTCACCGCAGTTTGCAGCGCAACCGAAACCGTAGTGATAGATGGCGTTAAAATCATAGGGGAGCGCCTTAACCCCACCGGAAAAAAACTTTTAAAAGAGGCACTTCACGCAGGAGATACCGATTATATCTTAAAAACCGCCATTGGTCAGGTGGACGCGGGAGCAGACATTTTGGATATAAATGTGGGGCTGCCCGATATAGACGAGATGGCAGTAATGACTGCAAATATTAAGGCTCTGCAAGGCTTTGTTTCTTGCCCGCTGCAAATAGATTCTGCAAATAAAGATGTAATTGAAGCGGCGCTTAGGGTTTATAACGGAAAAGCAATTGTAAATTCTGTAAACGGCGAGGACAAGATTTTAGACGATATTTTGCCCATCGTTAAAAAATACGGCGCTTGCGTAGTGGGCTTAACCCTTAATCAAGACGGAATCCCCGCGACTGCAAACGAGCGCTATTTAATAGCAAAGCACATTCTTGATAAGGCATTGGAATACGGAATAAAAAAAGAAAATGTAATCATTGATTGCCTGACGCTAACTGCATCGGCACAGCAAAGCGGTGCTTTAGAAACCCTAAGCGCCATTAGGCTTGTTAAAGAAAAGCTGGGGTTAAAAACAGTTTTGGGGGTTTCAAATATCTCGTTCGGGCTTCCGCAGCGCGAGATTATAAATGCGTCTTTTTTAACAATGGCAATGAGCGCGGGGCTTGATTTGCCTATTGTAAACCCTAATGTAAAGTCCATTACCGATGCCGTTTTTTGCTTTAATGTTTTAAGCAACCGCGACAAAAACTGCACCGATTTTATTGCCTACAGCAACAAATTTTCTTCCGAAAATTTGCCCCTAAAAGCCGCTTTATCGGCATCGCCTTCTTTAAACACCGGTGGCAATAAAGAAAATTTAAGCACAGCAGAGCTGCTATTTAACGCCGTTAAGCTTGGTCTGCGCGACGACGCAAAAGCCGGCTGCGAAGCCTTGCTAAAGCAAGAAAAGCCCATGAGTATTATAGACGGGGTTTTAATACCGGCGCTTGATGCAGTTGGCACCGACTTTGGAAACGGCACCCTGTTTTTGCCGCAGCTAATTTTATCGGCACAGGCTGTTGAGGGTGCTTTTGAAATTATCAAAAACAAAATAAGCGCATCTCCCGCAACAAAGGGCAAAATAGTTTTAGCCACTGTAAAAGGTGATATACACGATATAGGTAAAAACATAGTAAAAGTTCTGCTTGAAAGCTATGGCTTTACGGTTATAGATTTAGGAAAAGATGTTGCTTTTGAAGCTGTTATTGAAGCTGTAAAAGTAAACAAGCCATTTCTTATAGGTCTTAGCGCGCTGATGACTACCACTGTAAAAAACATGGAAACAACCATAAAAATGTTAAAAGAGCAGTTTCCGGAATGCAAAATTCTGGTAGGCGGCGCAGTTTTAACTGCCGAATATGCAAAAAAAATAAGCGCCGATTTTTATGCAAACGACGCAAAAGAATCTGTCGATATAGCTAACAGACTGTGCTGATTTTAAGCATTGGGTGCTAAGGTGCGCGCGCACTCGGAGGCTTCTCCGCGTAAAACAGCAAGCCCATGCCCAAATGCGGGCAGAGCACAAGCTAAGTTTTCGCGCACAGCCTTAGGGCTGCCCGGCAAGTTTACTACAAGCGTTTTTTTACGAATCCCCGCAGTACCGCGGCTTAACATTGCATATGGGGTTATCCTTAGGCTTGCATACCGCATTGCCTCGGGTATGCCCGGCACTGCGCGCTCTATAATATCCTGTGTTGCCTCGGGTGTTATGTCCCTCGCAGAAAAGCCTGTCCCGCCTGTAGTCAAAATTAAATCTGCAATATCGTTGTCACAAATACGCCGCAGTTCCTCTGATATAAGCGCACGGTCGTCAGGCAAAAGCGTGTAACAAACAGGCTCATAACCCGCGTTTTGCATAATTTCGCGGATAAGCTCTCCGCTTTTGTCCTCGCGTTCGCCCGCATAACCCTTGTCGCTTAAAGTTACTACTGCAACTCTGTACATTACAGCGCCTCCTTTGCAAGCTCCACAGTCATTTCGTTGCCCGCCGCAATTACTCCGCCATGCAGTACCCTTGCGAATACGCCTTCCTTAGGCATAATACATTCACCCATTTTTTTAAAAATTTCGCAGCCTTGGTGGCACTCCTTGCCAATTTGTGTCATTTCCAGCACAACATCTCCGCATTTTAATATAGTTCCAACGGGTAGATTGCGAAAATCAATATCGCGCACAACAAGGTTTTCGCCAAAAGCACCGTCAGTTACCTCTGCACCGCGAGCTTTAAATGCCTCTATCTTATCATAAGAAAGCAGGCTTATTTGACGGTGCCAATTGCCGGCGTGAGCATCGTTTTCCATTCCGAAACTCTCTATAAAATTAGCTTTCCCTATATTCACTTTTTGCGTTCCTTTGTGCTCACTTATGCAAACCGCCATGACTCTGCCCATATTAAACGCTCCTTTGTTTTTGATTATTTTTATTATCCGCCTATTTGCGACATAATCCGCCGGTCCTCATTCGGCACTTCATTGCCAAAATGATGGCTTTTCGGCTTTTTTGAAATGCTCTCACAGAGCATTTTTTTTAGGTTCTCGTCAGAAATTCCATCACGCAGCGGCTTGCGCAAATTAACCCCGCTGTCAGAATGCAGACAAAGCTTTAAAAAGCCCGTAGACGTAAGACGAATACGGTTACAGGAAGAACAAAACGCATCTGAAACCGCACTGATAAACCCTATTTTACCTTGAAAGCCCTGCGGCGAAGCATAGACGGCAGGCCCGTTTCCGCGAACCTGTTCATAGGGCGTAAGTGTACCGTAACTTTCTTCAAGCTGACGACGAATTTCGTTATTTGAAACAGGCGTTAAGGTCTTGCCTAAGCCTATAGGCATAAGCTCTATAAATCTTACATCTATAGGGCGATTATGTGCCAATTCTGCTATCTGCATTAAGTGGTCGCCATTATACTCTTTTTCCGGCAAACAGTTAATCTTCACCCGCAAGCCCAGCTCTACTGCGCGGTCAATTGCCTTTAAAACAAGGTTAAGCCCCTTGCTTCGCGTGATAAGCTCAAAGCGTTTTTCATCAAGCGTGTCCAGACTTATATTTACCGCGTCTAAGCCAGCCTCTACAAGCCCCGGCAGCTGCTCATAAAGCAAAATTCCGTTGCTTGTAATGGTAACCTGTTCTATTTTTGGCAGTGCTTTAATGCTGCGCACAAGCTCTGTAAGCCCACGGCGTGTAAGAGGCTCGCCGCCTGTAAGCTTCACCTTGCGAATGCCTATTTCTGCTGCACAGCGACAAATACGCTCTATTTCTTCGTAGCTTAAAAGCTCATTATGCGGCACAGAGGTAATTCCATCTTTTGGCATACAATAGACACAACGCAAATTACAGCGGTCTGTCACCGAAATTCGCAAATAATCTATTTCACGGTTCTGTCCATCGGTCATACACCAATAGCCCCCTCGTTCTAATCTTCATTATGGTTTGGGTTTTTAAAATCTCCGCTTTTACCGCCGCTTTTATTAAGCAGATAAATATTTTTAATTTCCATGCCGCGGTCAATAGCCTTGCACATATCATAAATTGTAAGAAGTGCTAGAGATACGCCTGTTAAAGCCTCCATCTCGACACCTGTCTGCCCGTTTACCTTAACTGTGCACACCGCTTCTACCTCACAGCTTTGCGGCAGCATTGTAAAGTCTACCGTGCATTTTGTAATGGCAAGCGGGTGGCATAGCGGAATAAGCTCCGATGTTTTTTTTGCCGCCATAATACCCGCCACGCGTGCAACTCCCAAAACATCGCCTTTTTTAGAGCTGCCCTCCTCTATGGCACAAAAAGTTTGTTTACCTACCGCAATACGCCCTTTTGCCGTAGCAATTCGGTTAGTATCGGGTTTTTCTCCTACGTCAACCATCACAGCATTTCCGCCGGCATCAAAATGAGTAAGTCCGTTTTCTAACATAGTTTTTTCTCCTCAAGCCTTGCCAAAGCTGCATTGCGGGTAGTGGCACACCTCACAGTTTAGGCAAAGCCCGCCATGCCCCAACACCGCAAGGTCTTTTTTACTAAGATGTTCACCCGCCATTACGCGCGGCAAAACTAAATCGAAAATAGTACGTTTGGCGTACATAACACAGCCCGGCAACCCCAAAATAGGTATATCCCCGCCATAATATGCGAGCAAAAACATTGCACCCGGCAGCACCGGTGCGCCGTATGAAATAATCTCGGCTCCTGTAGCTTTAATGGCAGCAGGTGTTCGGTCGTCAGGGTCTACGCTCATACCGCCTGTACATATCACCAGCTCTGCACCTTCGTTTAAGAATGCACGAATAGCCTCGGCAATATGCTGCGGGTCATCGTCGCAAAGAGTCTGCCCCAAAACCTCAACATCATATTCTGCAAGCTTACCGCGTATAATAGGACCGAATTCGTCTTGAATACGCCCATAAAACACCTCATTGCCTGTCGTGACAATGCCTGCCTTTTTGTGCGAATAAGGCAGCAAACTCATAAGAGGGCGGTTTTCAGCAAGCTTTTCTGCCTCCTGCAAACGCTTTTCATCTATAACAAGTGGTATTACGCGAGTACCGGCGAGTTTTTCTCCTGCCTTTACGGGGAAGTTATTATGCCGTGTAGCTATCATAATATCGCCAAGCTCATTTATTTTTTCCAGCCGTTCAACATCAACCTTATAAACACCGTCACAAGCGGCAATAAGCTCTATTTTCCCCTCTTTTACCGCTGTAGCCGTCATATTATCATTTTTACAAATATCATACAAACGCTGTGCGGCTTCGTTCTCGTGCAGCATTCCTTCTTCTTTTTCCCAAATATACAGGTGGTCCTTGCCAATGGACAAAAGCACGGGAATATCTTCGGCAGTAACAATATGCCCCTTGCGAAAACGCGCATCTTTTGTAACACCTGGTATAATTTGTGTCATATCATGGCAAAGCACAGTGCCTACGGCGTCTTTAGTATCAATTAACTTCATCTTTTTCTTACCCCTTTGCAGTAAAATAATAAAATATCAAATGTTCTAAAGGCGTCATCTTGACAATGGCTTAAAAGAGAGCGCTTTATTCACAATTAACCATTTTATCGGCTTCTCCACCGCCAAAGGCAGTGAAGAAGCCGGTAATTAAAGTATATCACTAATGCAGTGCTTAGAACAAGTGGAAATGTACGATAAGTGTAGAAAACACTATTGAAACTGTAGAGCAAAGCTTAATAAGAATGTTAAGCGACGGACCTGCGGTATCTTTAAACGGGTCACCGACAGTGTCGCCTGTAACAGCCGCCTTATGACAAGACGAGCCTTTTCCGCCATGTGCTCCGCTCTCAATATACTTTTTAGCGTTGTCCCACGCACCGCCTGCATTTGACATAAACACCGCCATAGCAAAGCCTGTTACTGTTACACCTGCCAACAGCCCCACCACAGCTTCTGCGCCTAAAATAAGCCCTGTGCCTATAGGAACTATAACTGCAAGCAGCGATGGCAATACCATTTCGTGCAAAGCACCTTTAGTACAAAGGTCTACGCAAGTGGCGTAGTCCGGGTCTGCCTTTCCCTCCATAATACCGACAATATCGCGGAACTGACGGCGAACTTCGACCACTATTGTTTGTGCTGCGCGCTGCACGGCGCTCATTGTAAGGGCAGCGAACAAAAATGTAAGCATGGCACCCATAAAGATTCCGACAAGGACAGCCGGATTAGTAATAGAAAGGTCTAAAACATACCCTGCTTCCAGTTTTCCATTGACAACATCTACATACGAAACCAGCAGTGCAAGTGCTGTTAGCGCCGCCGAGCCTATTGCAAAGCCCTTTCCGGTGGCGGCAGTTGTGTTACCCAAAGAATCGAGCGCATCGGTTCTTGCGCGAACTTCCTCACCCATACCGCTCATCTCGGCAATTCCTCCGGCATTGTCAGCCACAGGGCCGTACGCATCTGTAGCAAGTGTAATGCCCAAGGTCGACAGCATACCAACTGCGGCAATACCTATGCCGTAAAGACCCTTGCTAAAGAGTGCTGCATAATCGGCATTGTTTGTAGAAAGCGAGCCGCCCGCCGCCAAAAAAGCAACTATTACAGCAATGCCTATAATAATTATCGGCGCAGCGGTAGAGCGCATACCAAGAGAAATACCGCCTATTATTGTAGTAGCACTTCCTGTTTCGGTGGAGGCTGCAAGCTCTTGCGTTGGTTTATATGTATCAGAGGTGTAATATTCTGTAAAATAGCCTATGGCACAGCCTGCCACAAGCCCCGCCAAAATTGCAACAAAAACGCCCATGTTATCTCGTCCTAAGATAAAATAAGTTAGAGGAGCTGCCAAAATTGCTGCCAAAGCGGCTGCGGTATAAGTGCCCTTGCGCAATGTGGCAAGCAGAGATTTTTGCGTGGCGTTCTCTTTTGTGCGGATAAGAAACGAGCCAAAGATTGAGCAAAAAACGCCTACAACCGCCATTGCAAGCGGAAGCAGCATTGCGTTCCAGCCCAAATTTGACGCGCCATAGGCTGTAGCTCCCAAAGCAAAGGTAGCTAAAATAGAGCTGACATAGCTTTCGTAAAGGTCGGCGCCCATACCTGCAACATCTCCAACGTTATCACCAACGTTATCGGCTATAACAGCGGGGTTGCGCGGGTCGTCCTCGGGGATTCCCGCCTCCACCTTACCTACAAGGTCAGCGCCGACGTCGGCAGCTTTTGTAAAAATTCCGCCGCCTACGCGGGCAAAAAGCGCCATAGACGAAGCACCCATTCCAAACATAACCATAGTTTCGGCTATAACCTTAAAATCGCAATGAAAACCATATTTTAAAATTAAAAACCAAAGCGAAATGTCTAAAAGCCCAAGCCCTACTACAGTAAAGCCCATAACCGCACCGGAGGAAAAAGCAACGTTTAAGCCCCTGTCTAAGCCTTCGTTGGCGGCATTTGCCGTGCGCGAGTTGGCGGCTGTAGCAATCTTCATGCCTACAAGCCCCGCTAAAGCAGAGTAAAACCCACCTGTGATAAATGCAAATGGCACAAACGGAGAAACAAATTTTACAACCGCTAAAATAGCGAGAACCACCGTCATTATGACAAAGAACTTAAACACAGCAGTGTATTGACGCTTTAAATATGCGTCTGCACCGGACCTTATGGATGCCGCGATTTTTTTCATTAGATCTGTTCCCTCAGAAAATTTAAGCACCTTTCTACTTTGTGATAAAGCAAATAATAATGCCATGGCTGCCCCCAGAAGACCAATCCAGAAAAAATTTTGAACGTCCAAAACTTCAACTCCTCTTACTTTTTACTTTTCATTTTTGCTTTTTGACAAAATCTATATTAAAAGACGGGCTCTAAAAACGCCGTTATGGTTCCTCCACAAACCATTCCGGATTTTTGCGCGTCATTATTTGTCATGTTGCATTCGATAATTCTTGGTTTTCTGTCCGCAAGCACCTCTAAGGCAACTTTACACAGCTCTGCCTCACCTGCACCGCCGCCTACGCTGCCCAGAACCGTACCATCTTGCAAAACCAGCATACGGGCACCCGCACCACGCGGCGCAGAGCCGCTTTTTTTGACAAGCAACGCCATAACCATTGGCTGTGTCGGGCTTATAAGCGCCTCCAGCATCGCATCGGGCAGGGTTCCCTCCGACAGCTCTTTGTGGCAAACCTGCACCATTTCCGCCGCTATACACACCGCAATTTCGGCAGGAGTTTCTGCACCTATACGAAGCCCTATAGGCGAATGAACGCGGTTAAGTAGAGCATTTGCATAGCCCTCTTTTTCCATTTGGTTCATCACAACAGCCACTTTATGCCGGCTGCCTATCATTCCGCAATATGCAAACGGACGCTTTAATATAAGGCGCAAGCATTCCAAATCTGCCGAATGTCCTCTGGTGATAATGACATAATAGGTATTGGAGCGTTCCTCAACACAGGCAAGCCCCTCTGCAAATGGTTTACAAATAATATGCTGTGCCGTTGGAAAACGTTCTTTATTTGCAAATTCGGGTCTGTCGTCAAGCACCGTTACTTCAAAATTTAAAAGTGAGGCTATGGACGCAAGCGGTACAGCAACGTGCCCACCGCCGCATATAACCAGCCTTGGGCTATGTGTCAGCTCCTCGGCAAATACCATTCCGCAAGCGAAAGCTTTTTCTGTCGGAAGCTTCTCTGAGGCAAAGCTATTTATGCACTCCTGCCAAAAGCCCTTCATGCCCTCGTTTTGTACCAGCAACTTGTCTGCGACAAGTGCTTTTTCTCCTGCATTTTTGCCCTCTATAATCATATAAATGCGTGTATCTTCGCCATTTTGAAGGGCACGCGCCGCCGCAGAATAAAAAACCTTATTTGTCATGTATAGTTCCTCCCGCTTTGCAAATGAAGCATAGCCTCCAGCACTCCGCCCGCAATTGCGCGCGCTTTGTCCGAAACAGTAAAGCAATATTCTAAAACCCCGCGTGGGTCTACATCGCCCGCCTTCATGCCTTCAACAACCGGCGTACCCTCAGGCAGCATACCGCGCACCACTCCGCTAAGCTGTGATATTACAGAAAGCCCCTCTACGCGAGCAACTTCATCGCCCGCCTGTACCTGCGTACCAATGGCACACAGCGGAAGAAAACGCCCATTACAGGGGGCACGCAAAATGCGCTCGACGGTATAACCGTTAATATTACCGGGGATTCCCGTGTTTTCGGCGGCTCTGCCCTCGTATATCACCCGCCCCAAATTATGCCCGCGCTTTGTTTCCACAACAGCATGACAATCTTCACCCGCTGTAAAGCCCGGCCCCAGTGCCACAACTATAGGGGCATCTTCTTTTTTTGTATTTATGTTTTTCTTTGCTATAATCGCGTCTATCATAATATCGGGGCAAATAAGCTTGCACATTGCAGCCTGCGGGTCAACAGCTACTGCTATTTTACCCAAAGCAAGCGCCGCTTCAATTTCTTCTTTGCCGCTGCACAGACAAGCTGTAACGCCCTCTACCTTAGCTTCGCCGTCATATACTGCTCGCGAAAAAGCCACAGTACAGCGCACTGTTGTAGGCTGTGAGGTTTCTGTCATTACAACATCGTACCCGCACTGCTTTAACCGCCATGCAACCCCCGATGCAAGATCTCCTGCTCCCTTTATGAGTACCAGCATTTATATTCCGCCTTTTCTAAAAAATTTATATTATGCCAAATCATATTTAAAGCGATTGGAAAAAAAAGATGTAATTGCGACACGCGGCACACCCTTTTTACGCAAAATACCGGATATTATTTCTGCCTGCGCCCACAAGCTGTTATTATCCGCTTGGTTAAGCACTGCCGTTAGCTGTGAGCCAAAATATCCATAAGAATAGTAAAGCAGCTTTGCAAGGTCATTTGCATCAATTATATGGTCTTCTTTTACTTGCAAAAATTGTTCTGCAAGCTCTGCCCTATGACAAGCGCTATGAATAGGCTGGCCCAACGATGAAAGACCGCATAATGCGACAATTTTTTGTGTTTTTTTAAAAATTACGGGCTCGCGCTCGTTTGGCACTTTAACGGGAAGTCGGTGCGAGCCGTCGGCCTCTATAAGTAAAATATCCGCCGCATCGCACAGGTAATTGAGCATATCATCGGAGGGTGCCGAAAGCTTGCCGTTCTCTGCGGAAGTGCCAACAGTTACAAAGCCTGCACTTTTTAATAGGGTATCTGTTTTTTTAAAATCTCCATCTGTCACAACATCGCGGCACAGGCTGTCATCGGGGTAAAAAATGTGAGTGGTCGTTGTAACCGCCACACGCCGCCCCAAAGCAGAAAGCTCTTTTGCCAAAGCAAAAATAAGAGTTGTCTTCCCACCCGCGCCCACTACAGAAAGCACTGTTTTTTCATTTGAAGCTATACCTAAAAGCTCAGAAATGCCTTGAAAAGGTTCGTTTTGCTGTACCTGCTTTAAGTCCAAATGACACCGCTTCTTTCTGTAAACACATTCTTGTTTTTTTATGATGAATAAGGTAATATATAGCTATGGCTGTTTTGGTTTTAATTTTTTATTAACGCCAAAATTGCCGCGTATACATTGAAAGGAGGAGTTTTAATGTCAACAGAAAAAGAAATACGGCTGACTCAAATGACAAAAAGCGCGGGTTGAGCGGCAAAGTTAGGACCGGGTGCCCTTGCACAGGTTCTGTGCGAGTTACCCAAATTCTCCAGCCCAAATTTGCTTGTCGGCTTTGATACAAGCGATGACGCCTGTGTATACAAACTAAATGACGAGCAAGTTCTTGTGCAAACAATCGACTTCTTCCCGCCGATAGTTGACGACCCTTACATTTATGGGCAAATTGCGGCGGCAAATTCTTTAAGCGATATTTATGCAATGGGTGCTGTGCCGACACTGGCGATGAATATGCTGTGTGTTCCGTCTTGTCTGCCGCTTAAAACAATACAGAGGATTTTAGAGGGCGGCTGCTCTAAAGTGAAAGAAGCAGGTGCAATTCTTGCAGGAGGACATACCATTGAGGACAACGAGCCAAAATATGGTATGTGCGTAAGCGGGCTGTGTCACCCCGACAAAATTCTTACAAACAGCGGTGTAAAAGCGGGCGATGCTCTGCTTTTAACAAAGGCTATAGGCACAGGTATTCTTACGACTGCCGCAAAAGCAGATTTAGCCGAAGAAGATGCCTATAATCAGGCAATTGAGAGCATGGTAATGCTTAACAAAAATGCAATTGAGGTTGCTGTAAATTACAATTTACACGCTTGTACCGATGTTACCGGCTTTGGTCTTTTGGGGCATAGCTACGAAATGGCAGCTGCTTCCGGTGTTACAATAAAGCTTTTTTCAAATGAATTACCCATTTTTAAACAAGTAAAAGAGCTTGCCGAAATGCAAATTGTACCCGGGGGAAGCCACCGCAATGCAAGCTATTTGCAAGAGCAGATTTTGTTTAGCGCAAATGTTACGCGCAGTATGCAAAACATAATGTACGACCCGCAAACCTCAGGCGGGCTTTTGCTTTCTGTCCCTCAGGACAGCGCAAAGGGGCTGCTAAAGGCTCTGCTGCCACACTGCCCATGGACACGCATTATAGGAAGCGCAGCTGCAAAGGGTTCTCACGAAATAGAAGTTGAATAAGCAACAAGCTTAAAAAGTCTGCAAGCGTGCCTTGCGGGCTTTTTTTGTTATGCTTTACAGCAAGTAAGCTTACTGTATGGCGAAGGCATGTGGGAATTGAACCCACCCGGCGGCTGCTCGCCGCTGCAACGGTTTTGAAGACCGCGGGACACACCGGCGTCCATCTGCCCTCATATAAAAAACTGTAAGCATAGATATTCTAAGCTTTTACACGAAAATCGCCCTCCATTTTTGTAATTCCCATACTGTCGAAATACTCTAAAAGCACCTGCGTGGGCTTGCGCGATATTTTTAAAAGGTCGCGGTAATGAGCAAGTGTAATGGCACCATCTTTATGTAATGCCTCCTCAAGTACAGCTAGTGCACTAAGATATGCAGGCGCTGACAAATAAACTTGCGGCAAAACCTTAACCAAAACCCCGTTATCACATAAATAACCTGCCGCATGGCAACAGGCGTTTACAGTAAAACCTGTTTTTTGAGAGAGCTGCACGGCTGTCAAGGTTAGGTAGCCCTGTGTGGAAAAAGCTTTTTTTATTGCCGCCGCTGCCTGCAATTGTTCCTTTGTAGGCTTGAATAAAACAGGGGCAACTATTTTGCTATCGGGCTTTTTTATAAAATCTCTGTTTGCGCTTAAAGCTAAGCTGCCGCTCTGCAATAGTTTTTCAAGTGTATCGTCAAATGTTTTTTTAGGCAAGCTGCGCAGTAAAAAACGTGATTCTTTAATTTGCGGGTTTTTGTAAAATGCCAAACGCAGCTTTTGCTCTGGTGTGCCATGCTCTAAAATATTTAAAGCCGCCGCCGTGCGCCTATCACCATGCTTTATGCGCATATCCGAAAGCTCCAGTACCACTCCGCCGCCTATTGTTTCAAGCGGAGAATAAAACCGTAATACAAAATAATCTCCCGTGCGCGCCACTATGGGTGCTTCTAACCTAAGCTGTGCATATGCGCTTTTGCCTGCCTCAACACACGGCACATCTTTAAACAAAACAGCACGGCACAAAACCGATGTACTGCCTATAAACAAATGAAGTCGGCTGTTATTTTGAAGCACACGCTTTGTACCCTTCAGTACCGAAATTCTAACATTTAAAAAGCTTACTGTACGCAATGTGCCTTCTGTGCCCAAAACCGTCCCGCGCGAAAGCTCGTCTTTTTTTACACGAGAAAGGTTAAGGGCGGCGCGAGCACCCGCCTGTGCCTCGCTTCGCTCCGCACCGTAGCACTGTATACCACGTACACGGCTTGTAAGCCCTGACAAACCAAGCTCTACTGTACTGCCAACCGCAACCCGCCCGTCGGATATAACGCCTGTTACCACAGTTCCGAAGCCATCAAGAGTAAACACCCTGTCTATTGGCATATAAAAGCTGCCATCACTTGTTTTTTGCGTTAAACACTGTGCTGTTTCTGCAATCAGCTTGCGCAAGTGCATCAAACCATCACCTGTTTTTACCGAAACCTCTGCAACTGCCGCATCGGCTAAAAAGCTGTCTGCAAACTGCTGCTTAACCTCTGCACGCCGCTGCAAAATCTCATCTGCGGGTACTAAGTCGCATTTTGTCAGCACTATAACACCGCAGGTGATATGCAAAAGCGAAAGAATTTCAAGATGCTCTTTTGTTTGCGGCATGACACCCTCGTTTGCCGCCACCACCATAAGCACCATGTCAATTTGCCCTGCGCCCGCAAGCATATTGTTAATAAACTTTTCGTGCCCCGGGACATCAATAATACCTGCGCTAAGTTCCTTTGAAAGTTCTAAGTGCGCAAATCCCAAATCGGTGGTAATACCGCGGCGCTTTTCCTCTGCAAGTCTGTCGGGGTTTGTCCCTGTTAAGGCAAAAATAAGGCTTGTTTTGCCGTGGTCTATGTGCCCCGCCGTGCCGATTATAAATTCTTTCACAGTATTTTTGTCACCCCCTGCGCCACTTCCTCAAGCTGTCCCTGCAACAATGTAGAAACATCAATCAACAAAGCATCGTCGGCTACGCGGGCTATAATTGGCGGCGAGCTTAGCCGTAAGCATCGTTCAAGCTCCTTAGCTGTTTTACGACCGCCGCCAATTGCAACAAGCCATGTAGGCAGCAGCTTTCCGGGCGCAGCTCCTCCGCCCGCTTTACTTTCTCCGGCGCGCAGCGTAATTTCATATGCAGCTTCGGCTTCATTATCCAAAAGCTTTTTAAGCAGCTTTGCCTTCTCGTAAAGCTCATCTTTACTTTGACAAAGCATTCGCAAAACAGGTATCTCTTTTTTTGCCGCAAGCGGTTCGCGGTAAAGGCGCAAGGTCGCTTCCAATGCCGCCAATGTCATTTTATCGGGACGCAATGCTCGAAAAAGCGGGTTTTTCTTCATTTTGCCAATCATTACAGCATTTCCTAAAATAATCCCCGCCTGTGGGCCTCCCAAAAGCTTGTCACCGCTGAACATAACAATGTCCGCACCCTGCTGCAATGCAAACGGAACAGTTGGTTCGCCGTCAAGAGGGCTATCGGTGCTTAGTAAAATAGCCCCGCTGCCAATATCATAAACCACAGGTAAGCCCTGCTTTTTGCCAAGCACCGCAAGCTCTGACAGTGTTACCTCAGAAGTAAAGCCGACAACGCGGTAATTGCTTGTATGCACCTTTAAAAGCAGAGCGGTTTTAGGGGTGATGGCGTCCTCGTAGTCGCTTAAATGGGTTTTATTTGTTGTGCCTACTTCTGCAAGCTTGGCTCCGCTTTGCCTTATGATATCCGGTATGCGAAAGCTGTCGCCGATTTCGACAAGCTCCCCGCGAGAAAGCAAAACTTCTTTTTTAACCGCCAATGTAGAAAGCACCAGTAAAACAGCCGCGGCATTATTATTTACCACCAGTGCAGCAGAAGCACCGCTAAGCTCGCACAAAAGCGGTTCTACGTGCCCTTCTCTGTTTCCGCGGCAACCGTCGGTTAAGTCGTATTCTAAAGCGGAATAGTTTTCGGCAACATCTTTTACAGCCTGCACAGCGGCGCTGCAAAGCGGTGCTCTACCTAAATTTGTGTGCAAAACAACACCCGTAGCATTAATGACACGGCAAAGACTTACACTGTTTAATTTAAGCGCACGGTTTTCTATATTAAGCAAAAGCTGCTCTGTAGACGGAATGTCTGATATAATTTTATCTTTAAAGGCAGCTCTCAGCTCCGCAAGCTCCTCGTGCAGAGCACGAAGCAGTACCGTATGCGGTACCGAAAGTGCTTCTAAACGTGGACTGCGCAAAAGCTCGTCAGCCTTTGGGATTTTCCGCAAAAGCGCCATATCCGTTTGCATACGCTCACCCTTCCTCTGTGTTCAAGGTTTCATTAAACAGTTCTCCTACTACATCATTTCCATATTTGCACAATTTACTTTCAAGTATATCATATTGCGCCAGAAAGCATCTGCCTCTTTGCGTAAGCTGCGAAAAGCCGCCGTTTTTACCGCCGACCTCGCGCTTTAATAAAAGAAAACCCAGCTCATTTTCACAGCTGCGCAGCATCTTCCACGCTTTAGAATACGACATACTCATTGCCGCCGCCGCAGAACGCAGCGAGCCATAGCTGTCTATAGCTTTAAGCAGCTCCGCAGGGCCGGGCCCGAAGCACTTGCCGTCACCAAAAAACAAACGCACCGAAACCTTAATATTCATAGGTAAATCCGACATTATTTCTCCCCCGCCCGCAGTTGCTTATTTTTTAACATCAATACATATTATTCGGCGCAAAAGCACATACGCTTTAAACCTAAAATTTTAGCCGCGCCAGCCGCAGTTGTTCCAAAAAATACAATTTCTTTTTTCATATCCAAAAAATTGACTATAGTACCATTGCATAAGGTACTACCGGTACAAAGCACCAAGTCCGCCCAATCGCACACCGACTTATACTCTAAACCGTTTTCTACCTTTATGCCATAGCGCATTTGACCTATATTATCCGTGTTTAAATCTAAAACACGCAGCGTATATTCACTTGAGAGCTGCTCTAAAAGCGCGGGCTGGTACCCCACCAAGGCTATACGCTTAACATTGTAGTGCTCTTTCACCCATGTTAGCGCTTGCCTTGCACATTGCTCGGGCTCACCGTTTTTGCAGTGTATGGTGTGCTCTGCAAGCCCCAAATTCCGCATTACGGCGTTCATAGTAGCTATAAAAAGACCCCTCGAGTGCATATCAGACATTAAATCCAGCTTAATTACATCTAGTAAGCTGCCAAAAAACAAAGACGGTGCATCGGTAAAAGCCTGCCCCTTACTTCCCATAAACTCCGCTTCCAGCATTTGTTCTTTTCCAGTAAGAATAGGGAAGTCTTTTCGCTCGGTAACTCCGATAGCCTCTTGCGGAGAAAGTGCCCTGCCGGTTATATGTACTTTTTCGGATTCTATATGATGCTCGTTTACAATTTGTGTAAATTCTGATTTTAATTTACTAAATAGCATTTCTTCTGTCATTACATAATATCCTCTCAAATTGATTATTTAAGCTTATACCAAGAAATCGGTTTACGGTATCGTCCGAATACGGTAAAAACAGTTCATCTGCATTTCTTACAGCCTTTAACTCGCCATCTATCATAACGCCTATTCTGGCACCAAAAAGCTGTGCTTCATCAAAGCTATGTGTCACTAAAAGAATTGTACAGCCGTAATGAATGTGAATATCCTGTAGCTCTTTGTATAAATTATCGCGCGTTAATGGGTCTAATGCCGAAAAAGGCTCGTCTAAAAGCAGTAGCTCCGGCTCTAGAACCAGTGCGCGCGCCAATGCGGTTCTTTGACATTCGCCGCCGCTTAATGCGCCGCACATACGCTTTAGCAAATGCAAAATTTCAAACCTGTCGGCAATCTCTAACACACGACGTTTAACCTCGGCACGGTTAATATGCCGCATTGTAAGACCATAGGCAATGTTTTCAAAAACCGTCATATGCGGGAAAAGCCCGTAGTCTTGATACACAACTCCAATATGACGCTGCTCCGGCGATATATGTGTAACATCGGTCCCATTTGTAAAAACAGCGCCGCTGTCACCCGAATAAAAACCCGCAATAGCCTCCAAAAGTATAGTTTTTCCGCTGCCTGTTTCACCCAAAATAACAAATATTTCGCCGGGGGCAACTGTAAAGCAAACATTTTTAAGCGCAAATGCACCGCGCCTAAGCGAAAAATTTTTAAGCTCAACCTCTGTCATCTGCGCTCCCCCTTGTTTGATTCTGCCTGCATGAGTTAATCCAACCCGTAAGCGCTATAGAAACAGCAGAAAGTGCAAGCAGCAAAACTGCCGAAGCCATTGCCATTCCGTTTTCGCCGGTAGAAATATGCAAATAAATGCCTGCGGGCAGGGTTTCGGTTTTCATACGTGTCACACCAACCAGCATAAGTGTAGCCCCAAACTCCCCCAAAGCACGCGCCCACGCGAGCACAGCCGCCGTAAGTACGCCGTGCTTTGCAAGCGGCAGTGTAATTGTGCAAAATTGCTTCCAATGCGAAGCACCCAGCGTGCCTGCTATAAGCTCCAGACGCCTGTCAACGTCCAAAAACGCAGTGCGGATAAGACGAATTACAAATGGCAAATTTACCATCATTTGGGCAAATATTATACCGCGTTTATCAAAAACCACCCTAAAGCCTATATCGCGCAGTGCCTGTCCCAAATCTGACGAAAATACCATAAGCAGGCACAAGCCCAAAACCAAATTAGGTAATGACAACGGCAATTCTATAAGTGTTTGCACCGCTTTTTTGCACGGAAAGCGCATATGCGTAAGTGCATATGCGCTTGGAACCGCAAGCAATAAGCAAAGAAGTGTTGACACGCACGCTGTATACAAGCTAAGCCTTAACGAAAAAAGCAGCTCACGCGAGTGCAACGCCTGCCGCAAATACGGCAACCCACCGCTTACCACAGCCAAAATACTCCACCCTATAAACAGAGCTACCAAAAGTAAAACCGCTGCGCAAAGCCATTCAAATAAGGTCTTTTTTTGATGGTATTTTTTCATTTCATATTAATTAAGTATTTCATATCCATACTTTTCCCATATTTTTTTTGCAGAATCAGTATCAAGAAAAGCCCTAAATGCCTCGGCTGTTGCTTTGTCGGCAGAACAGCTGAGTGTTGCCGCAGGCACTGTTTTTACATATTTATCCATATCGGTGGTATCAACTATATCTACGGAATCTCCCGCGTTTTCTTTCCATACAATAGCGGCGTCACATTCATCTGCCGCAAGAGCTGTAACAATTGCAGGTGCTGTAGTTGTCCGCGCAATTAAATTCACTTTATCAAAGACCTTAAAATCCTTTAAAACCTTGTCGCCTATTTTACCTATAGGTGTCGATTCGGCATCGCCCAAAAGCAGACGAACTTCTTTTTGCGCCAAATCTTCAATGCCCTTAATGCCCTTTGGGTTGCCCTTTTGTACGGCTAAAACAGGTATATGCTTTACTAAATCTTTGCTGTCCGCTACAAAATCTTTTACGGGTTTAAGCTCCTCTGCCGAGCCCGCTATAAACATATCGCCCTCTTTTGCAGTGTTTATCTGAGTTTGAATTTGAGCCGCATTAGCAAAGTTTACTTCAATTTCGCAGCCTGTTTCTGCTTTAAATGCCTGCGCAATATCTGAAAAAGGCTTTTTCATACCTGCTCCGCAATATACCATGAGGCGTTTCCCTTCTAAGGCAAGCGCCGGGGCCTCGACACTTTGCGGTGCTTCGCTGCTTATAGAGCTGCTCTGTGCTGCTTCAGCAGGGCTTTCGACGGTTAGCTGCACATCTGCATTGGAACAACCGCAAAGCAGCAGTAGCGAGCTTAGCAGTATGACAAAAAAATTTTTCATGTAGTTTCCTCCAAAGTTGTAGTTGTTTTCAATATTATTGTTGCAAATAACAACAAAATGTTGAATATGCGTTATGTTTTTTGGGATATAATGCTATTAGTATGATATCAGACTTTTGAGTTACTGTCAATTGAAAATCAGCTTTTATAGTTATATTTATTAAAACTATCGCAGATAGTTTTAATTGCGCATGTGCGTAGCACGCGACTTAGATAAAAATTAATAAAACAAGAACTGTTTTATAAAAATTATCCCATATTTCCGAATTAAAACGGTAATATGGGATTTATATAAAATACATGATAATATTACATTAGTTTAAAAAATTTTCCTGTCATGTCTGCTCTAAGGGCTTCATGTTTTTAATGTGCTTTTTATATATTGCCAAAAACACTATAAAGCCTGCTGTAAATGAAACTGTTTCGGCTATCGGGAAGGCATACCAAACAAAATTAAGCCCAAAATGTGCAAGTAAAAATGCAGCCGGCAAAATAACAACTATCTGCCTTAAAAGCGATAGCATAAGGCTTTTACCGCCCATACCTATTGCCTGAAACAGCGTAGAAAACATTATGCCCAGTGCGGCGGGGACGAAGCAAAGGCTTATTGTTTTTAAAGCGGGTACACCTATCTTTAACATTTCCGCATCAGCTTCAAATATCATAAGAAGCTTGTCCGCACCAAAGAAAAACAGCAGATTCCCCAGTGCCATAATGCAAAGAGCGATGACGCTGCCTATTTGTAAAGCCTCGGTTACACGTTTTTCGTTGCGTGCGCCATAGTTAAAGCCCATAATAGGCATAAGCCCATGCGTAAGACCAAAAACCGGCATAAATATGAACGATTGCAGCTTAAAGTAAATGCCAAATACGGCAACGGCTACATCTGTAAACTTTATCAAAATAGCGTTTACGCCCACCACCATAAGCGAGCCTATAGACTGCATCAAAATTGCCGGAAAACCCACAGAATAAATATCTTTCAGCGTTTTGCCGTCAAGCCTAAAGCCTTTAAGCGTTATATTTACTGCATGAGTTTTTACAAGACCCATTACAAGCACAAAAACCATGCCCGCAAGCTGCCCCGTCACCGTAGCTATAGCCGCACCGCGAACCCCCAGTTTAGGAAACCCAAAAAGACCGAATATCATAATAGGGTCTAAAACTATGTTGGTTACGGCACCTATAAGCTGCGAGCACATAGGTATAATCATGTTACCTGTAGATTGCAGAGTTTTTTCCATGTTTATCTGCACAAACATACAAAACGAAAATATCATTACAACATAAGCGTAATCGCAGCCGTAATTATAAACAAGCCGGTTTTGTGTAAAAGAACTAAAAAAAGGCTTTATAAATAAAAGCCCCGCAAATGCCACTGCCGCTCCGCTTACAAAGCCCAAAAGTATACCGTGAGTAGCCGCAAGGCTTGCCTCGTCCACCCTGCCCTCGCCCAAACGGCGAGAAACAAGCGAGTTTATACCTACTCCTGTGCCAACTCCTATAGCTATCATAAGGTTTTGTATAGGGAACGCAAGCGAAACTGCCGTAAGCGCCTCTACCCCAAGCTTTGCCACAAAATAGCTGTCAACAACATTATACAGCGCCTGTACCAGCATAGAAAACATAGCCGGTATGGACATGGACGCTATAAGCCCCAGCATAGGAGCATAACCCATTTTATTTTCGGTTTGTTCTGCCATTAAAAGACCCCTTCTCTTGCTTTTTTCATACGAAGTTAAAATCAAATACACCGTCAATTTAAGCCTATATAAAGATAAAAAAAACCCACACGAAAAAGTGTGGGGGTGTTGCAATTTCCAGCCACGTTACTATATCATTTTAGACCTATTATAAACATATGTCAACAAAAATCCAAGCTTATTTTTTGTTAAAACATTATTTTGTTCAGGTCCTTACCCAAATGCTCGTTTTCGTCGCCCACCAGCCCCACCAACAGGTACCGCTCATAAGCAGAGTCGTAGTGAAACTCTTGTAAAAGCTTAAATTTTCCAATTTCTCCCGTGCTGCGTATGTGCATTCGCGGGCCTGTGCAGTAATGCTCAAACTCACCGATTAAAACGTGCTCCTCATCGAGGTAGGATATTGGCAAATCGGCTTCTATAAGACCGTTTACCTGCTTTTGTAAAAGTTCCAAATCTATATCGGGCTGCTCTGAAAAGCCAAGCATAAAGCCATGCTTTACATCATCGTGCGTCATTTTACCAGAATAGGTCTTTTGAATAAAGAACTCGCATAAATCCTCTGCCGTATGTGCCATTTTGCGAAAGCGTATAGACTTAAAAACAATGTCGCACACGTCCTGAGGCTCCGGACCAAAAAGGTTTGGACGCGTCACTATTATTTCTTCTCCGACACCTATAAGCAAATTTGCATTACGCCCCAAAAAAGGAAAGATTAAGTCAAAATGCTCTACCACAACCCGCTTGCCCTTTGATATAGCATTTAAGATTGCCTCTGCCAAAACGTGCATCTGTGTAAATGCCGATTCAAAACGGACATCGAGATGATATGTATGAGCACTGTAAAATCCGCCGTCATCAACGTCCAAAAGCGGCAGAGGACGCACATTTACACCCTCGTCGTCGTTTGAAAGCTCCAGCCCCGGGAACATACCCTTGACAAGCATACTTTTACCGGAACCTGCCTCGCCTATAAAGCCCACCAAATAATCGAACGGGCTTAAATATTGCTGTGCTATCTGCATACCAAGGTCTACCATTCGTACATTCCCACGCGGTGCAAAAAACACGCTGTAAAGGTGGCTTTTCTGCATTCTTACCGAATATGGCATTTAGGCGCCCTCCCTGTAATATAAAAATGGGGGCAAGCTTTACAGCCTGCCCCCGCAAGAGTAGCGGTTATTTTTGCATTACCAATCGAACGAAAGCCCCAAAAGCGGCGCGTGCTGCTGTGCACCGTAAACATCGGTTTCGCCTAAGTCACCCGAGCATATCGGGCGTTTTATGGTAATTTTAATTGCCTTTGCAGGGGTAAATTCTATAATATTTATAATTTTATCGGGTGTAATGCGGTAAAGCTCGCACACCACTTTTTCATTGATAATCTTTTTTTCGCAAGCCTTATTAAAGCTGTCAAAGTCTTTAAACATTATGTCTAAAGTAAGCTCGTAAGGACCCGAGTTTTTACTGCGTATGATATCTGTAATATCGGTAAGGTTAGTTTTCATTCCTGTTTCCTCCTATTCTAGCATTAAAGCTCCACATAATCAATGGGGAATGGTGCAGCCGGATCGTCAACATCAATAATATGATAAATGCTGAACACGTAAACCTCGCCCGCATGGAAGTCGCTTGGTGAATACGGGAAGGCAAGGTTTCCGGCTGTGGCACGTCTGCCCTCGTAGCCATAATGCAGCATTGTTGAGCGTGCTGATGCACAAATTGTGTCTGACTGTGCCTGTGTATCGGCAACCGCCTCTATAACTATACCCAGCTCGTGCGCAGTTGAGGTATCCGGTGTCGGCTCAAGCTGTGCCATAACGCCGTCACGCCCGTAAATGTTAAAATGTAGGTAGTACTTCCAGTTTTTGTCGCGGAAGTTATCGGCAACTCTGGCACGAACGCCCTCAATAATATCATCAATTTTGCTAATCATAATCGGGTCGCGTGTGCCCGCTACAGAAACAGTACGGTAGCCTATGCACTTTGCGCCCTCAAGCTTAATTGTGTAGGTAGGGGCTTTAACAAAGCGGCTTCCGCTTACCTTAACGGTGTTTTCGGTTTCCTGCTCAAATTTACAATCGGTAAGATCTAAATGCCCGCCCGGACCCGGCAAAATGTAGGGGTTGGTTTTTTCGTAAAGCGTATGCGCCGCAACAGAGAGTGTTGTGCATTTACGCACATTGCTTAATGGCTCTACGCGGAAGTAGTCCTCGCCGATATACCCAAACATACAGTCTGAGCCGCTGCCCGGTGTTGCACATATAGATGCGCACTCAAGTATTTTGCCCAAATGCACGGCAAGCCCTTTGTCATAGCCTGCGCGTACAGCAGGTGCAGAGAACACAGATGGGTCGTAGGTTCTGCCTGCAAGAACAACCTGTGCGCCGCCGTCAAGTGCTTTTATAAAAGGCTCTATGCCCATTTGCCCTGCAATGCGTGTTGTGGCGTCAATATTTTCTACAGTAAGCTCCGGTGCCGGCTCTAATGGGTGTACATGACCTGCGGCAAGTGCTTTTTTAACATCGTCCTTGCTAAATTCGGCATGGATAACCGCCATTTTAAAGTGAAGATTATTTTCCTTTGCTATATCTTCAATTATTTTTTTGCACCACGCCAGATGAGGCTCGCCGCCGCTGCCGCCCGCCGTACCAACCACTACGGGAATATTGTTTTTTATGCCTGCTTTAAGCATAATCTCAAGGTCGCGTTTTACGGCATCATGGTCTGTAAAAGAAACACCCGCGCCTAAATAGTATGGACCGGGGTCGCTGCTGCCCGCGTCTACCGCTATAAGATGCGGTTTACGCTTCATGCCTTCTTCAAAGCTTTCTACAGGAAAGCCATAGCCCAAAATGGCGGTTGTGGATAATATTCTAAATTCTTCTTTCATTCCGAAATACCTCCTATTATTTATTGCGTTTTGCTTTTGCTGCACGTATAGCAAGGATTCTCTGCATTTCGTTGTAGACTATCATATAGCCCTCGTCAACACCCATGCCCGGTTTTGCCAATATCTGGACGGGCTGTGTAGCCATTGCGCACTGCACGCAAACCTGTGCACTTCTGTCGGTTTCGTTGCAGGTACCGCCCTGATATGCGCCTATGCCTTTTTCTTTGCAGTAAAGCACAGCTTCGATTGTATTGTTGATACCGCCCAAATCGGGTGTTTTAATTTGAATCATGTGCCCTGCTTTATTGTCGGCAAAATATTTGATATCTTCAAGCGTGTTGCACCATTCATCTGCTACAAGCTCTACATTTATATGACGTTCGTCTAAAACGCGTGTAAGCTCTTTAAGGGCAAGCATTTGCTTCTCACGGTCCTCTACGTCCATTGGTCCCTCTATGCGAAGATGGAACGGCTTTGCAATCTTCTCAAGCTCCGCTAAATAATCTGCCATAGCGGTGTAATTGTCATTACCGAATGCAGCGCCTATTGTGCCGTAAACATCTATGTGCATAATTGGTGCATAGCCCTCGTCAAGGCGCAGCTTTATAATTCTGTCACGAAGCCAACCGACATATTCGGCAAGCTTTTCGCCTTTTTCGCCAAGCTTTGTTTTTACGTTATTGATAAGCGCGTGTGGAAGAACCTGCGCACCCTTCATTATCATTTTGTCAGAGTTCTCGTAGCGGTTGTCGCCGGACTGTGTAAATATTGCAAGCTCCTTGTCTGTAACGGTTGTTCCGTATTCATCTGCAACAACCTCGCACATAAGGCGCTTTGTGGCACGGGCAACAGCATCAAGCACAGCCTGTGTCATGCCGTAGCGGATAGCTGTATGAAGACGTTTTCCGTCAACCTCTATGGCTTCTATTTCTTTTGCAAGCTGCTTAAAGTTGTCTGCCTCTTTGCCTATAAGCTTAGGTGCTATATATTTTTCTATAACAGGTATAAAGTCCTCTGCCAAAAACAGTGGGTCGCGCCCGCCTGCTCCGCTGTACTGCACTGCCGCGCAGTCGCCGTAAGCAATTTGCCCGTCTTCAAGAATAAGCTGTACCGAAATAGCCTCGCCTGCCTGACGAATTGCCGAAAAGCCTGCTGTAGAGGTTTCGCCTACATACGCGGCACCGTCAGAAACAGCACCTTTTTTAATGGCGCGTTGGTCATCAAAGAAAAAGCCTGTGCGTCCCTTAGAACATACAACATCAATAATTTTCATGTGATAAAGCCTCCATTATATTTTTGTCTTTTTATGGTTTATATCTGTATATCTAAAATAATTTATCCTAATATTACGGTCTGCCCACAAGCCTGCCTTTAGAAATAGCGTAAACATCATCTATAACCATTTGGAAGGACGCCTTGCGTTTTTCAAATTTGGCACGCTCGTCTATCATTTCCTTGTTAAAGTCTAAAAGCTCTTGCGAAAGCGGCACAGCACCCGGGTTTAGTATGCGTATAGCACCGTTATTATCACGCGCCGGCAGCATTTTGCCCGCATTGTAACGGCTTGGTGCAAACGGAACATCAAGCACGCCTGCCTGGAATGCACGAACAGTACCCAGTGCAATATCTCCTCCGCCAAGCTCGAAGCATTTGTCCAGTATGCAGCGCGTTTCTGCGGCAATAATCTTCTTTTCCTGCTCCAGCCCCGCTGCTGTAAGAGTTTGGTCACCCAGCATTGATATTACCTGCTTTGTGCAGCGCAAGCCCTGCGCATTTGCCTCCATTGTAGGCACGCCCATTGCCTCGTGCGGGGTTTTAACTATAACCTTTGTTGCTTTTGCAAGCGCCGCAACGGCAGAGCCCCACGAGATAACCGCAAACGCTTTTGCTTCGTCCTGCGGGAAGCCGCCCATCCACTGGTGCAAAACAGTTGTAACTATAACATCGTTGTAGCCGTATTTATGTAGATATTCTTCTGTAAGCTCCTCAAGCGTGCGTATAGCCGCAACGTCCTGCACAAGGTTTCCGCACTGACCGTAGCCGACTGTAATGTTGCGCACACCCTGCTCGGCTGCAAGAAGGCTCTCGATAATAGCTACTGCATGAGAGATACAAGGCGGCACAAGTGTGCCCGTAAGAGGCCCGTATGGCTCGCGGTTTATTGAAACTCCTGCTTCCTCGTAAATGCCGGTAAGTCTGTCGGCATACTGCCAGTCGGCAATAGTTTTTTCAAGCATAACGTTTTTTGCATATGGGATATTATAGGATATGCCGCCGCCCTCGTAGCTTGTAAAACCGCCCGCATAGGCAATCTCTGTAAGCAAACGTGCATCAGGTGTGCCATGGCGAACCTGCACAGGCACATCAAGGCTTTCTATTATCTGACGGCAGCCGTTTACGCCGTGGTTTACTGCGGGGAAGCCGTTTAGCATAGATTTATTGCTCTTGATGGATTCGGAAATACCATTTTCTGCTTCTTCGTAGCGGTTTTGGCGCGTATAGCTGTCAATTGTTGTAGGCAGTAAGTCAGCTCCGCCTTTATCCTGCAAATAGGTTAAAAGCTCTAAATGCTCTTTTATAAGTGCAACACCCGCTCGCGGCTGTATAAGTGTAATCTTCTTTTCTTTGGCGTCCTTCAGTTTTAAAGAAAATATCTTGCTGTCCGGAAGTTTTTTATGAAAATCTATTGCTTCCTGTAAATTCACCTCTTTGCCGGTGGGCCATTGCCCAAGGACTTCGGTGCGGATTTCATTAAATTCATCGTTGTCAAGGCGTTTATTGCGTATTTCCATCACTTAATAACTCCTTTTTCATTATTCTGAGTGCAGCTGTGGGATAATGCTCGGAGAGCAAACCCATAGCCGCCAAAACATAGCTTCTGTCTATAAGTATCTGAGCATTCTTAGGCTTTAATGAAGTTGCCTGTGCCTCGTTATATAAGGCATGAGAAGCAATTTCTTTAGTACGTTTTGTGTGTATAAGCGCACCGCCTGTTACAACTATACGCTTTGCCTCGCTTAAATCTTTGCCGCACTGCAAATATGTTTGCCCCATAGGCGTGTAAACAAGCTCCAGCGTACCTGCATGGCGTGTAACAGCCGTTTCTATTGCTATAGATGCAAGCGCAAAATCCAAACGCTCAAGCTCGTCATTTTGCGGCAAAACCTCGGTATGGGCACTTAGATAATCGACAAGCTCCATGGCTCTTTCTGCACTAAGCCCCGAAAGAGCGCACACTCGCTCTATGCCGCCTGCATCTACAATGCCGTGTATACTGTAGCGCATACCGATATCACCCTCTACTGTGCGCTTTGCATATGGCTCCGGCAAGCCCTTATATACTGTGTTTGCCCTTGCCGGCATACCGCTTGCCACCGAGTAAACATCGGTAGTCGCACCGCCCACATCTACACCTATAAGCTCACCCAAGCCGTGCTCGCCTTCACAGCCATCAGCCAAAAGTGTCATTGCCTTTAGCATTGCCGAGGGTGTTGGCATAAGTATTCCGGAAACAAGCTCGCTTGCCTTACTTAGCCCCTTTGCCTGTATAATCTTTTGTAAAAATATTTCTCGTATTTGCTTTTGTGCAGGCTCGATATTTAGGACACCGAATTTTGGCATTACGTTTTCGCACAGGTAAGTTTCTTTGCCCTCAAGTATTCTCTGGCACTGCCGCCCCACGCTGCGGTTGCCCGCTATAACTATGGGGTAAGCGCCGTTTGTTGCTGCAAGCACAGCGGCGTTGTTTAAAATACACTCGGTATTGCCTCCGTCAGTGCCGCCCGTAAGCAGCAAAATGTCGGGCTTTGCCGCTTCAATATCAATTAAATCGTCCTCGGTAAGCTGGTATGAGTAAACCTTTATTATTTTTGCTCCCGCGCCAAGGCTCGCCTGTTTTGCAGCCTCTGCGGTAAGCTCCGGCACCAGCCCGCTTGTTATCATTCTAAGCCCACCCGCCGCCGACGAACACGCAAAGCGCTGTATAAAATTGAGCTTACCTGTTTTTTCCTCCAGCTCCTTTACTGCGTTTGCAAGCCCCTCTCCGACATCTGTCTGCACGGTTGTGTACGCACAGCCTGTGCCCAAAAGAGCTTCGGTGTCGAGGTCTACAGCGGTAACCTTTGTGTATGTACTGCCAAAGTCGATAAGTAAAACGGGTTTCATTTTTACACCCGCCTTTATTCCATTTTTAAATCTTTTTTAAGTGCATCTATAGTTGTTTCAGGTGCTGTCCCCGGGGCAAAAACTCTGTCAAAGCCCATTGCCAAAAAGCGTTTTTCAACCTCGTCAAACGGCTGCTTGCCAACAACAATGTTACCTCCGATATAAATGATTATCCCTTTAAGCCCCTGCTCATCACATTTTTCGCGCAATCCACGGCAATCGAGTTCCCCGTGCCCATAAAGCGACGAAACGACTATAGCGTCCGCCTTAGACTCTATGGCTGCCGAAATGTATTCCTCCTGCGAAACCATAACGCCCAAATTCACAACCTCAAAGCCCGCCTCGGTAAAAGCATGATAAAGTATTTTGTTGCCTACAGCGTGTACGTCTGCGCCTATAACACCAATGACCAATGTTTTTTTACCCATGTTGCACCTCTCCATCTATTATATAGTTCTTTGGTTATTTGCCCATTACTTATTGTTTGTACTATATCTATATATTACATTGTTCTAGTTCTTTTGTCAATCATATTTTTTAAGTTTTTTTAACCAAAAGAGAGAAAGTTTTTTGCTTTTGTTGTTGCTTTTGTACAGCAAGCCCCAGCCATGTACCGTATTTTACATAAAGAATCCCACAGCCGTACAGATAGTAAAGCAAAAAACGGCAAGCGGTGAAGCCTCACCGCCTGTCGTTTATTTTTATATATCTATTTGCCCTTCTTTTGCTTGCGAACATAGTCTATCTGTTCTTTTAAATACAGCAGCGAGCCTCCGTCTATTTGATACTCGTACTGTATGATGATTTTGCCCTCGGCTTTTGCGCGGCGTATTGCCACACCCTCGTCCGGTGAACAAAACTGCATATACCCCAAAGGAACAATAACGACATCTTTTTTTGCCATAAACTCGCTTGTTTTAGTGCGGGTTTCCCCAAAAAGACGAACCTCGGGTGTAGCTCGCCATTCCAGCTGACGGCAGCCTTTGCAAATAATATTTGCAAAAATTTCGCTGTCACAAAAAATTCCTATCTCATCTGTCGGCTTAATTTTAGCAAGCTCCATAATTGTAGCGCCTGTCGGTGAAAGCACCATGCGCATCATCTTACCCTCGTCCGAAACCACCCGCGAAAGCTCATCAAAATGTGCGGAGGTTGTAATTATAAGGTCGGCGCTGTCACCCAAGCGGTGTGGCGAATGCAGAATATCGCTTAAAAGGAACTTATACACATCGACATCATCTATCCCCGAAAGCTGGTTTGAGATAAGCGACAATGCCTCGGGGTTGCAATCGACAATAGCTATGCGCACATTGTCATAATGCTCCTCGCGCTCGCGCAGCTTTAGCCCGAAGAAAATTTGCATTTCTCTTGCAGTGAACGAAAGCCCCTCAAGCTCTGTTATAAGTGCATCTATAGCGTTCATCGCCCGCTCTTTTTTACCCGTTTGCGCAGCTTCGTCACGCGCTAGTACAAAAGTACCGCGCCCCTGTGTCATTTCTATAAGACCCAGCTTGCCCAGCTCATCATAAGCGTGCTTTATGGTGCCTCGTGCAAGCCCCATTTCATCGGCAAGCTCACGCACCGTCGGCAGCTTGCTGCCCGGAGAAAGCTCCCCGCTTGTTATCTCAAGACTGACAGCTTCTACAAGCTGTTGGTAAAGCGGCAAATCGCTTTCGGTCTGCAATTTTATATTCATTGTGCCGCCGCCCTTCAACAAAAATTTAGTCTATTTTTCGCTTTTTCATTCTTTTGATTTTAAATATTCTCTGCGTCCGCTTTCGTAAAGATTATTACCTTCACAATCTATAATTACGGTCACCGGCAGGTTTTCTACCTCCAAACGGCGAACAGCCTCTGCTCCCAAATCTTCGTATGCTATGACCTCTGCCTTTTTAACACATTTTGCAAGCAGTGCGCCCGCTCCGCCTATCGCCCCAAAATAAACGCACACATTTTTCTTCATAGTGTCCACAACCTCGGCGCTGCGCTTACCCTTACCAATCATACCGGTCTGCCCCATGTTTAAAAGGGTGGGCGCATATGCGTCCATGCGGTAGCTTGTGGTTGGTCCTGCCGAGCCTATAGCCTGTCCCTCGCGGGCAGGGGTCGGTCCGACATAGTAAATTATTGTTTCTTTTATATCGAACGGCAGCGGCTTGCCCGCCTCTGCAAGCTCTACAAGGCGCTTATGTGCAGCATCGCGCGCAGTATATATAACACCGCTTATCGTTACGCTGTCACCACAGTGCAGGTTCTTTACTTTTTCGTGCGTCAGCGGCATATCAATATGTTTTTGCATCTTAAAGCACCTCCGTTTTGTGTCTTGTAACGTGACAATTTATATTTACCGCACAGGGCAGCCCCGCAATATGAGTGGGCATTGTTTCTATATTTACGGCAAGTGCCGTTGTTTTACCGCCAAAGCCCTGCGGACCTATGCCTTTTGCGTTTATCTTTTCTAAAAGCTCTGCCTCAAGCGCTTTGTAAAACTCGCTTTCACTGCGCTTGGTAAGCGGATGCATAAGCGCTTTTTTTGCAAGCAGTGCCGCTTTGTCAAAGGTACCGCCAATACCGACACCAACCACTATAGGAGGGCACGGGTTAGGTCCCGCATCTTCTATAACCTTTAGTATAAATTCCTTTACTCCCTCGACACCGTCAGACGGCTTTAACATTTTTATCCGGCTCATGTTCTCGCTGCCAAAGCCCTTTGGTGCTACTGTTATTTTAAGACCGTCACCCATAACAAGGTCTACATAAAGCATTGCAGGTGTGTTGTCCTTTGTATTTACACGGTCTAAAGGGTCTTTCACCACAGATTTTCTCAAGTAGCCCTCGCTATAGCCCTGCCGCACGCCCTCGTCAACTGCGTTTTGCAAGCTGCCGTTGATATGCACGTCCTGCCCGAGCTCCACAAAAACGCAGGCAACACCTGTGTCTTGGCAGATGGGGAGATTATTTGCATCGGCAATCTCATAATTTTCTATAATCCTGTCAAGAATCTCCTTTGCCGGGTCCCAGTCCTCACAGCCGCGGCAGGCAGTTATACTCTGCTTTACGTCAGCGGGTAAATGGCAGTTTGTTTCTATGCACAAACGCTTAACAAGCTCGGTAATTTTTGCGGAGTCAATCTCTCTCATGGCGTGTAGCTCCTTTGTATCATAATATTGTATTAAGCCAATACTGGTTCTTTTCTTTATTGTATCATATTGTTTATTTTTTGCAAGCTTATTTTTACTGTTTTTCTGCCTATGTGCCTAATATTTTTATAATTTAACTAATTTACTATTTTGCTAAAGAACTTATAAAATTGTAAAACGGCCGCTCTGCCAAATGCAAAGCGACCGTTTTATAGGTAAATTAAAATATTATGCGCTTACCTGTATTTCTGCCGAGGGGTTTTTAAGTTTTTGCGGAAGCAGCAGGTAAAAAGCTCCTACTACAAAAACAGATGCCAGAGTATCGTACAAGCGTATTACAAATGTACCAAACAGGCAAGCTATCAGCTTTGGAGCACCAATTGCAATTGCCTTGCTGTAATAATAAATCTCCCAATAATCATCAGGCATTGCACCCATGCGCCAAATTGTTATAACTGTTGAAATCACAGTGGTCACAGCTATAACCAAAAGCACAGTAGTAAACACGCGACGCAGCTTAACCTTGCCGCCAACACGCATACGAGTACCCACTATTACTGCCACAGCCGCGCTTACAGCGTAATAAATAAGCGAGCTGTCATCGTAATAAAATGCTGCAAGCACAAAGTTGTTTATAAGCCCCACCATAAGCCCTGCCGTAGGCTCAAGTGCAAGCGCCGCAAGCGCTGTGCCTGTCATATCAAGCCATACCGGCAGCTTACAAGCCTCGCGCAGCATAAAAAAGCCTTGGTTCATAAGCACACTTATTATCATAATAATTATGTAACGCTTTTTATTGCTCATTGCCGCTCACCCCCGCTCCTGCCGTATCAAGAGATTTTCCGTCAACATTCGCAGCTTCCCGGTCAGCCTTTTCTTCTGCTTTTTCCTCAGCCTTTTCTTCACGCTCGGCTTCTTCAGCAGCAGCCTTTTCCTCAGCCGCTTTGGCATCAGCAGCTATCTGCTCGATAATTCGCTCCTCCTCCGCTTGCTTTACTTCGCGCTCTACTTTAGCATTGGCAATTTCCTCCATGAATCCGCCGGTTATAACACCTGCCGGCAAGGCTATTACAGCTATGCCAAAAAGCGAGGACACCATGCTTATAAACTGCCCCACATGAGTAAGCGGGTAAACATCTCCGTAGCCCACCGTCGTAAGCGCTGTAGTCGCCCAATAAATAGCGTCAAAAAAAGAATCGAAGGTATCTGGCTCATAACAAAACATAGCAAGAGCCGAAACAAATATGTACGAAATTGCTATAATAAGAACCGAACAAAGAACTCTTTTTTGCTTCTTAAAAACATTTGAAATATAGATAAAGCTTTGGGAATAATGTAGCACCTTTGAGATACGAAGCATTCTTAAAATACGCAAGCTGTGGTGCAGCAGCCCCAAAGAGGGCAGCATAGAAATTAAATCTATAATTGCAAACGGTGTAAAGGGGTAAATGACAAATGCAATCATTCCCTTTTTTTTACTTATGTAGTCATAGCTTATCCACCTAAAAATGTAGTCCATAAACAGGATATAAACAGTTATAGTATCAAGCTTTTCCAGAAAAAAGTTAGTTTCCTTAAACATAAGCGGCACAATGCTTATTACGGCAACCACCGAAATAAGCACGTCATAAAGCCTGCTCATTTTGTCATTGTCGCCGTCAGACCGCCTTATCATGGTGTAAATGCGCTCTCTCATACTGCTATAACCCTCTTTGCAAAAAACTTAAATTAATCCCCGGAAAAACATAATTTTCTTTCTGTGGTAAAGTTTTTATCGGTTTTAGAGGTTGTTTCTAAAACCTAAACGCTGTTAAGGGCAAAGAGACATTCCCAACCACGGTTAGCGTCAAAATAGTGTAGAACATAATTCTTCCGTAAAAGACCGCAAATTCTTTATCTTCATATTTAGAACGAATGCGGTTTATGTTTATGATTGCAAATGTAACTGCAAGAATTATCATTACACCCCAAATATTCACATATTCTATAAGCCCCAGCTGCAGCGCATCTGGCAAAAGGTTTGCGCCCACCATAATATTAGAAACAGTACCGAACAATGCCGCCGGTATCATACCTAAAGGGTCAACCTTATGATACGTGTTTAAGAACAAGGTTATAAGCACCCATGTCGTAGTGCCGAAAAGGGCTATAAAGCACTTAACGTAAAGCCCCCAGGTACTTCTGTTTATCTCAAGCGCCGTTACTAGCTCGCTGTGTACAGGCGCTTTACCTATAACAGGGTCGCTTTGAGTATTTAAATATTCGTAATTAACAACACCAACGGTGTTGCGCATAAGCTTGTAACCAGAAATCCCCATAGATGGGTTCACACCACTGTTTTTGTCATCTGCCACAAAAACAAGCTCTTTAACCGTTGGGTTTGCCTCTATGTAGAAACGTAGCTGATGCGACTCCAATGGGAAACGGCGTGTCCAAAAGTTTTTAGAAATGGTCGCATCACAACGAAACTGCTGGTAATGAACACCATTTTTATAATAATTTCTGACAAGGTCGTTTTCTGTAATAGAACCTTTATATACTCTGAAGTTATTAGTCATATCTTTGATTTTGTCGCCTTCCCACCGGAACCATACTAAAAATTCTACGCTGTAGTTAGAGTTTTTAAGCGAAATTTGCTTTAGATTTTCTATGTACGTTCCGCAAAGCACCTTTGTTTCTTCACCACTTAGCTCTTTTACGCGTTTTTGCGTTGCAGGATCGGTTTGCATGACCGAAACCCAGTCATCATCTTCGCTGATTTTATCGGAATAGAGCGAGGTTAATGTAATCCCCAAAAAACTTATTCCCATTATAACAACCATCAAAAAGCTGCCTATAAGCCTTTTTTTTTGCCATCTTTGCATATTGCGCGGTGACCACTTTTTAACTTCAGAAATAACGGGTGCAGCTGTTTCCGCACCCGTATCGTCTTTTGTATCTGTAGTTTCCATATTACAATTACCTCGTATGTATTTATATTTCTACTTTGCGGGGCCTACAATAAATTTATAGACATAAGCCGCTATTGCAGCACCAACCAATGGTGCAACTATAAAAAGCCAAACTTGAGAAAGAGCCAAGCCGCCGCCTACAAGAGCCGGACCGAAGCTGCGGGCGGGGTTCACCGAAGTACCTGTAAAAGGTATGCCCAGTATATGAACAAGTGTAAGTGTAAGACCAATTACCAAACCTGCTACAGATGAATTATCGGTTTTTGATGTAACTCCTAAAATTGCCATTACAAAGACAAAGGTAAGAATAACCTCGACAAGAAAAGCCTGCCCCATACCTGCGCCTATAGCGCTGGCTTCTCCAAAGCCGTTTGCTCCCAACGCCGCGTTGCTGCCCAGCATACCCGCAAGTATACCCGCGCCCGCTATGCCGCCCAAAAACTGCGCGGCAAGGTAACCTGCAAAATCCGGAAGAGATATTTTGCCGGAAATGAGCATTGCAAGAGAAACAGCCGGGTTAATATGACAGCCCGAAACATTGCCGATAGAATATGCCATAGCCACAATGACAAGACCAAATGCAAACGCTATAAGGAGTGTGGAAAACGCCAGCGGCACCTGTGCACCCGCTGCAGTTTTACCAAGCAAGGTATTTGCTGTGACGGCACTGCCGCAGCCGAAAATCACAAGAACCATCGTGCCGATAAATTCCGCAATGTACTTTTTCATAAACCCGCCTCCATAAAAATTTTAGGATATATTTGCTCATATTATATCCTAAAATAGAATAAATTGCAAACATTTCATTAATATTTTAAAAGGCTCATTTATTATGCTATATTATCGGGTAATCTGTTTCTGCAAGGTTCTGCGCCAAATCGCTTATAGTGTCATCGGAAGCTTTTTGGTCAGTATAAAGGCTATAGGCAAAATCTCCCCAGCTCCATACTGCAAGGCGCGCGCCTTTATCTGTCGTTTTAACCGAGATAGTCGTGTCCTTTTCACCTGCTACCACAATCAAGTTCATTTCCTCGTCGGTATAAGCGTCGTAAATGCCTGTAATATCCTCTTTGCTCTTAGCTGTTCTGTAGTTATACTCGTTGCCGTCAAGCTTAAACTTTATTTGTGCAAGAGTTTTGTCTATAAGCGTGTATTCTACATTTTCGGCGTCCTCCGGCGCTGTAAGAGTTAAACCCACTGCGGCAAAATCGGCAGAGCCATTAACCGTCACCAATGGGTTTGGTATACCTATTTTTTGCTTTTCATCTTTTTTTCCACATCCGCCAAGAACAAGCAAAAAAACTATTGCGCAAGATATTATCAGCAATGTTTTTTTCATATAGCAACTCCGTTCTGTTTTTAATAGTACATTTCACTGTTATTATAATTCTTTAATGTAAGTATAGCAAGCTTTTTATTGACTACTGAGCGCCACAAGGGTAAAATATATAAAGGTGTACAGTTACTGTGAAATATAATATTAAAGGAGAATAACTATGGTAAAGCATATTGTTTTTTGGAACTTAAAAGATGAAGCTGAAGGACACAAGAAAAGCGAAAATGCCGCAATGATGAAAGAAAAGCTGGAGGGGCTTGTCGGAAAAGTACCGGGGCTTTTAAGTGCCTTTGTCGGTGTAAACTTTACAGAGGGCGGCTACGACCTTTGCCTTTACTCTGAGCTTAGCGACAAAAACGCCTTAGCTGTTTATCAGGGACACCCGGAGCACCTTAAAGTAAAAGAGTTTGTACATAAAGTAACCTGCGCACGTGCCGCCTGTGACAGTGAAGCACTATGAAGCAGCTGGATATTTTAGATTCTACACTGCGCGATGGAGCACAGGCAGAAGGAATTTATTTTTCGGTAGATGACAAGCTGCACATAGTTAAAAAGCTTGACAGCCTCGGTATTTCATATATAGAAGCGGGTAACCCCGGCTCTAACCCAAAGGACAGCGAGTTTTTTGAGCGTGTGCGGCTTTTAGAGCTTAAAAATGCAAAGCTTGTTGCCTTTGGCGCTACCTGCCGCAAAAACATAAAGGTAACCGACGACAAAAACTGCCTTGCGCTTATCAGTGCAGATACCGACGTAATTTCTATATTCGGAAAAAGCTGGGATATGCACGTCAGCGAGGTTTTGCAAACTACAAATGACGAAAACCTGCGTATGATAAATGACACTGTATCGTACTTTGCACAGCACGGCAAAGAGGTTTTTTTTGATGCAGAGCATTTTTTTGACGGCTACCGTGCCAACCCCGAATATGCACTGCAAACCTTGCGCACAGCGGCAGCAGCAGGTGCAGCCTGCCTTGTGCTATGCGACACAAACGGCGGCGCGTTCCCTTTTGAGGTAGAAAGTATAACCGAAAAAGTATGCAAGATGTTTACTTTGCCTGTTGCTGTGCATTGTCACAACGACTTGGGCTGTGCTGTTGCAAACTCTATAGCGGCAGTGCGCGCAGGCGCTGTGCAAGTGCAGGGCACCTATTTAGGCTTTGGCGAGCGCTGCGGAAACGCCAACCTCTCAACGCTTATACCAGCTCTTCAAATAAAGCAGGGGTATAGCTGTATACCCGACAAAAATTTAAAATACATAACACATACCGCACTTTATATTGCCGAAATAGCAAACTACCTGCTGCCCGCCTCAATGCCGGTTATAGGCAAAAGCGCTTTTGCGCACAAAGGCGGAATGCACATTGACGGAATAAATAAGCTTTCACAAAGCTTCGAGAGCATATCCCCCTCTGATGTCGGCAATAACCGCAACCTGCTTTTCTCAGAGGTTTCGGGCAGAAGTGCAATAGCCCTGCGGCTTGCAGAGCTTGACCCTACGATTACGAAAGATTCTGCCGTTACAACCGAAGTTTTAGAGGCTCTTAAAGAGCTTGAACATCGCGGCTACCAGTTTGAATCGGCACAGGCAAGCCTTGAAATATTTCTTCTAAAAAGGCTGCACAAGCTTACGCCTTTCTTCGAGCTTCAAAGCTTTCGCATAATAGGCGAACAGTCAGGCGACGAAAAACAGTGCTCCAGTGCCATGGTTAAGGTAAAAGTTGGGCAGCAAAGCGAAATTACCGCGGCGGAGGGCGACGGACCGGTGCACGCGCTGGACTGCGCACTGCGCAAGGCGCTTGAGGTTTTTTACCCAACGCTTGCACATACAAGGCTTATAGATTTTAAAGTGAGGGTGGTTGAGCAACGCGCCGCCACAGCCTCTATAGTTCGCGTGCTTATAGAAACTACCGACGGAAGCTCGGTATGGACAACAGTCGGTGCATCGGCAGATATTATAGAGGCAAGCTGGAACGCGCTTGTAGATTCGGTTGAATACAAGCTGCTGTGCGATTCACGCGCAGGTAATTTACAAATAACCTCGCCCTCGACATAAGCTGCTTTTTCATTCACATATTATTTTTTATTTTTTTTAATCTGTTCAAATTATTTTAAAGACCAAAACATAATTACCGCTTATACTTATAACATCATCTACGGAAGCACAATATTAAAAATTAAAGGCACTTTACGCTTTTGTAGAATATATTAACTGTTAGTCTGCCGAGTGGACGGAACACCGGCTCGGCAGACGCGACAGACAAAAAACAACGTCCAAGCAGAAATGTTTGGACTTTTTTATTTGTAATATTTATTGAAAAAATTTTTTATTATTGCTATAATTGAAAAAGTATATTATATTCTTGCAATTTAACTATTAAGAAAGGTTGTTACATAATGATAATTGACAAAATATCCTGTGCCGAAAGGTACACAGGCACGATTAAAAACCTGTCAAATGCCCTTGCTTTTTTAGCCGGCAAAGCCGAGCTGCCTGAGGGTCGCTACGAGTTTAACGGAGGCTTTATTATATCCACCTCCGGCACAACCACGCCGCTTTTGGGCAAAAGCTTTGAGGCACATAAAAAATATGCCGATGTAATGTTTGTACTTAGCGGTGCAGAAGAAGTAAGCTTTTGCGATATTTCGTCGCTGAATGTAGCTAAGCCCTATGACAGCGATGCCGACGTAGCGTTTTATGACGGTGAAAATTGCAACTGCGTGGTAAACGTGCAGGCGGGCAGCTTTTATGCGCTACTGCCAAACGAAGGTCACAAGCCCTGCTCGCACACAGCTAAAGCGGCGAGCTACAAAAAATATATTATTAAGTGCGAGCAGTAGCCCCAAGCGGCATATGCCATTAATTTTTCTCATATATATTTTTATACAGAAAACGCAAAACGTGTAAAACTGTTTGGAGGGTATGAGAAAATGATTGGAGTACTAAAGCCTGAGGGCAAGCTGTGCGAAGCACCCGAGAACATAGCTGCCTTTAAAAGCCTTGCTGCACTGCAAGAAGCATATTTACAAGGGCGCATTTTAGAAGCGCGCGCTACTGTTTGTGACAGCGCGCATAACCTGCTGGTGGACTGCGGATGTCTGCGCGGGCTTATGCCCAAAAACGAATGTGCCATTGGCATAGAGGACGGAACTACGCGCGAAATAGCCATAATATCGCGCGTAAACAAACCCGTCTGCTTTAAAATTACAGGGTTCACACAAGCACCCGACGGAAGCACCTGCGCCCTGCTTTCGCGCCGTGCAGTACAGCGGCACTGCATAGAAAACTATATAAACAAGCTTTGCCCCGGTGACGTTATAGACGCGCGAGTGACACATTTAGAGCCATTTGGCTGCTTTGTCGATATAGGCTGCGGTGTGGCATCTCTTATACCTATAGACGCTATTTCGGTTTCGCGCATTTCGCACCCCTGTGACAGGTTTAAAACCGGTCAGGATATTAAAGCTGTAGTAAAGTCTGTCGATTCATATGGGAGAATAAGCCTCACTCACAAGGAGCTTTGGGGAACATGGAGCGAAAACGCCGCACTGTTTAAAAGCGGAGAAACTGTTGCCGGTGTAGTAAGAAGCGTAGAAGAATACGGTGTGTTTGTAGAGCTTACGCCAAACCTTGCAGGTCTTGCAGAGCTGCGCGCTGGTGTACACCCAGGGCAGCAAACCAGCGTTTACATAAAAAACCTTATAAAGGACAAAATGAAGGTTAAGCTTATTATAGTTGACAGCTTTGATGCACAATACATAGCAGCGGCACCGCCTTACTTTTTTAATGGCGAGCACATGAGCCAATGGCAATATTCACCCGATGGCTGCGGAAAAACCATAGAAACAATATTTGATAAATAGCTTTAACCATGTGCAACAAACAATTTATAAGATGAGCACAAAAACCGCCCTCAAGTTTAGCTGTAAAAGCAAGCTTGAGGACGGTTTTATTGATTATTGTATAAGTTAAAGGTATTACAGAAGTGGCTTTAATATAGCAAGCAGAACACCTGCCGCAACAGCCGAGCCTATAACTCCGGCAACGTTTGGCCCCATTGCGTGCATTAAAAGGAAGTTGGCGGGGTTCTCGCGCTGCCCCTCTTTTTGCGAAACACGCGCAGCCATAGGAACAGCCGAAACGCCCGCAGAGCCTATAAGCGGGTTTACCTTGCCGCCCGATAGCACATACATGATTTTGCCAAACAAAACGCCGCCGGCAGTGCCAAAGCAGAAGGCTATAAGCCCCAGCACAACAATACCAAGTGTTTTGCCCGACAAAAAGTTTGAGGCAGTTGCCGTAGCACCAACAGAAACGCCCAAGAATATTGTTACAATGTTCATAAGCTCGTTCTGTGCAGTTTTGCAAAGTCTGTCTACGCAGCCCGACTCTTTAAATATATTGCCGAGCATAAGCATTCCGACAAGCGGAGCTGCGTCCGGCACTATAAAGGAAACAACTATTGTAACCATTATAGGGAAAATTATTTTTTCGGTCTGCGAAACAGGACGAAGCTGCTCCATAACTACCATGCGCTCTTTTTTAGTTGTAAGCGCGCGCATAATAGGGGGCTGAATAAGCGGTACCAGCGCCATGTACGAATATGCCGCCACGGCTATAGAGCCCAAAAGCCCCGGTGCCAAGGTTTTTGCAACATATATTGCGGTAGGTCCGTCAGCACCGCCTATAATCCCGATTGCGCCCGCCTCCGGCCCTGTAAAGCCAAGAGCCAAAGCACCAAAAAATGTTAGGAATATACCAAGCTGCGCCGCTGCACCCAAAAGGAAGCTCTTAGGGTTAGCTATAAGCGGGCCGAAGTCTGTCATACAACCAATTCCGAGGAAGATAAGCGGCGGATAGACACCAAGCTTAACTCCCAAATAAAGTATATCCAAAAGCCCGCCGTGGTTCATTATCTCCATAGCGTTCATCACCGAGCCGTCAGGCTGGATATTGAAAAACTCGGGGTGATACATACCCATTGTGGTAGGGTCTACTACCGGCAGGTTTGTAAGTAACATACCAAATGCTATCGGCAAAAGCAGTAAAGGCTCAAAGCCCTTTGCTATTGCTAAGTACATCAGTACACAAGATATAGTAATCATAATAAGCTGCTGCCAAGTGACATTAACAAAGCCGGAAGCGAGCCATAAGCCTTTTATCGCTTCGATAAATCCTTCTATCATATATATTCTTTCCCCTTCTCAAAAAGCTCTTTTAAAACGGGTCGGTATTGTGCTGCATACCCGCCATGCACCACGCAGAGCGTGTCCCCTTAGCAGGTGCGCGCCTTACACTTTTAACCTCAAAGCCTCCGCCAAAAACGGCCGCCACCGATGCCGAGATAACCGCAACAATCTCATCGCTTACAGCACCGTCTGCCCCCTGTGGCGCAGGCTGCGGCTGTGCAATTTGTGCAATTGGCTGTGCTTTTTCAGCTACGCTGCTGTCTTTTTTTTTACCGTTGCCTGTACTTCCCATAATTTTGCCAAAAAGCATTACTAAGAAAGTAAGTAAAATAAGAACCAAAAAGACTATAAGCAGCCCCGATAAAATAACTGTTCCCGCAAGTTCAAAATCCATGTCTATATATCTCCCTTTTATTAAAAGTCGAAATCAAAACCTATTATAATATATTTGCAGCTTTTTTGCAATTGATTTGTTGCATATTAGTAAATATATTTTTAACAAACTTTAAAGCTGCCTATCCTATTATTAAATCAATATTAAGTAAGTATGCAGCCGGACAGCTATTATTATACAGCAATTCGGCAGTAATATAGAAAAACCAATGAATTGCCTGCATTACAAATTACAAACGGAGCAGCTCTGTCATCACATCTAAGCTCCGATGTATTGGCACAAAAAAAGCTGCAACGCAGCCTTTCTTGAATAATTTATTTTTTGTCTGTGTAGCGTTTATATGCGTCGCGAAGCTCTTGCGCCGTGTCCTCTGGACAAGTGGGGTTGCAATGCGCCCAAACGCCGGTTTCGCTGGAGGCGTTAAATTTTTGCTTGTCGGCAGCTCTAAGCGGCGGAAAAAACTCTATGTGAAAATGCCAATATTCGCTTGTATCTCCACTGTTCACTGGCGCATTGTGCATACACATCATGTAGGGGAACTTAAACCCAAACAAGCTGTCAAGCATACCCACCGTTTTTTTAAGGCAGACACCAAGGTCAGCTTTTTCGTCAGCGCTAAGCTCGTTTATACTGCCCGCATGGCGGTTTGCAAATATATATACGCCGTATGGGTACTCTGTAAAAAACGGCAAGAACACGGTAAAATATTTTGTGGTGAATATAACGCGCTTAGAAAAAGCAAGCTCCTCTTTAAGCATACGGCAGTAAATACACTCGTTATTTTTTGCCAAATGCTCTTTTGCCGATTTAACTTCGAGCTCTATTTTTTTAGGTACAAAGGGGTAAGCATATATCTGCCCATGCGGGTGTGGCATTGTCACACCGACTAGGTCTCCCCTGTTCTCAAATATAAAAATATATTTTACTTTTTCATCTTTAGACAGCTCTGTAAAGCGGCTGCTCCACAGCTCCACCAGCTTTGTCATATGCTCGTCACTAAGCTGGGGTATTGTTGTTTCGTGCCCGGGCGAGTACAAAATTACCTCGCATTTGCCATAAGCCTCGGCTGTTTTAAAAAAGCCGTTTGCAACATCGTCCGGCACCGGCGGGTTATTTGAAAGCGCCGGAAAATCATTGTCGTACTCATATACATCGTAATCTTTTGGTAGTTTATCGTTATTTTCCCCCGGACAAAACGGGCACCAATCCTTTGGCATCTGTGGGCGCGCCTGTCTGTGAGAAGCTATCATTACCCAATCCTGCGTAAAAGGGTGCCAGCGAAGCTCTGCCATATATATCTCTCTCCTTGTATTTTATAATTCTACTTTTATACCGCCCACAGGACGTATGCTAAGCACATGACAGTTGCCATAGCCAAACACTTTTTCTATGTAATATTTATAATCGGCAAGCATATCGTTTGGCACAAAAGCCTGTATTGTGCCCGCAAAACCGCCGCCGTGCACACGCCATGCACCGCGGGCACTAAGCATCTTTTTAGTAAGTGCCAGCGCCAGCGACAGCCCCTGCTCGTCCACATTTTGAGTTGTAAAAACATTTTGCAGGCAATTAAATGACGATTCGCCCGAGGCTATAACTATTTTTTTAAACTTGTTAAAATCTCCCGCTTTAAGTGCATCGGCCTCTTTTTTCGCCTTTTCGTTCTCGGCAAAAAAGTGTATAGCGCGAAGCACCGCCCTGTCACCTGTTTCGTGACGAAGCTCTGGGAGTTTATCGTAAAACGCTTGTGTATCCACATCTCGCAAAACCGATTTTCCGAAAAAAGCCGCGACGTTCTTCATTTCTTCCGGTATAGCCGCATATTCACAGGTTAAATCGGCATGGTTTCCGCCTGTATCAACAATGCAAAGTGTATAACCTGATTTTGCAAAATCGTAATCAACTTTTTCGACAATCGGGTTTTCAGGGTCTTTAAAATCTATTGCGACAAAGCCGCCCACCGACGAGGCAGTTTGGTCCATAAGCCCGCTCGGCTTTCCAAAATAAAAGTTCTCGGCATACTGCCCTATCTGTGCAATTTCCACAGCGCTTATTTTGCCATCATTGTAGCTATGATTAAGCATAGTTCCAACCAAAACCTCAAACGCCGCCGATGATGAAAGCCCCGAACCTCTAAGCACATCAGAGGTTGTGTAGGCATCAAAACCGCCAAGCTTATACCCTTTTTGCAAAAAGCGCGCCGCTGTACCGCGTATAAGAGAAGCAGCCTTGTTTATTTCTTTTTGCTGCACCGAAAGGTCATCTAGGTTTATTTCGTCCATACGGTAACCCTCAGATTTTATCCGTATTACACCTTCATCGTTTTTAGAGCATACCGCTATAACATCAAGGTTTACACTGCCCGCAAGCACACGTCCATGCTGGTGGTCTGTGTGGTTACCGCCTACCTCGGTGCGTCCGGGCGCGCTAAAAAGCTCTACCTCGCGCGCATTGCCATAAAGCTTTACAAACTCGTCCACAGCCTTTTCGTACCGCTCTGCCTGCTTTTTTGCCACAGCTTCGTCTGCCGCGTATATATAAGAAAAAAGTTTTTCGGCAGCAATGGTTTTAAGCTTTTTTACAGTATCCGTGGTATTCATTTAAAGTACCTCCGCTTTATAATTGTTTTTTTTATGGTCTTTTATAAGCTAAGACATTGCGGTAACTTTACATCGTCAAGCTCTATTATCAGCTTGTTTTCGTAGCGCTTGCATTTTTTGATGGATTTTACAAGGGGGCTGTCCGCAATAGAGCTTATGCTCTCGCGTCCTCCGCCGTCCTCAATTTCTTCCACGCTTAATACCTCGTCTACGGCAAGACCGTAATATTTGCCATCGTGCTCTATCACCAGTGCCATCTCGCGATAGCTGTCCTTCATTATCGTTTTGGCTTCTTCTATAAGGTCTATAACCGTTTTTGCATAGATATGCTCTGCATCATGCAGGACATCTTTAACGCATCTTTCTCTTTTGCATTTGTCATGCTCCTGACGGCACCCCACAGCCTCCAAGGCTGTTTCGTGCAGTAAACGGTGCGGCTCCTCTATTTTTTGCATATGGTAATTTATTGCGTTATTATCGCTCTTAAAAGAGTAGTACCACTTGCCAAAGGCACAATTGTGCGGGTCTGTAGCAAGGTTAAATTGCTCGTGATGCTCTACCGCATAGTTTAAATCTTGTACCCATTTGTAGTGGTCCTGCTTGCGCTGCTCAAGCATGGCAACAAACGAAATGTATTCTTCGTCCAAAGTTTTTTCGCCAAAAACCGTGCGCAAATCAAGCATAGGCACAGCACTGCCCATATAGATAAATATACCGCGCATAGTCTTTGGTGCCTCGGGGATTTTCTCAACAAATGGCATTTCTCTAATTGCCATTACATGAGCACTGTTTAAAGTAAAAAGCCGTGCATCTACACGAAATACTATATATGGGCAGCTCATGTCTTCTATATTGTTTTCCATATTATCAGTCCAATCTGTCTATTTAATAAAACAGTTCCTGTTTTATTAATTTTTATCTAAGTCGCGTGCTACGCACATGAAGAAGAATATTTTGTTATGCTGTTTAGTTTTATTTTATAACAAACAAATGAAAG